>NZ_JBICWS010000002.1:0-763101 GCF_043199875.1 Streptomyces sp. NPDC048516 | reverse complement strand
GCCCCCGGGGGGCCCGCCCCCCCCCCCCGGGGGGGGGGGCCCCCCCCGGGGGGGGGCCCCCCCCCCCCCCCCCCGCCCCCCCCCCGGGGGGGGGCCCCCCCCCGGCGGGGCCCGCCCCACCGCCGTTTTCTGCGGCTCCCGTAAGGGTCGGTGATCCCCGGCCCGCGCCGGTGATCCTCAGTCCGTGATCGACTGGTGCAGACCCGGGATGTGGAGGTTGCCGCCGAACTGGCCCGCCTGGTCGATCTTCACCTTGGTGAAGTAGGCGAACGGGACGTTGATCGGCGGCGGGTGCTCGGGGTCGAAGACGATCGGGATCAGACCGAAGAGGTTGCCCTGCAGCCGCTCGGTGTACATCGTCACCTTGCCGCCGCGGATCGTGGACGTCGAGCCCGGTGCGCCCTGGACGTGGTAGTGCTTGCCGGACGTCGGGTCGTCGACGATCTGGTGCAGATCGCCGATGTCGACGCTGTCGGCGGTGAACTTCAGGGCCTGCTTGGTGTGGCCGTTCTGGGTCTGGACATTGACGACGCCCTCGTAGTTCAGGCCGCGCAGGGTGAGCGCGCTGGACTCCAGGTGCCAGGGGTCGTCGGGCAGGGTGGCGGGCGTCTGCTCGGCCTTGCCCTTCTGCTTGTTCTCGACGACGCAGGGGAAGGACTTCTTGCCGCTGGCGTCCTTGCCGTCCAGGCCGCCGCCGGGCAGGGCGTTGTCCGCCGTGCCCACCGCGCCGTGGACGGTGTCGTTGACCGTCTTCGACCCGTTCTTGACGGCGTCCCCGGCCTTGCCGGCGCCGTCCTTGAGGCCGTCGACCGTATCCGTGACCGGCTTGGTGACCTTGTCGGTGGCGGAGCCGGAGTCCTTGGACGCGGACGGCGAAGGGCTCGGCGAGGCCGGCTCGGAGGCCGAAGGACTCGGCGAAGCCGAGGAGTCCTTCGACTTGTCCCCGAAGAGACCGCCGAGCGCATCACCGATGCCGCCCAGCAGCCCCTTGTCGTCCTTCTCCTCCTCGGAGGACGACGGCGACGGGGTCGCGGAGCCCGAAGGCTCATCGGTCTTCGAGGAACCGGACGGCGCGGGCTCGGTCGCCTTGCCGGCGTCCTTGCCGGCCGAGGGCGAGGCGGAGGGCTCGCCGGACGGCTTGGTGCCGTCCTTGCCCTGAGCGTCGCCCTTGCCCTGTGCGTCGTCCTTCTTGTCCGCCGCACCGTCCTTGGACGCCGCGTCCTTGTCATCCACCTTGTCCGGGGCGGTGACGCACGGGCCGTCCTTGAAGGGGCTCTTGGGCGCCGGCTTGGCTATCGCCATCTGGGGCGTCAGCCCCATGCCCATGAGCACGGCGGACGGCATGGCGGCAATGGCTATCGCCTTGCCCGCGGGCACGTGGAGCCGAGTCAGCAGCGGCTTCCTCGGCGCCGCGTGCCTCGGCCCGGTTCTCGCCCCGGCAGCTGCGCTCTCGTGCAGCTCGTCACCCGGCACGGTGCCTCCCGTTCGTTCCGTTGGTCGGGCTCGTTCCTGACAGGTCGTCCAGTCCATTGCCCAACCCGGAACCGGCGGCCGGCGCGGGGTGCGTGGCGACCACCGGTCCGGCGACCGTCTTGCGGGCCGGCTCCTCGGCGTCGCCCCCGCTCCGCTCGGCCTTGCCCGGCGCCCAGGAGACTCCCAGCGCACCGCCGATCAGCCCCAGGAGGAAGCCGATCAGGAAGGCACCGAAGTTCGAGACGACCAGGGAGACAAGAGAGAGCAGGATCGCCGCCACACCCGCAAAGACGCGCGAAGCGGGCTGGAACCACATGGTCAGGCCGAGCACGACCAGCAGTACGCCGATGATCAGCGAGCCGGCGCCGGCGGTGGTCGCCATGCGGACGGTCAGGGAACCGATCGTGAGATTCGCGTAAGGGATGTACATGATCGGGATGCCGGCCAGCAGAGTCAGCATGCCGCCCCAGAACGGGCGGTGTCCGCGCCACTCCCGGAACGAAAGCCGCTTCCGGCCGATGGTCTCGATCAGCCGTGGTCGCGTGTCGGCGCTCATGTCGTACAGCTCCTCGGGACTGGCAAATCGGTGGTTCTGTGCTGAGGTGTCCTACTGGGCGCTACCCGGCGTACGGGCACGGGGAACGGCGAACGCCGCACAGCTCGCCCCGCGCCCGCACGCTCAGTGCGTCAGTAGCACTCGCTCTTGCCCTTGGCGACGCTCATCTTCAGGCCGCTGAGCTTGAACGTTCCGGCCGTCGTGGCCCATGCCTGCTGCCTGACGTGGGTCAGCGTGGCCGAGTCGGCCTGCTGGGCGAACGAGCCCGGGTCGGCCTTGTCGCCCTTGTGCATCCCCGGGCCCTTGGTCGTCGAGCCCGCAGCAACACCGATGTCGATGTTGTTGAAGGTCGCGTCCGCGGACAGCTGATCGAGGTCGATGTAGAGGTTCTTCGCCTCGACGGGCGTGTCACCGCCACCTGCCGACAGCTTCATCGACACATCGCCGAAGACCGGCACCGGCACGACTACCGACTGGCACAGGTTCTTGATCTTGGCGTTCGAGAACCCCGAGACCGCCACCGGGACCTGCTTGCCGCCCTTCTGGGCGTCAATGGCTCCGTACTGCACAAATCCGGTGCCGTCCAGCCGGTCGGTAGCGACCTTGAACTGCTGACCGGACACGCTGAACGATGCCGCGAGCGCACCCTGCGAGAGGGCGACACCGATCGCGGCGGTCGCCGCGACGCTCGGCACCATGACGACGGCGAACCGCTTCCATCTGGTCCCGCCACGAGCCAGGGACTCCATGACTTTCCTCCTTCTCGGACGTACATCTCCGGTACGGTCCGCCCCCGTTGGGACAGCCGTGCCTGGGATGGGAGAAGTGCTACGTCCTCGGGAAGGAGAGCGCCTGTCTCGGAGGCACATCGTGTTTCCGAATACCGGCGATCACCCCCGAGCGACAACCACTGGCCACGCTCTCGCGCAACCTCCTGGACAGGCCCTGCCGGGTGGGGCAGAGACCCCCCTGTCCACCGCCGGCGGCACCTGCCGCCGACCACTCGGTGGGGACCCAAGTACCCCGCGGCACCGACCGGATGCCGGGCTGCGGGAATGGACCGAGCGTGGCCGATCGTGGTCCATTCGGGGCCGCGGCACAAGGGGCTCGTTACTTGCGGGTAACGGCCCGATAACCCTGCCACGACCCACCGAAATCACGTGGACACATACCGTCGCCACTAACGGTGAGGGGACATTGGGCAATTACGGACACAGTGCCGCAAGGGGGCCGCTCAGACTTACTTGAAGTAACAGCGGCCACGATTACCAAGTTTTGGTAAAACGTGGCCGCTGTGTCGTTTGTTCGGGCAACTCGCGGAGGTCGTACTGGTCAGAAGCGGGCGACTGCGAAGACAGCGGTCAGAACAGCACCCGGGCGAGCGCCGTACGCGCCGCCGTCACCCGCGGATCCTCGGCGCCGATGACCTCGAACAGCTCCAGCAGCCGCAGTCGCGCGGCCTCCCGGTCGTCACCCGCCGACCGCTTCACCGCGTCGACCAGCCGGCCGAACGCGTCCTCGACATGCCCGCCGACCAGGTCCAGGTCCGCGGCGCGGATCTGCGCCGGCACATCGGCCGGGTTCTCCGCGGCCTCCTTGCGCACCGCCTGCGGGTCGAGGTCCTGCACCCGGCGAAGGAGTTCGGCCTGCGCCAGGCCGAGCTTGGCCTCCGGGTTGGCCGGGTCGTCGTTGAGCACGTTCTTGTACGCCTGGACGGCACCGCCCAGATCGCCGGAGTCCAGCGCCTGGTTCGCGGCCTCCAGCAGTGCGTCGTAGGGACCGGCCGGCGCCGGGGCCTCGGCCTCCTGCTCCGCCTCCCCCGCGGCCTGCGGGTCGACGGGCGCGCCCACGATGCCGAACTGCTGCTCGGCGGCCTGCACCAGCTGGTCGAGCACCTGGCGGATCTGCGACTCCGGGGCCGCGCCCTGGAAGAGCGGGATCGGCTGCCCCGCGACGACCGCGAAGACCGCCGGGATGCCCTGCACCCCGAACTGCTGGAACAGCATCTGGTTGGCATCGACGTCGATCTTGGCCAGCACGAACTTGCCGGCGTACTCCCCCGCAAGGCGCTCCAGCAGCGGTCCCAGCTGCTTGCACGGCTCGCACCACTCGGCCCAGAAGTCAATGACGACCGGGACCTCGGTCGAGCGCTGCAGGACGTCCTGCTGGAACCCCGCCTCGTCGACATCGAACACCAGGCGGGCACCGCTCGCGGGTGCCTGGCCCGTACGGGCGGCCTCGGCACGTGCCTGCTCCGCCTTCTGCTTCGCTTCCCCCGCCGACTTCACCGCTGCGAGGTCGACGACTCCACTCATGGACATATTGCGTGGCTGCATGGGTCCATCCTCCCCCCTGGGCGGGCTGTTCCGGAAAGCGATCCGGAAAGCGCTGCGGTCTGCGATGCGATCGGTCGTGCGGCGGAGCTGCGGAGTGCCGGTCCGGTACCGCCGCCGGACCGGGCACCGGGCACCGCAACCCGTCCGTACGCCCCGCCGGAATGCCGGCGTACGTCCGGGGTCGCTGCCCGTGGTGGCCCCGAGGAGGGCCGTTGTGCGGTCCCGAGGAGGACCGTTGTGCGGTCCCGAGGAGGACCGTCGTGCGCGGCCATGGGTCCCCACCCATGGCCAGTGGCTGTCACTCTTACGCTACGACCCGTAGCGTAACTCGCCGTCGGCCCCGCATCACCACCGGGTCCGGCCCCGTGAGGGGTGATCTGCCTCACGGGCGGCATCTCCCGTACTGCCCGGTATGGTCGCCCGCATGCACCACTCCGCCAGTTCCCGGAAGGGCCGTACGGGCCGCCCGCGCAGCGCCGAGACCGATCTCGCGATCCTGCACGCGACCCGGACCGCACTCGTCGATCTGGGCTGGGGGCGGCTGACCATGAGCGATGTGGCGGCCCGGGCCGGCGTCGCCAAGACGACGCTCTACCGCCGCTGGGCCAACAAGAACGAGCTCGTCGTGGACGCCGTGGCGGTCCTCTTCGACGAGCTCGAACTCCCCGACCGGGGCTCTTTGCAATCCGATATCGAGGGCGTGGTGCTGCAGTTCGGGGCGCTGCTCGCGCGGCCGGAGACCAAGACGGCGCTGATGGCCGTGGTCGCGGAGTCCACCGCCGACGAGGCGCTGCGCGAACGGATCCGCTCGGCGATCGTCGACCGCCAGAAGCGGCTGGTTCTGCTCGGCCGCTCACGCGCCCAGGCCCGCGGCGAACTTCCCCCGGACACCCCCGGTGCGGACGGCGAGCGGGCCGCCAGCCGCAACATGGACCTGATCTTCGATGTGATCGCCGGGGCGATCGTGCACCGCACCCTGGTCAGCGGGGAGCCCGTGGATGCCGCGTGGGGACGCGACTTCACGGCGCTCTTCCTCACCGGGCTCTTCGCTCTGGACGACCGGGGCTGAGCCCGGCGGACGGGGGACGGCCGCGGCGCGGCACCGAGGTGCCCCACCGCGGCGCAGGTCAAAACCGGCAGGCGGATCAGACCTGGTAGCGGTCCGCGGCGAACAGGTGCAGGTTCTGTGCCACCCACTCCGAGGTCTGCTTCAGCCCCTGCTCCAGCGTGACCTCCGGCCGCCACGAAGCCCACTCGCGCGCCCGGGAGTTGTCCGACAGCAGCCGCTCGACCTCACTGCCGGCCGGCCGCAGCCGCGCGGGGTCCACCACCACCTCGGCCTGTCGGCCGGAGGCCGCTATCAGCGCCTCGGCGAGCGCCCCGATGGCGATCTCCCGCCCGGTGCCGAGGTTGACGACCTCGCCCAGCGCCCGGTCGCAGTCGGCCAGCGCCAGGAAGCCGGCCGCGGTGTCGGTGACATAGGTGAAGTCGCGGGTCGGGGTGAGCGAGCCCAGCTTGATCTGCCGGGCGCCCGCATGGAGTTGGGCCAGGATCGTGGGGATCACGGCGCGCGCGGACTGCCGGGGGCCATAGGTGTTGAACGGCCGCACCACCGTCACCGGCAGCTCGAAGGCGTGCCGGTGCGACAGCGCCATCATGTCCGCGCCGATCTTCGAGGCGGAGTACGGCGACTGCGGCTGCAGCGGGTGCTCCTCGCCGATCGGCGCGGTCAGCGCGGTCCCGTAGACCTCACTGGTGGAGGTATGCACCAGCCGCCGCACCGCGTGCCGACGGCAGGCCTCCGCGACGTTCTCCGTCCCGACCACGTTCGTCTGCACATACGCGCCGGGCGAGTCGTAGCTGTACGGAATCCCGATCAGCGCGGCCAGATGGAAGACCGTGTCGCAGCCCTCGACGGCGTCCATCACCCGGCCCGCGTCCCGCACATCGCCCGCGACCATCTCGACCGGGCCGCCCGGCACCAGATAGCGCGCCAGATTTCCCTTTTCGGCGTAGGGCTTGTAGTGGACGAACGCGCGCACCTCGGCGCCGGCCTCCACCAGCATGTCGACCAGGGTCGAGCCGATGAACCCCTCGGCCCCGGTGACCAGGACCCGGCGGCCCGTCCACTGCTGCGTGCTGCTGTTCATGCTGACTCCTTCATCGTGGGGTGGTGGTGGACCTGCGGGTGACCGGCGAGCGCCAGCACCTTGTCGGCCAGCAGGCCGGCGGCCTGCGCATGGGTGCCCGGGTCGGCGGCCGCGCCCATCGCGGCGAGCCGGGCCGGATCGTCGAGAAGCGGGGTGACCAGCGCGTCCAACCGCTCCGCCGTGGTCTGCGGATCGGGCAGCAGCAGCGCCGCCCCGGCGTCCGAGAGCACCCGGGCGTTATGGGTCTGGTGGTCGCCGGGCGCATGCGGATACGGCACGAGAACGGCCGGCATCCCGATGGTGGCCAGCTCCGCGACCGTCGCCGAACCGGCCCGGCACACCACGAGATCGGCGGCGGCGTACGCCAGATCCATCCGGTCCAGGTACGGCACGGCCTCGGCGACCGCGTCCCCGCCGTTCGCCGCCAGGAGGGCCCGGGTCTGCTCCAGGGCCGCGGGCCCGGTCTTGATCAGCAGCCGCAGGTCGCTGCGCGTCCGGTAGCGGCCGGCCAGGCCCACCGCGGCCTCGGTCAGCCGGGCCGCCCCCAGGCTCCCGCCGTTGACCAGCAGCAGCCGGGCGCCGTCCGGTATGCCCAGGGCCCGGCGGGCGGTGGGCCGCAGTCCCGCCCGGTCCAGCTCGGCCAGCGGGCCCACCAGGGGCATCCCCACCGTCTCAGCCCGCTCGCCGCCGGCCAGGTGCGCGCGGCTGCGGTCGAAGGCGAGGGCGATGTGCGGGGTGAGCCGGGCCGCGAACTTGTTGGCCCGGCCGGGCACCGCGTTGGACTCATGGACCAGGCTCGGCAGCCCGGCCATCTTGGCCCCGACGATCACCGGGGCGCTGGGGTAGCCGCCCATGCCGACAGCGACCTGGGCTTTCTGTTCCTTGAGGAGGGCCCGGCACTGGGCACCCGAGCGCAGCAGTGCGGCCGGCAGCAGATAGCGTCGGGCGCCGAGCGAGGGGTCGAAGGGGATCATGTCGACGGTGTGCAGCCGGTATCCGGCCCGGGGGATCAGCTCTGTCTCCAGGCCGCGTTCGGTCCCGACGAAGGAGATCACCGCATCGGGCACGGCCCGGCACAGCGCGTCGGCGAGAGCGAGTCCCGGATAGATGTGGCCGCCGGTGCCGCCCGCACCGATCACGACGGAGAGTGGTGTGCGCATGGCCGCCACGCTCGCGATACGCCCTAAGAAGCTTCTAAGAGAGGTGTTTGGCAGCCTATGTCCATGCCGCCCACGCCCGGGAACACCCCAGCCCCCAAGATCCTCGTCGTCGACGACCAACCGGAGGTGCGTGCCGCCGTCGAGGACGGCCTCGCCGTGGAGGGCTATACGGTACGGGGCGCCGCCGACGGCCTGGCCGCCCTCTCCGAGGTCGCCGGCTGGCAGCCGGACGTCCTCGTACTGGACGTGATGATGCCCGTCCTGGACGGCCTGGCCGTCTGCCGCCGGCTGCGCGCGCTGGACGACCGCACCCCGATCCTCGTCCTGACCGCCCTGGACTCCGTCAGCGAACGGGTCGACGGGCTCGACGCCGGCGCCGATGACTACCTCGTCAAACCGTTCGCCCTGGACGAGTTGGTGGCCCGCGTCCGGGCCCTGCTGCGCCGGGCCTCCACCACGGCCGCCGAGGACTCCCGGCTCTCCTTCGACGATCTGGTCGTCGACCCCCTGACCCGCACCGGCCACCGGGCCGGCCGTCCCCTGGAGTTCAGCCGCACCGAATGGGCGCTGCTGGAGCTGCTGTTGCTGCACCCCCGGCAGGTGCTGCCGCGCGAGGTGATCCTGGAGCGCGTGTGGGGCCGTGACTTCGGACCCGACTCCAACTCCCTGGCCGTCTACATCGGTTACCTGCGCCGCAAGCTGGAGGCGGGCGGCGAGCCCCGCCTCGTCCACACCGTGCACGGCGTGGGGTACCGCCTGGACCACGCGGAGGGCGCATGACCGGCAACCGCGGCCTGGGGGCCCGCTGGCGCCGCCGCCGCCCGCTGCGCACCCGGCTGGCGCTGGCCGCCACCGCCGCGGTGGCGCTGGTGGCGGTCGGCGTCTGCGCGGCCGCGTTCGTCATCCTCGACTACCAGATGACCCGTCAGCTGAAACTGACCCTGACCCAGACGGTCACCCAGATGATCCGGGACCGCCACGACTGGGGCCCTATGCCCAGTGACACCCTCTGCCAGTACCCGGCCTCGCCCTGCGTCCAGATCGTGCCCTCCGACCCCGCCAAGGACCCGCGCCGGCCGTATGTACTGCACGTCTCCGAGGCCACCCGCCAGGTCGCCGACGGCCGGCGGGCGGCGTTCTACGAACGGCAGACCGTCGCCGGCCGGCCGGTCCTGATGCTCACCACACGCCTGGCGGACAAGGACGAGGCGATGCAGGTCGCCCAGCGCTCCGACACCGTCGACCGGGGTGTGGAACAGGCCGCCTGGGCGCTGGCCGCGGTCGGTGCCGCCGGCGTCCTGCTGGCCGCCGCGCTCGGCTACTGGGTGTCCCGTACGGGCCTGGCCCCGGTCGCCCGGCTCACCGCCACCGCGGAACGCATCGCCGCCACCCGCGACGCCCGCCACCGCATCGAACTCCCCCCGGGCCCGCCCGCCCGGGAGGACGAGGTCACCCGCCTGGCCACCAGCTTCAACACCATGCTCGGGGAGCTCGAACAGTCCGTCACCGCGCAGCGCCGCCTGGTCGCCGACGCCTCCCACGAACTGCGCACCCCGCTGACGGCGCTGCGCACCAACGCCGAACTCCTGGCCCGTGCCGACCGGCTGACCGACGCCCAGCGCGACCGCGCCTCGGCCGCGCTGGGCCGCCAGCTGCGCGAGGTCACCACACTCGTCAACGACCTGATCGAGCTGGCCCGCGACGAGGAGCCGCAACCCCTGGTGGAGCAGGTGCGGCCGGCCGCGCTCCTGGAGCACGCGGTGGGCGTGGCCCGCGAACACTGGCCGGAGATCACCTTCACCGCCGCCATCGCCCCCGCCGCGGCCGGAGTCGCGATCCCCGGCGTGCCGCCCCGGCTGTCCCGGCTGTTGTCCAACCTCCTCGACAACGCCGCGAAGTTCTCCCCGCCGGGCGGCCCGGTGGAATGCGAACTCACCCTCACCGCAGGGGAGTTGAACCTGGCGATCCGCGACCACGGCCCCGGCATCACGGAGGGCGACCTCCCCCATGTCTTCGACCGCTTCTACCGCGCCGAGGCGGCCCGCGCCCTGCCCGGCTCCGGCCTGGGCCTGGCCATGGCCCGCCAGATCGCCCGCGCCCACGGCGCCGAACTCACCGCCGAGCGGGCGCCGGGAGGCGGGGCTCTGTTCCGGCTACGACTGCCGGCACCGGCGGCCTAGGCAGTGTCTTGGCCACCCAGCGGGCGAAGCGTCCATGGACGGTCCGCCAGGGGCCGAACCGTTCGCGCAGGTCGCTCCAGGGCAGACCTGTGCGGAACTTCACCACGATGTCTTGGAGCACCTGGCGATGATCCCGCCATCGGCCACGAGTCCGTCCCGCAGGCGGCAGCAGCGGCACGATCACCGCCCGGGCCACGTCAGAAATCTCCCCGTCCCTCACGGACGGACCCACGACTCGGTGATCGGGTAGCACCCCCTAGGGTGAGACCTCGGAAAATCCGGGTGCGGTGGATGGGGAGCTTGATGGAGCCGTTGGAAGCTGCGGACCCACGGGCCGCCGGGCCGTATCAGCTGCTGGGACGTCTGGGCTCGGGCGGGATGGGCCGGGTGTTCGTCGGAGAATCCGTGACGGGACGGCGGGTTGCCGTGAAGCTCGTACGGGAGGATCTGGCGGCCACGCCCGGTTTTCGCGACAGGTTCCGGCGCGAGGCCAAGCTCGCGATGCGGGCGGGCGGCTTCTGGACCGCGCCGGTCGTCGACGCGGACCCGGACGCCACCATGCCGTGGATCGCAAGCCAGTACGTCGAAGGCCCCTCCCTCGACGCACACGTCATCCAGCAGGGCCCCCTGGACGAGTCCGAGGTGCGCAGGCTCGGCGCGGGACTGGCCGAGGCCATCGCCTCGTTCCACCGAGGCGGCCTGGTCCACCGCGACCTCAAGCCCTCCAATGTCCTGCTCGTCGACGACGGTCCGAGGGTCATCGACTTCGGCATCTCCAAGGCCCTGGAGACCACCGGCGGTACCGATCTGACCAAGGCCGGGACCGTCCTGGGCACCCCTGGCTTCATGTCGCCGGAGCAGGCACTGGGGCAGCCGGTGGGACCGCCCTCGGATGTCTTCTCGCTCGGCTCCCTGCTCGTCTACGCGGTCACTGGCGCAGGCCCCTTCGGTGACGGGGCCTCCCACGCGCTGTTGTTCCGGGTGGTGTACGAGACACCCGATCTCAGCGCCGTGCCGGACGGGCTGCGGGGGCTGGTGCAGGACTGTCTGCACAAGTCTCCGGAGGGCCGTCCCACCGCCGACGCGCTCCTCGCACGCCTCGCGGGCGTACCGCCGGCGACGGTCCCCGACCCGCGCATCGCGCCGAGGCCCGTGGCGGAGACCGTTTCCGACGCGGATGCCCTGGCGGCCACCGGACCGCAGCCTGCGAGCCCGACAGTCGCAGCCGAGCCGCCCGAGGCGGCACCGCGCGGGCATCGGCCGGTTGCTGAACCACCGGCCGCCCTCCCCGCGTTCACCGTGGAGAAATGGGGCCTCGCGGCGGTCTTGCGCCGCTTGCTATGGCCGGCCGTTTCGGCGTCGACGATCGCCGGCTTCCTGGACTTGGCCGGAGTGATGGTCCACGGGCAAGGGGCCGCGTTCGTGTTGACGTTCTTCCTCATGCTGCTGCATCTGCTCTACGGGGTGACGGTTTCGCTGCCACTCCTCCGCCCCAGGACACTGCGGGTCGGAGCGGACGGGCTCTATGTGCGGCACGGCCCGCACACGGTCACGGTGCCCTGGCTGGACATTTCCTCCGTCACGCTCACCGGAAAGCGGAACAGGCGCAGGATCGCCCTGACGGCGGCCCTCGCAGAAGGAACGGACACCCGGGTCCCCTCCCCGCTCCACGCCGGGAA
Source organism: Streptomyces sp. NPDC048516 (assembly GCF_043199875.1). Taxonomy (NCBI): domain Bacteria; kingdom Bacillati; phylum Actinomycetota; class Actinomycetes; order Kitasatosporales; family Streptomycetaceae; genus Streptomyces; species Streptomyces sp. NPDC048516. Next base: position 751,567 of record NZ_JBICWS010000002.1, on the reverse strand, counting down.
GGGCGTGCTGAAGTGCACGGTCGTCTCCCCCGCGAAGAACGAGACGAGCACCCGCCTGGACGGCCTCGATACCGCACTGCGGCACTTCGCGGGCAGCCGCTACCAGTCGCTTCCCGCCGCGGGCTGACGACGCCGTACGGCCCCCGGCGAGTCGGGCGGCGCTCCGTGGCCCGGCGGGCGGGAACCGCGCTCAACGACCGCCGTCGTTCGTGGCCCGGCAGCCGTACGGGGCAGCAGGCCCATGCCTGCCGCCCCGCGCCCGGGGGGAGGGGACGTCCCTCCTGGCCTCCTGGCCTGACCTGGCCTCAGAATCCGGCCGGCTCCGTATACACGCCCCACTCGTCCCGCAGCACGCCGCAGATCTCGCCGAGCGTCGCCTCGGCCCGTACGGCCTCCAGCATCGGCTCGATCATGTTGCCGCCGGTCCGGGCGGCTTCCAGCATCGCCTTCAGCGAGGCCTGGACCCGGGCGTCGTCACGGGCCTCCTTGCGGGCCGCGAGCACCCGCACCTGCTCGCGCTCCACCTCGTGGCTGACCCGCAGGATCTCCAGGTCGCCGGTGACCGAGCCGTGGTGGCAGTTGACGCCGACGACCTTCTTGTCGCCCTTCTCCAGCGCCTGCTGATATCGGAATGCGGACTCGGCGATCTCGCCGGTGAACCAGCCGTCCTCGATGCCGCGCAGGATGCCGGAGGTCATCGGGCCGATCGGGTGCTCGCCGTTCGGGACCGCCCGCCTGCCGCGCTCCTTGATCTGCTCGAAGATCTTCTCGGCGTCCGCCTCGATCCGGTCGGTCAGCGACTCGATGAACCACGAGCCGCCGAGCGGGTCCGCCACGTTGGCGACGCCGGTCTCCTCCATCAGCACCTGCTGGGTGCGCAGCGCGATCTCGGCGGCCTGCTCACTGGGCAGCGCCAGGGTCTCGTCCAGCGCGTTGGTGTGCAGCGAGTTGGTGCCGCCGAGCACGGCCGCCAATGCCTCGACGGCGGTCCGTACGACGTTGTTGTACGGCTGCTGAGCGGTCAGCGAGACACCGGCGGTCTGGGTGTGGAAGCGCAGCCACTGCGCCTTCTCGCTCGTCGCGCCGTAGACGTCCCGCATCCAGCGGGCCCAGATCCGGCGCGCGGCGCGGAACTTGGCGATCTCCTCGAAGAAGTCGAGATGCGCGTCGAAGAAGAAGGACAGGCCGGGCGCGAAGGTGTTGACGTCCAGGCCGCGGGAGAGGCCGAGTTCCACGTAGCCGAAGCCGTCGGCGAGTGTGTACGCCAGCTCCTGCGCGGCCGTCGCGCCCGCCTCGCGGATGTGGTAGCCGGAGACCGAGAGCGGCTTGTACGCGGGGATGCCGCGCGCACAGTGCTCCATCAGGTCACCGATCAGGCGCAGATGCGGCTCGGGCTGGAAGAGCCATTCCTTCTGTGCGATGTACTCCTTGAAGATGTCCGTCTGCAGGGTGCCGTTCAGGACGCCCGGGTCGATGCCCTGCCGCTCGGCGGCCACCAGGTACATACAGAAGACCGGGACGGCGGGCCCGCTGATCGTCATGGACGTCGTGACGTCACCCAGCGGGATGTCCTTGAACAGGACCTCCATGTCGGACGCCGAGTCGATGGCGACGCCGCAGTGGCCGACCTCGCCCAGCGAGCGCGGGTCGTCGGAGTCCCGGCCCATGAGGGTGGGCATGTCGAAGGCGACGGAGAGGCCGCCGCCGCCCGCCTTGAGGATCATCTTGTAGCGCTCGTTGGTCTGCTCGGCATTGCCGAAACCGGCGAACTGGCGGATCGTCCAGGTCCGCCCGCGGTAGCCGGTCGGGTACAGCCCCCGCGTGAAGGGGTACTCGCCCGGCCAGCCGATCCGCTCGAACCCCTCGACCGAGTCCCCGGGCCGGGGCCCGTACGCCGGCTCGACGGGATCACCCGAGAGCGTGGTGAAGTCCGCGTCCCGCTTCCGGGCGGAGTCGTACCGAGCCTGCCAGCGGCGGCGGCCCTCATCGATCGCGTCAGCGTCCATACCCCCGAATTTACTTGGACGTCCTAGTACTTGTCGACGGGAGAGCGTCACGAGTTGTCCCTCGCGCCACCGAGGTCACCTTCCGTAACGGACTCCGGACAGCGCAAACGCGCCCGTCCGATACCGGAACAGGCGCGTATGAGCAGGTCAGCAGAGGTGCCGCCGGACTGCGCCGGGGCGGGCCGGGACGGTCAGGCCGTCAGCCGGCTGCGGTCAGGCCTTCACCGGCTCCGGAGCGTCATCGGCGATCAGCGGCTCGACCTCCCGCACCACCTGGCGCTCCACGAAGAAGGCGGCGGTAGGGATGGTGCCCGCGATCAGCACCCACAGCAGCTTGCCGAACTTCCACTTGGCCTTGGAGCCCAGGTCGAAGGCGAACACCAGGTAGATGATGTAGAGCACGCCGTGGATCTGCGAGACGACGAGGGTGAGGTCCTTACCCATCCCGAAGCCGTACTTGAAAACCATGCACGTGCAGAGCACCAGCAGCATCACGGCGGTGATGTAGGCCATCGCCCGGTAACGGGTCAGGACGCTTCGCTTCATGCCCCGAGCGTAACGGCCCGTTCCGGGGCGATCTTCGCCGCCCCCCTGCGCGCACCGGGCCCGCCGGGCAGGGCGGCGGAGCCCGCCACCAGGGCCTGGAACAGGGCAGCCCCCTAGTCCTGGAAGTCCTCCGCCGCCACCCGCAGCGGGCGCAGCATCGCGAAGATCTCCCCGCACTCCTCGGCGTCGTACGTCCCGAGCCCGAAGTCCATCGCCATCAGATCGCGGGTCGCCGCGTCGCACACCTCGCGGCCCTTGTCCGTGATGGTGGCGAGCGTGCCCCGCCCGTCGTTAGGGTTCGGCCGCTTGGCCACGAGACCGGACTTCACCAGCCGGTCGACGGTGTTGGTCACCGAGGTCGGATGCACCATCAGCCGCTCGCCGATCTTGGACATCGGCAGCTCGCCGGCCTTGGAGAAGGTCAGCAGCACCAGCGCTTCGTAACGGGCGAAGGTCAGCCCGTACGGTTTGACGACCGCGTCCACCTCGGCCAGCAGGATCTGATGGGCGCGCATGATCGAGGTGATGGCGGCCATCGAGGGCACGGCGCCCCATCGCTGCTGCCACAGTTCGTCGGCGCGCGCGATGGGATCGAAAGCAAGGCTGAGCGGCTTCGGCACGCTTGTGACCCTACCCGGCGCTCAAATGGCGGTCAGCCGTGTCTCAGTTTTCGGTATCGGGGAGCGGTCCGGCCGGGCCCCGCACCGCTCCCGCGCCCGCCCCGGCCGCTCCCGCCGGCCGCCCCGGCGCCGTACGCCGCACCTCCCGGATCACCGCGAGTGCACAGACTGCTCCCACCACCCCGGCGGCCGGCATCACGACCCGCAGCGGTGCGTACTCCGCGGCGGCGCCGGCCAGCCCCATCGCCGACCCCATGACCGTCATCCGGCCCGCCTGCATCACCGTCATCGCCTGCCCCAGCAGCTCTCCGGGGACCGCGGCGACGAACCAGCGGTCGACACCGAAGTTGTACGAGATCCCGGTACCGGTCAGCACGAGCAGCAGCACCGCCCAGCCGAGCGAGGGCTGCGCGGCGAACCCGAGAGAGGGCAGCACGGCGAAGACGCCCATGGGGAACGTCAGCCGGGTACGGGCCCGCGGGCCGAGGAACGAGCCCACCAGACTCTCGGCGACCACCGCCCCCACGGGCATGCTGCACATCAGCAGCCCCATGCCAGCAGGGCCGACGCCCAGCCCGCCGGCGTAGGGGATCAGCAGCGCCTCGGGGACGCTGACGAACGCCGGCGGCAGCCAGGTCAGCAGCAGCAGCGCCCGCACCCGGCGGTCGGCCAGCAGCCGCCGGACCCCGCCCAGCGAGGCCCCCAGCAGCGCACCGCGCCCCTCGCCCCGTGCCCCGTCGCGCGCCGGCCGCGCCAGGGTCCCCAGCCGCAGCAGCAGCGCCGAGCCGAGGAACGCACCGACGGTGAGCGCGAGCACCACCGCCGGGGACACCACGGCGAGCAGCAGGCCCCCCGCCCCGAATCCGGCGAGCTGTGCGCTCTGGTTCACGATGCGGATCACCGAGCGCCCCAGTACGAACAGCTCTCCCCCGCCGAGGATCTCCCCCAGCGTCGCGGCCCGGGCCCCGGCGAAGACCGGCGCGATGGCCGCGATCACACAACGCAGCACCAGCAAGGCAGCCACCGGCGTGCCCGGCAGCACCATTCCTGCCGCCGCCAGCGCACACAGCACATCGCAGACGACCAGCACCCGCCGGGCCGGATACCGGTCGGCGACGGCGGACAGCAGCGTCCCGCCGAGCACGTACGGCAGCAGCCCCAGCGCAAAGGTCAGGGCGCTCATCAGCGGCGACGCGGTGAGCCGGAAGACGAGGACGGACAACGCGATCTCGCAGACGACCACGCCGAGCGAGGACAGCAGATGCGCGGCGAAGACGAACCGGAACTCCGGGACGGCGAACACGGCGCGGTAGCCGTCGGCGCGGACCTCGCCGACGGACGGTCCGACACCGGTGGCAGCGCCCTCTTCAGGGCAGGCGCAAGGACGGCCCGACGGCGCGGGCCCGGAGGGGGAGGGCATGGCCGCAGCCTGCCGGACCCCGCTCCCGCCCCGTATTCTTTCGGCTCCAGCCGAATCCCGGGCCCAAGGGAGTGTCCACGGCCGTGCCGGTGAACCTGCACTTCGGCGCCGACGATCTGCTCCGCATCCGGTTCGCCGTCTCACCGCTGTGCGAGACCCATGAGGCCGTACGGACCCTGCGCCACGCCGACCGGCACGGCTATCACACGCCGTGGCTGCGCCGGATGCGCGAGAAGCTGGCCGGCCTGGACCTGGCACCGCTGTGGCTGTTCATGCCGTCCTCGGGCTACACACCGGACTTCCTGGGCCGCCCGCCGGCCTCCCCGATGACCGGCTTCGACGAGGAGCTGGCCCGGTTGCGCGCCACCGACCCCGCCCTGGCCCGCGCCGAGATGGCCGCGTCGCTGGCGTGCACGCCGGGTGCCGCAAAGTCGGAGCGCGGCCGGGCGGTGCTGGCGGATCCGGCGGGCGCCGTGCAGGAGCTGGCCGGGGTCACCGAGCGGGCCTGGCGGACGCTGGTCGCCGCGGACTGGCCCCGGCTGCGGGCGCTGCTGGAGGCCGAGATCGCCTACCGCTCGCACCAGTTGGCGGGCGGCGGGCTGCAGCGGCTGTTCGCCGATCTGCATCCGCGGGTGTCCTGGTCGGGCGACACGCTCACCGTCCGCACCCGTACCGAGATCGCCCGGATGCAGGATCTGGACGGCCGCGGGGTGCTGTTGCTGCCCAGCGTCTTCGTATGGCCGGACGTGGTCAGCGGATTCCAGCCGCCCTGGCAGCCCACCGTCATCTATCCGGCGCGCGGTATCGGCGGGCTGTGGACCGAGCCGGAGACGCGCCCGGCGCTGGCGCGGCTGCTGGGGGCGAACCGGGCCGCCGTACTGGCCGCGCTGGACGCCCCGGCGACCACGACGGCCCTGGCCCACCGGCTCGGCCTGGCGCCGTCCTCCGTCTCGGGGCATCTGGCCGTGCTGCGCGACGCCGGTCTGCTGACCTCGCACCGGCACGGCCACCAGGTGCGCTACGAACGCACCCCGCTGGGGATCACCCTGGCTGCGGGCGGGTGAGGCCCGGGCGGCCGGGGTGCGAGTGGGCACTGTTCAGGATGCCGCCGGGACCGCCCCCGGTGCCGCTGGGACAGCCCCCGGTGCCGCGGGGGCACCGCTCAGGAGCGGCGGGCGTCGCCCTCGGCGAGGTAGCGCTCCACGGTCTCCACCTTCGAGGTCAGTCCGTCCGTGACGCCGGGCCGGATATCGGCCTTGAGCACCAGGGAGACCCGCCCGCAGCGCGCCTCGACGGCCGCGACCGCGCGCTTGACGACGTCCATGACCTCGTCCCACTCGCCTTCGAGGGAGGTGAACATCGCGTCCGTGCGGTGCGGCAGCCCCGACTCGCGGACGACCCGGACCGCGTCGGCGACGTACTCGCCGACGTCCTCGCCGACGCCCAGCGGGCTCACGGAGAAGGCGACGATCATGTGTTCAGGACTCCTTCCTTGCGGGCGCGGGCCGCGATCACACCGGCCTCTTCCTCGCGCTTGAGCACCTTGTCCCCGTAGAGGCCGCCGAACGGCAGGATCGCCAGCACGAAGAAGAAGGCGACGCGCTTGAAGGACCACTTGGTGCGGTTCCACACGTCCAGCAGCAGCACCACATACGTGATGAACAGCAGTCCGTGGATCAGACCGAGCGGCATCACCAGGGAGTCGTAGTCGAAGGCCAGGCGGAAGCCGGTACCGAAGATCAGCAGCGCCGGGAAGGAAAGCGCCTCCGGGATGGATGCCAGGCGCAGTCGGTGCAGGGCGGCGGCGGTCTTGATGTCCACGGGAACCTCGTTCGGGTGGCAGATGGGCGGTCGGCGCGCAGCGCCGTCTTCTGGGGGTGGAGGTCGGGCGACGGGCGGGCGGTCGGCGCGCAGCGCCGTCTTCTGGGGGTGGAGGTCGGGCGACGGGCGGGCACTGCTTGTGCAAGAGTTCACAAGCTTCGCCCCATTGTTACAGCCGCCTCGGCGATCACCGCGCCGGGGGGGAGGTGCGGGGCGCCCCCGGCCCGGTCCCCGGCAAGAATTCAGGTCGGTATCAGGCGGGATCAGGGCCGAAGGACCTGCCCCGGGCGGCCGCGGCCGACTACGGTCTGACCCGTGGCTCAGTTTCGGCTCCAGGGGAGCAAGGTGCTCGCCGTCGACATGACGGGCGACGCCGTCAAGGCGAAAAACGGTGCGATGGTCGCGTACGAAGGCCAGATGTCGTTCAAGAAGATGTCCGGCGGCGGCGAGGGCCTGCGGGGCATGGTCACCCGGCGGCTCACGGGTGAACAGATGGCCGTGATGGAGGTGAAGGGCCACGGCACCTGCTACTTCGCCGACCGCGCCGGCGAGATCAACCTCGTCCAACTGCAGGGCGAGAAGCTGTACGTCGAGGCCGGCAATCTGCTGTGCACGGACGCCGCGCTGCGGACGGGCACGACCTTCACCGGCCTGCGCGGCGCCTCCCAGGGCAACGGCCTGTTCACCACCACCGTCGAGGGCAGCGGCCAGGCGGCGATCACCTCCCACGGCCCCGCGGTGGTGCTGCGGGTCACCAAGCAGTACCCCCTCCAGGTCGACCCGGGCGCCTATGTCGCCCACACCGGCGACCTCAAGCAGCACTTCCAGACCGGGGTGAACTTCCGCACCGTCCTCGGGGAGGGCTCCGGCGAGTCCTTCCAGATCCGCTTCGAGGGCGAGGGCCTGGTCTACGTACAGCCCAGCGAGCGCAACACCGTGGGAGGTGAGGTCTGATGCCGTTCACGGTGCTCAACTCCCGCATGGTGGAGGCCAGGATCGGGCCGGGCCAGCGGATGTTCAGCCAGCGCGGCGCGATGCTCGCCTACCGCGGCGAGGTCGCGTTCACCCCGAACCTCCAGGGCGGCCAGGGCGGCGTCGGCTCCATGATCGGCCGCCGGATCGCCGGCGAGGCCACCCCCCTGATGACCGTGGAAGGCACGGGGACCGTCATGTTCGGCCACGGCGGTCATCACGTCCATGTCGTCGACCTGACCGGCGAGACGCTGTACGTCGAGGCCGACCGGCTGCTGGCCTTCGACGGCTCGCTCCAGCAGGGCACGATGTTCATGGGCTCACAGGGCGGCGTGATGGGCATGGTGCGCGGCCAGGTCACCGGCCAGGGGCTGTTCACCACGACCCTCAAGGGCGTCGGCTCGGCCGCGGTGATGGCGCACGGCGGCGTCATCGAACTGCCGATCACGCCCCAGCGCCCGGTCCATGTCGACCCGCAGGCCTATGTCGCCCACCGCGGCGACGTCCGCAACAAACTGTCCACGGCGCTCGGCTGGCGCGACATGGTCGGCCGCGGCTCGGGCGAGGCCTTCCAGCTGGAGCTGTCGGGCCAGGGCACCGTCTACGTCCAGGCGTCGGAGGAAAAGCTGTGACCGGTCCCGTCGTCCACGACGTCTCGTCGCTCCCCGCCGACGACAACGTCAACGCCTACGCCTTCAGCGTCGACCTGAACGGCCAGTGGTTCCTGCAGAAGGGGAAGATGATCGCCTACTACGGGCAGATCGACTTCCACGGCATCGGACATGGCCGCCTGGACCGCCTGATCGCCGGAAGTTTTCATTCGCCACTGCACGCCGCGGACTGGGTCGTCGCCGAGGGCCGCGGAAAGATGCTGCTCGCGGACCGTGCATTCGACGTGAATTCCTTCGACCTGGAGGACGGCAACCTGACGATTCGCTCCGGCAATCTGCTCGCATTTCAGCCATCTCTCGCGCTGAAGCAATCGATCATCCCGGGCTTTCTCACCCTTATCGGGACCGGCAAGTTCGTGGCCGCTTCCAACGGCCCGGTGGTCTTCATGGAACCGCCGATCCGGGTCGACCCGCAGGCGCTCGTCGGCTGGGCCGACTGCCCCTCCCCGTGCCACCACTACGACCACCAGTACCTGCGGGGATTCCTGGGCGGACTGCGGGCGCACACCGGCATCGGCGGAGCGTCCGGCGAGGAGCACCAGTTCGAGTTCGCCGGCGCCGGGACGGTCCTGCTGCAGTCCACCGAGCAGTTGATGCCGGAGCTGGCAACCGGGGCGGTTCCCACCGAGGCAGGCGTTCCGGGCGGGGGCGGACACGTTCCGCAAAGTGGCTCACAACTGCCCCAGCTCCCCGGCAACCTCGGGAGCCTCCAACGCCGCTTCGGGCTGTGAGCGATACTCTGCGGACGGTGACCTCGAACGTCTGACCAACGTCCGGCTCCGGCCGCCGACGTCACCGCCCCCACGCAATTAATTCACTATTCAACTTTTACGGGTAGAATCATTCCATGACGACCGACAGTGACACCCCCTGGCTGACCGACCAGGAGCAGTGTGCCTGGCGCACCCACCTGGACGTCAGCAGACTGCTGATGCACCAACTCGAGCGTGATCTGCAGCCGTTCGGCCTGACGAACAACGACTACGAGATCCTGGTCAACCTCTCCGAGGCAGAGGACCGACGCCTTCGGATGAGCGACCTGGCAGCCAGCACGCTGCAGTCCAAGAGCCGTCTCTCGCACCAGATCACCCGGATGGAGAACGCCGGCCTGGTGCGCCGCGAGAGCTGCGAGTCGGACCGCCGTGGCCTCTACGCCGTGCTCACCGACGAAGGCTGGGACACCATGCGCCGGGTCGCCCCGCACCATGTCGCCTCGGTCCGCAAGCACTTCATCGACCTGTTCGCCGCCGAGGACCTGCAGGCGCTCCGCACCTCCCTCCACCCCGTCGCCGAACACCTCCGCAAGGAGCGCGGCGGCCTCTGACCGGCCGGCCTCGGCCCCTTGACCGGGCCGGGGCCAGGCGGCCCGGGCAGGCCCGCCGGATCAGCCGGCCACCGGCAGCCGCAGTTCGAACACCGACCCCGTGCGCACGCCCAGCGAGCCGCCGTGCCGCACCGCCACGTCCCGCGCGATGGCCAGCCCCAGACCGGCCCCGCCGTCATCCCGCGCCCGCGCGTCATCGAGCCGTACGAACCGCTCGAAGATCCGCTCCCGCTCGCCTTCCGGCACCCCGGGCCCGTCGTCCTCGACCCGCAGCACCACCCACTCCCCCTCGCGCACCACGGCCACCCGCACGGACCCGACGGCGTGCCGCTGCGCGTTGTCGAGCAGGTTCCCCAGCACCCGCGCCAGCTGACTGCGCGACCCGGCCACTTCCGCGCCCGCCAGCTCCCCGGCGCGCACCGGGACCCGGTCCGCGACCCGCTGCGAGCTCTCCTCGCGCACCATCGCCGCCAGATCGACCCGGGCGTCCGCAGGCCGCTCCCCCGCATCCAGGCGCGCCAGCAACAGCAGATCCGCCGCCAGCCGCTGCAGCCGCACGGTGTCCTCCACCGCGCCCGGCACATCCAGCAACTCCGGATGCGCCACCCCCACTTCGAGCTGGGTCCGCAGGCTCGCGATCGGGCTGCGCAGCTCGTGCGAGGCGTCCGCGACGAACCGCCGCTGCCGCTCCACGGACGACTCCAGCGCCGCCAGCGTCTCGTTGGTCGTCCGCGCCAGCCGGCCGACCTCGTCCTGCGACGACGGCACCGGCACCCGGCGGCTCAGATCCGTACTCGCCGTGATCGCGGCCATCTCCCCGCGGATCCCCTCCACCGGCCGCAGCGCCCGCCGGGTCACCAGCCAGGTCACCCCCGCCACCACCACGAGCAGCAGCGGCAGCCCGATCAGCATGGCGTCGCGCACCGAGCCCACGGCCTCCCGCTCCGGCGCCAGCGCCGCCCCTGCCCGCACCGTCGCCTCCTCGCCACGGGTGTCCTTGGCCTCGATCCCCGCGAACCGGTAGTCGGCCGCCTTTCCGTCGACGTTCGCGGTCCCGTCCCGGTAGTCGACGTCCCGATCGACCTCACCGGGTTCGAGCCCGCTCCGGTCGTCGTCATCGTCGTCGTCCTCCCCCGGCGTACCCGGCCCGACGCTCCCGGTGCCCTGCTTCTGCTGCGCGCCGCCCACCGGTTTCCCGTCGATGGCCCGCACGTCCTCGCCGGCCGCCAGCACCCGTCCGTCGTCATCGGCGACCACCACCGGACGGTCCTCACCATCGCGCAGCTTCAGCTTGTCGTACGCCGTGCCCGTCGCGATCTGCGCGGCCACCTCCCGCGCCGCGACCTCGGCCTGCAGCCCGGCCTGGTCCTGCAGATTGCCGCGCAGCACCAGCAGCACGGCCGTCCCCGCCGCGATCAGCGCCAGGGCCACCACCACGGTCGCGCCGGCCGCCGCCCTGGAACGTACGGAGCCCAGCACCCTACTCACCCGCCACCAGCCGGTATCCGGCGCCGCGCACCGTCACGATGTGCCCGGCACCGAGCTTGCGCCGCAGTGCGCTCACATACACCTCGATGATGTTGACGTCGCCCTCGTAGGCGAAGTCCCAGACGTGCTCCAGGATCTCCGCCTTGGAGACCACCTCGCCCGCCCGCAGCGCCAGCTGCTCCAGCACCGCGAACTCCTTCGTCGTCAGCGCCACTTCTCCGCCGTCCCGCTCCACCCGCTGCGCGCCCTGGTCGATGGTCAGCGACCCCACCCGCAGCACCGGCAGCGCACTGCGGCCGTGCCGGCGCAGCAGCGCCTTCACCCGCGCCACCAGCACGACATACGAGAACGGCTTGGTCAGATAGTCGTCGGCCCCGGTGTCCAGCCCCTCGGCCTCGTCGTACTCGCCGTCCTTGGCCGTCAGCATCAGCACCGGCACGTCGTGGCCTGCGGCCCGCAGCGCCCCGCACACGCGGTAGCCGTTCATCCCCGGCAGCATGATGTCGAGCACGACCAGGTCATAGCCGTCCTCCGTCGCCCGGCGCAGCCCCTCCCGGCCGTCGTGCACCACGTCCACCGCGTACCCCTCGGCCATCAGGCCCTTGGCCAGCGACAGGGCCAGCCGCTTCTCGTCCTCCACGATCAGAAGACGGAACGGGCGGCGCGCGCCTCCGGGCGGACGGTGGCGGGTGACAGGCGGGTGCATGCGCACACCCTGCCATCCCTTTCCTGAAGCCCCCTTCAGGCACCTTCAGGTCTCCTTCAGCTTCGTTCGGCGAGTGTGTGGACACAGCCGATCGCAAGGGGAGAACACACATGAAGCGCCATCTGATCATCGCCACCGCCGCGGCCGCCGCACTCGTCGCGGGCGGTACGGTCACCGCCGTCGCGGTGGGCAACGGCGCCGGCTCGGCGAACGCCGCCTCCGGCGGGCAGCTCCCGGCCCGGACGGTCGCCCAGCACGCGGGTTCGCAGGCCTCGGGCACGGCCCAGGTGCAGGACGGCCGCTCCAGCATCCCGATGCAGGAAGACGACGCGAACGGCCAGGAGGGGATCCGCGAGGCCAAGGCCGCCAAGGTGAGCGCACCGGACGCCGCGGCCGCCGCGCTGAAGGCCGTCCCCGGCACCGTGACCGGCCTCGACCTGGACGCGGACCGCCCCGGCCTGGTCTGGGACACGGATGTGCTGGGCAAGGACGGCAAGTGGCACGAGATCACCCTCGACGCGGGCAACGCGCGGGTGCTGAACCAGCACATCGACCAGGACGATGACGACGACGCCCAGGAGCGCGCCGCCGCCAAGAACGCCGGGACCGACGCCGCGGGCGCCGCCCGTAGCGCCGCCTCGCACGGCAAGGTGACCTCCGTCGAGCTGGACGACGACCACCGGGGCAAGGCCGTCTGGGAGGTCGAGACGATCACCAAGGACGGCAAGGAGCACAAGCTCCTGGTCGACCCGCAGTCCGGCAAGCTGAGCGCCGTTCCGGCGCATGACACGGACGACGACGACAACGACGACGGCGCGGACGACTGAGACCCGCCCCGCTCACCCCGGCCCTCGCCCACCCTGTTGTGGGCGGGGGCCGTTGTCGTGGCGCCGCGGTCGTTCGAGGCTCAGCCCTGACACGCGGTCGCTGCGCGGCTGGACCACCGGCGCCTTGCCGGTGGCTGGGCCGGGCGCGTGGTCGCTTCGCTGCTCGGGCCTGGTGCGCGTTGCCCCGAAGGGGCGCGGGGAACTGCGCGACCCGCCGCAGCGCACCCGCAGACGAACGAGAGCGCCGGCCTCAGTCCCCGTTCGTCAGCCCGTCGACCAACTCGTCCGCCGCCCGATACGGATCCGTCTGACCGGAAACGATCCGCTCCGCCAACGCATCCAGGCGCCGGTCCCCCCGCAGGTCACCGATCCGCTCCCGCAGCGCCGTGACCGCGATCGTCTCGACCTCGTGCGCCGCCCGGGAGCGGCGCCGCTCGGCCAGGACGCCGCGCTCCTCCATCCAGGCCCGGTGCTTCTCCAGCGCCTCGACGACCTCGTCGACACCCTCGCCCCGCGCCGCGACCGTCTTGACGATCGGCGGCCGCCAGTCGCCGGGCACACGGGATTCGCCCAGCCCCAGCATGTGGTTGAGCTCGCGGGCCGTGGCGTCGGCGCCGTCCCGGTCCGCCTTGTTGACGACGTAGACGTCGCCGATCTCCAGGATTCCGGCCTTGGCCGCCTGGATGCCGTCGCCCATTCCGGGCGCGAGCAGCACCACGCTCGTGTCGGCCTGCGAGGCGATTTCCACCTCGGACTGGCCGACGCCGACCGTCTCGACGAGGACCACGTCGCAGCCCGCCGCGTCCAGGACCCGGATCGCCTGTGGCGCGGCCCACGCCAGGCCGCCCAGATGGCCGCGGGTGGCCATCGAACGGATGTAGACGCCGGGGTCCGAGGCGTGCTCGCTCATCCGTACCCGGTCGCCGAGCAGCGCGCCCCCGGAGAACGGCGAGGACGGGTCCACGGCAAGGACGCCGACCCGTTTGCCCGTCTTGCGGTACGCCGTCACCAGCGCCGAGGTGGTGGTGGACTTGCCGACGCCGGGCGAGCCGGTCAGCCCGACCACATAGGCGTTGCCGGTGAGCGGGGCCAGGGCCGCCATCACCTCACGCAGCTGAGGTGACGCCCCCTCCACGAGGGAGATCAGCCGGGCCACGGCCCTCGGCCGGCCCTGCCGTGCCTGCTCCACCAGCTGTGAGACGTCCACCATCGCCGCTCGGCTCCTTCGGTTCGCTGGTCCGCGAATCGGCCCGCCCGTACGCGTGCGCGTACGGGCACTCGGTTACTTACCCGGTACGCGAATGATCAGCGCGTCGCCCTGACCGCCGCCACCACAGAGCGCGGCGGCGCCCACGCCACCGCCCCGCCGGCGCAGCTCCAGCGCGAGGTGCAGCACGATGCGGGCTCCGGACATCCCGATCGGGTGACCCAGCGCAATGGCGCCGCCGTTGACATTCACCTTTTCCGGGGACACCCCGAGGTCCTTCATCGACTGCACGGCGACGGCCGCGAACGCCTCGTTGATTTCGATCAGGTCAAGATCGGAGACGGCCAGTCCGTCCTTGCCCAGCGCGTGGTTGATCGCGTTGGAGGGCTGCGACTGGAGCGAGTTGTCGGGGCCGGCGACATTGCCGTGGGCGCCGATCTCCGCGATCCATTCGAGACCGAGCTCCTCGGCCTTGGCCTTGCTCATGACGACGACGGCGGCCGCACCGTCGGAGATCTGCGAGGAGGTGCCGGCGGTGATCGTGCCGTCCTTGGCGAAGGCCGGACGGAGCTTGCCGAGCGATTCCGCGGTGGTTTCGCCCCGGATGCCCTCGTCCTTGCTGAAGACGACCGGCTCGCCCTTGCGCTGCGGGATCTCCACGGGGGTGATCTCGGCCTCGAAGAGCCCGTTCTTCTGGGCGGCGGCGGCCCGCTGGTGGGAGCGCGCGGCGACCTCGTCCTGCTCCGGTCGGGCGATGCCCAAACGGGTGTTGTGCTTCTCCGTCGACTCGCCCATCGCGATGCCTTCGTAGGCGTCGGTGAGGCCGTCGTGGGCCATCGCGTCGAGCATCTCGACGGCGCCGTACTTGAAGCCCTCACGGGACTTCGGAAGCAGGTGCGGGGCGTTGGTCATGGACTCCTGGCCACCGGCGACGATGACGTCGAACTCACCCGCGCGGATGAGCTGGTCGGCCAGCGCGATGGCGTCGAGACCGGAGAGGCAGACCTTGTTGACGGTCAGCGCGGGGACGTTCATGGGGATGCCGGCCTTCACGGCCGCCTGGCGCGCCGGGATCTGCCCCGCCCCGGCCTGGAGCACCTGGCCCATGATCACGTACTGCACCTGGTCGCCGCCGATGCCCGCCCGGTCCAGTGCCGCCTTGATGGCGACGGCGCCCAGGTCAGCGCCGGAGAAGGTCCGCAGGGATCCCAGGAGCCGCCCCATGGGGGTGCGCGCTCCCGCCACGATCACTGAGGTGCTGCCGTTCGTGCCGTTCGTTGCAGACATGCGGTGCGGCCTTCCTTTACAGGGAAGTTAACGAGGGTTACCCGTCAATGTACTGAGCGGTACGCGCCGGGTCACCGGCAAGGAGGTGTGATCGCGCGCACGTTGCGTAACCAGCCATGCGAGGGGTGCACTGGAGCCATGCTGACGCGAATCGACCACATCGGGATCGCCTGTTTCGACCTCGACAAGACTGTCGAGTTCTACCGTGCCACGTACGGCTTCGAGGTGTTCCACACCGAGGTCAACGAGGAGCAGGGAGTCCGGGAAGCCATGATCAAAATCAATGGGACGTCGGACGGCGGCGCCTCGTACCTGCAGCTCCTGGAGCCCACCCGCGAGGACTCCGCGGTGGGCAAGTGGCTTGCCAAGAACGGCGAGGGCGTCCATCACATCGCCTTCGGCACCGCGGACGTGGACGGCGACTCCGAGGCCATCCGCGGCAAGGGCGTCCGGGTCCTCTACGACGAGCCCAGGACCGGTTCGATGGGGTCCCGGATCACCTTCCTGCACCCCAAGGATTGTCACGGAGTGCTCACCGAACTCGTCACCGCGGCGCCCGCCACCTCCGAAGACCACTGACCATCACCTTCCCCGGCCGGTAGAGTGCAGCTTCGGCCGGGGTAAGGGAGTGGGGCTCGGTCCATACTCTGCCGATGATCTGACACCATTTCTTCGGAAGGGTCAGCTCCGATGGGCGCGAGTCCGGTACGACGTGACGTGTACGGGACGAGCACCGCAGGACCGGAGACGGCCGCCACCATGACCAGGGGACGGATGGGACCGCGCAGTGCGGGGCAACGACCGCTACGAGGCTGACGACCACCTCTCGCAGTTCGAGGCCGAGATGGAGCGGCTGAAGGGCGAGCGGGACAAGGCCGTCCAGCACGCCGACGACCTCGGCTACCAGGTCGAGGTGCTGCGCGCCAAGCTCCATGAGGCGCGCCGCAACCTCGCGACCCGTCCTGCCTACGACAACGTCAGTCATCAGGCCGAGCAGCTGCTGCGCAATGCGCAGATCCAGGCGGACCAACTGCGTACGGACGCCGAGCGCGAGCTGCGCGAGGCCCGGGCGCAGACCCAGCGGCTGCTGCAGGAGCAGGCCGAGCGGCAGTCCCGGCTGGAGGCCGAGCTGCACGCCGAGGCGGTCACCCGCCGCCAGCGGCTCGACGAGGAGCTCAACGAGCGCCGGCAGACCGTCGAATCGCACGTCAACGAGAACGTCGCCTGGGCCGAACAGCTGCGTGCCCGGACGGAGTCGCAGGCCCGCCGGCTGATGGAGGAGTCCCGCCGGGAGGCCGAGCAGGCGCTGTCGGCCGCCCGGGCCGAGGCCCAGCGGCTTGCCGAACGCGCCCGTGAACGGCTCGGTACCGAGGCCGAGGAGGCCCGTACCGAAGCGGAAAGCATCCTGCGCCGCGCCCGCACCGACGCCGAGCGGCTGCTGAACGCCGCCTCCAACCAGGCCCAGGAGGCCACCGATCAGGCCGAGCAGCTGCGGACCAGCGCCGGCACCGAGTCGGAGGAGGCCCGCCGGCAGGCCGCGGAGCTGACCCGTACCGCCGAGACCCGCCTCCAGGAGGCGGACAAGGCGCTGCGCGAGGCACGCGCCGAGGCCGAGAAGCTGGTCGAGGAGGCGCAGCAGAGCGCCACCAAGCGGCTGACGGCGGCCGAGTCGGACAACGAGCAGCGCACCCGTACGGCCAAGGCGGAGATCGCCCGGCTGGTCGGCGAGGCCACCAAGGACGCCGAAGCGCTCAAGGCCGAGGCCGAGCAACTGCGCGAGGACGCCCGCACGGAGGCCGACCGGCTGATCGCCGAGGCGCAGGAGGCCGCCCGGTCCCAGGCGTCGGAGGACGCCGCGGCACAGCTGGCGAAGGCCGCACGCACCGCCGAGGAGGTGCTGACCAAGGCCTCCGAGGACGCCAAGGCCACCACCAAGGCGGCCGCGGAGGAGGCCGAACGGCTGCGCAGCGAGGCCGAGGCCGAGGCGGACCGGCTGCGCGAAGAGGCGCATGACACCGCGGCCCAGCTCAAGGGCGCGGCGAAGGACGACACCAAGGAATACCGCGCCAAGACCGCCGAACTCCAGGAGGAGGCACGGCGGCTGCGCGGCGAGGCCGAGCAGCTGCGCGCGGACGCCGTCGCCGAGGGCGAGCGGATCCGCAGCGAGGCCCGCCGGGAGGCGGTCCAGCAGATCGAGGAGGCGGCCGGGTCCGCCGAGGAGCTGCTGGGCAAGGCCAAGGCCGATGCCGAGGAGACCCGTTCGGGCGCCGTCGCGGAGAGCGAGCGGGTGCGGACGGAGGCCATCGAACGCGCCACGGCGCTGCGCCGGCAGGCCGAGGAGGCGCTGGAGCGGGCCCGTTCGGAGGCCGAGGAGCTGCTGACCGAGGGCGCCCAGGCCGCGGAGATGGTGACCACCGAGGCCGAGGAGTCCGCCGCACGGCTGCGCGTGGCGGCCGAGGAGGCCGCGGAGGAGCTGCGGACCGAGGCGCAGGCCGAGCTGGACCGGCTGCACGGCGAGGCGCAGGAGAAGGTCACCGCCGCAGAGGAGTCGCTGCGCGGCGCCCGCGCGGAGGCGGAGCGGCTGCGCCGGGAGACGCAGGAGGAGGCGGCCCGCCTCAAGGCGGAGTCGGCCGAGCGGCGCCGGATGCTGACGCAGCAGGCCGAGGAGGAGGCCGAACGGCTGCGCACGGAGGCCGCGTCCGATGCCTCGACGGCACGTTCCGAGGCCGAGTCGGTGGCGACGCGGCTGCGCAGCGAGGCGTCGGCCGAGGCGGAGCGGCTGAAGGCGGAGGCGCAGGAGACCGCGGACCGGGTGCGGGCCGAGGCCGCGACGGCCGCGGAGCGCACCGGCGCGGAAGCCGCGCAGGCGCTGGCCGCGGCCCAGGAGGAGGCCGCGCGGCGGCGCCGGGAGGCCGAGCAGCTGCTGGGCGAGGCCCGCGAGGAGGCCCACCAGGAGCGGACCGCGGCGCGCGAACAGAGCGACGAGCTGCTGGCCGCTGCCCGTACGCGGGTGGGCGAGGCACAGGAGGAAGCCGAGCGGCTGGTCGAGGAAGCGGACCGGCGCGCGGGCGAGTTGGTGGCGGCGGCCGAGCAGACCGCACAGCAGGTGCGGGACGCGGTCGCGGGGCTGCACGAGCAGGCCGGTGAAGAGATCGCCGGACTGCGTTCGGCGGCCGAGCACGCCGCGGAGCGCACCAAGGCCGAGGCGCAGGACGAGGCGGACCGGGTCCGCAAGGACGCCTACGAGGAGCGGGAGCGCGCCTCGCAGGACGCCGCACGGGCCCGGCAGGAGGCCCAGGAGGCCCAGGAGGCCGCGAAGGCCCTGGCGGAGCGGGCGGTTTCCGAGGCCATCGAGGAGGCCGACGCGCTCCGTACGGAGGCGGCCGGTGTCCTGGACGCGGCGCGCCGGGACGCCGATACGGCGCGGTCCGAGGCCGCCGAGCAGGCCGACCGGCTGGTGTCGGAGGCGACCGCGCAGGCCGAGAAGCTGGTCGCGGACGCCACGGCGAAGGCCCAGCAGCTGCGCACCGACGCCTCGGACGCGCTGGCCGCGGGCGAGCAGGACGCGGCGCGGGCCCGTGCGGAGGCGCGCAACGACGCGAACCGGATGCGCTCGGACGCCGCCGAGCAGGCCGACCGCTTGGTCACCGAGGCCCGTGCGGAGGCCGAACGGATCGTCACCGAGGCGACCGAGCTGACCTCGTCGGCGCAGGACGACGCGGACCGTACGGTCCAGGAGGCCCAGCAGAACGCCGAGCGGCTGCGGGCCGAGGGCGAGCAGCAGGCGCAGTCCCTGGTGGCGGAGGCGACCGAGGCGGCCGAGCGGCTGCGGGCGGAGGCCGCCGAGGCGCTGGAGAAGGCCCGTCTCGACGCCGAGCACACCGGCGACCAGGCGCGCGAGGCGGCCAACAAGACCCGCTCGGACGCCGCAGAGCAGGCCGACCAGCTGATGTCGGAGGCCGCGACCGAGGCGGAGCGGCTGCGCGCGGACGCCGCGGAGACGACCGCGGAGGCCGAACGGGACGCGGACCGTACCCGGGCCGATGCCCGTGAGCAGGCGGACCGCATGGTCGCGACGGCCACCGCGGAGGCGGACCGGCTGCGCACGGACGCGGCCGAGACGGTCACCGCCGCCCAGGAGCACTCCAACCGCACCCGCAGCGAGTCCGCGAAGGTCAAGGAGGACGCCGAGGCGGCGGCCGAGCGGACCAGGGAGGAAGCGCAGCAGGAGGCGGACCGGCTGATCGACGAGGCGCGCAAGGACGCCGCCAAGCGCCGCGGGGACGCGGCCGAGCAGGCGGACCAGCTCGTCGCCAAGGCCCAGGAGGAGGCCCTGAAGGCCGCCACCGCCGCCGAGGAGCAGGCCGATACGATGGTCGGCGCGGCCCGCAAGGAGGCCGACCGGCTCCTGGCGGAGGCGACGTCCGACGGCAACGCCCGGGTGGAGAAGGCCCGTACGGACGCGAACACGCTGCTGGAAGAGGCCCGCGGCGACGCCACGGGCATCCGGGAGCGCGCCGAGGAGCTGCGCCAGCGGATCGAGTCCGAGGTCGAGGAGCTGCACGAGCGGGCCCGCCGGGAGTCCGCGGAGACGATGAAGAACGCCGGCGAACGGGTCGACAAGCTCATCGCGCAGGCCACCGCCCAGCAGGTGGAGGCCGAGGAGAAGGCCGACCGGATGGTGGCGGACGCCAACAGCGAGGCGAGCAAGGTCCGGATCTCGGCAGTGAAGAAGGCCGAGGGCCTGATCAAGGAGGCCGAGAACAAGAAGGCCGCGGCGGTGCGCGACGCGGAGCGGATGCGCAGCGAGGCCGAGGCGGAGGCCACCCGGATCGTGGACGAGGGCAAGCGGGAGCTGGAGGTTTTGGTGCGCCGGCGCGAGGACATCAACGCCGAAATCAGCCGCGTTCAGGACGTTCTGGAGGCGCTGGAGTCGTTCGAGGCACCCGGCGGAAACGGGGAAGGCAAAGGCGGCGGAGTGAAGGCGGCCGCGGGCGCGGGGGCAACTCGTTCGAGTGGCAAGCAGTCTGAAGGGTAGCCACTCAAATGAGGGGTCATTCTCCGGATCAAACCGGCAACGACTCGATGACACGCCGTGATGACCCCTAGGATTCTCCTTATCACCTCACCGGTCTCTTCGACAGGAACCCCATGAGCGACACTTCCTCCCCCTTCGGCTTCGAGCTCGTGCGGCGTGGGTACGACCGCGGTCAGGTGGATGACCGCATTACGAAGCTCGTCGCCGACCGCGACAGCGCGCTGGCCCGCATCACGTCGCTGGAAAAGCGGATCGAGGAGCTGCACCTCGAAACGCAGAACGCCCAGGCGCAGGTCAATGACGCCGAACCGTCTTACGCGGGCCTCGGTGCGCGCGTGGAGAAGATCCTCCGCCTCGCCGAAGAGGAGGCGAAGGATCTGCGCGAAGAGGCCCGCCGGGCCGCCGAGCAGCACCGTGAGCTGGCCGAGTCGGCCGCCCAGCAGGTCCGTAACGACGCCGAGCAGTTCGCCACCGACCGGAAGGCGAAGGCGGAGGACGAGGGCGCCCGGATCGTCGAGAAGGCCAAGGGCGAGGCGTCCACCCTGCGCGCCGAGGCGCAGAAGGACGCGCAGTCCAAGCGCGAGGAGGCGGACTCCCTCTTCGAGGAGACCCGCGCCAAGGCCGCGCAGGCCGCGGCGGACTTCGAGACCAACCTCGCCAAGCGCCGTGAGCAGTCCGAGCGCGACCTGGCCTCGCGTCAGGCCAAGGCCGAGAAGCGGCTCGCGGAGATCGAGCACCGCGCCGAGCAGCTCCGCCTGGAGGCCGAGAAGCTGCGGACGGACGCGGAGCGCCGGGCGCGCCAGACGGTGGAGACCGCGCAGCGCCAGGCCGAGGACATCGTGGCGGACGCCAACGCCAAGGCGGATCGTATCCGCAGCGAATCCGAGCGCGAGCTGGCGGCGCTGACCAACCGCCGCGACTCGATCAACGCCCAGCTGACCAACGTCCGCGAGATGCTGGCGACGCTGACCGGCGCGGCGGTGGCCGCGGCCGGCGCCCCCGGCGAGGACGAGACCGCCTCGCACGGCGTCCCCGCCCAGCAGACCCGCTGACCCGACGGACCACTGACCCGCTGCCCCTCCCCCGGCCAACGCCGGGTGGTGCCCCCGGGCAGGTTTCGCTCCGGTCCCGACCGCGCCCCCGTACCGCCTCCGTGGTGGTGCGGGGGCGCGGTGCGTACGGGGGGTCAGCCGGGCGGCCCCGCACCGGTGGCAGGGGCCACGGAGCGGGCCTAGCGTGCTGTACATGATCGAGCTTGAGGGGCTGACCAAGCATTACGGCAACACGGTCGCCGTGAACGACCTCACCTTCACGGTGCGGCCCGGTATCGTCACCGGCTTCCTCGGCCCCAACGGCGCGGGCAAGTCGACGACCATGCGGATGATGCTCGACCTGGACAACCCGACGTCGGGCACGGTCCGGATCAACGGCAGGCACTACCGCCAGTTGCAGGACCCGCTGACGTACATCGGGGCCCTGCTGGAGGCGAAGTCGGTGCACGGCGGCCGGAGCGCCACCAACCATCTGCTGTGTCTGGCGCAGAGCAACGGCATTCCCCGCAGACGGGTCGGCGAGGTGCTGGACACCGTGGGGCTGAGCCCGGTCGCCAAGAAGCGGACGAAGGGGTTCTCGCTCGGAATGAGCCAGCGGCTCGGCATCGCCGCGGCGCTGCTCGGCGATCCGCAGGTGCTGCTCTTCGACGAGCCGGTCAACGGGCTCGACCCCGAAGGCATCCACTGGATCCGCACGCTCATGCAGAACCTCGCGGCCCAGGGCCGCACCGTGTTCGTCTCCTCGCACCTGATGAGCGAGATGGCGCTGACCGCCGAGCACCTGATCGTGATCGGGCAGGGCCGACTGATGGCCGACACCTCGATGAAGGACTTCATCCACCAGAACTCCCGGTCCTACGTCCGGATGCGGTCCCCGGAGCAGGAGAAGCTGCTGGATCTGCTGCACGCCGAGGGCATGCAGGCGGTGGTGGCCGGCAACGGCTCACTGGAGGTCGACGGGGTGCCCGCGGAGCGGCTGGGCGAACTGGCCGCCGCACAACAGCTGGTGCTCCATGAGCTGAGCCCCCAGCAGGCGTCCCTGGAGGAGGCCTTCATGCAGCTGACGGCGGAGTCGGTGGAGTACCACGCGCACGGCGGCGAACCGGTGCCGGCGCAGGCCGGCGGGTGGTCGCCGGCGGCACGGCCCCCGGCAGAGCCGCAGACGGCCGGGGCACGGCCGGGCGAACCGCAGCCGACCGGCTGGGGCACAAACTGGCAGAAGAAGAAGAGGAGCTGACGGATGGCGGCGGTCGGGCAGGTCATTCGGTCGGAGTGGACCAAGATCAGATCGGTGCGGTCCACGGTGTGGACGCTGGGCATCGCTGTCGTGGTCACCGTGGGGCTGGGTGTGGTGATCTGCAGCCTGACCAGCAGCGACTTCAACTCGATGCCGGCCAGGGCCCGGCTGGCGTTCGACGCCACCAACATCAGCTTCGCCGGGATGGGGCTGGGCCAGCTGGCAATGATCGTCTTCGGGGTGCTGGTGGTGTCGAACGAGTACAGCACCGGCATGATCCGCGCCTCGCTGGCGGCCGTACCGCAGCGCGGCACCTTCCTGTTCTGCAAGCTGCTGGTGGCCACGGCGCTGGTCTTCGTCGTCGGTCTGGCGACCAGCTTCGTGACGTTCTTCGCCGGGCAGTCGGCGCTGGGCGATCTCCGGGCGCATATCGGGGATCCGGGCGTGCTGCGCGCGGTGATCGGCGGCGGGCTCTATATGACGCTGATCGCGCTGTTCTCGATGGCGGTGGCCACCATGCTGCGCAGCCCGATGCTTTCGCTGGGCATTCTGATGCCGTTCTTCTTCCTCATTTCCAACATTCTCGGAAATGTCACGGCGACCCGGAAAATCGGCCGCTTTCTGCCGGACCAGGCGGGTTCAAAGATCATGCAAGTGGTGACGCCCGCCAACAGTGATGTGCCGTACGGCCCGTGGGGCGGACTGGCAATCATGATCGCTTGGACGGCCGCGGCGCTCGTCGGCGGCTTCGTACTCCTGAAAAAGCGCGACGCATGACGGATCGCGCCCGGTGGGGAGCGCCAAGCGGGTCGCGGTTCGCGGGTAGCGGGTAGCGGAGTCGCCAAGCCACGCGGCCGCACCGCCGCCAAGCCGCGAGACGGCACATCCGGAGCCCGGCGGGGCAGTCGGGAGCATGAGGAATTGACGGGAACCGTCAACGGCCGGATAGCCTCCTAACCCTCACGGGGGTACGAGGGCGCCTCTGCCCCGACGATCTCGCGAGGGGCGGAGAATTGATCGAGGCAGTCGGCCTGACGAAGCGCTACGGCGCCAAGACGGCCGTGTACGACCTGTCGTTCCAGGTAAGGCCGGGCACGGTGACCGGCTTCCTGGGGCCCAACGGCTCCGGTAAGTCGACCACCATGCGCATGATTCTGGGCCTGGACGCACCGACCTCGGGGCGGGCCACCATCGCCGGCCGGCCCTTCCGCAGCCTCCCCAACGCTCCGCGCCAGGTGGGCGCGCTGCTCGACGCCAAGGCCGTGCACGGCGGCCGCAGCGCGCGCCAGCATCTGCTCTCGCTCGCCCAGCTGTCCGGTATTCCCGCCCGCCGGGTCGACGAGGTGCTGGGGGTTGTCGGTCTCCAGGACGTCGCCGGGCGGCGCTCCAAGGGCTTCTCGCTCGGGATGGGCCAGCGGCTGGGCATCGCCGCGGCACTGCTCGGCGATCCGCAGGTGCTGCTCTTCGACGAGCCGGTCAACGGCCTCGACCCCGAAGGCATCCTGTGGGTGCGCAATCTGATGAAGCAGCTGGCGGCCGAGGGCCGTACGGTCTTCGTCTCCTCGCATCTGATGAGCGAAATGGCGCTGACCGCCGAGCACTTGATCGTGATCGGCCGTGGACAGCTGATGGCGGACATGCCGGTCAAGGACTTCATCTCGGCCAACTCCGCTGATTTCGCCCGGGTGCGTACGCCGGACACCGAGCCGGAGCAGCGGGAGAAGCTGACCGCCGCGCTCGGTGAGGCCGGCGGGCAGGTCGCGCCCGAGCCGGACGGCTCGCTGCGGGTCACCGGGCTGCCGCTCCCCCGCATCAGCGATCTCGCGCACCAGGCCGACGTCAGGCTGTGGGAGCTCTCTCCGCACCAGGCGTCGCTGGAAGAGGCGTACATGCAGCTGACGCAGGGCGCCGTGGACTACCGCTCGACACACGACCAGCGGGCCGGTCTGCAGGGTGCCCCCGCCGGGTACGCCCCGCAGGGTGCCGCGCCGCAGGGTGCCGCGCCGCAGGGGTTTGCGGGCGGACCCGGATACCCGGCCGGCCGGCCGGGCCAGGCCACGGCCGGTGTTCCCGGCCAGGGGCAGCCGAACCCGTACGCCCAGCAGGATCCGTACGCGCAGCAGGATCCGTACGGACAGCGGGCGGCCGGGGCGGCCCCGGGGCCGGGCTATCCGCCGCCCGCGCAGGCTCAAGGTCACCCGTACGGGTCACCCGAGTCCTACGGCGCACCTCACCCGTACGGGCAGCAGCCCGCCGCGCCGATGCCGCCCGCCGCCCCCGCCGACCACCACGAGGACGCCCGATGACCAGCCCTCAGCAGCCGCAGCCCCAGCCGCAGCCTGAGCGCGGACCCCACGACACCGGCGCACAGCAGCAGCCGATGCCGGCCGCGCCCCCGATGCCGCCCGCCGCCCCGCAGGGCGCCGCACCTCAGCAGCAGGGCACCCCGCCGCCCCAGGCGCAGCCCGCAGGTCCGGAGCAGCCCGCGCCGCAGCAGCACGCGCCCGCCAAGGAGGCCGGCACGATGATGCTCCAGGCCCAGCAGGCACCCGGGCAGCCCGCACCCGCCAAGGAAGCGGGCACGATGACGCTCCAGGCCCAGCAGGCACCCGGGCAGCCCGCACCCGCCCGGGAAGCCGGCACCATGACGCTCCAGGCCCAACAGGCTCCCCAGCCCCAGCAGGCCCAGCAGGCGCCCGTACCGCAGCCGCTCGCCGCGCACGGACCGGGCAAGGACGCGGGCACGATGATGCTCCAGGCCCAGGCCCAGGCACCGGCACCGGCCCAGGGCCAGGGCCAGGGCCAGGCCCCGCAGCCTCCCGCCCAGCCGCACCCCCAGCAGGCCTACGCCGGCGGACCGGCCGGCTATGTCTCGCCCATCCCGGTGCGCCCCACCCACCTCGGCCATGCGCTGCTCTCCGAGTGGACAAAGATCCGCTCCGTCCGCTCGACGCTCTGGACGGTCGGCGTGATGATCCTCCTGACGGTGGGCATCGGCCTGCTGGCGGGCTCGGTCATCGCCGGGCACAGCGACTCGATCGGCCCCGACTCACCCCTGAGTTATGGCACCTTCGGAATGATGATGGGCCTGATCCCCGTGATCACCCTGGGGGTGCTGGTGATCTCCTCCGAGTACAGCACCGGAATGGTCCGCACCACCCTTACGGCGTGCCCGGCCCGCGCCCGGATCCTGACCGCCAAGGCGATCGTCTTCTTCGTCCTGAGCTTCGTCCTCGCCCTGGTGACCTCGACCGTGGTGGCCCTCGCGCAGTACTCCATGGTCAGTGGCCTGAAGATCACGAACGAACCGACCGGCGCGGACTGGTTCAAGGCCACGGTGGGAGTGGGCCTCTTCGTCGCCATGGTCGGGCTGCTCTCGCTGGCCGTCGGCGCCCTGCTGCGGCACTCCGCGGGCGCGATCACCCTCATGATCGGCGTCTATCTGCTGCCGTTGGTGCTGGCGATCTTCATGCGGTCGAAGAGCCTTGAGGACATCCAGCTCTGGCTCATGGAGTACGCGTTCCCCAGCCAGCTCGGCGTGATGTACAGCAGCGCCCTCGCCAACGCCGGCCCGTCCGGCTGGGATCCCCTGTGGATCGTCACGGGCCTGACGGCCGTCACCCTCGGTGCCGCCTACGCGGTCATCAACAAGCGCGACGTCTGAGACGGTCCGGCCGCACCGGCGCCTTCGGGCGCCGGGGAGCGGCCGGACGTTGCCCTCCGCCCCGGGCCGCCACCCTGGGTGAACAGGCCCTAGTACCGGGGCGCGTTACGGGACCGCTGGAGCCGCGCGCTCCGGCGGTCCCGTGCGTTCCAGCACGCCTTGTGCCAGTGCCGGCGGTCCTCGACGTCGCCGTGCTGCGGCCAGGCGACCACATGCGGGACCCCGGGCGGGATCTCCTGGTCGCAACCGGGGCAGCGGTAGCGCTTGGCCGCGCCGCCGCCCCCGACGTGCCGCACGACCCAGTCCTCGCCGCGCCAGTCCTCGGTGGTCTCCCAGCCTCCGCTGCCCGGAGGCGCTCCCATCCGGCCGTAGGGGTCACCGCCCGTGCGGTCGATGGGCTTCGCACCGCCGTGCTGGCGGTTTCGGCGCGGGGACACTGAACACCTCGGATATGTACGGAGTCACGGGCTGTCACCAGCGTACGCGGCGCGGTCAGGGGCGGACGCCGCGCGGCAGGATTCTGCGATCATCAGGAAATTTCGCGTCAGACCGTGCCCTTGGCACGTGTCACACGTTGTTGCCTGTAAGGGGGAGTCGCGTCGGCTGCGAGGAGGCAGAGAGCGATGCGCGTTGGGGCTTTCATCCTGGCCGCTCAATTCCCCGGTCAGGGACAGGGGGAGGCACTGCACCGCGCGGTGCGCTCCGCGGAGGTCGCGGAGGAGGCCGGACTCGACGATGTCTGGCTGGCGGAACACCACTTCGTACCCTACGGCGTCTGCCCGAACGCGGCGACGCTGGCCGGGCTGCTGCTGGGCCGGACCCGCAGGATCGGCGTCGGGACGGCGGTGAGCGTGCTGCCGACCCAGCACCCGGTGGCGCTGGGTGAGCAGGCGGCGCTGCTGCATCTCACCTCCGACGGGCGGTTCACCCTCGGCGTCGGCCGGGGCGGTCCGTGGGTCGATCTGGAGGTGTTCGGTTCCGGACTCGAAGCGTATGACCACGGCTTCCCGGAATCGCTCGATCTGCTGATGCGCTGGCTGCGAGAGCCCCGGGTCGGCGCGCAGGGCGAGCGCTATACGTTCCGCGAAGTGGCGGTGGTACCGCGTCCGGCCGAGGCACTGACCCTTCCGGACGATCCGGGGGCCGGTCCTCCGGGCCCGCCGGTCGTGGTCGCCTGCACCTCCCCCTCGTCGGTGCGCACGGCTGCCGCGCGCGGGCTGCCGATGCTGCTGGGTATGCACTGCGGCGACGAGGAGAAGGCGGAGATGGTCGCGCTGTGGCGGGCGGCCGCGCGGGAGGCCGGGCTGGACGGCGACGCGGTGGCCGCGGCCGGGCATGTCTCGGCCGGCGTGGTGCAGATCGCCGACGACCGTGAGGCCGCGCGCGAGACCCTGACGAAGGCGATGCCCGGCTGGTTGCGGCAGGGCCTGGGCGCCCATGTGACGGTCGACGGCCGCTATCGCGCGATGCGCGATCCGCTGGCCTACACGGAGTTGCTGTGCGGGCTGCACCCCGTCGGTCCGCCGCAGTTGTGTGCGGACCGGCTGGCGGCGACCTCGGAGCGAACGGGCATCACACGCTTCGCGCTGCTCGTCGAGGGCTCCGGCGATCTTGCGGCGACGGAGGAGAACGTCCGACGGCTGGGCACCGAGGTGCTCTCGCAGCTGGAGTGACCGGGTCCGGTACGGCGGACGGCAGGCGGAGGCCGGGTGTGGATGCCGCGCGCGGGTACCGGTGACGGCGCCCGCGATGCGGTGGCGCGAGAGTGCGAGGGCGTCGTACGTGGGAGCGGTGGTCCCGGTGTGAGTGGTGCTGCCGCTGGCGCACCGGCACGGTGCTGGTCATCACCGTGTGCGCAGCGGCAGCAACTCCGTTCAGCAGTCGCGGAGTTCGGGCGACTGGTTCAGCAGCTGACCCCGGATGGACGTGAAACGGGCCAGTCGGTCGTCCACCACCGGGTCGAGCGGGAAAACCGCGACGCGGTGGCAGTTCTGAAAGGCGAGCCGCACACCGAAGTGGCGCTCAAGGGAACCACGGATGGCGTCACTCGCCAGCGCGCGCAGCAGCTGGCCGCGCGCCTGCTCGTCCGGCGGCGGCGTCTGATTGTCGGCGAACTCTCCGCCGTCCACCTTCAGCTGGGCCACCAGAGAGCTGATCATCCCCCATGCGTAGGGCAGGGAGGTCCGGACGCAGTCGACAAATGCGGCTTCGTCGACCTCGCCTCGCTCGGCCTGTTCGAGGAGGGCCGGTGAGACGTCGAGCGACATGAGGTTCTCCTCTCGCGGCCCCGCCGGGACGGACGGGGCCTAGGGACGGGGCTGGGGGCATTGCGACGGAGCGTGTTCGATTCACAACCCCCCGCTGTAACGGTATGCCGCACAAGTGGCCCGCACCAGGAGATTGCACATACAACCGGCCATTGGTGAGCGCCGGGGGTGCGGGGATTTCCCCCGTAAAGGCCCGGTGATCCAGGGCGAATCGCGTGGGGGGCCTCCGGTCGAGTAGCGTTTCGCCCCATGCGTCTCGTCATCGCCCGCTGCTCCGTGGACTACGCGGGCCGGCTCACCGCCCATCTCCCCTCGGCCCCTCGCCTCATCCTGGTGAAAGCGGACGGCTCCGTCTCCATTCACGCGGACGACCGGGCCTACAAACCCCTCAACTGGATGTCGCCGCCCTGCACTCTCAAGGAGGGCGACGGGGAGGTGTGGACGGTCGAGAACAAGGGGGGCGAGAAGCTGATCATCACCCTCGAGGAGGTCATGCACGACTCCTCGCACGAGCTCGGCGTCGACCCGGGACTCATCAAGGACGGGGTGGAGGCGCACCTCCAGGAGCTGCTGGCGGACCGGATCGAAACCTTGGGCGAGGGATACTCGCTGATTCGGCGTGAATACCCCACTGCCATCGGCCCGGTGGATATCTTGTGCCGGGACGCCGACAACCAGACCGTCGCCGTCGAGATCAAGCGGCGCGGTGAGATCGACGGAGTCGAGCAGCTCACCCGCTATCTCGAACTCCTCAACCGTGACCCGCACTTGGCGCCGGTGAAGGGCATCTTCGCGGCACAGGAGATCAAGCCGCAGGCGCGGGTGCTGGCCACCGACCGCGGTATCGGCTGCGTCGTCCTGGACTATGACGCGCTGCGTGGCATCGAGGACGACAAGCTGCGGCTGTTCTGACCCCGCGGCCCCGGGAACGGCGGCCGCACAGTACGCGCACAGTACGAGGGCCCGGTACGTGTACCGGGCCCTCGTACTGTGCGCCGTCAGCCGGCCGCCGGCCGGGACGGCGCGGGGCCGTCAGCCGGCCGGGGCGCTCTGCGTACCGGAGTCGGAGGGAGTCGTTCCGTTCGACGGGGCGGAGCCACTGCCGCCGGACGAGCTGCCGGACGGGGTGGTGGCGGCGCTGCCGGAGGGGGTGGTGGCGGCGCTGTCGGAGGGGGTGGCGCCACGGTCTCCGGAGGAGCTGCCGGAGGGGTTGGCGGCCGACTGCGAAGGGCTCTGTGACGTCGGCTTGCCCGTGCCGGGGTCGTCGCTGGGCGTCGGATCCGGCGATGTGTCCGTCGGGTCGTCCGTCGGCGTCGGATCCGTCGGGTCGTCGGTCGGCGGGCGGGTGTGGGTCGGCCGGCCGGTGGGCGTGGTGGGCCGCCCGGTCGGCTCGGTCGGGCCGGCCGTCGGGCCCGTGGGCCCGGTGCTGGGATCGGTGGGCGAGTCACTGGTGGCGGGGTCGCTGGCGGACGGCGACGGACTCTGCGAGCGGGCGGGGGTGCCGGGCGGGGAGGTGCCGGGGCCGGTGGGCGGCCGGCTGGAGCCCGTGGCGGGCTGTTCGGCCGGCAGTTCGCTGCTGTCGCCGTCGTCCGTGGTCTGCTCGGTGCTGACCTTGTCGTCGTGCGGGTGGTCACCACCGGTCGCCCCGAGGGTGACGACGGTGCCGAGGACGGCCGCCAGCAGCGCGCCGGCGCCCGCGGCCACGACATTGCGGCGTGCCCCGCCGAACACCCGCCCAGCGCCCTTGCCGGTCTTGGCGCCGCTTCCGGTCACGGCCGTGGTGGCGGCGGTCGCCGAGGCGCCCCGGGCGGTGATCGTGGCTGCGGTCTCCTCGGCGCGTGCCGCCCGCAGCTCGGCGGTCGAGACGCCGTCGCGCGGTGTGGCGGCCGGCTTCTTCGACGCGTCAGGTGACGGTACCGAGGCCGCGGCCGCCGCTTGCGGGAGCGCCGTGGTGGCCGCCGCGGCCGCGTCGGCCCGCGAACGGTCGGTGACCAGCGCCAGGGCCCGCCGTCCGGCCACCGCACCATTGCGGTCGGAGAGCACCCCGCGCAGCCCGATGGACGCCTCCAGCTCGGCGCGCGCCCGGTCCAGGCTGCCGGTGCACAGCGCCAGTACGCCCAGCTCGTGGTGGAAGTAGGCCTCTTCGGCGACCTCCCCGGCCAGCCGCGCGGCCTCCTGGCCGTGCCGCAGGCTGCGCTCCCACGCGTTCCAGTGCAGGGCGGCGGCGAACGCCGGGGCGGCCGTACGGGCGAGCAGCACGGCCGCGCTGGCGTGCCCGCTCTCCCGGCTTCCGGTCAGCGCCCCCATGGCCGCCAGCACCACATCGGATTCGGCGGCGGCCCGCTCGGGCGTGACCGAGGGGTGACCGGCCCACCAGGCGTAGTGCTGAGCGGCGGTGTGCGCCCGTGCGGCCGCGCCCTCCGCGTAGCCGGCCGCTTCCAATTGCTCCTGGACGGTGGCGGCGAGCCGGTAGTGGCTGCCGACCGGGGTGATCAGGCCGCAGGCCAGCAGCTCGCCGAGGGCGGCGTCGGCGTGGGTGTCCTGGGTGAGGGCCGGCAGGTGCGCCTGGTGGGGCAGCTCGCCGCCGAGCGCGACGGCGAAGCGCAGCGTCTCCTGAGCGGCGGCGCCCAGCCGCGACGCGAGCAGCGGGGCGGGCGCGGCGGCCTCGCCGAGGGACGGCAAGGGCACCTCGGCCTGCTCGCCCGGCTCGTCGGCGGCGGTACCGGTGTCGGCCACGGTGCCGGTGCCGGCCGCCCCCTCCTCGGGGAAGAGGCCGTAGCCGTCGTCGAGGGCGCCCGGTGCCCCCCGCATCCGGTCACGCTGCCGCAGCAGCGCTGCGGCCTGGACGAAGCGCAGCGGCAGCCCCTCGGACTCGAACCAGAGGTCGGCGGACCAGGCCTCCTCGTCGTCGGTGAGCGGCCGGTCCACGGCGCGCTCCAGCAGCCGGGCACAGCCGGCCCGGCCGAGACCGCCGAGGAAGACCTCTTCGAGGTGCGAGCCGGGGCTGGGGGCCGCGACGTCGGGCGTGGCGGCGATCAGGAAGGCGCATTCGGGGGTGGCGTCGAGCAGTTCGTCGAGCGCGGCGCCGCCGAATTCCAGGTCGTCCAGGACGACGATGGCGCCGATCTCGGCGATCATGCGCAGCAGTTCGGCCCGGTCGGGGCGGTGCCGCGGAGCCCGGTACACGGCGGCGTACAGCGCGTACAGCAGGTCGGTGGCGGTGCGGTGGTAGCCGGAGAGCCGGATGACGCCGTCGGGGGCGAGATCGGCGCAGGCGGTGGCGGCGGCGTCCAGCAGCCGGGTGCGGCCCGAGCCGGAGGGGCCGGTGACGCGTACCGAGCGGCCGCGGGAGAGCAGCCGGACCAGGCGTTCGGTGTCCTCGGTGCGCTCTTCGAGCACACCCTCGTGACCGGCGGCCCCGGGCGGGCCCGGGGGCGCGGCGGCGCGGGCGGCCGCGGCGCGTTCCTGCGGGTCGAGCCTGCTGGGGGCCTCGGGGCGCTCCCCGGGCGGGCAGGGTTCTATTTCGCTGCCGTCGACGGGGTTGACGGTGACGAGGTAGGCGCCGGAGACGAGCCGGACGACGCGGGCGGGTCCGCCGGAGCCGCTGCGCGCGCCGCCGAACGCGGGGGCCGGCGGCTCGGCAGGGCTGCCCTGCTCGCCGTACTCCTCAGGTCCCCGGTGGCTGTTCGGGTCCATGCTGCAAGCTCCCAGATCTGGCGTGCCGACTGCGCTTCCGGCCGTCCGCACTCCCCCGGCTCCGGCAGGTCGTCCTCAGCCGTCGCGTCTGGTCCGGTGCCCGCCGCGGATGATGACATACGGGCGGGAACCGAACCTTAGACCTGCAGGGCGGGCCGGTGCACCGCCGGGGGCCGGTCCTGACCGGAACTTCCCGGATTGGTCGGTATCACGCGGTTTACGACATTTCCGTGGCCCGGCTCTTCAGTTTTCGTCATGCTTCGGGCTCGATCCTGATCGCCCGGGGGCACCCCGGACCTGCGTGCGGGCGGCCGGACCCGCGTACGGGAGGCCGGACCGGGGTGCGAGACGCCGGGCGGCCCGCCCCGCCCGCCTCACACCCGAGGGAGCGATTCCGCCTCGATGCCGCCCTCGATGGCGAGGATGCGGTGCAGCCGGGTGGCGACGAGCAGGCGCTGCATCTGCGGCGGCACTCCGCGCAGCACCAGCCTGCGGCCCACCCGGCCGGCACGGCGGTGCGCGCCCATGATCACGCCGAGGCCGGTGGCGTCCCAGGAATCCAGCTCGGTCAGGTCCAGCACGAGATCGCCCCGACCGGAGTCGACGGCGGCGTGCAGGGCCGTACGGGCGTCCGCCGCGCTGCGGACGTCGAGGCGGCCCCCGACAACCAGCTCGGCGTGGTCGCCCCTGATGTGCATATGCGCTCCCCGATGTCATGGGTGGTGACGCCTGAACGTCTACAGAACTGACTGCCTCTCATGCGGCGAAGTTGCCGCCTGTAAGCGAACCGATACCGAATTCACCCCTCGGGGCGACACCGCCGGCCCGAGGGGGCTGACGCGGCCTCAGTGCTCGTAGAAGCCCTGCCCACTCTTGCGACCGATATCGCCCGCATCGACCATTCGCCGCATGATCTCCGGCGGTGCGAACTTCTCGTCCTGGGACTCGGTGTAGATGTTGTCGGTGGCGTGCAGCAGGATGTCGACGCCCGTCAGGTCGGCGGTGGCCAGCGGTCCCATCGCATGGCCGAAGCCCAACTTGCAGGCGGTGTCGATGTCCTCGGCGCTGGCCACGCCCGATTCGTAGAGCTTGGCGGCCTCGACGACCAGTGCCGAGATCAGGCGCGTGGTGACAAATCCGGCCACATCGCGGTTGACGACCACGCAGGTCTTGCCGACCGACTCGGCGAACTGCCGGGCGGTGGCCAGGGCTTCGTCGCTGGTCTTGTAACCACGGACCAGCTCGCACAGCTGCATCATCGGCACCGGCGAGAAGAAGTGCGTACCGACGACCCGCTCGGGACGGGAGGTGACCGCGGCGATCTTGGTGATCGGGATGGCCGAGGTATTGGAGGCCAGCACCGCCTCGTCCTTGACGAGCTTGTCCAGCGACTGGAAGATCTCGCGCTTGACGTCGATCCGCTCGAAGACGGCCTCGACGACGATGTCGGCGTCGGCGACGGCCTCCAGGTCGGTCGTGGTGGTGATGCGGGCCAGCGCCTGCTCGGCGTCGGCCGCCGGCAGCTTGCCCTTGGCGACGAACTTCTCGAACGAGGCCTCGATACCGCCCTTGCCCCGGGACAGCGCCCCGTCCGTCACATCGCGAAGAACCACGTCCCAGCCCGCCTGGGCGGAGACCTGCGCGATACCGGACCCCATGAGTCCGGCCCCGATGACGGCGAGCTTCTTTGCCACTGCTGTCCCCTCACACCCTGTGCATTTGACGGTCCTGGGTGACGTTAGCGCTCGTGAGCGATCGTTTGGAGGGTAAGAGATGCGCGTCACGTCTCAGATGACGGACGTCACACCGACGGGGCCCGCGGGCGGCGCGCGGAGGGGGACAGCCCGCCGTCAGCCGGTCGTCCGTACGGCGTAGTTGAGGACCTTCTCCCCCAGCAGCTCCGCCATCTCGTCGAGGAGGACCAGAGCCTCCCGGGAGACCTCGGCGGGCTTGCGGCCGGCGAGCATCTGGTGCGTGATCCAGCCCATCAGGCTCTGGTGCACCCAGCCGATCTGGCCTGCCATCAGGCCCGGCAGCGGATCGCCGGCCGCGGCACCGGTCTCCTCCCGGAGTGTTTCCTCCAGGTTGAGGTGGGTCTCCTGCTGCATGTACCAGAGGCGGGCCTTGAGGGTGGGCGCCCCGTGCACCACCCGCATGAACCGGTCGTAACCCTCCATCAGGCCCACCCGCGGCGAGACCGCCTCGACCTCCTCGCGCAGCTCCCGCAGCACGGCGGCGGCGGCGGACTCCCCGGCCGCCCGGCCGCGCACAAAGCGCGAGAGCCGGTCCACGACGCCCTTGCTCCGGTCGAAGAAGAGGTCTTCCTTGGCCGGGAAGTAGTTGTAGACGGTGTTCACGGAGACATCCGCGGCCTCGGCGACCTCCGCGATGGTCACCGCGTCGAAGCCCCGCGCAAGGAACAGGCCGGTGGCCACGTCCGAGATGTACTGGCGGGTCTGCCGCTTCTTCCGCTCCCTGAGCCCTTCTGCCATGCCCTCACCCTACCTTTCTCTGGGCTCCATTAAATTTTGGGGGCATTGCAATTTTTCAGTCCCTCTGTTTTTCTGGGGGCATGTCCGTCCTCCACGCGTCCGGACTCACCCGGACCTTCACCACCCCACGCGGCACCGTCGAGGCGGTACGCGGCATCGACCTCACCGCCGAGCGCGGCGAGATCCTCGGCTTCCTCGGCCCCAACGGCGCCGGGAAGACCACGACCCTGCGGATGCTCACGACCCTGCTGGCGCCCACCACGGGCACCGCGACCGTCGCCGGCTGCGACCTCGTGCGCGATGCGGCGGGCGTACGCCGCGCCACCGGCTACGTCGCCCAGTCCGGCGGCGTCGACCCCCATGTCTCGCTGCGCGAGGAGCTGGTCACCCAGGCCCGCCTCTACCGCCTCGGCAAGGCCGAAGCCCGGTCCCGCGCCGAGGAGCTGGCCGCCGACCTGGGCCTGGACGACCTGCTCGACCGCAAGACCGCCACTCTCTCCGGCGGCCAGCGGCGCCGGCTCGACCTCGCCATGGGCCTCACCCACCGCCCCCAGGTGCTGTTCCTCGACGAGCCGACCACCGGCCTCGACCCGGGCGGCCGCGCCGATCTGTGGGACCTGGTCCGCCGGATCCGCACCGAACACGGCACCACCGTCTTCCTGACCACCCACTACCTCGACGAGGCCGATGCGCTGGCCGACCGGCTGGTGATCGTCGACAAGGGCGTGGTGGTCGCCGAGGGCACCCCCGACGCCCTCAAACGCGCCCATGCAGGCTCCCCCGACGCGTCCTTGCAGGACGCCTTCCTCGCCCTCACCGGGCGCGGCGCCACGCCCCGCGACCCGGCCCCCGTCGCCGTCTAGGAGCCCCCCTTGCCCGCCTCGCCCGCCTCATCCACCTCGCCGCACTCTTCCCCCTCGCACTCCCTCTCCTCCCCCTCGCCCTCCTCTTCCCCCTCGCCCTCCCTCTCCTCCCCCTTCTCCTCCTTCTCCTCCTTCCTCTCCGACACCGCGCTGATCTTCGGGCGATACGCCCGCCAAACCCTGCGCTCCAGGCTCCAGATGCTCTTCGGCGTGCTGATGCCGCTGCTGTACCTGCTCTTCTTCGGGCCGCTGCTGACCGATCTGCCGCTGTCCTCGTCCGGCAGTTCCTGGCAGGTGCTGGTACCCGGGCTGCTACTCCAACTCGCCCTGTTCGGCGCCTCGTTCTGCGGTTTCGGCATCATCGTCGAGAAACAGCACGGGGTCGTGGAGCGGATGCGGGTGACGCCGGTGAGCCGGCCGGCGCTGCTGCTGGGGCGGGTGCTGCGGGACGCCGCGCTGTTCGTCCTCCAGGCGGTGCTGCTGGTGCTGGCCGCGCTGGCCATGGGGCTGCGGGCACCGCTGCCCGGCATCCTCATCGGCTTTGCGTTCGTCGCCGTGCTGACCGTGGCGCTGGCCTCGCTGTCGTACGCGCTGGCGCTGAGGGTCAGCACACCGCAGGAGTTCGGACCGGTCATCAACTCCGTCACCATGCCCGCGATGCTGCTGTCCGGGCTGATGCTGCCGATGGCGCTGGGGCCCAAGTGGCTCGATGTGCTGTCGCACTTCATGCCGTTCCGCTATCTCGTGGACGCGGTGCGGGCGGCCTTCGTCGGCTCGTACGCCTCCTCGGCCATGCTCTACGGCGTGCTGGTGGCGGCCGCCTTCGCCACCCTGTCCGTGACCTACTGCACCCGGGTCTTCCGCAGGTCCGCGGCGTAGGCTCGCCTCATGGTGAATCTGACGCGCATCTACACCCGCACCGGCGACAAGGGCACCACCGCCCTGGGCGACATGAGCCGTACCGCCAAGACCGATTCGCGGATCTCGGCGTACGCGGACGCCAATGAGGCCAACGCGGCGATCGGCGTCGCCCTGGCGCTCGGCTCGCTCCCCGAGGACGTCGCGGCGGTATTGCTGCGGGTGCAGAACGACCTGTTCGACGTCGGCGCGGACCTGTCGACGCCGGTGGTGGAGAACCCGCAATTCCCGCCGCTGCGCGTCGAGCAGAGCTATATCGACAAGCTGGAGGCGGACTGCGACCGCTTCCTGGCGGAGCTGGAGAAGCTGCGCAGCTTCATCCTTCCCGGCGGGACGGCCGGCGCGGCGCTGCTGCACCAGGCGTGCACGGTCGTCCGCCGCGCGGAGCGCGCGACCTGGGCCGCCTTCGAGGAGCACGGCGAGACCATGAACCCGCTCACGGCCACCTACCTCAACCGCCTCTCCGACCTCCTGTTCATCCTGGCCCGCACGGCAAACAAGGAGGTCGGGGACGTGCTGTGGGTGCCCGGCGGAGAGCGCTGAGCCGCGGTCGCGCCGGGCGGGCGAGCGGGCAGACGGACAGGCAGGCAGGCGGGCAGGCAGACAGGCAGACGCGAACGCCGCGGGAACGCGTCCTAGCGCAGCGTCTTCTGCTCCGGCCGGGCCGCTTCCCCCTGGGCCGCGGTCCGGCCGCGGGGGTCCTTCTTCTGCCAGACGAGGTAGCTCAGCGCGATCACACCGTGAATGCTGACGACCTTCAGCGCGGTGCCCTGCCATTCGTGCAGCGAGCTGGTGTCACCGCCGTCACCGACGTACCAGATCGCGGCCTGCAGCAGCCCGCACGCGACCACCGCCATCACCACCGTGCGCAGCCACAGCTTCCCTTCGTGCTTGAAGCGGGCCATTCCGTAGCCGGGCTTGGCCGGCTTCGGGCCGCCCGCGAAGCGGTGCGCGAAGTGCCCGTCGACCCACTTGATCGTGTAGTGGCCGTAGGCGACCGTGAAGCCGATGTAGAGGGCGGCCAGACCGTGCTTCCAGTCCGCCGGTGCGCCGTTCTTCAGGTCGATCGCCGTGACGATCAGCAAGATCAGCTCCAGCAGCGGCTCCATCAAAAGCACCGCCGCTCCGGTCCGCGGCATCTTGGCCAGGTAACGCAGCGCCAGGCCGAGGGCCAGCAGCACCCAGAAGCCGACCTCGCAGGCGATGATCAGCACGACGATCACGGCTGTCTCCTTTCAGGGCTCTCCACCGAACACCTCAAGCCTTCCAGCGGCCGCCGCCCGCCACCTCGTCGCGCGCGATGATCCGGACTGCATCTTTCGATGTAGCGCGCGGTTCACGGGGATGCCCCGGACATGGGGGCAGCGGGCCCCGGCGCCGTGTTTGATGGAGCAGTGACCGCCAGATCCCCCGGCGCCCCCGGCCGGCCGCAACGTCTCGATGTGCTCATCGCGGGCGGCGGGCTGCTCGGCGGACTGCTGCTCTGGGCGATGAATCTGCACGGCGGGCCCTCGCGCCTGGGGCTGCCCCCCTCGCTCACCCTGGTCGCGCTCACCGTGATGTCGGTGGCGGCGCTGATGCGCCGTACGGCCCCGATGGCGGCGCTGGCCCTCGCGGTGCCGGCCCTGGCGCTGGACATCGGCGCCGGCACCCTGGTCGCCACCGTCTTGATGTTCACGGACGTGGTCTATGCGGCGGTGCTCTACGGGCCGGCGAACGCGGCCCGCCGGATCCCGCTGCACTCCGTCCTGGTCACCGTCCTGACGGCCATCGGCCTGACCGCGGCCTGGCAGAACCCGCAGGTCGTGATGGTCATCATCAGCATCGCGCTGATCACCATCGCCCCGGCCTGGACCGGCTTCATCATCCGTAATCACCGCGACGCCGCGCAGGCCGCACAGCTGCGGGCCGAGCAGATCGCGCTGCTGGCCGAGATCGACCGGACCCAGGCCGTGGTCGGCGAGCGGGCCCGGATGGCACGCGAGCTGCACGACATGGTCGCCAACCACCTGTCCGCCATCGCGATCCACTCCACCGCCGCGCAGTCCATCGACGACCCGTCGGCGACCCGCGAAGCGCTCGGAGTGATCCGTGAGAACAGCGTGCAGGGTCTGGCCGAAATGCGCCGTCTCATCGGGCTGTTGCGGGACCCGAAGACGGCCGACGGGGACGAGGAGCCCGCGGCGACCCCCACGCTCGACGGGCTGGACGCCCTGATCGACCAGGCCCGTACGAGCGGCGGCAGCAGCGGACTGACCTTTGAGCTGGAGGACGCCCGCAGCCCGGACGGGCCCGGAGCCGGGCCGAAGCCGACGGCGCCGGTCGCACTCGCGGCGTACCGCATCGTCCAGGAATCGCTGACCAACGCGCTCAAGCACGCGGCGCCCGGCGAGGTGCGGGTGCGCATCGCCCATGACCGCGGCGGGGCGCTCACCGTCGCCGTCCGCAGCCCGTTCGCCGACCGCCCCGGCCCCCGCGCGCCCGGTTCCGGCAGCGGCCTGGTCGGGATGCGCGAGCGGACCGCCCTGCTGGGCGGAGCATTCGAGGCCGGCCCGGAGAGCGGGCCGGCCGGCAGAGTCTGGCTGGTGCGGGCAGCGCTGCCCGCCGCCGAGGAGGAAGAGCAACGATGACAGGCGCCGACGCGCAGCCGATCCGGGTTCTCGTCGCCGAGGACCAGTCCGCCGTACGGGCCGGGCTGGTCCTCATCCTGCGCTCCGCACCCGACATCGAGGTGGTCGGGGAGGCCCAGGACGGCGAGGAGGCGGTACGGCTCGCCCGCGAGCTGCGCCCCGCCCTCGTCCTCATGGACATCCAGATGCCCCGCCTCGACGGGGTCTCCGCCACCCGGCAGGTGGTCTCCGAAAAGCTGGCGGACGTACTGGTGCTGACCACCTTCGACCTGGACGAATATGTCTTCGGGGCGCTACGTGCGGGGGCGGCGGGCTTTCTCCTCAAGGACAGCGACGCGGCCGCGCTGCTGACCGCGGTGCGCACCGTGGCGTCCGGCGAGGGGCTGATCGCTCCGGCGGTGACCCGGCGGCTGATCGCGGAGTTCGCCAGCCCGCGTACGGCCCTCCGGCGGCCCGCGCGGGACGGTGAGGCACCGGATCCGGCGGTCCTGGACGCACTGACGCCACGCGAGCGGGAAGTGCTGGGGTGTCTGGGGCGGGGGCTGTCGAACGCCGATATCGCGCTGCGGCTGGCCATGGCGGAGGCCACCGTGAAGACACATGTCAGCCGGCTGCTGGCGAAGCTGGATCTGCGCAGCCGGGTGCAAGCGGCCGTACTGGCTCAGGAATTGGGGGTGGACGGGCCGTAGGGGGCGGCCGCACACATCCCGTAGGGGACGCGCGGCCCCCTTGCGGGCCGCAACGCGGCGGCGTCGGAGTAATTCCCGCGCCGCTGCCCGTAGCCCTCGTTTCAGGCCACCTTCACCCAGACTCCGCCCGGGGGCACCCCCACCCAGCGAGACGCGTTTTCCCCACCGAGACGCGTTTTTCTACGCCACATTCACTCTCTGGCCGGGCGGTGCCGCCTCCAGCCAGGCGAGGAAGCCGGTGAGCGCGTCCTCGCTCATCGCCAGTTCCAGGCGGATGCCGCGGTGCCGGCAGGCGAGCACGATGGAGTCGGAGAGCAGCGCCAGCTCTTCCTCACCCTGCGGAGTGCGGCGCTCCAGGACCTCGATGGCGGAGCGCTCCAGGAGGCGGCGCGGCCGGGGCGCGTACGAGAACACCCGGAACCATTCGACCCGGTCGCCGTTGTAGCGCGACACACCGTAGATCCAGCCCTTGCCACCGGTCTCGTTCTCCGGCACATGCCAGCGCAGACTGCAGTCGAAGGTGCCACCGGACCGCTGGATGAGCCGCCGCCTCAGTCCGAAGACGAACAGCCCCAGCAGCACCAGTACCACGACCACGCCGCTCACAAGCAGAGCGAGGACCATCTCGACCGACCTCCTCGCCTCGATGGGGGTTCCCCCGCGCCGGTCGGGCGTGGAGGACAGTAACGCATCTGCATTGCCTCAGCCGCGGGCCGCTCCGGACAACTCCGGGCAGCCCGCGGCTGAGGATCGATCTCGACGGCGACGGGGCTCAGTGAACGCCCGTCACCGAACGCAGCCGGACATCGGCGCGACGCTCGGCGGCCGCGTCAGCGTCCGACTTCGCTCGCTCCAGGGCCCGCTCCGCGCGCTGGACATCGATCTCGTCCGACAGTTCCGCGATCTCCGCGAGCAGAGACAGCTTGTTGTCGGCGAACGAAATGAAGCCGCCGTGCACCGCGGCGAC
Source organism: Streptomyces sp. NPDC048516 (assembly GCF_043199875.1). NCBI lineage: Bacteria > Bacillati > Actinomycetota > Actinomycetes > Kitasatosporales > Streptomycetaceae > Streptomyces > Streptomyces sp. NPDC048516. The sequence goes on along the minus strand of NZ_JBICWS010000002.1, from coordinate 711,159 downwards.
GACGGTGCCGTCCCCGCTCTCGCCGGTCGTACGAATCGTCACCGGGCCCGACTGCAGCACGCCGAGCAGCGGCTGGTGTCCGGGCATGACGCCGATGTCGCCCGACGAGGTGCGCGCGACGACCAGGCTGGCCTCGCCGGACCAGACCTGACGGTCCGCGGCGACCAACTCGACGTGCAGCTCAGCCACGATGGCTCCTCGGGTCTCCACCTGCCTGGCTCGGCAGATGTTGGGTCAAATACTAGTGGTCGTACGGGCCGGGGGCGGCCAGGGCCGCCCCCGGGACCGGTGCCGGGGTCAGGAGACGCCCAGCTCCTTGGCGTTCTTCTCCAGGTCCTCGATGCCACCGCACATGAAGAAGGCCTGCTCGGGGAAGTGGTCGTAGTCGCCGTCCGCGATCGCGTTGAACGCGGTGATCGACTCGTCGAGCGAGACGTCCGAGCCGTCGACACCGGTGAACTGCTTCGCCACGTGGGTGTTCTGCGACAGGAAGCGCTCGATACGACGCGCACGGTAGACCGTGAGACGGTCCTCCTCGCCGAGCTCGTCCATACCCAGAATCGAGATGATGTCCTGGAGGTCCTTGTACTTCTGCAGGATCGTCTTGACGCGCGAGGCGCAGTCGTAGTGCTCCTGCGTGATGTAGCGGGGGTCCAGGATCCGGGACGTCGAGTCCAGCGGGTCGACCGCCGGGTAGATGCCCTTCTCCGAGATCGGGCGCGACAGAACGGTCGTCGCGTCCAGGTGGGCGAAGGTGGTGGCCGGCGCCGGGTCGGTCAGGTCGTCCGCGGGAACGTAGATCGCCTGCATCGAGGTGATCGAGTGACCACGGGTCGAGGTGATGCGCTCCTGGAGGAGGCCCATCTCGTCCGCCAGGTTCGGCTGGTAACCCACCGCGGACGGCATACGGCCGAGCAGCGTGGAGACCTCGGAACCCGCCTGGGTGTAGCGGAAGATGTTGTCGATGAAGAACAACACGTCCTGCTTCTGCACATCGCGGAAGTACTCCGCCATGGTCAGACCGGCCAGGGCGACGCGCAGACGGGTGCCCGGGGGCTCGTCCATCTGACCGAAGACCAGTGCGGTCTTGTCGATGACGCCGGAGTCCGTCATTTCCTCGATGAGGTCGTTGCCCTCACGGGTGCGCTCGCCGACACCGGCGAACACCGACACACCGTCGTGGTTGTTGGCCACGCGGTAGATCATTTCCTGGATCAGAACGGTCTTGCCGACACCGGCACCACCGAACAGACCGATCTTGCCGCCCTTGACGTACGGGGTCAGCAGGTCGATGACCTTGATGCCGGTCTCGAACATCTCGGTCTTGGACTCGAGCTGGTCGAAGGCCGGGGCCTTGCGGTGGATCGCCCAGCGCTCGGTGACCTCGGTGGCCGCCTCGGGCTTGTTCAGGATCTCACCGAGGGTGTTGAACACCTTGCCCTTGGTGACGTCGCCGACGGGGACGGTGATCCCGGTGCCGGTGTTGGTCACCGTGGCCTGGCGGACCAGACCGTCGGTGGGCTGCATGGAGATCGCACGGACCAGGCCCTCGCCCAGGTGCTGGGCGACCTCGAGGGTCAGGGTCTTGAGCTTGCCCTGCTCGGCCGGGTCGGCGACCTCGACGGTCAGCGCGTTGTAGATCTCCGGCATCGCGTCGACGGGGAACTCCACGTCGACGACCGGGCCGATGACCCGGGCGACGCGGCCCGTTGCCGTGGCCGTTTCAACAGTGGTGGTCATAGTGGTCAGTCACTCCCCGCGGTCGCGTCGGCCAGAGCACTGGCGCCACCGACGATCTCGCTGATTTCCTGGGTGATTTCGGCCTGTCGGGCCTCATTGGCAAGCCGCGAGAGCGACTTGATGAGCTCTTCCGCGTTGTCGGTCGCCGACTTCATCGCGCGCCGCGTGGCGGCGTGCTTGGAGGCGGCGGCCTGCAGAAGCGCGTTGTAGATCCGCGACTCGACGTACCGCGGAAGCAGGGCGTCGAGGACGTCCTCGGCCGACGGCTCGAATTCGAACAGCGGAAGGATCTCGCCCTTGGCCGACTCCTCCGACTCCGCCACCGCCTTGTCGAGGCTGAGCGGCAGCAGCCGGTCGTCGAGCGCCGTCTGCGTCATCATCGAGATGAACTCGGTGAAGACGATGTGGAGTTCGTCCACGCCGCCCTCGGCGGTGTCCTGCTGGACAGCGTCGATCAGCGGTGCGGCGATCGCCTTGGCGTCCGCGTACGTCGGGTTGTCGGTGAAGCCGGTCCACGACTCCACGACCTTGCGCTCGCGGAAGCTGTAGTACGACACACCCTTGCGCCCGACGATGTAGGCGTCGACCTCCTTGCCCTCGGCCTTGAGACGCTCGGTGAGCTGCTCGCCGGCCTTGAGGACGTTGGAGGAGTAGCCGCCGGCCAGACCGCGGTCGCTCGTGATGAGCAGCAGCGCGGCCCGGGTGGGCTGCTCCACCTCGGTCGTCAGCGGGTGCTGGGTGTTCGAGCCCGTGGCAACCGCTGTCACCGCGCGGGTCAGTTCACTCGCGTACGGCGTCGACGCCGCCACCTGGCGCTGCGCCTTGACGACGCGCGAGGCGGCGATCATCTCCATCGCCTTGGTGATCTTCTTGGTCGCGGTGACGGAGCGGATGCGACGCTTGTAGACCCGGAGCTTGGCTCCCATGGATCAGGTCCCTTCCGTCGTCACTTGCTGGTGCCGGCCGGGGCGTCCTCGCCGAGCAGCTTGCCGTCCGAGGTCTCGAACTGCCGCTTGAAGCCGTCGACGGCCTCGGAGATCGCGCCGATGGTGTCGTCGGACATCTTGCCGCCCTCGACGATGCTGGTCAGCAGGTCCTTCTTCTCCCGGTGCAGGTGGTCGAGGAGCTCCCGCTCGAAGCGGCGGATGTCCTCGACCGGGACGTCGTCCATCTTGCCGTTGGTGCCGGCCCAGACGGAGACGACCTGGTCCTCGGTGGGGTACGGGGCGTACTGACCCTGCTTGAGCAGCTCGGTCATCCGCTTACCGCGCTCCAGCTGCTGCTTGGAGGCCGCGTCCAGGTCGGAACCGAAGGCGGCGAACGCCTCCAGCTCGCGGTACTGGGCGAGGTCCACGCGGAGCCGGCCGGAGACCTGCTTCATGGCCTTGTGCTGGGCCGAGCCACCGACACGGGAGACGGAGATACCGACGTTCAGCGCCGGGCGCTGGCCCGCGTTGAAGAGGTCCGACTCCAGGAAGCACTGGCCGTCGGTGATGGAGATGACGTTGGTCGGAATGAACGCCGACACGTCGTTCGCCTTGGTCTCGACGATCGGCAGACCGGTCATCGAGCCGGCGCCCATCTCGTCGGAGAGCTTGGCGCAGCGCTCCAGCAGACGCGAGTGCAGGTAGAAGACGTCGCCCGGGTAGGCCTCACGGCCCGGCGGACGGCGCAGCAGCAGGGACACGGCGCGGTAGGCGTCGGCCTGCTTCGAGAGGTCATCGAAGATGATCAGGACGTGCTTGCCCTGGTACATCCAGTGCTGGCCGATGGCCGAGCCGGTGTAGGGCGCCAGGTACTTGAAGCCCGCCGGGTCGGACGCCGGGGCGGCGACGATGGTGGTGTACTCCAGGGCGCCGGCCTCCTCCAGCGCGCCGCGCACGGACGCGATGGTGGAGCCCTTCTGGCCGATGGCGACGTAGATGCAGCGGACCTGCTTCTTCGGGTCGCCCGAGCGCCAGTTGTCGCGCTGGTTGATGATCGTGTCGACGGCCAGGGCGGTCTTGCCGGTCTGGCGGTCACCGATGATCAGCTGACGCTGGCCACGGCCGATCGGCACCATCGAGTCGACGGCCTTGTAGCCGGTCTCCATGGGCTCGTGGACCGACTTACGGACCATGACGCCCGGAGCCTGCAGCTCCAGGGCGCGGCGGCCCTCGGACTCGATCTCGCCGAGGCCGTCGATCGGGTTGCCCAGCGGGTCGACGACGCGGCCGAGGTAGCCCTCGCCCACGGCGACCGAGAGCACCTCACCGGTGCGCTGCACCGGCTGGCCCTCCTCGATGCCGCTGAACTCTCCGAGGACCACCGCACCGATCTCGCGCTCTTCCAGGTTCAGCGCAAGACCGAGCGTGCCGTCCTCGAACTTCAGCAGCTCGTTCGCCATCGCCGAGGGAAGGCCCTCGACCTTCGCGATGCCGTCTCCGGCCTCGCTTACCGTGCCGACCTCCTCGCGCGAGGCCGCGTCCGGCTTGTACGCCTGGACGAAGTTCTCCAGCGCGTCCCGGATCTCCTCCGGCCGGATCGTGAGCTCCGCCATCTGGGTTCCCTGCTCTCCTTGTTGGGCCCGAAGTTACTTGCGGGTGTCCGGGGGTCTGTCCCCCAGGGGGTTTCCGCTTACGGCCCAACTCGGGCCGCCGTCATGCTTGTGCTGGTCCCCGGGGCTTCGTCCGGACCGCAGCCGGACCTCGTGGTCCGGCCGGCTGGTCCGGCGTCCGACCGCCGGTTGCGCAGCTCTTGAGTTGGTGTGGCTGGGTCAGCCGGCCATCCGCCGGTCCGCCTCTTCGAGGCGCGCCGCGATGGTTCCGTTGATGACCTCGTCGCCGATCCGGACCTGGACTCCGCCAACGACCTCGGGGTCGATGTCGAGGTTCAGGTGGACCTGCCGTCCGTACAGCTGCGTCAGGGAAGCACCCAGGCGCTGCCGCTGCCCTTCAGTGAGGGGCACCGCGGAGGTGACCACCGCGACCATCCGGTCCCGGCGGCTCGCCGCCAGCTTGGAGAGGGCGTCGAGCCCCGCTTCCAGGCTACGGCCCCGCGGCTGTACGACAAGACGGATCACGATGCGCTCGGTGACCGGGTTGGCCCGGCCGCCCAGCAGCGCACTCAGCAGTTCCGTCTTGGCCGCGACCGTGGCGTTCCGGTCGGTCAGCGCACTGCGCAGCTCGCCGTTGGAGCTGACGATCCGGCCGAACCGGAAGAGCTCGTCCTCGACGTCGTCGAGCTGGCCGGCCCGCTGCGCGGCGACCAGGTCGGCGCTGTAGGCCAGCTCCTCGAGCGCGTGGGTCAGGTCACGCGAACCCGACCAGCGGGCACGGACCATGCCGGACACCAGGTCGACGGCCGGGCCGCCCACCTGGTTGCCCAGCAGTCGTCCGGCCAGTTCGGCGCGCGCCTCGGCGGCCTGCGCCGGGTCGGTCAGGACCCGACGCAGCGACACCTCGCGGTCGAGCAGAGCGGTGACGGCAGCCAGCTCCTCGGCGAGCTTCGCGGCGTCGACGGAGGTGTCATCCGTCAGCGCGTTGAACTGCTCGCGTGCGGAGGCAAGTGCCTCGCGGCTCGCTCCGTTCATCGTCCGGCCTCAGCCTTCGTCGCGTCGGACGCCGCCTTGGCCTCGACGTCGTCGAGGAAGCGGTCGATGGTCCGGCTCTGCCGGGCGTGGTCCTCAAGGGACTCCCCGACGAGCTTGCCGGCCAGGTCGACCGCGAGCTTGCCCACGTCCTGGCGCAGCGCCTGCGCGGCCTGCTTCCGGTCCGCCTCGATCTGGGCGTGACCGGCAGCGATGATCTCCTCGCGCTGCCGCTGGCCCTCGGCGCGCATCTCAGCAATGAGAGTCGCGCCCTGCTCCTGCGCCTCCTGGCGCAGTCGCGCGGCCTCGTGGCGGGCGTCGGCCAGCTGTGCACGGTAGTCCGCGAGCACCTGCTGAGCCTCGGCCTGATTCGCCTCGGCTTCCTCCATGCGGCCTTCGATGAGCGTCCGGCGCTCTTCCAGAACCTTGTTGATGTTCGGGAGGAGCTTCTTGGCCAGGAAGCCGAAGACGATGAAGAAAGCGATCAGGCCGATGACCAGCTCTGGAATCGGCGGGATCAGGGGGTTCTGAGGAACCTCCACCGCCATGTTGAAGCCCAGGGCGTTCACATCAATGCCTTCCGTCGGTCAGGGGGTTTGCAGCGGTCCGTCAGGTCCTGAAGAGGAAGCCCATGACGATGCCGATCAGGGCGAGCGCCTCACAGAAGGCGAAACCCATGATCTGGTTGGTGCGGATCAGGCCGGCGGCCTCGGGCTGACGGGCCAGGGCCTGGGTGCCGTTACCGAAGATGATGCCGACGCCGACGCCGGGGCCGATCGCGGCGAGGCCGTAACCGATCGAGCCGAGGTTGCCGGTGACGCCGGCGGCGAGGTTGACAGTCTCGAGAGCAGCGGACATGCCGTTACTTCCTTCTCTTTCACGGACCGGTGGGGGTTGGCCACCGGGCGTCTATAGGGGCTGGAAAGCGGGGGCTCAGTGGTGCTCGGCGAGCGCGCCCTGGAGGTAGTTCGCGGTCAGGAGCACGAAGACGTACGCCTGGACGGCCTGGATGAACAGCTCGAACGCGGTCAGCAGGATGGTCATCACGAACGAGGCGCCGGCGTAGACGATGCCGATGCCGTTCAGCAGGTACCAGGTGCCGATGGTGAACATCAGGAGCAGCAGGTGACCGGCGAACATGTTCGCGAAGAGCCGGACCGCGTGAGTGAAGGGCCGGATGATCAGGTTCGAGAGGAGCTCGATGACCATCAGCATCGGCAGGACCGGGCCGAGCGACTTGTCGTAGCCGCTGAAGTTCTTCAGCGCACCGACGAAGCCGTGCCTCTTGAAGGTCAGGGAGACCCACGTGATGTAGACGACGGCGGCGAGACCGGCCGGGAAGGCGATGACCGACGTCACCGGGAACTGGGCGACCGGAACGATCGACCACAGGTTCATGATCCAGACGAAGAAGAACAGCGAGACGATGAAGGGGACGTACTTCTCGCCCTCCTTCTTTCCGAGGGCGTCATAGACGATCCCGCGGCGTACGAAGTCATAGCCCGCTTCGCCGATCATCTGCAGCTTGCCCGGGACCACCTTGGCCTTGCCGAACGCCGCCCAGAAGAACCACACGACCACGACGGTGCTGAGCAGCGCCAGCAGCATGATCTTGTTGAACTCGAAGCCGTTGATGGTGAACAGCGGCTTGAAGACGAACGAATGAAGCCCGGGAGCAGGGAAGCCGCACCCGGAAAAGATGTGGCAGTCGGTCTCGAAGGCGAGCATCGTTTCAGCACTCACCGCGAGCTCCTTCAGCGTGGCGCATGGGTACGGCAACCTCGTTGTGTCGGCGCGGCGTTGAGCCACGGAGCGGCACTGGACTGGTCTTACGGATTAGGGGGCGGCTGGCGGGCGCTGGGCCCGGCCACATCACAGGCATCGGCCGCGAGAACTTCCCGTTCCATCGAGTGGAACCCGGGAGCTCAGCCGCCTGCGCCAACTGTGCCGCAGTTGAAACCGGACGATAGCAGGCCCGCAAGTGGGCTTTTATCTCGGCCCTACGTGTCACGTCGGCGACCCCGCCGTCTCCGCCTTCTTCGTTTCGGCGGAGTCGGGTTCCACGTACAGAATCTTCGCCTTCATATGCCCGCGGGTCTGTGCCGCGATCCATACGAGGGTGGCGCCGAGCAACGTGAACGCAAAGGCCTTGGTATCGAAGAACGTGGTGTCCTTGAACGCGATCAGGAAGACCGCCACGAACAGGATCTGCACCGTGTACAGCAGCAGTCCCATCATCTGGAACAGCTGCGGGTGGTTCTTCGCCGTCTTCTGCAGGACGACCAGGCCGGCCCCCATGACGAGCAGCACCAGCACCGTGCCGACGACAGCGCCGATCGCTCCCGTCGCACCGGCGACCACAGCGCTCACGGCAACGGCGACAGCGCCGGTGGCGAGGGTGGGTACAACGGCGTGAAGGAGTAGTCGGGCGTCATTCGACTGCATGGCGGCGCTCCGGCAAAAGATGTGGGGTGTGTCGTCATGGACGAGCGTAGACCCGGCCTGAGGCGGAACCTGCGGCCCAAGGGCAGTCGCACTACGGCCCTTCGGCTCTCTCGCCGGGTTTCGTGAACGGTATCACAAACTATTTGATGAGGTCTTTACCTGGTTCGTGTGGACCCTGTCACACCTGAGCGTGAACGTGCGCGTTGGTGCACTGACAGCCAGCTTTTTGTCTGGTATGGGGTCAACCGACCCGATTCCTGTCGCACGTTCGGGCGATCGGCACCGCGGATCAGTGGTGACTGTCCGCCCTGCGGTGCTCCACGAAACGTGACCGGTCGCCGATCGCGGTGGCCCCGTTGATGCCCGCGGGGACCGGTTCCCGCTCCTCCTGCGGCCCGACGCCGCCCTCCTCCTCGTCCCACTCGGCGGCCGGCACCTCCGGACCCGTTGCACGGGAGACCCGGCGGTAGCGCGGCGGCACCATCCACTCCGCCCAGCGCGGCGTACGCGGGGTGAAGCGCGGCAGCAGAAGGAGCACCAGCCCGACCGCGCTCAGCAGCACGATGCCCAGCACGATCCACATGCTGGCGTTGTTCGCGGAGTAGGCCACCGCGCCGAACGCGATCAGGGCCGACCAGAAGTACATGATCAGCACGGCCCGGCTGTGCGAGTGCCCGATCTCCAGCAGCCGGTGGTGCAGGTGCCCGCGGTCGGCCGCGAACGGCGACTGGCCCTTCCACGTACGCCGCACGATCGCCAGGATCAGGTCGGCGACCGGCACCGCGATGACCGTCAGGGGCAGCAGCAGCGGGATGTAGACCGGCACCATCGCGTGGGTCGCCTCACGCAGACCGCCCGCCTTCACATTGAGCAGGTCCGGGTCGACCTGGCCGGTCACCGAGACCGCGCCCGCGGCCATCACCAGGCCGATCAGCATCGAGCCCGAGTCACCCATGAAGATGCGCGCCGGGTGCATGTTGTGCGGCAGGAAGCCCAGGCACATGCCCATCAGGACGACCGAGAACAGCGTGGCCGGCGCGGCCGCCTCGATGCCGTAGCCGAACCACATCCGGTACGCGTACATGAAGAACGCCGCGGCGGCGATGCACACCATGCCGGAGGCGAGGCCGTCCAGGCCGTCGACGAAGTTCACCGCGTTGATGGTGATCACGACGAGGGCGACGGTCAGCAGGGTGCCCTGCATGGGGGTCAGCGAGACGGTGCCGACGCCGGGGATCGGGATCCAGAGGATCGTCAGGCCCTGCAGGACCATCACGCCCGCGGCGATCATCTGGCCGCCGAGCTTGACCAGCGCGTCCACGCCCCACTTGTCGTCCAGGACGCCGAGGAGCCAGATCAGGGCGGCGCCGGAGAGCAGCGCCCTGGGCTCGTCGGAGTTCTCGAAGACGCTCTTGAGGTTGGTCAGGTGCGAGGCCACCAGCAGACCGGCGCACAGTCCGCCGAACATGGCGATACCGCCGAGCCGCGGTGTCGGCTCTCGGTGCACATCACGCGCACGGATCTCCGGCATCGCACCGGCCGCGATCGCGAACTTCCGTACCGGCCCGGTCAGCAGGTAGGTCACCGCGGCCGTGACGCACAGCGTCAGCAGGTATTCACGCACGGGCTGCCCCATTGGTATAGCTGGCCATCACAGCCCCACACCCTATGCGTGTCAGCCCCCTGGCCGTGAATACAGGAATAGACGCCTGGCGTCAGCGGATGGTTCCGCCCTCACCCGTGATCGGGATAAGGCGGAAAGCCATGGACCAAAGCGACGGTCCTGGCGCGGGCCGTACCGTCCTCCTCCAGCGCCGCCACGATCAGCTCGGCGACCGCCGTCATCTCCGCCTCGCCCATGCCCTGTGTGGTCACCGCGGCGGTCCCCAGCCGCAGGCCGGTGCGGCGGGCCGCCAGGTCGTCGGGGGCCTCGGCACACGGCAGCGCGCAGGTGTCCAGCACGATCCCGGCGGCGGCCAGCCGTCCCCGGGCGGTGCGGGCGTCGAGGCCGCGGGGAGCGGTATCAGCGGTGATCAGATGGGTGTCGGTGCCACCGGTGGTGACCGACAGGCCCCGTCCGGCCAGTGCCCCGGCGAGTACCCGGGCATTGGCGGTGACCTGATGGGCGTACGCGGCGAAGGCAGGCGTGGCGGCCTCCCCGAAGGCGACGGCCTTGGCCGCGACCGCGTTCATCTGGGCGCCGCCCTGGGTGAAGGGGAACACCGCGCGGTCGATGCGCTCGGCCAGCTTCTCGCCGCACAGGATCAGCCCGCCGCGCGGCCCGCGCAGCACCTTGTGTGTGGTTCCGCACACCACATGCGCGTACGGGACGGGGCTGGGCGCCGCTCCCCCGGCGATCAGCCCGAGCGGATGCGCGACATCCGCGATCAGATACGCGCCGGTCTCGTCGGCGATATCGCGGAAGGCCGCGTAGTCGATGTGCCGGGGGTAGGAGATCGAACCGCAGACGATGGCCTTGGGCCGGTGGGCGCGGGCCAGCTCCCGGATCGCGTCGTAATCCAGCAGCCCGGTCTCCTCGTCGACGCCGTAGCCGGCGAAGTCGAACCAGCGGCCGGAGAAGTTGGCGGGCGAGCCGTGGGTGAGGTGCCCGCCGTGCGGGAGGGACATCGCCAGGACGGTGTCACCGGGGCGCAGCAGGGCGGCGTAGGCCGCCAGTACGGCCGAAGACCCGGAGTGTGCCTGGACGTTGGCGTGTTCGGCGCCGAAGAGGGCTTTGGCGCGTTCCACCGCGATCCGCTCGGCGAGGTCGACGATCTCGCAGCCGCCGTGGTGGCGGGCCCCCGGGTAGCCCTCGGCGTATTTGTTGCCCAGCGGGGAGCCGAGGGCGGCGAGGACGGCCGGTGAGGTGAAGTTCTCCGCGGCGATCAGCTGCAGCCCGTCGCTCTGCCGGGCGCTCTCACCGAGCAGTACGCCGGCGATCTCGGGGTCCTGGCGCAGCAGGGCGGCGAAGTCCGGGGCGCCGGCCGGCCGGGCGGCGGCGTCACGGGCGGCGGCCCGTGCGCGGTCCTCGGCGGTCTCGGCCGCCCCGGCGGCGGGCTCGGCGGCCCGGGAAGGGCCGGCCGGGGTCTCGTGACGGGGTGACGCGGTGGTGGCAGGCATCGCTTGCTCCGGGCCTCGTACGGGGACGTAGTCCCAATGTAGGCGCGGCGGGGCGTTCGGGCGCGGTGTGCGGGCCGACCGGGTCCACCCGCCCGCACAGGGCCCCGGCGGCACTCTCCCCGGTCCCGCGAGAGGACAGGCCTCAGGCCCGCGCCGGGACCCCGGTGAGGGCGGTGACGACCGGGTCGAGCGCCTGGTTGATCTCGTCGCCGATGGAGCGGAAGAAGGTGATGGGCGCCCCGTAGGGGTCGTAGACCTCGTCGGACTCCGGGTTGGGCGCCAGCAGCCAGCCGCGCAGCGCCGCGGCGGCACCGACCAGCGCACGGGCGCGCTCGACCAGCCCGCCGTCCGGCAGATCCGGGTCGGGGTCGGGCAGCGTGGCGGGGTCTATCGCCCGCACCAGCCGGTTGAACTCCTTGAGCGTGAAGGTGCGCAGCCCCGCGGAGTGCCCCATCGAGATGACCTGGGCACGGTGGTCACGGGTGGCAGTGAGCACCAGGTCGGCGCGGATGACGTGCTCGTCGAGCAGTTCCCGGCCGAGGAAGCCGGCCGGGTCGGCGCCGTAGTCGGTGAGCACCGTCGCGGCGTGGGTCTCCATCGGCGCGCCTTCGTGGCCCCAGGTGCCGGCGCTCTCCACGAGCAGCCCGCCGCTGCGGGCGTCGCCCAGCCGCAGTTCCAGGGCACGGCGGTGCAGCCGCTCGGTGATCGGTGAGCGGCAGACGTTTCCGGTGCTGACGTGGAGGATCCGAAAGGGGGGTGAGGGGGGTACAGGGGGGTGGGTGCCGGTGCCTGGTCCCGCTATGCCACGCCCCAGGGGCGCCATCAATTGGCCACCTCGAGCTCGGGTACCACCTTGCGCAGCTCCTCCGCGCTGAGCGCGCCCTCGCGCAGCAGCACCGGGATCTTGCCGGTGACATCGACGATCGAGGAGGGCACGGCGGCGGGCGTCGGACCGCCGTCGAGGTAGACGGAGACCGAGTCGCCGAGCATTTCCTGTGCGGCGTCGCAGTCCTGCGGGGACGGGTGGCCGGTGAGGTTGGCGCTGGAGACGGCCATCGGGCCGAATTCGGTCAGCAGCTCGATCGCGACGGGGTGCAGCGGCATCCGCACCGCGACCGTGCCCCGGGTCTCGCCCAGGTCCCAGGTCAGGGACGGCTGGTGCCTGGCGACGAGGGTGAGCGCCCCGGGCCAGAAGGCGTCGACCAGCTCCCAGGCCTGCTCGGAGAAGTCGGTGACCAGGCCGTGCAGGGTGTTGGGGGACCCGACGAGGACCGGGGAGGGCATACCGCGGCCGCGGCCCTTCGCCTCCAGCAGGTCGCCGACGGCCTCGGCGCTGAAGGCGTCCGCGCCGATGCCGTAGACGGTGTCGGTGGGCAGCACGACCAGCTCACCGCGGCGGACGGCCGAGGCGGCCTCGCGCAGACCGGTGGTGCGGTCGGTCGCGTCGCTGCAGTCGTATCGCCGTGCCATTACGGGACCTCCTCGTGCGAAACGAATACTTCGGATGCATCGGCTGCATCAGGCGCCGAAGCGGAACGCGTCATGGCGTCGCCCGGCGCGCGGTGGCGAAACGGGGCCTGTTGTTGAGGTCCGGGTGGTCGGCCGCATCGGCCCAGCCCCGCTCCTCGGTGAAGATCCACGGCACCTGCCCGCCCTGGGTGTCGGCATGCTCGATGACGACCACACCGCCGGGGCGCAGCAGGCGGTGTGCGGTCCGCTCGATGCCCCGGATGGTGTCCAGGCCGTCCTGGCCCGAGAACAGCGCGAGCTCGGGGTCGTGGTCGCGTGCCTCGGGCGCGACGTACTCCCACTCGGTCAGCGGGATGTACGGCGGGTTGGAGACGACCAGGTCGACCTGCCCGTCCAGTTCGGGAAGCGCGGTCAGCGCGTCGCCTTGATGGAGAACGACGCGGGACCCCTCGACGTTCTTGCGGGCGTAGTCCAGCGCCTGTTCGGACAGCTCCACGGCGTGCACCCGCGAGCGGGGCACCTCCTGGGCCAGGGCGAGGGCGATGGCCCCCGAGCCGGTGCACAGGTCGACGATCAGCGGCTCGACGACGTCCATGGCCCGCACGGCGTCTATCGCCCAGCCGACCACCGACTCGGTCTCCGGGCGGGGCACGAACACCCCGGGCCCGACGGCGAGTTCGAGGTAGCGGAAGAACGCCCGGCCGGTGATGTGCTGGAGGGGTTCACGCGCCTCGCGGCGGGCGACGGCCTCCCAGTAGCGGGCGTCGAAGTCCGCGTCCTTGACGTGGTGCAGCTCCCCCCGCTTGACGGCGTGCACGAACGCGGCGAGTTCCTCGGCGTCGAAGCGCGGCGAGGGCACACCGGCGTCGGCCAGCCGCTGGGTGGCCTGGGCCACCTCGGCGAGCAGAAGGTTCACGGGGCCTTCCTCCTAGTGCGCTGCGTCTTCATGGTGCGGTGCCGGGGCCTGCGGCGCCCCGGTGACGGGGTGCCGGAGCCGGGGCCGGGGCGTACGGGTCCTGCGGGCCTACTGGGCGGCGGCGAGCTTGGCGGCCGAGTCGGCGTCGACACACGCCTGGATGACCGGGTCGAGTTCGCCGTCGAGCACCTGGTCCAAGTTGTACGCCTTGAAGCCGACCCGGTGGTCCGAGATGCGGTTTTCCGGGAAGTTGTACGTACGGATGCGCTCGGAGCGGTCAACCGTGCGGACCTGGCTGCGCCGGGCGTCCGACGCCTCCCGCTCGGCCTCTTCCTGCGCGGCGGCCAGCAGCCGGGAGCGCAGGATGCGCAGCGCCTGCTCCTTGTTCTGGAGCTGGCTCTTCTCGTTCTGGCAGGAGACGACGATGCCGGTGGGCAGGTGGGTGATGCGCACCGCGGAGTCGGTGGTGTTGACGGACTGGCCGCCGGGCCCGGAGGAGCGGTAGACGTCGATCCGCAGGTCGTTGGGGCCGATCTCGACCTCGACCTCCTCGGCCTCGGGCGTGACCAGCACGCCGGCCGCGGAGGTGTGGATCCGGCCCTGCGATTCGGTGGCGGGCACGCGCTGGACGCGGTGCACCCCGCCCTCGTACTTCAGCCGCGCCCAGACGCCCTGCCCCGGCTCGGTGGCGCCGCCACCGCCCTTGGTCTTCACCGCGACCTGGACGTCCTTGTAGCCGCCGAGGTCGGACTCGTTGGCCTCCAGGATCTCGGTCTTCCAGCCGGCCCGCTCGGCGTAGCGCAGGTACATCCGCAGCAGGTCACCGGCGAACAGCGCGGACTCCTCGCCGCCCTCGCCGGCCTTGACCTCGAGGATGACGTCCTTGTCGTCGCTGGGATCACGCGGGACGAGCAGCAGCCGCAGCTTTTCGGTCAGCTCCTCGCGCCGGGCGTCGAGCTCCTTGACCTCGTCGGCGAAGTCCGGGTCGTCCGCGGCGAGTTCGCGCGCGGTCTCCGTGTCGTCACCGGTCTGCTTCCAGTCGCGGTACGTCGCGATGATCGGGGTGAGCTCCGCGTAGCGCTTGTTGAGCCGCATGGCCTCGCGCTGGTCGGCGTGGACCGCGGGGTCGGCCAGCCGCTTCTCGAGATCGGCGTGCTCGCCGATCAGTTCCTCGACCGCCTCGAACATCGTGGGGTTCCTCTACTGGCTGCTGTGGTGACCCGGGTACCGGGGCGCTGGCACATCTGCGGCTGCGCCGCGGGCCCCGGCCCCCGTACGGGAGCCAAGGGCCAGGACGACAAAACGCCGGTCCGGTCACCCCTGGGCAGGGGCGACCGGAGACCGGCGCCGTGCGGGTCGCTACTTCTTGGCGGCTGCAGCGCCCTTGCCGAAGCGGGCCTCGAAGCGGGCCACGCGGCCGCCCGTGTCCATGATCTTCTGCTTGCCCGTGTAGAACGGGTGGCACTCGGAGCAGATGTCGGCGCGGATGGCGCCGCCGGCGACCGTGCTACGGGTGGTGAAGGACGCGCCACAGGTGCAGCTGACCTGGGTCTCGACGTACTCCGGGTGGATGTCGCGCTTCAAGGGATTCTCCTAGGTTCGGGAGTGCACCGGGTCGTGCTGCGGGTTGCGTCACGTGAACCGGGGCCGACGGTCCAGTCTGCCAGGACTAGCCGTATCTCCCAAAACCGGGGTACGGCCGCAGCTATTCCCCGGGCCGGTTCCGGGGCCGCCGGGCCCCGGAACCCCCGCCTTCCGGCTACTTCACGTACTTGTCCGTGCCGCCCTGGTCACCGGCCGAGCCCTTGATCGCGGACTTGGGGATGTCCTTGTCCTGGCGCAGCGCGTCCCAGACCTGCTCGCTCTTCTTCATCAGCGGGATCACTCGGTCGGGGTTGTCGGGGTCGTAGGTCACCGGCAGCGTCACCATGTCGATACGGTCGGAGCCGATGTTGCCCAGGCTCTTGGCCAGCCCGGTCAGTTCGCTGACCGAGTTGAGGTCGGTGTCGGTGGTGATGGCCTTGGTGGCCGTGTCGGCGATGTCGTAGAGCTTGGTGGGGTTGGTGAGCACCCCGACGCTCTTGACCTGGTTCATCAGGGCCTTGATGAACGTCTGCTGCAGCTGGATGCGGCCCAGGTCGCTGCCGTCGCCGCCGGGCACACCGTGCCGGGTGCGGACCAGGCCGAGCGACTGCTCGCCGTCCAGGGTGTGCTTGCCGGGCTGCAGATGCAGATGGCTGTGGTCGTCGTCGATCGCCTTGCTGGTGGTGATGTCCACCCCGCCCAGCGCGTCGATGAGCTTCTTGAAGCCGGTGAAGTCGACCTCGATGAAGTGGTCCATCCGGACCCCGCTGATCGACTCCACGGTCTTGACCGCGCAGGGCGGCCCGCCGACCTCGAACGCGGTGTTGAACATCGCCCGCCGCGCGCCGGGGACGTCCTTGCCGTCCTTGCTGCAGTCGGGGCGCTTGATCATGGTGTCCCGGGGGATGCTGACCACGCTGGCCTTCTTACGGCCCTTGTACACGTGCACGATCATCGCCGTGTCGGAACGGGCGCCGCCCTCGTCCTTGCCGTACTCCCCGTTCTTGCCGGCGCGGGAGTCGGACCCCATCACGAGGATGTCCATCGAGCCGTCGTCGACGTTCTTCGGCCGGTCGTGTCCGAGGGCGGCGTTGATGTCGACGCCCTTCAGATTGCCGTTGAGCTTGAAGTAGACGTAGCCGAGTCCGGCCCCACCCAGCAGTACGACGCTGGTCAGCGTGCACAGGGTGATGGTCAGCGCTCGGCGGCGTCGGGTCGGGCCCTTGCGCCGGCGGCCCGTGGCACGTATGCCGCGGGCACGGCTTTCGGCCGTCTTCGCGGTCCCGTTGCTGTCCGCCATCTGCTCCTCAGTCCTCATTCGCTCGGCTGCCCCTCGCCGCCGCCGTGCTGTGTGCTGACACGGCCCGTTGCTCCTTGTCAGACGGGAGGTCGACGGGAAGGGTTGCACAGCGAGTCATGAGCGCTTTCTTAGAAACGCGCGGCGGTCCGCTCCGCAGGCCCAGGACCTTCGTCCTTCCCACCTGGGCTTTCGGCCCTTTTCCCGGCTTGGCTGAAACCATGCGGCTTGCACGGATCTGTGCGGAAGGTCTCAAGCGCGGCATGTGTAGGGCCCACGGGGCCCGGGCGGCTTGCCCGACGCCGCCCCGCGGCCCGCGCCGCCCCGGCCGCCGCAGCACACAGCCCCCCTCACCCTTTTGCGGGTGAGGGGGGCTGTGCGGTACGGCGCCGGTGCGCCCTGCGGGCGTCAGTCGTTGCCGTTGCCCGCGGTCGGCGTCGTCTTCTGGATCTGCAGCAGGAACTCCGCGTTGGACTTCGTCTGCTTCATCTTGTCCAGCAGCAGCTCGATGGCCTGCTGCTGGTCCAGTGCGTGCAGCACCCGGCGCAGCTTCCACACGACGGCGAGCTCGTCGCTGCCCATGAGGATCTCTTCCTTACGGGTGCTGGACGCGTCCACGTCCACCGCCGGGAAGATGCGCTTGTCCGAGAGCTTGCGGTCGAGCTTGAGCTCCAGGTTGCCGGTGCCCTTGAACTCCTCGAAGATCACCTCGTCCATCCGCGAGCCGGTCTCGACCAGCGCGGTGGCCAGGATGGTCAGCGAACCGCCGTCCTCGATGTTGCGCGCCGCACCGAAGAAGCGCTTCGGCGGGTAGAGCGCGGTCGAGTCGACACCACCGGACAGGATGCGCCCTGAGGCCGGGGCGGCGAGGTTGTACGCACGGCCCAGACGGGTGATCGAGTCCAGCAGGACGACCACGTCGTGACCCAGCTCGACGAGGCGCTTGGCGCGCTCGATGGCCAGCTCGGCGACGGTGGTGTGGTCCTCGGCCGGGCGGTCGAAGGTCGAGGAGATGACCTCGCCCTTCACCGACCGCTGCATGTCGGTGACCTCTTCCGGACGCTCGTCGACCAGGACGACCATCAGGTGGCACTCGGGGTTGTTGCGGGTGATCGAGTTGGCGACCGCCTGCATGATCATGGTCTTGCCGGTCTTCGGCGGGGCCACGATCAGACCACGCTGGCCCTTGCCGATCGGCGTGACCAGGTCGATGATCCGGGTCGTCAGGCCACCCGACTCGCCCTCCAGGCGCAGACGCTCCTGCGGGTAAAGGGGCGTCAGCTTCCCGAACTCCGGCCGTCCGCGGCCCTGTTCGGGCGCCACACTGTTGACGGTGTCGAGCCGGACCAGCGCGTTGAACTTCTCGCGCCGCTCGCCGTCCTTGGGCTGGCGGACCGCGCCGGTGACGTGGTCGCCCTTGCGCAGGCCGTTCTTGCGGACCTGGGCGAGCGAGACGTACACGTCGTTCGGACCGGGCAGGTAGCCGGAGGTCCGGATGAACGCGTAGTTGTCGAGGATGTCGAGGATGCCCGCGACGGGGATCAGGACGTCGTCCTCGGAGACCTGCGGCTCGTTGCCGAAGTCCTCACGGCCCCCGCGGCGGCCCCGGCGGTCGCGGTAGCGGCCGCGACGGCCCCGGCGTCCGCCCTCGAAGTCGTCGTCGTCATCGGTACGGCGGTCGCGCTGACGCTGGCCGCCCTGGCCGCCGCCGTCACCGGCGTCGCCCTTGCGGCGGTCACCGCGGTCACCGCGGTCGCGCTGGCGCTGGCCGCGATCGCCGCGGTCGCCCTTCTGGCCGCGGTCCTGACGGTCGCCGCGGTCCTGGCGCTCGCCGCCCTTGCTCGGCCGGCCCTCGCCGGTCTCCTGCGGGGTGGTCGCGGTGTCGGTCTTGGCATCCGCCTTGACCTCGGTCTTCGCCTCGACCCTGGTCTCGGTCTTGACGTCGCCCGAGGCGCCCTCGGGGCTGCCCGCGGCGGCGGTGGCACGGCGCCGGCGGCGCTCGCCGGCCGGCTGCTCGTCGCTGACCGGCTGGCCGGGGATGTCGATCTGCTGCTGGGCGGCGGACTTGTCCGCGGCCTTGCCGCCCTTGGCGGCCTTGCCGGCGGTCTGCTCCGCGCCGTCCTCGCCGGTACGGGCCTTGGAGGTCGTACGGCGCTTGGGCTTGGTCTCGGTGTCGGCGGGCGCATCGGCCTTGGCCGCGGAACCCGAGCCTCCCCCAGAGCCTGAAACGGCCTGGGAGGAGCCCCCGGCCTGCTTCTCCTTGATGACCTCGATCAGCTGGCTCTTGCGCATCCGCGCGGTGCCCTTGATACCGAGGCCGGAGGCGACCTGCTGCAGCTCCGCCAGGACCATGCCGTCAAGGCCGGTGCCGGAACGGCGGCGCCGTGCGGTAGCAGGAGCGGCGGGAGCGTCCGCGGCGGGCTCGGTGGCACTGCCATCGGTGCGCGCGCCCATCAGATCGGTGGTGTCGCTCACGAAGGGTCCTTCCCTGGAGCGGGCGTCGGCCTGTCTGGCTCGGCGACCGGTTGTGCTGTCCGGCTGGGTCCTTGGTCTTGTGGACCGGGCCGGGGCGGTGGTCCCGCCGGAAGTGGCGGAGAGAATCAGTTCATGGCTCCGGCGTGAAGAGATGCAGACTGGCCATGTCGTCACGCCGATTCCGGAGCGTGCTCACTCCTGCTCAGGCCATGGCTCCAAGCAGTTTGGGAGGCTCCCGGAAGAAGGTGGTCCCTATGGGGGACACGAAGCACCGCGCCGCTCAGGCGTCGAGTACTGACTTGAGGTTAACACTACCGGGTCCAACAAACATTCCCCCTCTCCAAGACCGGCAATCGTCGATCACCCGCGTGATCACCCGGCGAGCGGCAGCACGCAGGTGCCCGCCGCGTCGAGGGTCAGCCGGTTGGCCGCCCACCCCTCTCCCGCCAGCGCCGCGACCTTCTCGGCCGCCGCGTCCTCGACCAGCGCGAGCACCGTCGGGCCCGCACCGGACACGACTGCAGGGACGCCGTCCGCACGCAGTCGGTTCACCAGGGCCACGCTCTCCGGCATCGCGGGAGCCCGGTATTCCTGGTGGAGTCGGTCCTCGGTCGCGGCGAGCAGCAGCTCGGGGCGCCTGGTCAGGGCCTCGACGAGCAGTGCGGCGCGGCCGGCGTTGGCCGCGGCGTCCACATGGGGGACGGTGCGCGGCAGCAGTCCACGGGCGGTCTCGGTCAGCACCGGCTTTCCGGGGACGAAGACCACCGGAACGATGGAATCTGCGGGATCCATCCGGATCGCGCGGGCGGTGCCGGTGTCCATCCAGGCGAGCGTGAAACCGCCCAGCAGACAGGCGGCGACATTGTCGGGGTGGCCCTCGATCTCGTTGGCCAGCTCCAGCAGCGCGGTGTCGTCGAGCTTTTGCTCACCGCCTATCGTCACCGCGCGGGCGGCGACGATGCCCGCGCAGATGGCGGCGGAGGACGACCCCAGGCCGCGGCCGTGCGGAATGCGGTTGGCGCAGACGATTTCCAGGCCGCGCGGCTGTCCGCCGAGCAGCTCGAAGGCGGTGCGCATCGACCGGACGAGCAGATGACTCTCGTCGCGCGGCAGGGAGTCGGCGCCCTCACCTGCGATGTCGATGTGCAGGCCGGTATCGGCGACGCGCACCACGACATCGTCGTACAGGCCCAGGGAAAGACCCAGGGCATCGAAGCCGGGACCGAGATTGGCGCTGGTAGCGGGGGTGCGCACCCGGACGGCGGCGGCGCGGAACGCGGGACCGGCCATCGCTCGATGACTCTCCTTGATTGATACTGCGGTACTGGCCCACACAGCGCCGCGGCACCGAAGTGCCCGGCCGGCTCGTGGGGTCTGTTCTGACCTGCCCTGAACGCCACTGCGTTATGCCGTGGGGAGGGGAGTTGGCTCCAGCCTATCGAAGGAAGGTTCTGTCGCGACATAGGGCGCACAGGAGGCGCACGATGCGTGTCGCGCGCCTTCCTGTGCCCCGACGCCGCCTTCCCTGGGCTTTGCAGCCTTTGCACACTTTGCTGCGGGGGTGACGGGACAGGGGCGGTCCCGTCACCGGGTGCCGTACGCGCAGGTCCTGCCGTACGGCGGCGCCCCCCGCACAGGGGGCGCCGGGCCGCCTAGACGAGGCCGAGGCGCTCCGCCGCGGCGTCCGCGTCGATCGGGACCGTGACCGGCTGCGGCGCTCCGGCCACCGCCCAGTCCGGGTCCTTGAGGCCGTTGCCGGTCACCGTGCAGACGATGCGCTGGCCGGGGTCGACCTTGCCCTCCTCCGCGGCCTTGAGCAGACCGGCGACGGACGCGGCCGAGGCGGGCTCCACGAAGACCCCCTCCTGCGCGGCCAACAGGCGGTAGGCGGACAGGATTTGACGGTCGGTCACAGAGTCGATGAAGCCCCCGGACTCGTCCCGGGCCTGCTCCGCGAAGGACCACGAGGCGGGGTTGCCGATACGGATGGCGGTGGCGATGGTCTGCGGGTCCTTGACGACCTCACCGCGCACGATCGGCGCGCTGCCGGCGGCCTGGAATCCCCACATCCGCGGGGTGTGCGAGGCGATGCCGTCGGCCGCGTACTCCTGGTAGCCCCGCCAGTACGCCGTGATGTTGCCGGCGTTGCCGACGGGCAGCACATGGATGTCGGGCGCATCGCGGAGCATGTCGACGATTTCGAAGGCCGCGGTCTTCTGGCCCTCGATCCGCACCGGGTTCACGGAGTTCACAAGTGCGACCGGGTAGTTGTCGGACAGCCGCCGGGCCAGCGTCAGACAGTCGTCGAAATTTCCCTCGACCTGGAGAATCTTCGCGCCGTGGACCAGCGCCTGGCCCATCTTGCCGAGCGCGATCTTGCCCTGCGGGACGAGCACCGCGCAGACCATGCCGGCCCGGACCGCGTAGGCGGCGGCCGAGGCGGAGGTGTTGCCGGTGGAGGCGCAGATGACCGCCTTGGCACCCTCCTCCTTGGCCCGGGTGATGGCCATCGTCATGCCACGGTCCTTGAAGGAGCCGGTGGGGTTGGCGCCCTCGACCTTGAGGTGCACCTCGCAGCCGGTGCGCTCGGAGAGCACCTGGGCCGGGACGAGAGGGGTGCCGCCCTCCCGGAGGGTGACGGCCTCGGTCGTGTCGCTGACCGGAAGCCGGTCGCGGTACTCCTCGATGATTCCGCGCCACTGGCTGCTTGCCGTGGTCACAGTGGAATTGGCAGACATGGGTTCCTTTACTCCCCTTCGACCCGCATGATGCTGGCGACACCACGGACGGTGTCGAGCTCGCGCAGAGCCCCGACGGTCGACGACAGGGCCGCGTCCGCCGCTCGGTGGGTGACGATGACGAGGGATGCCTCGCCGTCCTTGCCCGACTGACGGACCGTATCGATCGATACGCCGTGTTCCGCGAAGATCGTGGCGACCTGAGCGAGAACACCGGGCTTGTCGGCCACGTCGAGGCTGATGTGGTACCGCGTGACGACCGCGCCCATGGGGCTGACGGGCAGCCGGGTGTAGGCGGACTCACCCGGTCCGGTGGCACCGGCGAGCTTGTTGCGGCAGACCGCGACGAGGTCGCCGAGGACCGCGGAGGCGGTCGGCGCGCCGCCCGCGCCCGGCCCGTAGAACATCAGCTGGCCGGCCGCCTCGGCCTCGACGAAGACCGCGTTGTACGCCTCGCGGACGGAGGCGAGCGGATGCGTCAGCGGAATCATCGCGGGGTGCACCCGCGCGGTCACCGACGCTCCGTCCGCGGCCCGCTCGCAGATGGCCAGCAGCTTGACCGTGCACCCCATCCGCTTGGCGGAGGCGATATCGGCCGCGGTGACCTCCGTCAGGCCCTCGCGGTGCACATCGTCGATGGTCACGCGGGTGTGGAAGGCGATACCGGCCAGGATCGCGGCCTTGGCGGCGGCGTCGAAGCCCTCGACGTCGGCGGTCGGGTCGGCCTCGGCGTAGCCGAGCGCGGTCGCCTCGTCCAGCGCCTCGCTGTAGCCGGCGCCGGTCGAGTCCATCTTGTCGAGGATGAAGTTGGTGGTGCCGTTGACGATGCCGAGCACCCGGTTGACCGTGTCGCCGGCCAGGGACTCGCGCAGCGGCCGTACCAGCGGAATCGCGCCCGCGACGGCGGCCTCGTAGTAGAGGTCCGCGCCATTGGCCTCGGCCGCCGCATGCAGCGCCGCACCGTCCGCCGCGACCAGCGCCTTGTTGGCGGAGACCACACTCGCACCGTGCTCGAAGGCGGTGGTGATCAGCGTACGGGCCGGCTCGATACCGCCGATGACCTCGATCACGACATCAATATCGCCCCGCTTGACCAGCGCGGTCGCGTCGGTGGTGACCAGCTCGGCCGGGACGCCGTCGCGCACCTTGTCGGGGCGGCGGACGGCGATCCCGGCGAGCTCCACCGGCGCACCGATACGGGCGGCGAGGTCATCGGCGTGCGTCGTCATGATGCGCGTTACCTCTGAGCCGACAACACCACAGCCCAGGAGCGCCACTTTCAGCGGACGCGTACGCATCATTTGACCTCTGCTTCTCATCGATCAGCGAATTCCAGCTTGCTCATGCACAAGTCTCACGCACCGGACGGTGGTTTCCGCCCCACGTCCAGATGCCGAGACATTTATTTCATCCGGGTCCGGGACCCGGCGATCCGGTTCTACCCGACATCCAACCGCAGGAGATCTTCCTCCGTCTCCCGCCGGACGATCACCCTGGCCTGACCATTCTTTACCGCGACAACGGGCGGCCGCAGCGAGTGGTTGTAGTTGCTCGCCATGGAACGGCAGTACGCACCGGTGGCCGGCACCGCGAGCAGATCCCCCGGCGCCACATCGGCCGGCAGGAAGGCATCGCGTACGACGATGTCGCCGCTTTCACAGTGCTTGCCCACCACGCGCGAGAGCATCGGCGCGGCATCGGAGGTGCGCGACACCAGCGCCACGCTGTACTCCGCGTCGTAGAGCGCCGTGCGGATGTTGTCCGACATCCCGCCGTCCACGGACACGTACGTCCGCAGGCCTTCCAGCTCCTTGACCGTGCCGACCTCGTACAACGTGAAGGCCGTGGGGCCCACGATCGCCCGTCCCGGCTCGACCGACAGCCGCGGCACGCCCAGTCCCGCCGCCGCGCACTCCTTGCTCACGATGTCGCCCAGCGCCGACGCGATCTCGTGCGGCTCCCGCGGATCGTCGTCCGAGGTGTACGCGATGCCGAGCCCGCCCCCCAGATCGATCTCGGGCAGCTCGATTCCGTGCTCGTCACGCACTTCGGTCAGCAGCTGCACCACGCGACGCGCGGACACCTCGAATCCCGCCATGTCGAAAATCTGCGACCCGATATGACTGTGAATCCCGATGAGTTCCAGCCCGTCCAGCTTCAGCGCACGGCGTACGGCCTCCGCGGCCTGCCCGTCCGCCAGCGCGATACCGAACTTCTGGTCCTCGTGGGCGGTCGCGATGAACTCATGCGTATGCGCCTCGACACCGACCGTGACGCGGATCTGCACCCGCTGCCGCTTGCCCAGCCGCTGCGCGATATGTGCGACCCGCACAATTTCCTGGAACGAGTCGAGCACGATCCGTCCGACCCCCGCCTCCACGGCGCGGGTGATTTCCTCGGTGCTCTTGTTGTTCCCGTGCAGGGCGATCCGCTCGGCCGGCATTCCGGCCGCCAGCGCCGTGGCCAGTTCGCCGGCGGAGCAGACGTCGAGATTGAGCCCTTCCTCGTTCAGCCAGCGGACGATGGCCCGCGACAGGAAGGCCTTCCCGGCGTAGAACACATCCGCCCCCGGCCCGAAGGCGTCCTTCCACGCCCGGCAGCGGGCCCGGAAGTCGTCCTCGTCCAGGAAGTACGCCGGAGTGCCGAATTCCGCGGCGAGCGCGGCGACGTCCAGCCCGCCGACGGTGACCACACCGTCGGCGTTGCGGGAGACCGTACGGGACCAGACCCGCGGGTCGAGGGTATTGAGATCGGCGGGCGGCCCGGCGTAGTGCCCCTCGGGCAGTACGTCAGCATGCCGGGGCCCTGCAGGGTGCGCGGAGCGGCTCATGGCTGTGGAGATCCCCTCGAAGTCGTTCAGAGGTGGGCGGGAGCGGAGATGCCGAGCAGACGCAGGCCGTTGGCGAGCACCGTCCCGCCGGCCTCGGCAAGGGCCAGCCGGGCACGATGCACGGCCAAGGGTTTCTGCTCCCCGACGGGCAGCGGCGGGAAGTCGTCATGCCACCGGAAGAACGCGTCCGCGGTCGCCTCCAGATGCCGCAGCACACGGTCCGGTGCCCGCAGCCGCGCGGCGGCATCGATGACGGAGGGGTAGGTGGCCAGCAGGGTCTGCAGAGCTTGGAGACAGGGGAAGGGCCCCGCGGCGGCAGGTGCGGATTCGGGGGCGGACCGCTGTGGCGCTTGCTCCGGCGCACGCCGGGCCGCGGGCGCGGGCCCGCCGGCCCCCGCCGGTCGCCCCACGTCCCCCGGCTCGCTCACAAACCCCAGCTCACCCGCGTTCCGCACCAGCGCCCGCACCCTCGCGTGGGCATACTGCACCCGGAAGCGCGGATTGCTCTCGCGCTGCACGGGCCGCTCGGGCACCCGCACCGGATCGTGCGCGGCCGGCCGCAACAGCGCCCAGCGGGCCTCGTCGGAGCCGAGCCGGGCGGTGAGCGTGGCGAGGTCGTACGCAACGGGCACGAGAGCGGGGCGGCCACCGTCCCGGCGGCCACCGGTCCCGGCCGCCGCGTCGATCCGCGCCAGCACCTCGCCGACAACGGCCTCACGGGCACCGCCCGCCGCACAACCGGCCACCGCACGGAACGCTCCGTCGACGACCTCACCGAAGACATCAGGGCTCTGCTCCGCCCACGTCCCGCCGTAGCCGTCCCCCTGCGCCAGCACCTGACGTACGAGCGCGGTCAGCGCCCCGTCCCCCAGGGTGAAGTTCAAAAAACCCGGCCCGGCGATCTCGACCCGGGCGATCCCGGCGCTGCCGGCCAGCCGCTTCCGCAGGATCTCGGCGACCTCGCGGGCCGGCCTTCCCGCCGGCCCGGCGAGCTGCAACGCGACGTTGGAGGCGTAGTCCCCGCACCCGGGCCGCGGCGGCGGCCCGACGACGATCCGCGCCGGCACCGGCACGGAGAGCTCCTGCTCCTCCACCGCACCACGCACGGAGCGCAGGACGGTGCGGGAGAGCTCAGCGGGGGTCACAGGACAAGCGTATGGGAGACCGGGGGTAGGTCTGCGACCCGGTTTCGCCCTGTGGACACTCCGCGCGACGCCCCAGGAAGGTTCCGGCACACATCTGAGCACCACACCCCGGGCTCACAGCACGCGGAGCGCGCTACTCCCCACCCGCATCCACCATGCCGACCCCACCGGACGCCGGCACTCCACCGGACGCCGTGACCCCACCGGGCGCCGCGCCTCCGCCGGACGAAGCGGCTCCACCGGACGAAGCGCCACGCTCCGCCACACGTCCGCCCCCGTCGCTCTCCCCGTCCCCGTCCCCGTCCTCGACCCCGCCCCCGAGCCCACGTTCCCGCTGGCGCCTCTCACGCACCAGCATCCCCACGGTCCGCACCAGCTCCGCCGGCTCGAACGGCTTCGCAAGAAACGCGTCCACCCCCACCGACTCGCCGTTGTCCACCTCGCCCTGGGTACATGCGCTGACGATGGCGATCGGGATGTCCCACGTCCGCGGATCGGAACGCAACCGCGCCGCGGTGTGCAGCCCGTTGAGCCGCGGCATCACCACATCAAGGGTCACGACATCAGGTCTCACGTGGTGCACCACGTCCAGACACTCGGCACCATCAGCCGCGGTCACGACCTCGAAGCCCTCCAGCTCGAGATTGACCCTGATCAACTGCCGGATCACCTTGTTGTCGTCGACAACGAGGATCCGACCGGACAAGCCAGGCACACCATGAGACTAGGACCCCGCCTGAGACTGCGTCCCGGTTTTCCCCACTTCCGCCCCCGTGCGAGGGACCTTTCCCCGACCGCCACCGCCACCTCCCCGCGATGCGCTACAAGCTCCGGCACGAGGTCCCCCAGCCCCTCCCGACCCCCTCCCCCGCCACCCGCGAAACCTGTTCATGAACACCCCATCAGAGCTGGTAGGGTTCTACCCGTCGCCACAGGAACACAGGCGGCAACGCCCCCGTAGCTCAGGGGATAGAGCAACGGCCTCCGGAGCCGTGTGCGCAGGTTCGAATCCTGCCGGGGGCACCCTTCATGAGGTGCCCAAAGACCCCGTCACCAGTGGAAACACTGAGGCCGGGGTCTTCGCGTATGTGCGGGCGTGTGCCGCCCGAGGCAGTCCTGCGTCCGCCGGACCACCCGCGTCGCTTCTCATCGATCGGTGCCGCTGATGTGTCAGGGGATTTCCCGAAACGCCTTCGGACGGCCGCAGTTACGGCGGTCACCGAGCCCGTCGTTGCGAGCCGTGATGCCGGGAGGGCTGACATCACAGCCCTCCGCCCGGTGCCGGGCTCAGCCTTCTCCCAGTACCGCGCGGATCACGTGCCGGGCGTTGTGCGCCATCGCCGGGTTCGTCGTCCGGTAATACGGCAGCGCGATCAACGCCTGTGAGAGCGCCCGCCCACGGCCGCGATGCCAGGTCGCGTCGTCCACGCCAAGCGCCTCGCGGAAGGCCTCCCTGGCGTCGGCCGGCAGCAGGTTCCATGCCGGGAACAGGTCGCAGGCCGGATCGCCCAGACCCATACACCCGAAGTCGATCACCGAGGTCAGCCTGCCGCCGTCCACCAGCAGATTGCCGGGCATCAGATCGGCGTGCAGCCACACCGGCGGCCCTTCCCGGTCCGGCGTCCGCAGCGCGTCCTCCCAAACGGCGGCCACGGCATCGCAGTCGACAGCCTCCTGCGGAATCCCGCGCAGTTCCTCGATCGCCGCGCGGGTCGATGCGTCGAGTGAGGCGAGCGGCCCGCCGCGGTGGGCCCTCGGCGCCTGCGGCAGGGTGATGTTCCGCATCGCCGTCACGAACCCGGCCAGATCCCCGGCCAGCGGCACGGGCTCGCTCAGCGCCCCCGCCTCGGGGTTCTCGCCCGCCCGCCACCGGTACACCGACCAGGGCCACGGATACCCCTCGGCGGGCTCCCCGGCGCCGAGTACTTCGGGGATGGCCGTGGGCAGCCGGGACGCGAGGCGGGGCAGCCACTCCTGCTCCATCGATATGTCCCGGGCTCCGCCCTTCACCAGCGGCAGCCGTACGACCATGCCCTCACCCAGCCGGTACATGGCGTTGACCGTGCCGCCGGACGGGAACCGCTCCACCGTCAGCCCCACCCACTGCGGGAACTGCCCGGCGATCAGCCGCCGTACGAGGTCGTCGTCGATGGGGTGGAGTCCGGGATGCGTCGGCGCTGGGCTCATGGCACGCCATCCGATCGCCGGGCGCGGGCGGGCGTCAATCGCTTTTCCGGGACGCTCTTCCGGGCCGGATCGCGGCGGTCGGTAGGGCCGCCGGTCCGGGTCCGGGTCCGTATCGCAGCCGGTCCGGGTTCGTATCGCAGCCGGTCCGGGTCCGTATCACGGATGAGTGCGGTGCCTGGCGAGGGAAGCGGTGACGAGGAATTCCCGGCGGGGGCCGGGCGCCCGGCCCCTCGGCCAGGTGCCCGGGCGGATCCGGGGCGCCGGGCCGGGGGTGTGGTCAGCCGTCCAGCCGGACCGGGAGGGATTCGATTCCGTAGACGATCGAGAGTTTGCGGAATTCCAGTTCTTCCGGTGTGGCGGCGAGGCGCATGTTCGGGAAGCGGCGCACCAAAGCGGGGTAGGCGGCGCGGAGTTCCATGCGGGCCAGCTCGGCGCCTACGCAGCGGTGGATTCCGTAGCCGAAGGCGAGGTGGGAGGGGACATTGCGGGTGGGGTCGAACTGTTCCATTTCCGGGCCCAGTTTGCCGTCCCGGTCCGCGCCGCTCAGGGAGCACAGCACCACATCTCCGGAGGCGATCGCGACGCCGCCGATTTCCAGGTCCTCACGGGCGAAGCGCGGGAAAGCGACCTGGACGACGGTCAGGTACCGGAGAAGTTCCTCGACGTAACCCTCGACGACGTCGTCGCCGTCGTGGAGGGCCGCGAAGTGCTTGGGGTCCTGGAGGAGGACCAGGGTGCCGAGGGCCAGCATGCTGGCGGTGGTTTCGAAGCCGCCGGTGAGGACGCCGTCGGCGAGGCCCGCGAGTTCTTCGTCGCTGACCGAGTCGCCGTGTTCCTTCACGATCATCCCGAGCAGGCCGTCGCCCGGGTTTTCGCGCTGCTTTTTAACGATGTCCCGGAAATAGGAAAGGGATTCGGATATGGCACCGAAGGAGGCGTTTGCGCCACTGAAAAGGTCGAAACGGGCGGCACTGAGGCGTTCGAAGTCGGCGCGGTCTTCATAGGGGACGCCGAGGAGTTCGCAAATGACGAGGGAAGGGATGGGGAGGGCGAAAGAGTGGACGATGTCGACCGGATCTCCGTTTTTGCCCTCCTTTTCCATGGCATCGAGGCGTTCTTCGACGATCTCGTGGATACGAGGGGTGAGCCGGCTGAGGCGGCGCATGGTGAATTCGGGCGTGAGGAGACGGCGCAGCCGGGTGTGCACCGGCGGGTCGGCGAATCCGAGACCACCGGGGTTCTGTTCGGCACCGGCGCCGGCCTTGCCGACGAGGTTGGTGAAGTCCGAACTGAAGGCATTGGCCTTCCCGAGGACCGCCTTGACCTCGTCGTAGCCGGTCACCAGCCAGACGTTGGCGGCAATCGGCACGGGGAGCTTACTGACCGGCTCCCGCTCCCGGACGGCGGCCAGATCGCCCACCGGGTTGAGTCCATCGCGTCGCAATGGCATCAGGACGGACTCGGGCAAGAAAGACATTCGAGACAGGTCGAAGCCTTTCTTCCGGGTTCTCGCCAGATACATACGGCCGGCCCAGGCGATGATCCGGGAACGGAGAGTCGTCATGACGCTAATACTGCCTTTCGTCGAGGGGGACGGCCCCCCGCGCTCCGCGGCCCAAGGCGGCCGGGGCAGCACGGAACCTCCACTCGGCGTGCACCGGTGTGACGTACGCCATAGCCCCTCGCTTACGGTGGTCATGGCACTGGTCCATGCCATCGACCGATGTCTTCGGTCGCCCGCATCAGCGTGACGAGCTCGGCCTCGGCCTTCTTCTTCTATTCGGTCTGGACGAGTTTACAAAGTGCCATTGGGCACGTTCACGGAACAACCCGGAATGACCCCGAGCGGCCCCTGAGGTGCCCCTGAGACACCCCCGAGGTGCCCCCGAGTCCCCTGATTCCTCCCCTTGGGCACGCCTCGGGCACGCCTCTTCCGCGGACCTCACGGCCACCCCTCCTGCCGCCGGCCTCCCGCGCCCGTCGCCGCCCCGCCGGCCGAGGGGAGCCGGCCGTGGTTCCGGGCGGCGGTTTGCAGTGCTGGGTGAGTAGTTGCGGGGGCGGGCGAGCGGGTTCGGAGGTGGGTGAGCACGTGCGGAGATGAGTGTGGGGTTGCGGACGCGGGTGGGGTGTGCGGCCGGTTCGGGCGGTCGGTGCGCCAAGGGCTCCTTCCCGAGGGCGCGTTGGGGGCGGGGGAAGGGGAGGGGGCAGGAGGGGCGGGAGAGGCGCAGGAGAGGGGCAGGAGGGGATGGTTCCGCTGCCCGACGTGGGCGCCCGGAGCCGAATGGGCAGGGGCGACCGACGCGAAGAACTACGGATTGTGACGAGTTGCGGACTCTCCGGCGCCTCTTTAGCGTGAGGAGGGAACGAAGTGAGCGGCGGCCCCGGCGCGGTGCGAGAGAGCGGCGCGGTAGCGGGAAGCCGCACTCACAGCCGGGGAAGGGTGCGACAGGCACCGCACCGGCGGGGCGCAGGCCCCGACCCGTCCGTCAGGTGACGCCCGGCAGCTTCGCTCATCTCATCCCGCAGGGAATCAACCCCCTCGGACTCTCCCCTTCGCAGGAGGAAGCGCATGTTTCCGCAGTCGAAGTCCGGTAAGCGCGGCCTGTTCGGCCTGTTCGCCCTTTGTGCTCTTTCCGGTGTGCTGGCCGGCGTGGTCGCGGCCGGCCCCGCCCTGGCGTCCGACGGGAGCGAGGGCGACAACTTCGCCGTGTCCGAAGGCCATGTCGTCGCCGAGGACGGGCTGGTGGTGCGCATCGGCCCGAGCACCCGCTACCGCGTGGTCGGTTCGAAGGAGTACGGGTCCAGGGTGGGGATCGTCTGCCGGGTCAAGGCGGAGCGCATCGAGGGGAACCCGGTCTGGTACAAGCTCTCCGATGCGTCGTACGCCTGGTCCTCCCGGCGGGACATCGTGAGCGACGGGGAGGCGCCTCGCTGGTGTTGAGGCCGGGCGCCCGGCGGTCCCGAGTCGCGCCTCAGCTCGTCGCGAACCGGGCGACGTACTCGTCGAAGGGCTCGATGCCCACCTCGCCTCGCAGGGCGTCCATGCCCTCGGGGTCTTCGCAGGGCCACGGGACGGGTGCGCCTTCGGCGACCCCCGCGATCTGTGTGCCGTAGATCTGCTTGCGGCCCTCGTTCACCAGCGTCCGGTCGCGCAGGAAAGCCAGCTCGCGCGGGCTTGCCGAGCCCGCCTCCACCGCCTGCTCCATGAGCCGGAGCGCACGCCGCTGCACATCGAGCTGACGGTCGGCGTGCTGCGCAACCAGCCAGGCCCCGCGAGCGGCATCGTCACCGACCAGCTCCGCCGTCGGCCAGCCGTACTCGTCCATGATCTGGTGGAGCCGGTCGCCGTGCTGCGCGGTGAGTCGACGCCAGGCCAATTGCTCCGCGGAATTGTCGCTGTTCGCGCCGGGTGAAGCACTCTGGTCCGCCTGAGCCATGCGGATGAGTTCCGCCGACAGGGCCGCCGTGCTGTTGTCGTCTGTCACGTTCGCTCCATGATCTGCGTACGCGGGCTGCATACGTGGTCTGCGTGGGCTGCGTACGCGGGCGGCGTACGCGGGCGGCGCCTGTGGTGGGCGCCTGTTCCGGGCCACCACGCTAGGGGCCTTTCGCGGCGCGAAGATCATCCTGGGGAACGGTGACGGAGAGGGCCGGATCGGGGGATACTGGATCTACGCCGAAACGGACACGGAGACACACCTACGCAAGGGCGCCCGCGTGGACGCCCGAACGTCGTATCCGACATAACGGAAATAACGACCGTCGCTTGCTACGTTGCCAGACATGACGGCAATGGCAAGGGCGACGGCCGCCGCGCGCCCGGCGGACACTCCCCCAGCCTTGCCGTCACTTCCCAAGCGGCGCGGGGTCGAACTGGCCCTCCTCTTAGGCGCCGTCCTGATCAGCGTCTGCGGATATGTGGCTGTGGGGCTGGCCAGGTGGCACGCCCTGCCGGGTGGCGCGATCCGTTACGGCGCGGGGCTCGGCGGGCTCGCGCTGCTGGCGCATCTCGCCGTACGCTTCCGCGCCCCGTACGCCGATCCGCTGCTGCTTCCCACCGCTGTGCTACTCAACGGCATCGGGCTGGTGCTGATCTTCCGGCTCGACCAGGAGACCCCCCGCAACCACGCCGCGCCCACCCAGCTGCTGTGGTCGACCGTCGGGGTCGCGCTGTTCACGGCGGTGGTGGTGCTGCTGCGGGACCACCGCATGCTGCAGCGGTACGCCTATGTGTGCGCGGCGCTGGCGCTCGTGCTCATGGCGGCGCCGATTCTCTTTCCCGCCGTCAACGGGGCGAAGATCTGGATCCGTTTCGCCGGATTTTCCCTGCAGCCGGGCGAGTTCGCCAAGGTGCTGATCACCGTCTTCTTCGCGGGCTACCTCGCCGCCAACCGCGGCGCGCTGGCGCACACCGGGCGCCGGATGGGGCGGCTACGGCTCCCGACCGGCCGGGTGCTCGGGCCGATCGTCGCGATCTGGCTGATCAGTGTCGCCGTGCTGGTGCTCGAACGCGACCTGGGGACCTCGCTGCTGTTCTTCGGGATCTTTGTCGTCCTGCTGTACGTGGCCACCGGGCGGACCGGCTGGATCGCGATCGGGCTGTTCCTGGCGGGCCTGGGAGCGGCTGCCGTCGGCACGCTGGAGCCGCATGTGCACAGCCGGGTCGAGGACTGGCAGCACCCGTTCGCCGGTATCGCGGCGGGCAAGGGGCCAGGTCAGCTCGCCCAGTCGCTGTTCGCGTTCGCCGCCGGCGGGATGTTCGGCACCGGCCTCGGCCAGGGCCACTCGTATCTGATCGGCTTCGCCATGAAGTCCGACTTCATCCTGGCGACCTATGGCGAGGAGCTGGGGCTGGCCGGACTGACCGCGCTGTTTCTGCTGTACGCGCTGCTGGTGGCGTGCGGTTACCGTGCCGCGGTCGCCGTGCGGGACCCGTTCGGCAGCCTGCTGGCCGTGGGCCTCGCGGCGCTGCCCGCCATCCAGGTCTTCGTGATCGCGGGCGGGGTGATGGGGCTGATTCCGCTGACGGGGATGGCGATGCCGTTCCTCGCGCAGGGCGGGTCGTCCGTCGTCACGAACTGGATCATCATCGCGCTGCTGCTGCGGATCAGTAACAGGGCGCGGATGCCGGCGGGTGCGGAGGGGGAGGGGACCGGGCGTGGGGGGAGGGCGGGGAGGAAGAACCGGAGGGCGGGGAGGGCTGCCGGGCGCCCCGCGGCGGACGGGGCGGCGGACGGAGCGGCCGCCGGGCCGATGGGCGGAGCTGCCGCCGGGCCGATGGGCGGAGCTGCCGCCGGGCCCACGGGCGGAGCTGCCGCCGGGCCGGTGGACGGGGTAGCGGACGAGAGGGCGCACGAGGCCGGGAGCGGTGGGGCGCATGGGGCCAGGCGTGCGGGCGTGAACGACGGCAGGAGCAGTGCGGCGAGCCTTCCCGGGAGTGGCACGGGACTCGGGACCGGGAGTTGGGTGGTCGGTTTTCTGAAGCCGGCCAAGCCCCAGGTGCCGGAGGCGGTGGGCGGGTCCAAGGAACAGAGGGGGTCCGGGGAGCAAAGAAGCGCCGGGGAGCAGAGCGGATCCGGGGAGCGGAGGGCGTCAGAGGCGCGGAGGGCGTCAGAGGCGCGGAGGACGCCCCGGGCGCAGGGCAGGCAGCCGGCCACCCCGTCACCGGCGCCCGTTGATGACGCGCGCGACGCGCGCTCCCCGGAGGCCGGCCGTTGATCCGCTGCATCCGCCTCACCGCGGCCTTCTCCTTCCTCCTCCTCGTGGCGCTGCTGGTCAACGCCGCCCGGGTGCAGGTCGTCGACGCGGAACGCTTCAGCGCCAGTCCGGCCAACCGCCGCGGGCCGATCGTCCGTTACGCACAGCCGCGCGGTGCCGTGCTCGTCGCCGGCCGCGCGGTCACCGGTTCCCGGGACAGCGGGGGGCGGCTGCGCTACGAGCGCACCTATACCGACGGGCCGCTGTACGCGCCGGTCACCGGCTACTCCTCGCAGACCTACGGGACCTCCCTGCTGGAAAGCGCCGAGGACGGCATCCTCTCCGGGGCCGACGACCGGCTCGCCACCTTCCCGTGGTGGGACCGGCTGACCCACGCCCACCGGCCGGGCGGCAGCGTCCACACCACCATCAACCCACGGATGCAGCGCGCCGCGTTCGACGGGCTGGGGGACAAGAAGGGGGCGGTGGCCGCGATCGAGCCGCGTACGGGGCGGATCCTGGCGCTGGTCAGTACGCCGTCGTACGACCCGGGCGAGCTGTCCGGCAACGGCGCCGGGGTCACCGAGGCCTGGCACCGGCTGAACGGTGCAGAGCAGCAGCCGATGCTCAACCGGGCGCTGCGCCAGACCTATCCGCCCGGCTCCACGTTCAAGGTCGTCACCGCGGCGGCGGCGCTGGAGAGCGGCAAGGTCACCGATATCGACGCGCCCACCGATTCGCCCGATCCCTACCCTCTGCCCGGCACCGACACCCGGCTCGGCAATGCCGCGAAGGGCTGCGAGGACGCCTCGCTCAAGGACGCCTTCCGGGCCTCGTGCAACACCGTCTTCGCGCGGCTGGGCGCGGAGATCGGGCTGCGCGGCATGGCCGATACGGCCCGGCGGTTCGGCTTCAACGACCGGCGGTTGTCCATCCCCTCACTCGTCGCGCCGAGCAACTTCGATACGCGGATGGACGCCTCGCAGGTCGCGCTCTCCGCCATCGGGCAGTACGACACCGCCGCCACACCGCTCCAGATGGCGATGGTCGCGGCGGCGGTCGCCGACGGGGGCCGGCTGACGGCGCCGTCGCTCATCGACGAGGTGACCGATGCCCGGGGTGTGGTGGTCGCGGCCGATCCCCACCGCCCCACCCGCCAGGTGACCAATCCCGTCACGGCGCAGCAGCTCCAGGACATGATGGTCGAC
Source organism: Streptomyces sp. NPDC048516 (assembly GCF_043199875.1). Classification (NCBI taxonomy): domain Bacteria; kingdom Bacillati; phylum Actinomycetota; class Actinomycetes; order Kitasatosporales; family Streptomycetaceae; genus Streptomyces; species Streptomyces sp. NPDC048516. Next base: position 676,739 of record NZ_JBICWS010000002.1, on the reverse strand, counting down.
GTCGTCGAGCACGGCAGCGGGCGGCTCGCCGCGATCAAGGGCGTCACGGTCGGTGGCAAGACCGGCACCGCGCAGCACGGGGTGCGCAACGAGGGCACGCCGTATGCCTGGTTCATCTCCTGGGCGAGGCAGAAGGACGGCTACGAGCCGGCCGTGGCGGTGGCCGTGGTGGTCGAGGACGCGGCCGCCGACCGTGCGGACATCAGCGGCGGGGGAAGCGCGGCACCGATCGCACGGGCGGTGATGGCGGCGGCTCTGGGCTGAGCCCTCCGCGGTGTGCCCGGTTGCCCGCCCCGCGCCCGTCTGACGTCACAATGGCCGTATGGCTGATGCGATCCCGTCCATGGAACCTGCTCCGCCCCCGCTGTTGTCCCTGGCCGAGGTGGAGGCGCTGGCCCGGCGCGCACACTCGGGTCAGACCGACAAGGCGGGCCGCCCGTATGCGGAACATCTGGCCGCGGTCGCGGCGGGGGTACGCGAGCGGGGCGGCAGCGATGAGCAGATCGCCGCGGCCTGGCTGCACGACGCGGTCGAGGACGGGGCGCTGAGCCGGGAGTGGCTGGCCGGTGCGGCGCTGGGCGAGACGACCAAGGCGATGATCCTGGCCGTCACCAAGCGGGCCAACGAGCCGGTCGAGGAGTACACCGCGCGCATCCTGGCCACGCCCGGCGCGCTGCTGGTCAAGGAGTCCGATCTCGCGCACAACGCCGATCCGGAGCGGCTGGCCGTGCTGGACGCTCCGACGCGGGAGCGGCTGACGGCGAAGTACGCACGGGTGCGGGAGCTGTTGGGGCCGGCCCAGCGGTAACGGGTGCCGGGCTCCGGGGTATGTCCTTTGCCGACTTCCCTTGCCCGCTTCCCTTGCCCGCTTCCCTTGCCCGCTTCCCTTGCCCGCTTCCCTTGCCCGCTTCCCTTGCCCGCTTCCCTTGCCCGCTTCCCTTGCCGGTTTCCGTTGCCGCGGCGGGGTCCACACATCGGACACCTCCGCAGAAAGGTGTCGTGCGCAGCTAGTCTGCGGCGATGAGCGCTACGCAGCCTTCGTCGCAGCCGGCCCCCGCCGCAGAAGCCCGCGTGATCGCCGCCCTGGAGGGCGTCGGCGTCAAGCGGTACACCACCGGCCAGGTCATCCTCGACGCCGTCGACTGGAGCGTACGGTCCGGTGAGCACTGGGCGCTGCTCGGTGCGAACGGCGCGGGCAAGACCACCATCCTGCGTCTCGTCGGGGCGCTGATGTTCCCGACTGTCGGCACCGTCGAGGTGCTGGGGCACCGGCTCGGGTCCGTGGACGTCCGCGAGCTGCGGGCCGTCATCGGACTGGTCTCCGGCGCACAGAAGGTCCCGCAGGACGCGACGGGCCACACGGTCGTCCTGACCGGGGCGACCGGCACCGTGCAGCCGTTGTGGCGCAAGTACGACGGGGCGACCCGTGAGCGCGCCCATGAGCTGCTCGCCGAGCTGGACTGCAAGGAGCTGGCGGAGCGGCCGTTCGGGGTGTGCTCGGGCGGCCAGCGGGCCAGGATCCTGATCGCCCGCGCCCTGATGGCCGACCCCCGGCTGCTGCTGCTCGACGAGCCGTTCAACGCGCTCGATCTGCCCTCCCGCGAGGATCTGATCGATGCCCTGCACCGGCTGGCCCTGGCACGGCCGGAGTTGGCGACCGTGACCGTCACCCACCACCTGGAGGAGCTGTCGCCGTCCATCGGCCACGCCGTGCTGCTGCGCGAGGGCCGGGTGCAGGCACGCGGCCCGGTGGACGAGGTGCTGACGGGAGAGCGGATGACCGCGTGCTTCGGCCGTCCGATCGAGGTGTCCCGGCACGAGGGGCGGTGGCTGGCCCGGTCCGGTAAGCGGTAGTCCTCCCGCGACGCCCCCCGCGGACGCGCACTGAGCACTTGCGGCGGGCGCCGCCTACCCCTTTCCGACCGCGTCCCGCACCCCGCTCAGGAACCGCCGGATCGCCGCCTGTTCCCCGGCCTCGAAGGTGGCCAGCAGGGCGATCGTGCGGTCGATCAGCGGGCCGAAGAACGACCGGCCCAGGGTGACCGCGCGCTCTTCGACCTCCAGCAGGACACGGCGCCGGTCGCGGGTGTCGCGGACCCGGCGGATCAGGCCGAGCCGTTCCAGCCGGTCGATCAGCGCCGTGGTGCCGGCGGAGTTCAGGCCCAGCCGCTCGCCGAGCCGGCCCGGGGTGGACTCGGCGCCCTCGCGGGCCGCGTCCAGCAGGCTGATCAGGGCCCGGAGATCGGTGGGGTGCAGGCCGTTGTGGCCGGCGAACCGCGCTCCCGCGAGGTCGAGTCGCAGCGTCACCTCACGCAGCAGGTGGACCAGGTCCATCCCGGCCGGTTCAACGGGTTCGACCAGTTCCATCCGGTCAGCCGCTTCATCATCGGGTGCCCCCGACCCGTCAGGTTCTTGCTGCCTCGTCATGCCTCATCGCCTCCCTTTCCGCGCTCCTGGCGCCCTTCCCGGCCCCACGACGTCTTTCGCCGCACTCCTGACGTCCCGTGCCGGACTCCTGCATTATTACCTCGTTCAGCGAGATACTTGCCGAACGAGGTGTTGGTGAGGCTCCTCGTGTGCCGCTCCCCCTCGTGCGCCGCTCCCTCGTTCTCCGCTCCCCTCGCCCCGGAGGTGCACCATGACAGCAGCCCCCGCCACGCGCTTTCCCGCGCACTCCCCCTCCGCCGCCTTTCGTGCCGCCTACGAGCAGGCCATGGCGCTCTGGCCGGTCCCGGTGGAACGGCTCGATCTGCTGTCGGAGTTCGGCAGCACCCGGGTCAATGTCTGCGGGCCGGCCGGCGCCCCGCCGCTGGTACTGCTGCACGGCGGCGGCACGACCTCGGCCATCTGGTACGCCCAGGTCGCCGCGCTCGCCCGTACGCACCGGGTCCATGCCGTGGACCAGATCGGGGCGCCGGGACTCAGCGTGCACTCCGGGCGGGCGCTGCGGCGGCCGGAGGATCTGTTCGCCTGGCTCGACGGCGTACTCAGCGGCCTCGGGCTGGAGTCGGCCGCGCTGCTCGGGCACTCGTACGGCGGCTGGCTCGCGCTGAGTTACGCGGTGCACGCCGCCGGGGGGCACCCCTCCCGCTCCCCCGGGACGCCGAACAGGGTGGAGCGGCTGGTGCTGCTCGATCCCACCCAGTGTTTCGCCGGGTTCCGGCCGTCGTACCTGCTGCATGCGCTGCCGCTGTTCGTACGGCCCGGCGAACGGAGCACCCGGCGGTTCCTGGAGTGGGAGACGCGGGGTGCGCCGCCCGCGCCGGAACTGGTGCGGCTGATGGGCCTGGGCGGTGCCGAGTTCCGCACCGCGAAGGTGGTCACGGGGCCGCGCCCGGACATCGCCGGGCCGGACGGAGCGCCGGTGCCGGCCCTGGTGCTGCTGGCGGAGCGGAGCCGGGCGCACGCTCTGCGCCGGGTCGCCGCACGGGCCGAACGGACACCGGGCGTACGGGTCGAGGCCCTGGCGGGTGTGGGCCACCACTCCATGCCGTACGACCGGGCCGGCGAACTCGGACGCCGGGTGCGGGACTTCCTGCACCACCCGCTCCCGGACGGCGGGGCCTGACATCCACCGCCGAGCAGCGGCTCGGGGCGCGGGCGTCCCCGCTCAGGCCTCGTCCGCGCCCTCCGCGATGGCCGCCGCGACCTCCGCCGTACGGGCCTCCTCCTCGGCCGCGAAACGCTCCGCGTCGAGCCTTTCGGCGAGTTCTTCGTCCTCGGCCATGAGCAGATCGAGGTTGGAGTCGCCCATCTCGAAGACACCCATGTCCACATAGGCGCGCTGGAGTCGTTCGCCCCACAGGCCGATGTCCTTCACACAGGGCACGATCCGGCTGAAGAGCAGCTTGCGGAAGAGGTGCAGGAATTCGGAGTTCTCGGTGAATTCGGCGGCTTCGTCATGCGGAATGCCGAAGTTTTCGAGGACTTCCAGGCCGCGCAGGCGGTCGCGCATCAGGTAGCAGCCCTCGATGACGAACTCCTCGCGTTCGCGCAGTTCGGCGTCGGTGAGCTGCTTGTAGTAGTCGCGCAGCGCCATGCGGCCGAAGGCGACATGGCGCGCCTCGTCCTGCATGACGTAGGCGAGGATCTGCTTGGGCAGGGGCTTGGTGGTGGTGTCGCGGATCATGCCGAAGGCGGCCAGCGCCAGGCCCTCGATCAGCACCTGCATGCCGAGGTAGGGCATGTCCCAGCGGGAGTCCTTGAGGGTGTCGGAGAGCAGCGCCTGGAGATTGTCGTTGATCGGGTAGAGCATCCCGATCTTCTCCTGGAGGAAGCGGCTGTAGATCTCGGCGTGCCGCGCCTCGTCCATGGTCTGGGTGGCGGAGTAGAACTTCGCGTCGAGGTCCGGGACGGATTCCACGATCCGTGCCGCGCAGACCATGGCGCCTTGTTCGCCGTGCAGGAACTGGCTGAACTGCCAGGAGGTGTAGTGCTGCCGCAGTTCGCCGCGGTCCTTCTCGGTCATTTTGTCCCAGTACCTGGTGCCGTACAGAGACATGGACTCGTCCGGGGTGCCGAGCGGGTCAAAGGGGTCGACCTCGAGATCCCAGTCGATCCGCAAGGTGGCGTCCCACTGCTTGTCCTTGCCCTTCTGGTAGAGGGCCAGCAGCCGGTCGCGCCCGTCGCCGTAGTCCCAGCTGAAGCGTGCCGCACCGGAGGCGGGCACCTTCCACACGGGGTCGCCAGGGTCCTGTACGTAGAGATCTCGGGTCGACACGGACGCCTCCTCGGCTCGCCAAACGCCTTGTCATGGGCGGTCGTTGGCAGGCTCACACGGTTCTTACCGACGGGTCAATAAGTCGCGCGCAGGGGATTGACGCCCTTACTGACACGCAGTCTCATAAGAGGTGACCGCGGGCCGGCCCTGACCCACTAGCGAGGTAGCCACAGTCATGACGAGCGCACCCACCGAGATGACCGCGACGGACACCGAGGTCCTGCGGGACGCCCTCGGCCTGCTCAAGGACCGGGAGCAGGTCGCCGAGCGGCTGCTCGACTCCTCCGCCAAGCACTCCTTCGACCCCGACACCGAACTCGACTGGGACGCCCCCCTCGAAGAGGGCAAGTGGTTCTGGCCGCCGGAGCTGGTCTCGCTCTACGACACCCCGCTGTGGAAGCGGATGCCGGTCGAACAGCAGCAGGACCTCTCCCGGCACGAGGCGGCCTCGCTCGCCTCGCTGGGCATCTGGTTCGAGATCATCCTGATGCAGCTGCTCGTCCGGCACATCTACGACAAGCCGGTGACCAGCGCACACGTCCGCTACGCCCTCACCGAGATCGCCGACGAGTGCCGGCACTCCAAGATGTTCGCTCGCATGATCCAGAAGGGTGGCGCGCCGGCGTACCCGGTCTCCCGGCTCAACCACCAGCTCGCCCGGGTCCTCAAGACCGTCTCCACCACCCCGGGCTCGTTCGCCTGCACCCTGCTCGGCGAGGAGATCCTGGACTGGATGCAGCGGCTGACGTTCCCGGACGAGCGGGTGCAGACGATCGTGCGCGGAGTGACCCGCATCCATGTCGTCGAGGAGGCCCGGCATGTGCGCTACGCGCGCGAGGAGCTGCGCCGCCAGATGGTCACCGCGCCGCGCTGGGAGCGGGAGTTGACCCGCATCAGCTCCGGCGAGGCGGCCCGGATCTTCTCGGTCGCCTTCGTCAACCCTGCCGTCTACACCCATGTGGGCCTGGACCGGCGTGCGGCGGTCGCCCAGGTCAAGGCCAGTGGCCACCGCCGCGAGGTGATGCAGTCCGGCGCCCGGCGGCTGACCGATTTCCTGGACGAGATCGGCGTGCTGCGTGGTGTGGGCCGCAGGCTGTGGCGCAGCTCGGGACTGCTGGCCTGAGGCCCCCGGCATGGACCCCGTACACCCCGAGCACCTGTGCGAGCCCGAACCCGGGGCGGTTACGCTGCTGTTCATGAACGGCAGCGGCACCGCCCCAGCAGTACCCCGACCCGCCTACCGCAGGCTGAGCGTCGAGCAGCGCCGCAGCCAACTGCTCACCGCCGCGCTGGGCCTGTTCGCGCACCGCGCGCCCGAGGACGTCTCGCTGGACGATGTCGCCACCGCCGCCGAGGTCTCGCGCCCGCTGGTCTACCGCTACTTCCCCGGCGGCAAGCAGCAGTTGTACGAGGCCGCGCTGCGCAGCGCGGCCGACGTCCTGGAGCGCTGCTTCGCCGAGCCGGAGACCGGACCGCTGACCCGTCGGCTGTCGCGCGCTCTGGACCGCTATCTGGCCTTCGTCGACGAGCACGACGCGGGGTTCAGCGCGCTGCTGCAGGGCGGCAGCGTCGTCGAGACCACCCGTACGTCCGCGATCGTGGACGAGGTACGGCGCGCCGCCGCCGACCAGATCCTGCGGCATCTGGGCGAGCCGGAGCCGGGCCTGCGGCTGCGGATGACCGTCCGCATGTGGATCACCGCCGTCGAGGCCGCCTCGCTGATCTGGCTGGACGAGGACAAGCAGCCGGCCCTCGACGATCTGCGGGACTGGCTGGTCGACCACTTCGTCGCGCTGCTGACCGCCACCGCGGCCACGGACCCGCAGACCGCGCGGGTGACGCGGGCGGCGCTGAAGCTGGAGACCGCCGACGGCCCGGCCGGGGACCTGGCCCGCCGCATCCTGCCCGTAGTGAGCGACGCCGGGCATCTGCTGTGACCGGCCGCCCGGGCGCGGTGGTGTGACACTGAGGGCGTGAGAAGCGAGAACACCCTCTTCGTCGGGGGCCCGCTGGACGGGCGGGTGCTGCCCGTCCTGGTCGGCGTGACCGGCCAGCCGCCGAAGACGTACGAGGTCCCGGTGCCGCACGACCACGACCGCCCGCCGACGGTGCACGTCTACCGTCGTGTCCCGGCACGGGTGGGCCGCCTGGGCCTGCCCAGCGGATGGAAGTACGAGTACGCCCCGGAGGGCAAGGCGCCGGACGGCGGGCCCAAGTGGCCCTGGCGCAAGCCTCGTTGAGCGTCGTTGACCACTCCCCCGCGGGCTGCCGCCGCACCACGGCACGCGCCGCGGCGGCAGCCCGCAGAACCCGCCCTTCCCCGCCAAAGGCGGGGAGGAGCAGGCACGGCGGTGCCACCCGCCCAGGCGGGAGGACGGCCCCCGCCGCAGGCGGTTTTCAGCCCGTCAGAGAAGCCAGGTACGCATTCGTCTTCTCCGGCTCGTAGAAGAAGTTCTCGAAGTCGGACGGGTCGTTGAAGCCGTTGGCGAAGCGGTCGGCAACCGGCTGCAGCTGGCCGGCCGCGCCGATGAGGTTGAGGATGTGCTCCGGCGGCGGGGCCAGCATCGCGTTGGTCCACTTGGTGACGTACTGGGCGGTGTTCCAGTAGCGCTCGAAGGTGCCCTGCATCCACTCCGCGTCGAAGGGCTGGTCACCGCGCTCGACGATGGAGGACAGGTAGGAGGCGGCGCACTTGGAGGCCGAGTTGGAGCCCTGGCCGGTGATCGGGTCATTGGCGACCACGACGTCCGCGACACCGAGCACCAGACCGCCGGAGGGCAGCCGGCCGATGGGGTGGCGCACGGTGGGGGCGTAGCGGCCGGCCAGCGTGCCGTTGGCGTCGGTCAGCTCGACCTTGGTGGAGCGGGCGTACTCCCAGGGCAGGAACTTCTCCATCAGCTCCAGCGTCAGGGCAAGGTGCTCGTTGGGGTCCTTGACGCCCTGGAAGGCGTCCAGCGGACCGCCGGGTATGCCCTCCCAGAAGAGGATGTCGGCGCGGCCGGAGGTGGTGTACGTCGGCATGACGAACAGCTCACCGACGCCGGGCACCAGGTTGCAGCGCACCGCTTCGAACTCGGGGTGCTCGGGGCGCGGGCCCATGCCGTGGACGTAGGAGACGGCGAGCGCGCGCTGCGGGGTGTCGTAGGGCGAGCGGGAGGCGTCCCGGCCGAACATGGACACCAGCTCGCCCTTGCCGGCCGAGACCAGCGTCAGGTCGTAGCGGCTCGCGAAGAAGTCCAGGTCGGAGACGGCGGCGCCGTGGATGACGAGCTGGCCGCCGCGCTGCGCGAAGGTCTCCATCCAGCCGGCCATCTTCACCCGCTGGTCGACGGACTGGGCATAGCCGTCCAGCTTGCCGACCCAGTCGATGGCGCGCTGCGAGCCCTCGGGGGCCTCATGGCTGCCGGGGGCGGCGACCGAGACGCCCAGGCCCTCGATGCGCGGGGCCTGGTTCTCCCAGAAATTGATCTGGAGGTCGCGCTCGTGCTGGAGCGCGGTGTGGAACATGCACTGCGTCGACATGACCCGGCCGGCGCGGATCTCGTCGGCCGTGCGGTTGGACATGAGGGTGACCTCGTAGCCCTTGGTCTGGAGACCGAGGGCGAGCTGGAGACCGGACTGGCCGGCTCCGATGACGAGTATTTTCCGCATGGCGGCACTCTTCTCTGCTACTGCTGGTGTTCGGGGAGGGGAAGGGGGAGGGTGGCCCGTACGGGGCCGTGGCCCCGTACGGGGGCCGGTTACTCGGGCGCGGTCTCCAGAGCGTGGCCGACCAGCGCGAGCAGCGACTCGATCACCGTGACCCGCTTCCGCGCGTCCATGATCACAACGGGCACGTGCGGCGGCACGGTCAGCGCGTCGCGCACATGCTCGACGGCGAAGGCCTCGGTCCCCTCGAAGTGGTTGACCGCGACGACATACGGCAGTCCGCAGCTCTCGAAGTAGTCCAGTGCCGGGAAGCAGTCCTCCAGACGCCGGGTGTCGGCCATCACGATCGCACCGATCGCACCGCGCACCAGGTCGTCCCACATGAACCAGAAGCGCTGCTGCCCGGGCGTGCCGAACAGGTACAGCACCAGCTCCTGGTCGAGGGTGATCCGCCCGAAGTCCATCGCGACCGTGGTCGTGGACTTCTCCGGGGTGGCGGTCAGATCGTCCGTCTCCGCGCTGGCCTGGGTCATCACCGCCTCGGTCTGGAGCGGGGTGATCTCCGAGACCGATCCGACGAACGTGGTCTTGCCGACGCCGAAACCGCCCGCCACCACGATCTTGGTGGCGACCGGCGCCCGCGAACGGTCCGTCTGCCAGCTCTGCAGCCCCGCGTCGGCGGCCTGGACCGCCGGGTCGGCCGGGCTCACGGAACCGGGGGTCGCCGTGGGCCCGGCCGATATCGTGTCAGAGCCTGTGAAGTCCACTCAGCACCCTTTCGAGCAGCGCGCGGTCGGGCCGGCCGGAGCCGTGCCCGGTGCCGTAGACGCGAATCTTTCCCTGGTCGGCGAGGTCGCTGAGCAGTACACGCACCACGCCCAGCGGCATCTTGAGGAGCGCGGAGATCTCCGCGACCGAGCGCATCCGGCGGCACAGCTCGACGATCGCGCGCATCTCCGGCATCACCCGGTCGCCCCAGCCGCCGGAGGTCAGCTCGCGCCGTTCCTCGGGCGCCTCCAGCGCGGCCACGAACGTCTCGACGAGCAGGACATGGCCGAACCGCGTCCGGCCGCCGGTGAGCGAGTACGGCCGCACGCGCGAGGGTTTCCGCTCCCCGCCGCGTACGGGGAGTTTGCGGGAGCTGCTCATGCCGAAACCTCGCTTCGTCCGCCCTCGCACTCGCTCGGGGCGCACCTCTCCATGGTTCGCTCACTACGTTCGCTCACTGGGGGCTCTCCATCGACTTACGCAATTCACTGCGGAGTTCGGGGGTGAGGACATGACCGGCCCGGCCGACGAACAGCGCCATGTGGTAGGCGATGACGCTCATATCGCAGTCCGGGGTGGCATGCACCCCGAGCAGCGAGCCGTCACTGATCGACATGACGAACACGCTGCCCTCGTCCATCGTGATCATCGTCTGCTTGACCGCCCCGCCGTCCATCAGCTTCGCGGCACCCTGGGTGAGGCTGCCCAGCCCGGAGACGATGGTGGCCAGGTCCGCGCTGGATCCCCGCGGACCGTCACCCCCGCCCGGCCGTGCCACCTCCTCCGCCCGGCCCGGGTCGGACGACAACAGCAGCAGGCCGTCGGAGGAGACCACCGCGACCGAGCGGATTCCCGGTACCTCGTCGACCAGGTTGGTCAGCAGCCAATGCAGATTCCTTGCCTGACTGCTCAGACCTTGTCCATAAGCAGTGGGCGCTTGCGCCTTCAATCGCGTGCCTCCTCGACAACGTGGCTCTCTCCCGGGGCCCCCGCTCCGTCGGTGTCCGTCTGTGGGATGGTCAGCTCCGCTGTACGTTCCGCGATCTCGGCTTCGACCTCGCGCCGGCCGTCTCGCGCCCCCGCCTGAAATCCGCCGAGGCGGCGCCGCAGCGCCTCGGCATTGGCCGAACCGCTCTTGCGCGGTGCGGTCGGCGCCTGTTGCTGCGCCACGACCTTGGGGGTGCGCTTGGGCAGCCCCATGGAGGTCGTCCGCCGCTCCCCCGCGGGCGGGGCGGCGGCGGTCTGTGGGTCGGCCGGTGTGCCGGCCGGGGACACGTCGGCGGGTGCCGCGTCCGTGTCCGTGGGTGCCGCGTCCGTCCCGGGGCCCGTGTGCTGGTCGGGACCGATGGCGTAGGGGTCGGACGAGGGTGCTCCGGCGCCGTCCGGCGTCTGGTCCGCGGACCGGCCCGCGGCCGGGTCCGCCGCCGGGGTGGCGGCCGGGGCGGCGTCGTCCTCGGGCCGAAGGTGCTCGCCGGCGCCGCTGGTGGTGGCGGCATAGGGGCCGGGCGACTGCGGGCCGTACGGGCTCGGCTCGGAACCGGAGTACGTGGTGGGGCCCGCGGGCTGCGGCTCGGTGGGTGCCGGTCCGTCCGGCACGCCGAGTCCGGCCGCGTCGATCGCGCGCTCCGCGGCGGCGACGAACGGGTCGGCGGCGGGGGCGGGCGCGGGGCCGGCGTCCGGGGTGCCGTCGTGGCCGGCCGCCGGCGCGGCTGCCCGGCCGGCCGGCTGCCCGGCCGGCGCGGGGGTGTCCTGGGCCGGACCCTGGCCGGGCTCGCCGGCCGGGGCCGCGGCGGCGGCCGGTGGGCCGGCCGGGGCTGCCGGGTCTCTGCGGGCCGCCCTGGTCGGCAGCGCGTTGGAGTTCGCCTCGGCGACCGAGCCGGGCAGGCTCGGGGTGTGCGCCACGTCCTGGGGCGCACTCGCCGGGGAGGCCGACGGGGCCGGGCGGGTCGGCAGGATCGAACCGGGCAGGACGACGACGGCCGTGACGCCGCCCTGCTTCGCGTCCCGCAGCTGGACCCGGACGCCGTGCCGGGCGGCCAGCCGCACCACGACGTACAGGCCCAGACCCAGCGCCTCGTCGACGGTCTCGGAGAACGAGGCGGCTTCGACGTCCGTCAGCCGCTCGTTGAGCTCGGCCATCCGCTCCGAGGTCATCCCTATGCCCTCGTCCTGGACGGAGAGCATGACCTCGCCGCTCTCCAGCAGCCAGCCGGACAGCTCGACATGGGCGTCCGGCGGCGAGAAGGCGGTGGCGTTCTCCAGGAGTTCGGCGACCAGGTGGCTGATGTCGTCCGCGGCGAATCCGGCGACCTGGGAGTGCGGCGGCAGCGACTGGATACGCACCCGCTCGTAGCGCTCGATCTCACTGATCGAGGCGCGCATCACGTCCAGCAGCGGTACCGGGCCCTGGTGGTTGTTGCTGTACTGCTCGGCGCCCGCCAGGACGAGAAGGTTCTCGCTGTTGCGGCGCATCCGGGCGGCGAAGTGGTCGAGCTTGAAGAGGGTTTCCAGCCGCTCCGGGTCCTGCTCGCTCTCCTCCAGCGACTCGATGACGCCGAGCTGGCGCTCCACGAGGCCGAGGGTGCGCAGCGAGAGGTTGACGAACCGGCCGTGCACACCGGCGTGCAGGGCCGCCAGCCGCTCGGTGAGATCGGCGATCTCCTCCTTCAGGCCCTCGCCCTGGTCCTGCAGCACCTCGCGCTCGGCGACCAGCCGCTGCCGGCCGCTGATCAGCCGCTTGCGCTCGCCCTCCAGCTCGGCGGTGCGCCGCGCCAGCTCGCCGACCTGGGCGTGCAGCGCGTTGACGGACCGCACGGTGGTGGCGAATTCGTCGTTGCGGCCCTTGTAGGTGAGGGGGTCCTCGTGTGCGGGGTCGGCGGCCAGGCGCTTGGCGCCGATCCGCAGCGCGGCCAGCGGCTGGGTCAGGGAGCGGGCGGCCCAGACGCCGGCGCCGACGGCCAGCAGCAGGCACAGCCCTTCCAGGCCGATGCGGATCTCCAGCTCCGTGACGTCGTCGTCGCGCAGCGCGCCGAGGTGCTGGATGTCGGCGGTGGCCATGGCGGATTCGACGCCGCGCATCAGTCCGATGCGGCTGGTGAGCGTGGCCTGGACCCGCTGGCGGCTGAGCCGCAGATCGGTGGCGTCCAGCCGGGGCTGGTCGGTCAGCCGGGCCAGATAGCGCTCGGCGGTGTTGACGTCCTCGCCGTTGACGGTGCGGACGTATCGGTCCCTGGCGCCCTGGCTCGCGGCCTGCTGGAAGTCGCCGAGCGCGCCCTGTTCGCGAAGGTGCGCGACCTGGGCGAGGTTCGTCAGCCGGGGCTGGCTGCCGCCCGCCTTGAGCGCGGCGAGCAGCAGGGCCCGGGTGCCCGCGGCCTGTTCGGCGGCACGGCCGAGGGCGGGCAGCGCGTGGATATCGGCGTCGGCGGAGTTCGCGCGGGCGGGCAGTTCGCGGGCGATGTCGTCGCCGATCGCACCGAGCGCCTGGATCGTCTGGGTATAGGCGGTATGGATCTGCTCGGCCGATGCACCCGCGGACAGCGCCTTTTGACGGGTTTGCGGCAGCGCCCCCAGGAGTTTGGCGGCGGCCTTGTACACCGCGGTCTCGCCCGAGGCGTCCTGCGCCTCGGAGCGCAGTTCGCCGATCTGCCGGTCCACGCGGGCCCGCTGGGCCCGCAGGGCCGCGGCGTCGTCCGTCCGGGCGGCCCGCGCATCGTTGACGGCGGAGTTGCCGAGTCCCGCGGCCGTACGGCTGCCGTGGCCGGTGGCGACGTATGCGGTCATACCGTCGCGTTCGTCGGCGAGGGAGTGCGCCAGCGCGATGGCCTGCGCGTTCAGCTCGGCCAGATCGACCAGTTGCTGGCTGTGGGTGGCGTCGTCGGCCGTGGCCGTCAGCCCGGGGACGCCGGAGCCGAGGACGGCGGCGGCCACGACGGCGACCGCCCCGACGAGCCGGTTGCGCACGCGTGCGGGACGCCGTCCCGCACGGTCCTCGCCGCCCTCCGTCATGCCCGGACCCGTACCAGGACCCGAGCCCGTGCTCGGTCCCGAGACCGAACCGGCCGGTGATCCCGGCTTCCTTGCGCCGCCTCGAAGCCGCATCTTCCGCACCGCTGCTCGCATTCCTGTCTCGCCTGTCCACGCCATATGGCGTCGCGGACCCGGCTCGCTCTCCGCTCACGGGGGCGGACCTGCGCGAAGACGCAGCAGCACACACTTCCGCGAGGGGAAACAGCCCGGCTCTGCGCGTCGCGACGAACGTCCTGGCCCCACCCCATGACCGGGCAACGACCATTCCACCGGCGCCGCGCAGTGGCTCGGCAACACATGCCCGGCCACCTGAACGAGTGAACATCAATCGGAGTTTGACCATCAACTTCCGTGCGCCAACGTTTTCGGCCGCAACGTCGTCCCGCCCCCGAACGGGTTTGGAGATGCGTCCGGCTCCTGGAAGGATGCGCGCCCGCACGCCGCCGCCCCGGCGGTCCTTACCTCCGGTACGCCGCCGCCCCGGCCGCCCTCCGGCGCCGCCGCCGGCCCCTGCCGCCGGGGTCGGAGCCGGGACCTCCGGCAGACTGACGGCCATGCGCATCGAACTCGCCACCGAGCCGGGTGACCCCCAACGCCCAAACGAGGACTACGCATCGGTCGCCCTGCCGGCCGCCGGCCAGGGCGGAGCCCTCGTCCTGCTGGACGGGGTGACGCCTCCCGAGGAGGACTACGGCTGCCGCCACACGGTGCCGTGGTTCACCGCCCGCCTCGGTGGCGCAATGCTCGAACTGTCGGTTTCACACCGGGATATGACGCTCGCTGAGGTTCTCTCCTCGGCCATCTCCCGGACGGCCGATACTCACCGGTCAACCTGTGACCTTTCTCACGCCCGCACTCCACAGGCAACCGTGGTCTCCGCACGGTGGTCCGGGGACACCGTCGAATACCTCGTCCTGTCCGATTCGGTGCTGCTCCTGGAGTGGGCGGACGGCTCGGTGCAGCCGGTGCTCGACCCGCGGCTGGACGAGCTGCCGCCCGCGGTCCGCGACCGGCGCGCGGCCGTCCGGGCACTGCCCCGCGGATCGGCGGAACGGGCCGCGGCGGGCCGGAAGTACGCCCGCGCGGTCGAGGCACTGCGCAACGCGGAGGGGGGCTTCTTCACCGCGGCCGCCGACCCGGCGGTGGCCACCCGGGCGGTGTCCGGCAGCGTGCCGCGCTCCGGCCTGCGTTCGCTGACCGCGCTCAGCGACGGTGCGGGCCGCTGGACGGAGGTCTTCCGCGAGGGCTCCTGGGCCGACTGCGTGGCGCTGGTGGCCGGGCAGGGCCCGCAGTCGCTGATCGACCGGGTCCGGGCGGCGGAGGCGGCGGACCCGAAGTGTGCGGCGTATCCGCGCGGCAAGGCGCGGGATGACGCGGCGGTGATCTTCGTGGCGCCGTGACGGAGCGGCGCCGTGACGGAGCGGCGCCGTGACGCCATGGCTCCGTGATTCTTGTGGCGCGGTGTTTCCTTCCGGGGCCGGGATTTGGGGCGCCGGGCTTTGGGGGCGCTGGGCTCTGGGGGCGCTGGGATTTTGTGCCCCGGGATGTTGTGCCCGGGCTTTTGTGGCGCCGTGACAAACACCGGCGGACGGGAAATTTCTCCCGGCGTCGGGGAACGGCACCACGGCGAGGCGGGTCCCGGGGGCCGAGGCCACCACTCCCCGCCGTGCAGGACGCCCCCCAGGAGAGACGCCCCTAGACCTCGTCCCCCTCCTGCTCCGTGTTCAGCCGGTGCAGCAGACGGGCGAGTTCGGCGACCTCGGTGCGGTCCCAGGAGGCGAGGCGGCGGGCGTACTGGGCGCGGCGGCCGGTGCGGACGCGGGTGAAGCGGTCGCGGCCCTCCTCGGTGAGGCGTACCAGGACGGCACGGCCGTCGGCGGGATCCGGCTCGCGGGCGATGAGTCCGAGCTTTTCCAGGGCGTGCAACTGGCGGCTCATCGTGGCCTTGCCGACGCCGAAGAAGCCGGCGAGGCCGGTGGCCCGCTGGGTGCCGGCGTCGGCCAGCCGGACGAGGAGGCCGTACGCGGAGGGCTCCAGGTCAGGATGTACCTCTCGTGCCAGTTCGCCGGACGAGGCACGGGCCCGGCGGAGAAATACCGCCAATTCGCGTTCCAGGGCCAGAAATACGTGGTCCACACCAATTGGTTCGCCGTCCGCCGTCGTACCGTCGGCTCCGGTGTTGTGCACGTCAGCGCCCCTTCTCGCTTTCCCTCACCTGAAAGTTTCCGCCATCGGCGACTGAAGCCGCAGCTCGGCCAGTATTTCGCAGGAGTAGACCAACGGCAGCACGGCGCCCCTCTTTTGTCACGTCGTTCTACGCGCGTACCGTCATTTCTGGCATGGGCATACCAAGAGGCCCCGGGCTGTCAACGGTCCGCCGCGCGCCCTGCCCGTCGCACCGCCGCGTCCGCACGCCTGCGCCATGCCGTCAGTTCCTCCCCCCTCAGGTCACCCACCGAGATCTTCGGAGGCACGTATGTCCGTGCTCAGATCCGGCTTCCCCCACCGACCCGCACGCTCCCTCACGACCCTGGCCGGGGTCCTCCTCGCGGTCCTCTCCCTCCTCCTCGGGCTGCCGGGTACCGCCGGAGCCACGGCCACCCGGCGCGCGCCCGAGCCCCGCCACCCGGGCCAGGACTGGGCCGGTTCCCAGATCGCCCGGCACGAGGGCACCGTGGCCGGCACCACACCGCCGGCGTCGTCACTCGCGTCCGTCGAGGGTGTGGACGTCAGCAGCCACAACGGCAGCGTCGCCTGGTCGACGCTCTGGAACAGCGGCGTCCGCTTCGCCTATGTCAAGGCGACCGAGTCCACCAGCTACACCAATCCGTCCTTCGCGCAGCAGTACAACGGCTCCTACAACACCGGCATGATCCGGGGCGCGTACCACTTCGCGACGCCCGACACCTCCAGCGGTGCCGCCCAGGCCACCTACTTCGTCAATCACGGCGGCGGCTGGTCCCGGGACGGCAAGACGCTGCCCGGCGCGCTCGACATGGAGTACAACCCCTACGGCGCGACCTGTTACGGGCTGAGCGCGGCCGGCCTGGTGAACTGGATGAAGGACTGGTTCGCCACCTACAAGGCGCGTACCGGCCGGGACGCCGTCATCTACACCTCCACCAGCTGGTGGAAGCAGTGCACCGGCAACTCCGCCGCCTTCGGCGCCGTCAACCCGCTGTGGATACCGCGCTACGGCTCCTCGGCCGGCGAACTCCCGGCCGGCTGGGGCTTCCACACCATCTGGCAGTACACCTCGTCCGGCACGACGGTCGGTGACCACAACCGCTTCAACGGCGCGCTGGACCGTCTCAAGGCCCTCGCCAACGGCTGATGCACGGGCGTGCGGCCCCTCTCCACGCCCGGGCCGTACGCACGAGCGGGCCCCTGCCGCACACCGGGTGCGGCAGGGGCCCGTACCGTTTCCGGCCGGGTCCGTGAGGCCGGGGCCGTCAGGCCGTGCCCTCAGGCCGTGCCCCTCAGGCCGCGACCGATATCTCCGGGGCGGCCCCGTGCGCGGCCGGGGTCAGCGCCAGTTCCAGCACCTGGCGGACATCGGCGACCGGGTGGACCTCCAGGGAGTCCAGGATCTCGGCCGGTACGTCGTCCAGGTCCGGTTCATTGCGCCGGGGGATGATGACGGTGGTGATCCCGGCCCGGTGCGCCGCCAGCAGCTTCTGCTTGACGCCGCCGATCGGCAGCACCCGCCCGGTCAGCGAGACCTCACCGGTCATCGCCACCTCCGGCCGGACCTGCCGGCCCGACAGCAGCGAGGCCAGCGCCGTCGTCATCGTCACGCCCGCGCTCGGCCCGTCCTTGGGGACGGCGCCCGCCGGTACGTGCAGATGCACACCGCGCTCCTTCAGGTCGGCGACCGGAAGCTCCAGTTCGGCACCGTGGGAGCGCAGGAACGACAGCGCGATGTGCGCGGACTCCTTCATCACGTCACCGAGCTGGCCGGTCAGCTGGAGCCCGGAAGCGCCGGTCTCCGGATCGGCGAGCGAGGCCTCCACATAGAGGACATCGCCGCCCGCGCCGGTGACCGCGAGTCCGGTGACCACCCCGGGCACCGCGGTGCGCCGCTCGGCCGGGTCCTGCGCCGCCTCCGGGGTGTGGTGCGGCCGCCCGATCAGCGGGCGCAGCTGGTCCGTGCCGACCGTGAACGGCAGCTCCCGCTCCCCCAGTTCGTGCTGTGCGGTGACCTTCCGCAGCAGCCTGGCGACGGCGCGCTCCAGATTCCGTACGCCCGCCTCACGGGTGTACTCCCCCGCCAGCTTGCGCAGCGCGTCGTCCTCCAGGGTCACCTCGCCGGTCTCCAGACCGGCCCGCTCCAGCTGGCGCGGCAGCAGGTGGTCCCGGGCGATGACGACCTTCTCGTCCTCGGTGTAGCCGTCCAGGCGCACCAGCTCCATCCGGTCGAGCAGCGGCTCGGGGATGGCTTCGAGGACATTGGCGGTGGCCAGGAAGACCACATCGCTGAGGTCGAGTTCGACCTCCAGGTAGTGATCACGGAAGGTGTGGTTCTGCGCCGGGTCCAGGACCTCCAGGAGGGCGGCGGCCGGGTCGCCCCGGAAGTCGGAGCCCACCTTGTCGATTTCGTCGAGCAGCACCACCGGGTTCATCGACCCGGCCTCCTTGATGGCCCGTACGATCCGGCCGGGGAGCGCGCCGACGTACGTACGGCGGTGGCCGCGGATCTCCGCCTCGTCCCGGACGCCGCCGAGCGCGACCCGGACGAACTTCCGGCCCATGGCCCGCGCGACGGACTCGCCGAGCGAGGTCTTGCCGACCCCGGGCGGCCCGACGAGCGCCAGCACGGCGCCGCCCGCACGTCGCCCGCCGCCCTGGCCCGCATCGCCGCGCGATGTCCCCTTCGACGGCCCGCCGACCGGCCCGAGGCCCCGCTCGGCCCGTCGCTTGCGGACGGCCAGGTATTCGGTGATCCGCTCCTTGACGTCCTCCAGGCCGAAGTGGTCGGCGTCCAGCACCTCCCTGGCGCCGGTGATGTCGTAGGCGTCCTCGGTGCGTTCGTTCCAGGGCAGTTCCAGGACGGTGTCCAGCCAGGTGCGGATCCAGGAGCCCTCGGGGCTCTGGTCGCTGGACCGCTCCAGCTTGTCGACCTCCTTGAGGGCGGCCTTGCGGACGTCCTCGGGCAGGTCGGCGGCCTCGACCCGGGCGCGGTAGTCGTCGCTCTCGTCCTCCGGATCGCCGTTCAGGTCGGCGAGTTCCTTGCGGACCGCCTCCAGCTGCCGCCGCAGCAGGAACTCCCGCTGCTGCTTGTCGACGCCTTCCTGGACGTCCTTGGCGATGGATTCGGCGACGTCCTGCTCGGCCAGGTGCTCGCGCAGCGCCTCGGTGGCGAACTTCAGCCGGGCGACCGGATCGGCGGTCTCCAGCAGATGGACCTTCTGTTCGGTGGTCAGGAACGGCGAGTAGCCGGAGTTGTCGGCCAGCGTCGGGACGTCCTCGATCTGCTGGACGCGGTCGACGACCTGCCAGGCGCCGCGCTTGCGCAGCCAGCTGGTGGCCAGCGCCTTGTACTCCGTGACGAGTTCGGTCACCGCGCCGGGCAGAGGCTCGGGGACCGTCTCCTCGACGGCCGTGCCCTCCACCCAGAGGGCGGCGCCGGGCCCGGTCGTGCCGGAGCCGATCCGCACCCGGCCCAGGCCCCGGATCAGGGCCCCGGGATCGCCGTCGGACAGCCGCCCGACCTGCTCGATCCGCCCGAGCGTGCCGATGCCGGCGTAGGTGCCGTCGACGCGGGGAACGAGCAGCACCCGCGGTTTGTTACCCGGGGTGGCGGCGGCCTGCGCGGCCTCCACCGCTGCCCGTACGTCCGCGTCGGACAGGTCCAGGGGCACCACCATGCCGGGGAGCACGACCTCGTCATCGAGGGGCAGCACGGGCAGAGTGAGCGGAGTGGACGTCGAAGCCATGATCTCCCCTTCGGCAAGCAAGTTGAGCTTTACCCACTCAATGCAGCCGGATCAGGAGATGTTCCCCGCTGTGCGTTCGCTGTGAGCGATCGGACGCGGCGCGCTACCAGTGGGCGGGGCGGGACAAGCCCTGCGGCAGCTTGGCCGCCGCGTCGCCCTTGGCCGCGTTGAGCTGCGACTGGGTCAGGAAGAGGGCGCCGGTGAGATCGGCACCGCTGAGGTCGGCGTCCCGCAGATCGGCACCGATCAGGTCGGCGGTGCGCAGATCGGCGCCCTTGAGGTCGGCGGCGATGAGGTAGGCACCGCGGAGGTTGGCGCCCCGGAGACGCGCCCCCTTGAGGCGGGCCCCCATGAGATCGGCTCCCCGCCGCTCCTTCTTGCGGCCCGGCACCCCGGCCCGTACGAGCTCGCTGGTGCGCAGCAGCAGGGCGTTGACCTCGCCCCGGTGGGCCGGCACATCGAGCGCCGTGAGCTCCTGGGCGCCCGCGCGGGTGAGGCCTTCGGTCTTCTCCAGCGCGGCCCGCAGCTCGGCGTGCACCGGACGGGCCGCCGGCCGGGCCAGCGCCTCGGCCAGGTACCAGAGGAGTTCGTGCAGCTGCCGCATGACGGGGAAGACGTCGAACATCTGCCGGGCGGTCTCCGGGGCCCGGCGCCAGTCCCGTCCGCCGAAGGTGACCTGGGAGACCTTCTGCCCGGCGCCGAAGCAGTCGAAGACGGTGCAGCCGGAGAAGCCGCGCCGGCGAAGGTCGGTGTGGATGCCGCAGCGGAAGTCCGTCTGCAGGTTCGGGCAGGGCCGGCCGGCGTCCTTGTCGATCGCGAAGTCCGCCGAGGCCGCGAACGGCAGCGCGACACAGCAGAGCCCGAAGCAGCTGCCGCAGTCGGCCTGCAGGCCGAGATCGGCGGTGTCCGGAATCGATTGCTCGTGGTCGGTCGATGGCATGCGGTCTGGGGACAAGGCGGGTGCACTCCTGCGGCCGGCAAGCGCCGCACGAGGCCGCGCTCGGAAGGGGCCGCCATTCTCCCAGGCGGCCACGGCACCCCGCCCCTGGCCTGATTCGCTCGCTGCGGGAGAGCAACGGCCCCATCGCCGGCCGGTGTTGTCAGTGGCCGCCTCTAGCCTCAAGACCATGAGCATGATCGGACAGTACGCATGTGTCACCCCTGCCGAACTCGACCGCGCCCTGGGCGATCCCGAGTGGGCGCTGGAGCTGGTCGGCGAGTGGATGGAGGCGGAAGCAGAGGCGGAGACGGAGACGGAGGCGGCCGGGTCTTCGCAGTCCGCGCCGGCGCGCTGCATGGACGTCGACAAGGCCTGGGACGCACTCGGATTCCTGCTGCGCCGGGCGGCCTTCCCGGTGGACATCGTCCATGGCGAGGCGGCCGTCCCGGATGCCGACGACTGGGGCTACGGCCCGCCCCGATACCTCACCCCCGAGCAGGTGCGGGCCGCCGCCGGGGCGCTGGCGGAGATATCCGGCGAACGGCTGACGGAGGGCGTCGGCCCGGCGGATCTGGCCGCGGCGGAGGTGTACCCGGCGATCGTCTGGGAGCGGGGCGAGTCCCTGGACTATGTGCGCGAGCATTACGAGCAGCTGCGGCCGTTCTTCCGCACGGCGGCGGACCAGGGGGACGGCATGCTCATGTGGCTGGGATAGCGGTCCGGCCGGGTCCCCGGACGGCTCGGGCAAGGGGCTGCCGGGCCCCCGGACGGCTCGGGCAGGGCGTCGGCCGGGGCCGGGCGGTCCGTACGGAAGACCCGCCGCCTGTGTCCTCACACCCCGTCATGACTGCTACCTTCACCGCATGTTGCAGCGGACGTCCGGAGTCTTCATCGGCGCATTCTTCGGCACGGTCTTCGTGGTCGCCAATGCACACGCCCCGCTGAATCCCGCGCTCGGTATCGCCCTGCGGGTGCTCGCGGTGCTCACCTTCGCCGGGCTGCTGACGCTGGCGCTGCGGGCCGGGCGCCGCGGGCAGCCCGCCGAGGGCGCCGAGGGTCCCCGGGCGGACTGGTTCCGGGGGCGGTTCGCGTTCGTCGTGGGGGCCGAGGTGGTGCTGCTGATCGGCGGCAATCTCGCGCTCCGGGCCGCGGGCGCCCCCGAGCCGACCGCCGTGGCCTGGACCGCGCTGATCGTCGGTCTGCACTTCATCGCGCTGTCGGCGATCTGGCAGCGGCGCAGCATCGCCGTCCCCGGTGTCGCGCTGACCGCGCTCGGGGTGACCGGGCTGGTCATGGCGGCGACCTCGGCCGTGGCATGGGTGCCGTTCGTCAGCGGTGTGCTGTCCGGCGTGGCGCTGCTGGGCGGCTGCGCCTACGCCATCGCCCATACGTACCGCTCGGCCGTGCGGCCGTGAGCCCGCGGCCGCCGGGCGCTCAGTAGGTCCGCACGCCCCGCAGCGCCTGGTGCCCCAGGTCGCCCAGGAACGGCGCGGGCCGGGCGTGCCGGGTGCGCCAGCGGCGCAGCAGCGGCCAGCTCACCAGCCCCAGGGTAAGCGAGAGCAGATGCCCCCAGTCGGTCATCGGGTCGATGGAGGCGAGCAGATCGGTCACGGCCACGTACCCGACGCCGGCCAGCACGGGCCAGCGCAACCAGGCGGGCAGCAGGCCCGCGAGGGCTCCGATGCTGGTCATCACGCCGAAGCTGATGCCGTAGTCGAGACGGTGCAGCGAGCTCTCCGGCAGCCGGCCGGCGGCGACCGAGAAGGCGACGGGCAGCTCGGTGGCGAGGGTGGCCAGCGCATGGCCGCCGAAGAAGACGGCGGCGGTGCGCAGCCCGCCGATCCGCCGCTCCAGCGCCGTCAGGACGAAGAGGAAGCCGATGGCGTACGCGGAGGTCATACCGCCCGCGATCCACAGGGCGCTGGCGACGAGCACCAGCAGCGGGGCCTGTGCCAGGTGGACGACGTCCGTACTGGAGCCCTGCAGCAGGTCGGAGACCAGCGCCGGGTCGGCGTACTCGGCGAAGAGCGAGGTGGCCACGAGGAGGAGGGCGTAGCCGAAGGTGAAGGGGGTGCCGGCGGGAGTGGGCAGCAGCCGCCACGGCCGTCGCCGCGGGGGCGCCGGCAGCGCTGCCTGCTCCGCCGTCACGAGGGCCGGCCGGGAGGGGCGCTGCCGGGGGATGCCCGGCAGCAGGTCCGGCGGAACGGCCGGCGCCGCGCCCGGCCCGTTACCCGTCCCCGGAATGGCGGACGGCGCGCGATCGGCCCGTGCTCTCGCGGCGGTTCCCAGCCAGCTCACTTGTCCGAGGCTCCTTCCGTCCCTGGCGGATCCGGTCAGCCACGCCCGTCCCCCCGGCCGTGGTTTCCCTGCCTTGCCCTACGTCGCGGACCAGCCTGCATGCTCAACCCATGAAGAAGCTGTGTGAGTGATATCCCTCACACAAGGCAACCGTCCGAAGGGGCGTCACGTCCGTGCCGCCGCCGGCGGACTCCTGCTCCCGGCGTTGGACCGGCGCGGCCCGTATTGGTCACCATGACGCCATGGCTCCCGTTACTCCGACGCAGGCAACGACCGGCCTCCCCGAGGCCCCTCGCACCCTCGACCGCCGCGAGGGCCCGTACGGCGAAGTGGTGCTGCGACAGCGGGGCGGACCCCCCGCAGGAACCGGAGTTGAGGCCTCCGGCGCCCCCGCCGCGCCCATGATCTACGAGATCATCGCCAATGGCTGCTTCCTGATGGACACCTCCGACGGCCGGTCCGAGCGGCTGCTGATCGACGCCGCTCTGGCCGCGCTGCCGGCCGACCGGGTGCGGCCCTCCGTACTGATCGGCGGCCTCGGCGTCGGTTTCTCCCTGGCCAGAGCGGCCGAAGTGCCGCGCTGGGGCCGGATCGTCGTCGTCGAGCGCGAGGAAGCGGTCATCGACTGGCACCGCACGGGCCCGCTCTCGGCGGTCTCGGCACCGGCGCTGGCCGACCCGCGCAGCGAGATCCTGCACACCGACCTGGTCGCCCACCTGCGGACCCGAGCGGGCCAAGACACCTATGACGCCCTGTGTTTGGACATCGACAACGGACCCGACTGGACCGTCACCGAGGACAACAACAGCCTCTACTCCCCCGGCGGACTCGCCGCCTGCCGGGACCGCCTGACCCCCGGCGGGGTGCTCGCCGTCTGGTCCGCGCAGCCCTCGCCGGCCTTCGAGGAAGCCTTGCGAAATGCCGGATTCAGCGGGGTACATACGGAAGAGATCCCCGTTGTCCGAGGCGTCCCTGACGTGGTCCATCTCGCGCGGAAGGGCGCGTAGCCGACACTCACACCATGCCCGTACGCTGCTGCCCAGCAATACGCGACCACGCAGGGGATGCAGGGGCGGGCGATGGACCAGACTCAGACAACGCAGGGCGGCGCCGCCGCCACGCCGGGCGCCCAGCGCCGGGTACTGGTCGTGGAGGACGACCCGACGATCGTCGAGGCCATCGCGGCCCGGCTGCGCGCCGAGGGCTTCCAGGTGCAGACGGCGACCGACGGGCCGGCCGCGGTGGAGACCGCGGAGGCCTGGCAGCCGGATCTGCTGGTCCTTGATGTGATGCTGCCGGGCTTCGACGGCCTGGAGGTGTGCCGCCGGGTCCAGGCCCAGCGGCCGGTGCCCGTGATGATGCTCACCGCCCGGGACGACGAGACCGACATGCTCGTCGGCCTCGGCGTCGGCGCCGACGACTACATGACCAAGCCGTTCTCGATGCGGGAGCTGGCCGCCCGGGTGCACGTCCTGCTGCGGCGGGTCGAGCGCGCCGCGCTGGCCGCGCACACCCCGCGCAGCGGCATCCTCCGGCTGGGCGAGCTGGAGATCGACCACGCCCAGCGCCGGGTACGGGTGCGCGGCGCGGACGTCCATCTGACGCCCACCGAGTTCGATCTGCTGGTCTGCCTGGCGAACACCCCGCGCGCGGTGCTCTCCCGTGAGCAGCTGCTGGCCGAGGTGTGGGACTGGGCGGACGCCTCCGGGACCCGCACGGTCGACAGCCACATCAAGGCGCTGCGCCGCAAGATCGGCGCCGAGCGCATCCGTACGGTCCACGGCG
Organism: Streptomyces sp. NPDC048516; assembly: GCF_043199875.1. NCBI lineage: Bacteria > Bacillati > Actinomycetota > Actinomycetes > Kitasatosporales > Streptomycetaceae > Streptomyces > Streptomyces sp. NPDC048516. The sequence goes on along the minus strand of NZ_JBICWS010000002.1, from coordinate 652,618 downwards.
TCGGCTATGCCCTGGAGACCCCGGCCGCATGACGCGGCGGCGGTGGCACACGCCCGTGCGCGAGCTGGGGCGGCGGGTCTGGGAGGGCCTGCGCCCGCTCGACCCGTACCGCTCGGTGAAGGCCGCGCTCGGCGCGCTGGTCAGCGTCTCGGTGATCATCACCACGCTGCTGGTCTTCGTCGCGATGCACTCGGCCACCGAGCTGCGGGTGATCACGATCTTCTCGGTGATCGCCTCGCTACTGATCACCCAATTCGTGGCCAACAGCCTGACCGCTCCGCTCGACGAGATGACGGACGTCACCCGGTCGATGGCGCACGGTAACTACAGCCGCCGGGTCCGCTCGGAGCGCCGCGACGAGTTCGGTGATCTGGCGAACGCCTTCAACCGGATGGCGGCCGACCTGGAGGCGGTGGACACCCACCGCAAGGAGCTGGTGGCGAATGTCTCGCACGAGCTGCGCACCCCGATCGCCGCGCTCCGTGCCGTCCTGGAGAACGTCGTCGACGGGGTCAGCGAGCCGGACCCGGAGACCATGCGGACGGCGCTGCAGCAGACCGAGCGGCTGGGCCGCCTCGTCGAGCACCTTCTCGACCTGTCCCGGCTGGACAACGGGGTGGTGCCGCTGCACGCCCGGCGCTTCGAGGTCTGGCCGTATCTGTCCGGGGTGCTCAAGGAGGCCAACATGAGCCGGGGCGCCTCCACGCTGGCCGGGGTGGCCGGCTCCGGCACCCACACCCGTACGGATGTCCACCTCCACCTCGATGTCTCGCCGCCCGAGCTGACCGCGCACGCGGACGCCGAGCGGCTGCACCAGGTCGTGGCCAATCTCATCGACAACGCGATCAAGCACAGTCCGCGGCACGGCCGGGTCACGGTGCACGCGCGCCGCGGCGAGGGCCCCGAGAGCCTGGAACTGGACGTGCAGGACGAGGGGCCCGGCATCCCCGAGTCGGAGCGCTACCGGGTCTTCGAACGGTTCAACCGCGGCGGCCCGGCGCCCTCGGGCCCCGGCTCCGACGGGGGCACCGGCCTGGGCCTGGCCATCGCACGCTGGGCCGTGGACCTGCACGGAGGACGCATCGGCGTGGCCGAGTCGCCCCGCGGTTGCCGGATCCGGGTCACTCTTCCGGGGTTGGAGTCAGCTCGAAGCTGACGGCCGCTGACGTAGGGTCGGTGGTGGGAGCGTTCCTGCGCGGGTCCCACGGCGATGAGCCCTACCCGCACACAGGCAAACCTCGTGCTTTTCCCGCCAAGTCCTGCCCCGAAACCCCTCCGGGAATGTGACGTACGTGACGAGTGACCCTCCCGGTCTGCATCCGGGGTCACAACAGGCGTAGCCTTTATTCCCGCTGTCCACCACCTTAGGAAGCGGAAGAGGGCGGTTGCCGCCGTGTCGCTACAGTCCCCCAACAGCTCGAGCATCTCGACCGACCAGGAGGGGCAGGGTAAGAACCCTGCCGCCGCGTTCGGTCCCAATGAGTGGCTCGTCGACGAGATCTACCAGCAGTACCTCCAGGACCCGAACTCGGTAGACCGAGCCTGGTGGGACTTCTTCGCCGACTACAAGCCGGGCGGCGCCACCGCGCCGGGCCAGGCGGCGGAGGGCTCTGCCCCCGCTCCGGCCACCCCGGCGCAGTCGTCCCCGGCGGCGCCCGCCGCGGCGGAGCCGAAGCCTTCCGGTGCGAGCACCGGCTCCACCGGAGCGGCAGGCGCCGCGCTGCCTTCTGAGCCGGTCACCCCGGCGAAGCCGGCCGCGAGCGCGCCGGCCCCGGCCAAGGCCGCTCCGGCGAAGTCCGCGCCGGCCAAGCCGGCCGCCAAGGCCTCCGCCCAGAAGGCCGACGGCGAGGTCACGGCCGGTCCGGAGTTCGTCACGCTGCGCGGCCCGTCGGCCGCCGTTGCGAAGAACATGAACGCCTCCCTGGAGCTGCCGACGGCCACGTCCGTCCGCGCGGTCCCGGTGAAGCTGCTCTTCGACAACCGCATCGTGATCAACAACCACCTCAAGCGCGCCCGCGGTGGGAAGGTCTCCTTCACCCACCTCATCGGGTACGCGATGGTGCAGGCCCTCAAGGCCATGCCGTCGATGAACCACTCCTTCGCGGAGAAGGACGGCAAGCCGACGCTGGTCAAGCCCGACCACGTCAACCTCGGTCTGGCCATCGACCTGGTGAAGCCGAACGGCGACCGCCAGCTCGTCGTCGCCGCCATCAAGAAGGCCGAGACGCTGACCTTCTTCGAGTTCTGGCAGGCCTACGAGGACATCGTCCGCCGGGCCCGCGACAACAAGCTGACGATGGACGACTTCACCGGAGTCACCGCGTCGCTGACGAACCCGGGCGGCATCGGCACCGTGCACTCCGTGCCGCGTCTGATGCCCGGCCAGTCCATGATCATGGGCGTCGGCGCGATGGACTACCCCGCGGAGTTCCAGGGCACCTCGCAGGACGCCCTGAACAAGCTGGGTGTCTCCAAGGTCATGACACTGACCAGCACCTATGACCACCGGGTGATCCAGGGCGCCGCCTCCGGCGAGTTCCTGCGCATCATGAGCCAGCTGCTGCTCGGCGAGAACGGTTTCTTCGACGACATCTTCAAGTCGCTGCGGATTCCGTACGAGCCGGTCCGCTGGCTGCGGGACATCGACGCCTCGCATGACGACGACGTCACCAAGGCCGCGCGGGTCTTCGAGCTGATCCACTCCTACCGGGTCCGCGGCCACGTCATGGCCGACACCGACCCGCTGGAGTACCACCAGCGCAAGCACCCCGACCTCGACATCACCGAGCACGGCCTCACCCTGTGGGACCTGGAGCGCGAGTTCGCGGTCGGCGGCTTCTCCGGCAAGTCCATGATGAAGCTGCGCGACATCCTGGGCGTGCTGCGCGACTCGTACTGCCGCACCACCGGCATCGAGTTCATGCACATCCAGGACCCCAAGGAGCGCCAGTGGATCCAGGACCGGGTCGAGCGCTCGCACAAGTCGCCCGAGCGTGAGGAGCAGCTGCGCATCCTGCGCCGGCTGAACTCCGCCGAGGCGTTCGAGACGTTCCTGCAGACCAAGTACGTCGGCCAGAAGCGCTTCTCGCTGGAGGGCGGCGAGTCCGTCATCCCGCTGCTGGACGCGGTCATCGACTCCGCGGCCGAGTCGCGCCTGGACGAGTGCGTCATCGGCATGGCCCACCGCGGCCGCCTCAACGTCCTCGCCAACATCGTCGGCAAGTCCTACGCGCAGATCTTCCGCGAGTTCGAGGGCAACCTCGACCCGAAGTCGATGCACGGCTCCGGCGACGTGAAGTACCACCTGGGCGCCGAGGGCACCTTCACGGGCCTCGACGGTGAGCAGATCAAGGTCTCGCTGACCGCCAACCCCTCCCACCTGGAGGCCGTCGACCCGGTCGTCGAGGGTGTCTCGCGCGCCAAGCAGGACATCATCAACAAGGGCGGCACGGACTTCACGGTCCTGCCGATCCAGCTGCACGGTGACGCGGCCTTCGCGGGCCAGGGCGTGGTCGCGGAGACGCTGAACATGTCCCAGCTGCGCGGCTACCGCACCGGCGGCACGGTGCACATCGTCATCAACAACCAGGTCGGCTTCACCGCCGCCCCGGAGTCGGCCCGCTCCTCCATGTACGCCACCGACGTGGCCCGCATGATCGAGGCGCCGATCTTCCATGTGAACGGCGACGACCCCGAGGCCGTCGTCCGCGTTGCCCGTCTGGCCTTCGAGTTCCGCCAGGCGTTCAACAAGGACGTCGTGATCGACCTGATCTGCTACCGGCGCCGCGGTCACAACGAGTCGGACAACCCGGGCTTCACCCAGCCGCTGATGTACGACCTGATCGACAAGAAGCGCTCGGTGCGCAAGCTCTACACCGAGTCCCTGATCGGTCGCGGCGACATCACGCTGGAGGAGGCCGAGCAGGCGCTGCAGGACTTCCAGGGCCAGCTGGAGAAGGTCTTCACCGAGGTCCGCGACGCCACGACGACGCCGGCCGCCCCCGAGGTGCCGCAGCCGAAGGCCGAGTTCCCGGTCTACGTCGACACCGCGATCTCCCAGGAGGTCGTCAAGCGGATCGCCGAGTCGCAGGTCAACATCCCCGAGCGGGTCACCGTCCACCCGCGTCTGCTGCCCCAGCTGCAGCGCCGCGCGGCCCAGGTCGAGGACGACACCATCGACTGGGGCATGGGCGAGACCCTGGCCATCGGCTCGCTGCTGATGGAGGGAACGCCGGTCCGGCTCGCCGGCCAGGACTCCCGCCGCGGCACCTTCGGCCAGCGCCACGCGGTGCTGGTGGACCGGGAGACCGGCGAGGACTACACCCCGCTGCTCTACCTCGCCGAGGACCAGGCCCGCTTCAACGTCTACGACTCGCTGCTGAGCGAGTACGCGGCGATGGGCTTCGAGTACGGCTACTCCCTGGCCCGCCCGGAGGCGCTGGTCATGTGGGAGGCGCAGTTCGGTGACTTCGTCAACGGCGCCCAGACCGTCGTCGACGAGTTCATCTCCTCGGCGGAGCAGAAGTGGGGCCAGACGTCCGGCGTCACCCTGCTGCTGCCGCACGGCTACGAGGGCCAGGGCCCGGACCACTCCTCGGCCCGGATCGAGCGCTTCCTCCAGCTGTGCGCGCAGAACAACATGACGGTCGCCGCGCCGACCCTGCCGTCGAACTACTTCCACCTGCTGCGCTGGCAGGTCCACAACCCGCACCACAAGCCGCTGGTCGTCTTCACCCCGAAGTCGATGCTGCGTCTGAAGGCCGCGGCGTCGAAGGCGGAAGAGTTCACGACGGGCGGCTTCCGCCCCGTCATCGGTGACTCCACGGTCAAGGCCGAGGATGTCCGCAAGGTCATCTTCTGCTCCGGCAAGGTCTACTACGACCTGGAGGCCGAGCGCGAGAAGCGCGGCGCGAACGACACCGCGATCGTCCGCATCGAGCGCCTTTACCCGCTTCCCGGCAAGGAGCTCCAGGCGGAGATCGCCAAGTTCCCGAACGCCGAGAAGTACCTGTGGACCCAGGAAGAGCCGGCGAACCAGGGTGCGTGGCCGTTCCTCGGCCTCAACCTGATCGACCACCTCGACCTGGCCGTCGGTGCCGATGTCCCGCACGGCGAGCGCCTGCGCCGCATCTCGCGGCCGCACTCCTCGTCGCCGGCCGTCGGCTCCGCCAAGCGCCACCAGGCGGAGCAGGCACAGCTGGTCGCGGAGGCCTTCGACGCCTGAGGCGCCGGGCCGCCGAGTGACCGGTGGTGAAACAGCGGAAGGGCCCGTCCCCGGTGGGGGCGGGCCCTTCCGCATGCCGGGGTTCTGACGCCGGGGCCCTAGACGGGCTGCGGTTCGAAGTCCCAGTACGGGCGGCGGCGGCGCCGGGCGGAGAGGGTGTGCGGGTGCTCGGCGCCCAGCGTCTCGGAGAGCTGCCCGATCGCCTCCTGCTCCAGCTTCGCCGCCTCCTGGCCGCGGCGCAGCGCCCGCAGGTCCTCGGCCAGTGCGGTCTTCGCGGAGAGGGTCAGCGGGTGGGTGTCGCCCAGCGTCGCCTTGGCGCGCTCCAGTGTGGCGCGGCCCAGCTCCACGGCGCCCTCCTCGTCGTCCACCCGGTTACGGGCGGCGCCGGCGTTCAGCGCACAGCCCAGCGTCCAGGGATGATCGGGGCCCATCGCCCCGGTCATCCCGTCCAGCGCCCGGTCCGCGAGGTCCAGCGCCTGTGCCTGGTCCCCGAACTCGGCGCGGACCAGCCCGACGTTCCCCAGGGCGCCGACGGTGTACGGGTGACGCTCGCCGGCCAGCGCCCGGTAGCGCTCGGCGACCTCCTCGGCGAGATCGCGGGCGTGCCCGAGGTCGCCGTGCTCCCGCAGGAAGGTGGCGTGGTCCGCGCGCACCATCAGCGTCTCGGGGTGGCGGGGACCCTGCACCCGGCGGGAGCGCTCGACGAGGTCGGCCAGCAGCGTGGCGGCGCGGGCGGTGTCGCCGGAGCGGCGCAGGCACAGCGCGAGGTTGTGCTCGGCACGCAGCGTCTGCGGGGTGTGCGGGCCCATCACCTGCAGATGCAGCCGGGCGTTGAGCTCCTGGGCGGAGGTGGCGTCGCGGTAGCGGCCGAGCAGGCGCAGCGTACGGGCGTATGCGGTGCCCGCGTTGAGCGTGAGGTGGTGCCGTGCGCGCAGTTCGCGCTCTCTGAAGGCCAACACGTCGCGGTGGGTGACCAGCGCTTCCTCGTAGCGGCCGAGCAGCGCCAGGACCGTGCCGAGGTTGTGCCGCGAGGAGAGGGTGCGGGGTGCCTCCGGGCCGAGCAGGTCGGCATAGGCCCGCCAGACGGCGTCGAAGAGGTCGTAGGCCTGTGCGTACGAGCCCAGCGCGATCAGGGTGCCGGCCAGGCCGTCCTGCGCCCGCAGCAGGTCGGCGTCTGCCGCGTCCCGCTCGGCGGCGAGCTGGTCGACGACGGCGCTGCCGACCGCCTCGGCCTCGCGGTAGCGGCCGAGCCTGCGCAGCATGTTGGCGTGCTGGTGGGTGAGGACGAGCATGGTGCGCTGGGTGGCCGCGAGCCGGGTGCGCCAGCGGGACATGAACTGTTCGCACAGTCGCAGACCCATGCGGTACTCGCCGCGGACCCGGAGGTATTCGACGCAGTTGAGCAGCAGTTGCTGGACCGCGGGCTCGGGGCTGTCGAGGACTCCGGCTGGCTCCAGATGCGGGATGAGTTCGGCGTAGCGCTCCCAGCAGCGGGTGTCGGCGGGGTTCTGCGGGTCGGCGGTGACCAGCACCCGGCAGGCCGTCGCCGCCATCAGGTCACGCTCGTCCTCGGTCATGTCACTGCGCAGGAACCGGTGGTAGAGCCGGTGCATCAGCGCGGTCTCCACGGCCGGGTCGGCGTCCTCGGAGACCTGGTAGTCGAGGCGTACGGCGGTGGATTCGGTCAGCCGGCGCAGTGCGGTGTTCCAGCTGATCGGCTCGGCGGCCAGGTCGGCAAGGTGTTCGGGCAGGTCGCCGCGGCGGGCCTGGGCGAGCATCGGGACGGGGATGGTGTCCGGGGCGAAGAACGCGAACAGCTTGAGGAGTTCGACCGCGGCGGGGCTGCGTTCGCGCAGGGTGTTGAGGGTTATGGCCCAGCTGGTCTGGAAGGCCATGGGGTAGTCGGAGGAGATCCGGATGCCGACGAGGCTGGGCTCGCCGCGGCGGATCAGCTCGATGTACTCCTTGGGGGACATCGGGTTGGCGTCGAGCCAGGCGGCGGTCTGGGCGAGCAGCAGCGGCAGGTCCTGGACGGCGTCGGAGAGGAGATCGGCCTCCATCGGCGTCAGCCGCGGTGCCCGCCGCCGGGCGTAGGCGACGCTCTCGACGCGGTGGAAGGGCAGTACCTCGATCTCCTGGGCGCTGCCGGAGCCCGACCAGTCGCGGGTGAGGGTGGTGATCAGGACATGGCCGCGGCCGTCGGGGACCAGGTCCTCGATCTGCTCCATGTCGTCGGCACTGTCGAAGATCAGCAGCCAGCGGCGGTAGGGGCGGCCGACGCGGAGCGCTTCGTGGACGGCGCGGATGCGGTCGCCCAGCTCCCGGCCCACGGGCAGGCCGAGCCGGGTGGCGAGTTCGGCGAGCTGTTCGCGGGCGGCGCCGCGGTTGGTGGCGCTGATCCACCAGACCACGTCGTAGTCGTTGCCGAAGCGGTGGGCGTATTCGGCGGCGATCTGGCTCTTGCCGACGCCGGAGGTGCCGTACAGCGCGATACGGGTCTCCAGCGGCGGGCCGGCGCCGGCCCCGGAGCCGGCCAGCTTGCCGTGCAGCTCTTCGAGGACGTTGTCGCGGCCGGTGAAGCGGTTGTTGCGGCGCGGGATGTTCCACACCTCGGGCGGGTTGTTCGGGAAGCGGGGCGCGCCGGACGCCTCCTCGTCCACGGGCCGGCCCTGCCCGGCGATGCCGAGCCGTTGCAGCACCCGGCGGTTGGCCTCGCGGGCGTCCAGGTCGCGCAGGTCGGCGGGCCGCAGCAGGGACGCGGTGGCGGGCAGCGACTGGGTGGCCACGCTCACCGCGGCGAACCGGTCGGCGTGCGGGGAGACCACCTCGCGCAGCGCCGCCGTCCACTCCTCCTGCGTCTTGGGGCCCAGCCGGAAGTACCAGTCGTCGAGCACGATCAGCAGCCGTCCCTCGGCCTCCAGCAGTCCCGACAGCTCCGTCACCAGCGCGGTGTCCGCCTGGGGGTCCCAGCGCAGCAGGGTGGTGCCGTGGCCCTGCGCTTCCAGCTGGTGGGCGATCCATGCCGCCCAGGGCCGGGTGAAGCCCGCATAGCTGATGGTGATGTGCTCGCCTACGCCGGTGGGACCGGAAAAGGTGGCCTGATCGACCATGCGACCGTCTCCCTGGGATGCGATGGTGCGCGCTGCAGAGGCTGTCTCATCCGGCACGCCCTGGCTCTTCGGCACGATAGCCCAAGTGTCCCCCCATATGACGACAGTGCGTCAGGTCAGGCGGGCAGCACGTCAGTTGAGTGCGATCGTGGCGTCCAGCCGGGCCGCGATATGCCGTATCAGGCGTTCCAGGTCGGCGCAGTAGACGGACGGGTGGGCGAATCCGCCGGTGTCGGCGCGGTAGCGGTGGGCGTAATTGCCGCCGCCGCACACCTCCACCAGGGCGCAGCTTCGGCACTGCGGGCCGAGGCCGTCCCGGCCGCTGCGGCGGGCGGCCATGCCGGGGTGGGCCAGCGCCTCGTCGAAGGTGTGGTGGAAGACGTCGAGGCCGGTGGCGGCGGCGCCCTCGTAGGTGGATTTGAGCGAGTCCACCTGTTCGATGGCGCCGTCGGTGTCGACGACCAGGGCGACGACCGGGGAGAGGCCGACCGCCTCGCTGGAGCTGGGGCGGCCCAGGAGGAGGCCGAGGATTTCGGTGAACACCCGCACCCGGGGCCCGGGGCCGCCGTCCCACCACAGGTCGAAGACGGTGCACAGCCAGTCGCCGTACGGGGTGCGGCCGGCCGGCCCGTGGGGCCCCCTCGCGGCGGCCGGGGGAGGGCTGGACCAGTTGGCGTGCGGGAGGAGGAAGTCGATCATCGGGGGGTCCAGGGCGCGCAGTGAGTCGTGGACCTCCGCGGGGTCGGCGGTGATGTCGATGGTGCACAGGATGCCGGCGAACACCCCGGGCCGGTCGCGGAGCAGGCGTACGGCGCGGGAGACCGCGGGCCAGGAGGGCCGCCCCGCGTGGTCGGTCCGGCGGCGGTTGAGGCCGGGGGTGCCGCCGTCCAGGCTGAGGCCGAGCCGGAACCCGGCGGCGGCGAGGGTGTCGAGCGTTCCCGGGGTGAGGAGCGTGCCGTTGGTCTGCAGGCCGAATTCGGCGGTGCAGCCGTCGGGCAGCGCGGCGCGGATCGCGGCGGCCTGCTCCAGGAGCGGGCCGGGGCCGGTGAGCAGCGGCTCGCCGCCGTGCAGGTCGATCCGGACCTCGCGCAGCCGGTGGGTGCGGGCGTGTTCGGCGATGCGCAGGGCGGTCTGCCGGACGGTGGCGGCGGGGACGGTCGGCGGGCGGGTGCGCCAGCTGCGGTCGGGGCCGGTGTAGATGTAGCAGTAGGTGCAGGCGAGGTTGCAGCGGCTGTGGACCTTCAGGACGAACTGCCGGAAGGGTACGACGGCCGTCCGGCCGCTCTTCTCCCCCGCCACGGCGTCGCCCCCTGCACTCGTCTGCCTGCGTCGAGGTACGGGATCGACAGCTCCCGCCCGCTGACTGGATACATGGCTCGGCCCTCGACCGAGGAACCACATTCCCCCGGCAACTGGCCGGTTCCCTTGCACGTTTGCCCAAAAACCGTCGCTCTTGCCTGTCAATGCAAGGCTTTTTCCGGGCCGTCCTCGTAGTACGCCACGGCCTCGTCCGCCGACGGCCAGTTGCGCAGCAGCAGTGCCGTCACCTCTCCCAGCACCGCATGATCCGTCCGCGCCGCGAGAACGCCCACGTCAACCCCGGCGAAATCCGGCAGCCGTTCGGCCGACGGCCCCGGCCGGGCGGCCACCGCCGGTTCGGTGCGGGGGGTAGTCGCCACGCTGCTCTCCTCTGGCCGGCTGGACGGGTGTGTTCCCGGACTCCCGTCCACAGAAACACGTTCCGGTGCGGACGGCCAGGCAACCGGACGGGCGCGCGGGGCGGTCAGGCGGTGGATTCCAGGGCGCGCATCCGGGCGCGGGTGCGCTGGGCCTCGGCGCCGGTCTCCTCCGCGGCGCGCTGCCACTGTTCCCAGCTCTCGCGGTAGGCGTGCAGCGCGGAACGGGGGCCGGCCGTGACCTCCAGGACCTCGCCGCGGCGGTGGTGGGCACGGGCGGCCAGCAGGGGGCTGCCGGCCCGCCGGGCGGCCGCGGCGGCGCGGCGGAAGCAGGCGGCGGCCCGGTCATGGCGCTCGCGGGAGTCGAAGCGGCGGTCCAGCAGCAGCTGGATGTCGCCCACTTCGAGCCAGGCCTCGGCCTGCACCGCGTCCGCTACGTCCACACCGCGGGCGGCCAGCTCCAGGATCCAGTCGGCCTCGTGCAGATCGGCGAGGGAGGGCTGGCGTTCGTAGCGCAGTCTCAGGGCGCGGCCGAACAGCAGGCGGTGATGGCCGAGGTCGGGGTCCTGCGGCCCGGCCCGGCCCAGCGCCTCGCGCAGGACGTGCACCGCCTCGTTGGCCAGCCGCTTGCCCGCTCCGCCGGCCGGTTCCTGCCGGGCGCGCAGCAGCAGCGCCGCGCCGCGCTCGGCCAGCAGCGCGCTGTGCTCGGGCGTATCGGGGGTGGCCAGGCGGAGCGCGGCGGCCAGTGCGGCGAGGGCTGCGTCGAGGGCGGTCAGGGCGCCGGTGCGGGTGTGCACGGCGCCCTGGACGGCGGCCGTACGGCGCAGGGCGGCCGCCTCCAGCGCCGGGTCGTCGAGTGCGCGGGACATCGCCCGGGCGCGTTCGAGGAGGGGCAGCACGGACGGCAGGTCCTCGCCGTCGTGCAGTTGGCGGGCCGCCGCCAGATCGAGCAGCGTCTCGCAGACCAGCCGGTCGGCGGCGCTGCCGCGGCGGCGCAGCAGAACGGTGGCGGTGTCGAGGTCGTCGGCGGCCCGCACCGCGAGCGCCCGGGCGGGCCGCGGCCCTTCCTCGTGACCGCGGGCGGCCCGGCGGGCCTGGTCGAGCAGGACACCGCCCCGGGCGGCGTAGACCTCGCCGGGTACCTGCTCGCCGCTGGGCCACTGGTCGAGCAGGGTGGTGAGGCAGCGTTCCGCCTCGTCGAGGGGGTCGTCGGCGGCCAGGTCACCGGCCCCCGGCAGTTCGTCGGTCCCCGGCCCGCCGTCGGGGGCGGGCAGGGCGGCGAGGCGGCGCAGGACCTCGGTGCGCAGCACCATGCATTCCAGGACGCGGGGGTCGAGCAGGCTCATCAGGCCGCAGGCGGCGTGCAGACGGCGGGCGGCGTCGGCGAGGGCGCTGCGCTCCTCGGCCGGCGTGCCGGCGCTGTGGCGTTCCCGGGCGCGGGCGTGGCCGACCCGGCCGAGCACGATCAGCGCCCGGGTGCGCTCGGCCTCGCGGGCGGCGGTGACGGCCTCCTGGTCACCGGCGGACCCCTCGGCCGTGGCCCGCTCCGCGGCGCGTGCCGCGCGCTCCGCCTCCTCCAGGGCGTCCGGCTGGCGCCACTTCGCCCAGGCGTGCAGCAGGGCGCGGGCGAGGTCGGTGCCGGCCACGGGCAGCCGCTCGGTGGCGGCGCGCAGCAGCCGGACGGCCTCGATCAGATCCCGGACGGCTCGGCCTTGTTCGTAGCGCTCCAGGAGGGCGGCGCCTTCCGCGGCGGGGCCGTCGGGCGCATACGGCCGCCGGGCGGGCGGGCGCAGGGCCGGTTCGAAGCGGCGCAGGACGCGTTCGGAGACCCGGGCGAAGGGTTCGGGGACGGCGCGCTGGCCGGTCTCGGGCTCACGGCCGCTGCCCGAGAGCATGGCGACCGCGACGGCCGGGAAGTTGCGGGCGCTGCGGCCGAAGGTGCGCTCGATGTAGAGCGAGCAGTGCTTGAGGACCAGGGCGGCCTCGCCCGCACTGAGCCGGCCGAGGAGTTCGTCGCGGACGCCGGGCACGAAGTCGTACCACGGCCCGCTCACCGCGATCTGCTCCCCCGACGTCCCCTCCTCGGCGGGAAGTTGGGTGACCAGGCCGCTGAGCAGCACCTCTGCCAGCTCGGCCGGGCCGGTCTGCGGCAGCATCGCGCGCTGGACGAGCTGGATCACGGGCAGCGCGAGCGGGACGGCCGAGAGGTGCACGGCGAGCAGCCGGGCGGCGGGTGAGGCCTGCTGGTCGAACTCGCGGACCATTCGGGCGGGTGCGGCGCGCCCGGGTTCGGGCAGCGGCGGGGCCGGCTGTCCGGCGCCGTGGTCGGCCCGTACGACACAGGCCGCGCCGCGCAGGGAGAGACCGGCGTCGGCGGCGGCCAGCCGGGCCCAGGAGCCGAGGGCGGAGGGGGTGGCGGAGAGGACCGGGATGGCGCGTTCGCGGGGCGCTGCGTGCGGGGCGCCCGGTGCCCCGGCGGGGCGCCGGCGACGGCGGGAGGGGCGGAAGCCGAGGGATTGGTAGGGGCCCTGGCGGCGGACGAGGGTGCCGGCCACGGCGGGCAGGAGGGTACGCGCCCACATCCGCTGCGGCAGCGGCTGGACCACGGCGAGCGGGGCGTCGGCCGCCCAGCGGTAGAGCAGCCGCTGCATCCGGCCGTCCCGCCACAGCGGGCCCGCGCAGTCGCTGACCACGAGGGTGAGGTGATGGCCCGTCGGGTCGTGCAGCTGGTCGGCGGGGCGCAGCGGGCGGCCGGGGCCCGGGGCCGCCGCGACGCCGATGTCCGGGCCGTGCGGATGGAGGTAGTGGACCGTCACATCGCGGAAGGCGCCGACCCGTTCGCAGACCTGGCGCAGGTCGTGCAGCATCTGCTCCCAGACGGCCATCGAGGACGAGCCGTCCATCAGCAGCCGCAGCGCGGCCGCCCGGCGGTGCACCCCGCGCAGCACCGGGATGATCATTTCGGCATGGGCGGAGAGTTCGGCGGTGGCGGGCTCGTCCAGCTTGCGGCGGGCCGGGGCGACTGGCGGGCGGTAGCGCTGGATGGGCCGCAGCGCCCGCTGCAGCGGCAGCAGCCCGGGGAAGGCGGAGGCGACCGGGACCGCGACCTCGCCCAGGCGCTGCCGGTCCGGGTCGGGGAGCCGTTCGTCCCGGGTGGGCAGCAGCTCCGCGACCCGGCGCCGGGCGCTGTCCCGGAGGGCGGACGAGGACGGGTCCGCGTCGGGGCCGGGTCCGTCGCCGGCCTGCGGTGTCCCGCGGGCGTCCCCGGGGTCCACGGAAACGGCCGGTCCCACCCGGAATGTGGCCGGATCCGGACCACCGGGCCGGGTGCGGGCGGGCCCGGCCTCCGCGGAGCCGTCGGCCCGTGCCGCGTCCGGGGTGATCCACTGGGCGAGCCAGAGGGCGTCGGCCATCCCGCGGGCGTCGGCCGGCACCCCCGCCGCGGTCAGCCGGGCGACGAGTTCGTCGAGGGGGCCCGGTCCGGGGTCCCCGAGGGGCACCGCACTCACCTCGTCCGATCGAGAGGCCGCATCAGCTCCGCCGTCAGACGCCGCCGGGTCTCCTCCTCGTCCTCGTCCGTCCAGCCGGCCTTCTGCGTGAGGTGGATGGCGTTGAAGAGCTGGTCGACGGCGCGGACATCGCCGGGCTCGCGGTCCAGGAAGCCGTCGATCACCGCTTCGTAGCGCTCGGCCGCGCCCTCGCCGAAGTGGGCCCGCACCATGGCGGCCAGCCGCTCCTTGTCCGGCACCGGGATGTGGAGGTGGATACAGCGGCGCAGCAGGGGCGCGGGGAAGTCGCGTTCGCCGTTGCTGGTGAGGACGATGAAGGGGAAGGCATGGCAGCGCACCCGGCCGTCGCGCACCGTCACCCGCGCGCCGTCGTCGCTCAGCACCTCCACCTCGGGGGCGGATCCGGCCAGCCGCTCCAGCTCCGGAATCCGGAACTCCCCTTCCTCCAGCACGTTGAGGAGGTCGTTGGGCAGGTCGATATCGCTCTTGTCGAGCTCGTCGACGAGCAGGACGCGGGGCCGGGCGGCGGGCAGCAGGGCCGTGCCCAGCGGGCCGAGGCGGATGTAGCGGCCGATGCCGCCGCCGGGCTCGTCGGTGGGGTCCGCGTCGGCCGTCACCCCGCCGTCCGCTGCGGCCGGGGCCGCGCGGGCGATCTGGAGGTCCTGGAGGCGGCCGATGGCGTCGTAGTCGTACAGGCCGTCGCGCAGGGTACTGCGGCTGACGACCGGCCAGCCGAGCACCCGGCCGAGGCCGAGTTCGTAGGCGACCGAATGCGCCAGGGTGCTCTTGCCGCTGCCCGGCGCACCGGTCACCAGCAGCGGACGGCGCAGATAGAGGGCGGCGTTGACCAGCTCGCGCTCGGTCTCGCCCGGGCGGTGGTGGCTGGCTTCGCGGTGCTGCACGCCGAGCCTGCGCTCGGAGGAGGGGTCGAGGGCGGCCGGCGGCGCCACCAGAGGGCCACCGTCGAAATCACGCCATGGGGGTGGCGGCGGAAGGTGCTCAATTCCGTCGTGCGGTGCCCCCGCGCCACGGTAGATGAGCCAGTCGCTCACGTCGGAACTCCTCGTCGCCGGCCAGGCCTCGGTCAGGAGCGATGGTCATGGCGGATCGCCGGAGACGTCGGCATCGTCCACCCCGGCCTCCCCCACGTCCGTCACCCGCCATCACGCAGGTGCGCCTCACGGACAAGTCTTCCACGACGCTATGACAGTACTCAGCCGGACGGAAGCACACGGGGCGGTTTCCGGTCTTCCCCAGGGGCATCGCGGGCGGCCAAGTGCCATGCACAGGGCGCCACTTGCCGCGGAAGGGGCGGACGCGGCAGAGGCGGGCACCGGGCGCGTGCGAGGCGCAGGGGGGCGTGCGCGGCGCCAAGGCCGCCGAGGGGGCGGCTCCGTGCCCCCTTCATCGCGGGGACAGCTGGGGGCGGTCCGTGAAGAGCGGCGGGATCGGGTCCTCCGGGTCGTCGTACAGGAGCACCAGATCGCGGGCCCAGTGCATGCCCTCCTCGGCGGCCCCGGCGGCCTTGGCACGCAGCTGCCGGACCAGCTCGGGGAGCCGGGCCAGCCCGCCCGATCCCTGCAGCAACTCCCGTACCCCGCGGTGGAATTCCTCGCACCCGGCATCGCAGCCCCGCTCCTCGCCGTGGCCGCCGGCCGGCCACAGCCCGGCGGGGAAGCCGGTGTCCAGCACGGCGCCGACCGCGTCCCGCCCGAAGCCGTCGGCGACCGTATGGCACAGCGCGGGCAGCGCGCCCTCGGCGGCCGTCTCCAGCAGCCGCCAGACCGCCTCCTCGGAGCCGGGCGACGCGCCGCCGCCCTGGTGCGGCGCAATGCGCAGCGCCTGCAGTGCGGGGGCGGCGGCCAGGCCCTGCCAGCGGCGCAGCCAGGCCGGGTCGACCTGTTCGCGCCGTCCCTGGTCACGCAGGATCACGGCGCGCCCGGGGCCCACCGGCCGCAGCCGGGCGGTGCGCCGGGTCGAGGCCGCGACCTCCCACTGGCCGGCGGCGGTGTGCCAGTGACCTTCGGGGACGGCGACCTCCAGGCGTACCCGGGCACCCGGCCCGGCGTCGCCGTCGGCGCGCAGCAGCCGCCCGCCGAGCCGTCGCAGCACCTGCTCCCGCGCCTGCTCGAACGGCACCCCGCCGGCCGACTCCTGGACGTCCACCCGCAGCCACTGCCCCTGGCCGTAGCCCTCGCTGACCGACCAGTTGAAGAGCTCCGGTCCGCCCTCGTCGTAGAACAGCGGCTCGAACTCGACGAGTACGGAGCGCGGGCGGCGGCGTACCGGGCCTATCCTGCGGCGGTCCTGGGGCTGCAGCACCACCGCCTTGGCCTGGACGAACTCCGCGAGGCGGAGCGCCTGCCCGCGGACCGCGGCGGCCTGCTCGCCCGGTACGTCGCGCACTTCGTCGGCGGTCAGCTGCGCCACGATCCGCAGGTAGTGCACGAAGGCGCGCAGCTCGGTGTACGGGTCGCTGCCCTGGTAGAGCGCACCGTGGCCGTCCCGCCAGGTACGCAGCGCCCAGGCACCGGGCCGGTCCCCGCGGTCCAGCACCTCGCCGACCGCGGCCTCCACGACCAGCGGATCGCGCGGCGCGGGCAGGCGGGCGAGCAGGTCCAGCGCCTGCAGCCGCTCCTGTACGCCCCACAGGCGGCCCCGGCCCGACATGATCGCGTGCTGGGCGTCGAACCAGGTCGGCCCGGCGGCGCGGCCGAGCTCCTGACCGGCCCAGTGCCAGCGGTCGTGCAGGCTCATCAGCGCGTGGTACGGGTCGGGCCCCAGGCCTTCGGCGCCCGGGACCAGGTGTTCGGGGCCCAGCCCGCGCAGCGCGGTGACCGGCACCGCGAGCCCGACGTGGTCCTGTTGGTGGCGGCCCTTGACGATGCCGACCACCTCGCCGCGGTCACAGTCGATCAGCGGCCCGCCGGAGGCGCCGGGGGTGACCCGTACATCGCTGCCGAACTGCAGCCCCCGGGCGTCCCGGGCACCGAAGCGGACGGCGATGAAGGGGTCGACGGGGATGGCCGGGGTGGCGGGGGTGCTCGGGGTGGCGGGGGTGGTGGCGAGGGCGGGCGGGCCCGCGGGATCGTCAGGCGCCCGGCGCCCGTTCCGCGATACCCGGCTGACACCGTCCCCGTCCGGCTCCCGCGTGCCGGGGCCGTCTCCCTCTCCCCTCCCCCGTACACCGCATCCGTCCCGTGTGCCGCCTCCCTCGCGCGCACGTGCGCCCCCGCCCGTGCCAGGGCCTGCGCCCGTGCCAGGGCCCGCGCCCGCGCCAGGGCCCGCGCCCGCGCCAGGGCCCGCGCCCGCGCCAGGGCCTCGGTCGGCGCCGGGGTCCCGGCCGGCGCCCGCGCCCGTGCCCGAAGCGTCGTGGCCGCGGAAGATATAGGCGTCCTCCAGGAGCGTCGCCGGCTGATCGCTGAGCCAGGCGCAGGGGTGCTCGGTCTCCGGATCGAGCAGCCGGACCAGCGCGAGATCGGCGCGGGCGGCGGTGGGCCCGGCCGCCGGGTCGGGCCGGCTCAGGTCGTACGCCGTCCGCGCGGGCACCACCCGGCCGCCGAACGCGACCCCGAAGACGCCGTCCGGGCCCGTGCCGCGGCGCCGCCCGTCGCTCGCCGCGAGCACGTGGGCGCAGGTCAGAACCCATCCCGGGGCGATCAGCACCCCGCTGCCCCACGGCCGTCCCGCGGTCGCTCCCGGGGCGGCGCGCAGGGCGACGGTGGCGCGCCCGGCATGGTCGAGGAGCTGTGCGTAGTGGGCACGGTCACCGCGGCCGGCGGCCTGGCCCTCGGAGGTCGTCATCAGCGGCTCGCATCATCCGGCTCCCGGCGGCCGGCCGCGGGCCCCCCGTGCGGCTCCGCCGCCGGCGGCGCCTCGTCCGCGCGGCGCCAGGTGAGCGTGACCGAGAGGTTGGCCTTGGCCTCGCCGTCCGCGAGCAGGGCGACGGCCTTGCCCGGCTTGGCCGACAGCTCCACGCCGAAGGTCACACTGGTCTCGTGCGGCGCGACCCGCTCGGTGGCCTGGCGGATACTGGCGGCGACCCCGCCGACCACCTCGCGCAGCCCCTCGACGCGGGCGCCGAGCGCGTCCCAGGCACCGACGTCCTCGAATTCGCCGTCGGCCGGGTCCACGTCGTCCGGCCCGCCGAGCCCCGGGGCGTCGAGCCGGGAGACCCGGGCCCAGACTTCCGTACCGTCGGGCAGTTCGATGCGCTGCGCGCGCTCGTGCATCACGGCCTCCTGCTCCCCGTGGGCGGCAATTCCCCGATCACCGCGGGACCGTTGACAAGGTGATCAGGCTAGCCTTCGGGTGCCTGTGGCGCGAGAGGTCCATGCGCCTGCCTATCCTGGCCGGGAATGACCCATGACCCCTGGTGGAGAGCGCGTGTATTTCACTGACCGTGGCATCGAAGAGCTGGAGAGCCGACGCGGCGAGGAGGAGGTCTCCCTCGGGTGGGTGGCCGATCAGCTGCGGACCTTCGTCGACCTGAACCCGGACTTCGAGGTACCGGTGGAGCGGCTGGCCACGTGGCTGGCCCGGCTGGACGACGAGGACGAGGACGAGTAGCCGGCCGGGCCCGGCCCGCGTACGGCGGAGCAGGGGCCGGCACCGCCCCACGCGGCGGGTGCCGCACGGTCCGTGCGGAGCCCCCGCGCGGGCAGGGCCCACCGCCGCGCGGGCGGCGGGCCGTACACCGGCAGGCCTGGATCAGGCGTAGCGGAGCGCGTCGCGCATCCGCATCTTCACTTCTTCCTCATCGTTGAAGGCCGCCCGCCCGGCCCGCGGGTCGTGCTCGTAGTAGGCCCTCTTGTTGTTCAGCTCGGCCCTCCTCGCCCCTTGCTGGGCGGCACGGAGCGCGTCCCGGATCTCCTCCGCGTGCCGCGCGTGCCGGCAGGCCCCCTGCGCCTGGACGGCGTACTTCTGGGTCGCCTTGTTGTGGCCGATGGCCTTCTTGTAGCTGTGGGCGCCGTCGGCCGGCAGCGCCTTGCCGTTCGCCGAGTTCGCCTTGACGACCAGGCTGTGACAGCTCGCGGCGGCAGCGACGGAAGCGGTGGCGGGCGCGGCGTGTGCCGACGCGACCGGCCCGGCCACCGCGGCACCGAGCACCAGAACCGAGAGCAACCCCGTTGCTTTGCGCACGTGTTCGACTCCTTCATGGCATACGCCACGACATCAAGTGACACCACTGAGGACTCCTCCACGGCACCGGGCGGTTGCACTCTTCCGCCCCCTGGCGATCAAGGACGCGAGCAAGGGGAGCACTCCGGACACCTCCGAAAGTCCTCCGGACGCATCCCCGAACGAGGCGCTTGACTTCCCTCATCCGCGATATATCGTGTCTGAAGTAGACGCGATATGTTGTGTTGCCCATTGCAGGGGATTCAGGGGAGGCAGGCATGCCAGCCGGGACCGAGTGGTCGCACCAACCGACACAGGTGACCTCACCACGCACTCTGGAGGTCACCGAACCCGTCGACGCCCTGAACGTGCGCGTGATCAACGGAACCGTCAACGTCGTCGGCACCACGGACGACGGCCCGGCCCGCGTGGAAATCGGCGAGGTGCACGGCCCGCCGCTGACCGTCTCGTACCGAAACGGCACCCTGTCGGTCGCCTACCAGGACCTCCCCTGGAAGGGCTTCCTGAAGTTCCTCGACCGCAAGGGGTGGAACCGCAAAGCGGTGGTCTCGGTGACCGTACCGGCCGGCACCCGCGTCGAGGTCGGCGTGGTCGGCGCCTGCGCGGTGATCTCCGGCGTCTCGGGACGCACGGATGTCCGCGGCGTCTGCGGTGACAGCACGCTCGTCGGGCTGACCGGCGGGGTGCGGGCCGACACGGTCTCCGGCAATGTCGAGGCACAGTCGGTCTCCGGCGATCTGCACTTCCACTCCGTCTCGGGGGATCTGACGGTCATCGACGGGGCGGGCGGGGCGGTGCGCGCCGACTCCGTCAGCGGCGACATGGTCCTCGATCTGGACCCCGGGCAAGGCGCCGACATCGCCTTGACGACGGTCTCCGGGGAGGTCGCCATCCGGCTTCCCGACCCGGCCGACGCCACGGTCGAGGCCAACACCGCGAGCGGCACCGTCTCCAACGCCTTCGACGGCCTGCGGGTCAGCGGCCAGTGGGGCGCGAAGAAGGTCACCGGCTCGCTGGGCGCGGGCACCGGCACGCTCAAGGTCACCACCCTCTCCGGCGGCCTGGCCCTGCTGCGCCGCCCCTCCCCGGAGGCCCGGGACAGCCGGCCCGGCGCCCCCGGGGGCGCCGACCCCGGTCCGCACGACGACTCCCCCACCGGCCCGACCGCCGGGAAGAAGGTGCTCTGAGCATGCCCCCCGTCTTCGCCCATGGCCGCCTGCGCCTCTACCTCCTCAAGCTGCTCGACGAGGCGCCGCGGCACGGCTACGAGATCATCCGCCTCCTGGAGGAGCGCTTCCAGGGCCTCTACGCCCCCTCCGCCGGCACGGTCTACCCCCGGCTGGCCAAGCTGGAGGCCGAGGGCCTGGTGACGCATGCGACCGAGGGCGGCCGCAAGGTCTACTCGATCACCGATGCCGGACGGTCCGAACTCGCCGACCGCGGGGGCGAGTTGGCGGATCTCGAACTGGAGATCCGGGAGTCGGTCGCCGCCCTGGCGTCCGACATCCGGGAGGACGTGAGCGGTTCGGCACGGGAGCTGCGCCGCGAGATCCGGGAGGCCGCCCAGCAGGCCCGCAAGGACGCGGGAGGGTCAGGGAAGGCCGGACGGAACGGCGGCGGGCCGGCGGACGCCGCGCAGGACACCGCCGGCCGGCCCTTCCCTGAGGCCGCCGACTACTTCGACGCCGCCTTCGGCGACAAGGAGTCCTGGCGGCAGGCGAAGGACGAGTTCCGGCGCGCCAAGGAGGAGTGGAAGGAGCAGGCCCGGCGGGCCAAGGAGGAGAGCCGGCGCGCCAGGCAGGACGCCCAGCGGGCCCGTAAGCAGGCCAGGGACGCCCAGGTGTTCGCGCGCGAGGAGGTCCAGCGGGTCATCAAGCGCGTACAGGAGCAGACCCAGGGGGCGGTGCGGTCCGGCGACTGGTCGGGGGCGGTGCGCGAGGCGCTGTCCGAGGTCTCCCGCGAGGTCGGGCGCTTCACCGGCGGCCAGTCGGGCGCGGGCCGGGGCGAGGAGCCGCGCGAAACCGGCCGGGGCGACGAGCCGCACGGAGCCGGGCGGGGCGGCGCGCAGAGCGGGGCCCGGGTGACGGTCGAGCGCGTGGACCTGACCGAGGAGGAGCCCACTGAGGGCCCGGCGGCCGGGGCTCCGCCGGGCCCTCAGTGGGCGCAGGAACCGGCCGGAGACCACCCCGCCCGCGACTTCGACCGGCTGCTGGACCGCTTCCGCGACGAGCTGCGGGACGCGGCGCGCGATCACGGCGTCACGGCCGAACAGCTGAAGGAGTCCCGCCGCCGGCTGTCGACGGCCGCCGCCCACATCGGCGCGCTGCTGCGTCACCCGGAGCAGTACGGCTCCTTCACGGACCGGGACGACTGAGACGGGCCCCGCACGGACCGGGACGGCAGAACCGGTCCTTCACCGCCGGGGCGACCGAGGGCCGGGGGCACCGAGCGGCCGGGACACCGAGCGGGTGGGGCACCGAGCGGGTGGGGGCACCGAGCGGCCGGGGCGGGCGCGCATCGGCTGCGCCCCCGCCCCACCCACGGCCACGGCCACTCACTCAGCCCCATGACCGTTCACCCAGCGGCTTCACGCCCCTTGACTCGCCCTCGCCTCTCGCCCCTCGCCGCCCCTCGCCCCTGCCCCCCGCTCACGGCCTCCGGGCCCCGACACACTCCCGCAGCGCCCCGATGAGCCGCTCGGCCCGCTGGTCACCAGGGCTGCCCATCCGGTTGGCGGTGTACGCGAACCCGACCCCGAACTCGTCGTCCCCGAAGGCGAACTGGCCGCCCGCCCCGCTGTGGGCGAAGGAGCGCGGACCGAGCAGCCGACGGAACGCCGAGTCGAGGAGGACGCCGGTCCCCCAGCGTGCGCCGAGGTCCGGGAAGCCGGAGAACGAAGGCCCGCCCGACAGCTGGGTGACCGCGTCGGTGACCGTTCGCTCGGACAGCAGCCGCGGCCCGCCGTCCACGCCGGTGGCGACCGCCGCATACAGGGTCGCCAGGCCGCGCGCCGACGACACCGCGCCCGCTCCGGGGAATTCGGCGGTCAGCAGGGCGGGCGAGTTGTAGCCGTGCGGATCGTCGAGTCCGGGGAAGGACAGGACGCCGTTCATCGTCAGGGCCCGCATGGGCAGCAGATCGGCACTCGGCAGCGGGGGCCGCCCGTCCGCCTCGACGAGACGGGCCATCCCCGGCACCTCCTCCCGCGGCATACCGATCCAGGTACGCAGGCCCAGGGGGTCACCGATGACCGCCCGGAAGAAGCCGCCGGGCGTGCGGCCGGTGAGGCGCCGGATCACCTCCCCGACGATGAAGCCGAAGGCATGGGCGTGGTACTCGAAGGCGGTACCGGGCTCCCAGAGCGGCTTCTGTTCCTCCAGGGCGCGGATCACGGGTGTCCAGGCGGTCAGCTCCTCGAACGTCAACTGCCGCTCGGCGAGCGGGATTCCGGCGGTGTGGGCGAGCACCATCCGGGTGGTGATCCCCTCCTTGCCGTGGCGGGCGAACTCCGGCCAGTAGGCGGCCACCGGGGCATCGAGATCCAACTGCCCGTCCTGCGCCAGCAGATGGGCCAGGATGCTGACGACGGCCTTGGCGATGGACATGACGGGAAGGACGGTGTCCTCCTGCCACTCCCGCCCGGTCCGGTCATCGGCGATGCCGCCCCACAGGTCCACGACCTTGCGCCCGCCCACGAACACGGCCGCGGCGGCGCCGAGTTCCCCGCGCTCGGCGAAGTTCCGGGCGAATTCGTCCGCGAAGGCCCCGTACCCCTCGTCGGCCCATCCTCGGTACGTCATCCGGTGCTTCCTCTCCCCAGGCGCATCGACCCCCCGTGGGCCGTCGGCCGGGTCACCCTACGCACGGGCGCCGCCCGGACTCGATCGAATATCCGGCGCACCGGGGGCACATCCGGCCGTCGCCCCGCCGCGAGGGCCACGGCGGCCGGAAGCGGATCCCCGCCGGGCCTCGGCTACGCACAGTTGCCAACTGCGCTCTGGATTCACGCCGCGTAATCGGGGAACTCACTACTTCGCACGGCTTTCCGTCCGGCGCCGGGCTCCAGGGAGCCCCAGCCGCCCGATTCCGCGGACCGGTGGCCGTGTTCCCGACCACGGCCCCACTTCCTGTCTGCGCACGCATCGTGAAGGCCATGAGGTAAAGCGATGTCGGAATACCTTTCGGTCGCCCGCCGGATGTGGCACCTGCTGGAGCCACTGCACGCCACGCTGTACTTCGCCCCCGAGGCCCGCCAGGTCGCCGCCGACCTCGGCCATGACGTGTCCTCCCGCTGGCCCGGCTACTTCGCCTGGCGCACGGCTCCGCTGGGCGCCGCCGGGCCTGAACTGGTGGCCTCGACGTACTACACCTTCAGCCCGCGGATGATCGCCCGGCACCTCCCGCGGATCTGGACCGTCGCGGACCCGGCCAAGGTGCTGGACGCGCGACTGCTGGCCATGGACCGTGCGCTGACATCCCTGATCGACGGCCGGCTGAGCACCGCGCAACTCGCCGAGGCGGCCCGGCTCGCCCGCCAGGCCGCCGAGAACGCCGGCTGTGCCGCCCGCCCGCTGGCCGCCGCCAACCGCGATCTGCCGTGGCCGGACGCACCGCAGCTGGTGCTCTGGCAGGCCGCGACGATACTGCGCGAACATCGCGGCGACGGCCATCTGGCGGCCCTGCTGACCTGCGGACTCGACCCCTGTGAGGCCCTGGTGTCCTTCGCCGCGATCGGTGCCGCGCCGGCCGCCGACTTCGTGGGGCGCGGCTGGAGCGCGCAGGAGTGGAGCGACGCCCGGCACCGCCTCGCCGCCCGCGGCTGGATCGCGCCGGACGGCACCGCGACCGAGCGCGCACGCAAGGAACGCGAGGCGATCGAACGGACCACGGACCGGCTGGCGGCCGGCCCGTGGCGGGCACTGGGCCATGCGCGTGCCGAACGGCTGGCGCAACTGCTCCACCCCGTCCTGAGCGCGGTGTTCGAGGCCGGCTACCTGCCCCGGCACAGCACACTGGGCATCGGGACGGTGAAGGTCGGCTATCCGTAGGGCGCGCACTGCCCGTGGGGACTGCCCGTGGGGACTGCCCGTGGGGACTGCCCGTGGGGACTGCCCGTGGGGACTGCCCGTGGGGACTGCCCGTGGCTCACCCACGGGCCCGCCCCCGGTCCTGCCTCAACTCGCCCGCCGGCCCCGCTCCTCACCCAGCACCCGCAGCACATCGCCGTAGGTCACCCCGTGATCGGCGAGCACCGCCGCGGCCGGTCCTGGCCTGGCTGCCAGCGCCATCAGCAGATGCTCGTCACCGAGGTACCGCTCGCCGCGTCCGGCCGCGATCCGCAGGGCACGCTCCAGTACGGACTTCGCCTCCGCCGTGAACCGCCGGCGCGTCCGCCCGCGGCGCCCGGCCGGCCCGCCGGCGGCCAGCGCGCCCACCCCGTGCGCCTGTTCCACCCGCGTCACGACCTCGTCGATATCGATCCCGAGCCCGGCCAGCGCCGCCGCGTCAGCCGTGGACACCCCGCCGCGCCGGCGCACCGCCGCGAGGGCGTCCGCCACCGACTCCCGCCGCGCATGGACACCGAGCGCCGCGAGCAACCGGGCGGCCGGCGAGTCCGTACGCTCCAGCAGCGCGAGCAGCAGCTCCGGTTCGCCGACCCTGTCGCTGCCCGTACGGTCCGCCTGCTCCGCGGCGCCGCGCACCACCGCGCGTGCGTCGGCCGTGAACTTTTCGAACATCAGCGCCTCCCGTGCTTCTTGTGCACTGCCTGCCTGCTGACACCCAGCTCCGCCGCGATCTCCTGCCACGACCAGCCCTTCGCGCGGGCGCTGCGCACCTGCACGGCTTCGAGCTGTTCCAGCAGCCGGCGGAGCGCGGCCACGGCGCGGAGCCCGACCCGGGGGTCCCGGTCACCGGCCCGCTCGGCAAGATCCGTTGCATCGGTCATAGATGTCAATTTACGTTGACAGCAGCGGGCGCGTCAACCATCATTGACACACACGGAAAAACGGAAAGGCCTGGCGCCGGGCGGAAACCCTAAGGCCGGGCAGGGGCGGCCGCGGTCACGGACAGAGCGATCACCGCCGCGGTGCCCTCCGTCCACAACACCGTGGCCGCCGCGTCCGGCGCCGTCAGCAGCGCCGCGTCGAACCGCTCCAGCTGCGCCTCATGGGCGCCGGGTGCCCCGAGTGAGGCGCCTGGAGCCCCGAGTGATGCGCCGGACGCCCCGAGCCAGGTGCGCCCCTCGACCGCCACCACCATGACCTCGTCGGGGTCACGGACACGCTCACGACCGGCAGCGCCGTCACCGGCCGGCCACACCACCCGGCTCCCCCTCCCCCTCCCTCTCCCCCGCACCATCTCCACCGTCGCCGCCGCCCGCCCCTCCCGGAGCATCACGTTGAGGTTGACGACGGGGCGGCCGTCCAGCAGCCGGGAGCCGGTGGCGGCAGCGCCGGGGAAGGCGAACGGGCGGTAGCGCTCGGGGAGGAGCTGCGCGGTGCCGTCCACCGTCAGCTCCAGCCCGGCGCCGTCGACGACGGTGAGGATCCGCCGGACGCCGGGCAGCGGCGAGTACGGCCCGTCCCGGGTGACGTCCGCCAGGCTGACGCGCCAGGCGAAGGTGTCCCAGCCGGAGCCCGGCGGCTGGACGGCGACCTCCCGGGTCACCCCGCCGCCGTTGCTCCACGGCGCGGCGGCGCGCCCCTCCGCCCGCAGGATCCGCACTCTTCCCGGCCTCCTCGCCGAAGGAACCTCACGCCACGCACCGAAGGGACGCCGACATCACGTCGGCCACCGAAGGGACCGCACGCCGGGCGTCACACCGTCAGCACGATCTTGCCGAACAGCTCGCCCTCCGCCATCTTCGTGAAGCCCTCCCGCGCCCGGTCCAGCGGCAGCGTGGAATCGATGACCGGCCGGATGCCCTTGGCCGCACAGAAGCTGAGCAGCGATGCCAGCTCCTCCTTGCTGCCCATCGTGGAACCGACGATCTTCAGCTCCAGGAAGAAGATCCGGTTGAGCTCCCCGCTCTTGGGGGTGAAACCGCTGGTGGCGCCCGAAATGACCAGACTGCCGCCGGGGCGCAGCGACTTGACGGAGTGCGACCAGGTGGCGGCGCCGACCGTCTCGATCACCGCGTCCACCCGCTGCGGCAGGCGCTCGCCGGTCGCGAACACCGCCTCGGCGCCCAGTTCCAGCGCGCGCTTGCGCTTGCCCTCGTCCCGGCTGGTGGCGAAGACCCGCAGCCCCGCGGCGGCGCCCAGCACGATGGCGGCGGTCGCCACGCCACCGCCGGCGCCCTGCACCAGGACGCTGTCCCCGGGCCGTACGCCCGCGTTGGTGAACAGCATCCGGTACGCGGTCAGCCAGGCGGTCGGCAGACAGGCCGCCTCCTCGAAGGACAGCTCCTTCGGCTTGGGCAGCACGTTCCAGGAGGGGACGGTGACCTGCTCGGCGAAGGTGCCCTGGTAGCGCTCGGTGAGGATGGAGGGCTTCTCCTCGGCGCCGACTCCGTGACCTGTCTGCCCGATGACGGAGTGCAGGACGACCTCGTTGCCGTCCGCGTCCACTCCGGCGGCGTCACAGCCGAGGATCATCGGCAGGCTGTCCTCGGTGATCCCCACTCCGCGCAGCGACCACAGGTCGTGGTGGTTGAGGGAGGCGGCCTTGACGTTGACGGTCGTCCAGCCGGGGCGTACGTCAGGGGCCGGGCGCTCCCCCAATTCGAGGCCGTTCAGCGGCTGGTCACGGTCGATGCGGGCGGCATAGGCAGCAAACATGATCCCAACGTAGGCCGCGGCCGGGCGCTGCGGTACCGCGCAGGGGTGTGACACGCACCGCGCCGCCGTGCCGCGCCGTGTCATCCGCGCCGCGCCGCCCGTACCGCGCCACCACAACGGGCCGGGCCCGCACCTGGGTGAGGTGCGGGCCCGGCCCGTTGGCGGACGACTCCGGTTACTCCGGTGGCGGCGCGGTCAGCGACGGGCCACGCCCTCGGCGCGGGCGGCGGCCGCGACGGCGGCGGTGACGGCCGGTGCGACCCGCTCGTCGAACGGCGAGGGGATGACCCGGTCGGCGCTGAGCTCATCGGCGACGACGGCGGCCAGCGCCTCGGCGGCGGCGAGCTTCATGCCTTCCGTGATCCGGGTGGCCCGCACCTGCATGGCACCGGCGAAGATGCCCGGGAAGGCCAGCACGTTGTTGATCTGGTTCGGGTAGTCGCTGCGCCCGGTGGCCACCACGGCCGCGTACTTGTGCGCGACCTCCGGGTGGATCTCCGGGGTGGGGTTGGCCATCGCGAAGATCAGCGAGTCCTTCGCCATCTTGGCCACCGCCTCTTCCGGCACCGTGCCGCCGGAGACCCCGATGAAGACATCGGCGCCGTCCAGCGCGTCCTCCAGCGACCCGGTCAGCCGGCCCTTGTTGGTGAAGCCGGCCACATCGCGCTTGACGTCCGTGAGGTCGCCGCGGTCGGTGGAGACCACGCCCTTGCGGTCGCAGACCGCGACGTCGCCGATGCCCGCCTCGATGAGGATCTTGGCGATGGCGACGCCTGCCGCGCCGGCGCCCGAGATGACCGCCCGCAGCTGGCCGAGCGAGCGGTCGGTGAGCTTGGCGGCGTTGCGCAGCGCGGCCAGCGTGACCACGGCCGTGCCGTGCTGGTCGTCGTGGAAGACCGGAATGTCCAGGCGCTCCTGGAGCCGGCGCTCGATCTCGAAGCACCGCGGCGCCGAGATGTCCTCCAGATTGACGCCACCGAAGGACGGGGCCATACGGACGACGGTCTCGATGATCTCGTCGGTGTCGGTGGTACCGAGCGCGATCGGCACCGCGTCGACGCCGCCGAACTGCTTGAAGAGGATGGCCTTGCCCTCCATCACCGGGAGCGAGGCCTCCGGGCCGATGTCGCCGAGGCCCAGCACCGCGGTGCCGTCCGTGACCACGGCGACGACCTGGGACTTCCAGGTGTAGTCGTAGACGAGCTCGGGCTGCTCGGCGATGGCGCTGCACACCTTGGCGACACCCGGCGTGTACGCGAGGGACAGGTCGTCCTTGTCGCGGACCGGCACGGTCGCCTGGATGGCCATCTTGCCGCCGCGATGCAGCGCGAAGGCCGGGTCGAAAGCATCGTCGGGCGCACTGCCCGCGCCCGCGCCGGTATTGCTGTCGCTGCGAGGATTGACGATCTCCGCTGCCACTTGTCTTACCCCTTTAATCGAAATTCTGTTGAGGGTGGCCACCCCCTGGTTGAGGGGTGGGCGGGCACCGCGTCCGCGCCCTGCACGGCGGATGACCGCCGCGCGCGGGGAGGTTTCGGACGCCGGGCGCGCCGCACACGCGCCCTGAGCCCCGGATGAGGGGTGTAACGAACCTTTCTACCCGACGGGCGCGGGCCCCGACGAGTCAGATTCCTTACCCTCGAGTTCAGAGTTCCGACAATAACCGCGAAATGCACAAAAAACGCAGAAGAGCCATCCCCTCCGGTCCGGATCCCGAGACGCCGGGAACGGGGCGGGAAGCGCCGGCCTCGGCGGAGGCGGAGGCTCCCCTTGTGCCACAAGGGCGTCACCTCGCCTTCTCCGTCCGTTATCCGATTTTGACCATAACGACAGTCCGAATACCGGAGCCCGGATGGCAGGATTCCGTCACCAACCGAGGTCGCGACGCTCGACGGTGTGCCCCCGGCCCCTTTGTCACGTCGGCTTCTCCATCGGCTTCTCCATTCGCAGGAGGCTCAGCATGACCGCAAGCACCACCCGTCGCACGGCCGCCGGCAGGTCTCGCACGGCCGTGGCCGCGGCGGCCGCGGTCGCCGCCTCGCTGCTGCTGCTCAGCGCCTGCGGCGACCAGACGGACGCGGCCATCGCCAAGCGCGAGGCGAAGAAGAACCGCGACGTCAATGCGCCGCTGTTCAAGAAGCTGCCCAAGGACGTCCAGGAAAAGGCCATGCTCCAGGTCGGCTCGGACATCACGTACAAGCCGGTGGAGTTCCGTTCCAACGGCATGATCGAGGGCATCGACCCGGATCTCGCGGAGGCGATGAGCAAGGAGCTGGGCATCAAGCTCAACTTCAACAACGCCACCTTCGACACCCTCATGGGCGGCCTGAAGTCCAAGCGCTACGACATCGCGATGTCGGCGATGACGGACACCAAGGAACGCCAGGAGGGCATCGACAGCAACACCGGCAAGAAGATCGGCCAGGGTGTCGACTTCATCGACTACCTCAACGTCGGTGTGTCGCTCTACACCCAGAAGGGCAAGACCAAGGGCATCGACGGCTGGGAGACGCTGTGCGGCAAGAAGCTCGCGGTGCAGCGCGGCACGGTCTCGCACGACCTGGCCAAGGACAAGTCGAAGGCCTGTGAGAAGAACGGCGAGCAGCCGATCTCGATCGAGGCCTTCGACAACGACTCCGAGGCCCAGACCCGGCTGCGCACCGCCGGTGTCGACGCCGTCTCCAGCGACTACCCGGTCGCGGCGTATGCGGTGAAGGTCTCCGGTCACGGCAAGGATTTCCAGATGGTCGGCGGCGCGCCGCTCAAGGCGGCCCCGTACGGCATTGCGGTCCCCAAGGGCAAGGAGCAGCTGCGTGACACGCTCCGGGCCGCGCTGGAACTCGCGATCAAGAACGGCTCGTACGCCAAGGTCCTGGACAAGTGG
The DNA here is from genome assembly GCF_043199875.1 of Streptomyces sp. NPDC048516. Lineage (NCBI taxonomy): Bacteria > Bacillati > Actinomycetota > Actinomycetes > Kitasatosporales > Streptomycetaceae > Streptomyces > Streptomyces sp. NPDC048516. Next base: position 623,292 of record NZ_JBICWS010000002.1, on the reverse strand, counting down.
GACGTCAAGGATGCCGCGGTCAAGAAGGTGCAGCTCAATGGCGGCTCCTGAGCCGTCGAACGCCCACCCCTCCGCTCCGCGCCCCTCCCGCCGAACGCTGAAAGGCAACACCCGTGTCAGTTGACGTCGACAAGTCGGCCCAGCCGCCGGCGGACGCTCCGCCGCCCCAGCCCGAGCCGATCAAGGCCATTCCGGTCCGCCACTACGGCCGCTGGGTGGCGGCGGTCGTCGTCCTCGGACTGATCGCCCTGCTCGGCCGGGCCTTCGCCGCCGGGAACGTCAACTGGGACGCCATCCCCCAGTACATGTTCAACGCGGACATCCTCAAGGGCCTGCGCAACACCCTGCTGATCACCGTGCTCTCGATGATCATCGGCATCGTGGGCGGCGTGATCCTGGCCGTGATGCGCCAGTCCAAGAACCCGGTCACCTCGACGGTCGCGTGGTTCTACGTCTGGTTCTTCCGCGGTACGCCGGTCTACGTCCAGCTGTTCCTCTGGTTCAACCTGGGCCTCGTCTTCCAGTACATCGACATCATGCCGCTCTACAAGGACGAGTGGTCGGACTTCATGACCCCGTTCCTGTGCGCGCTGCTGGGCCTCGGGCTCAACGAGGCGGCGTACATGGCGGAGATCTGCCGGGCCGGCCTCAACGCCGTCGACGAGGGCCAGACCGAGGCGGCGCACGCGCTGGGCATGAGCCACGCCAGGACGCTGCGCCGGATCATCGTGCCGCAGGCGATGCGGGTGATCGTGCCGCCGACCGGCAACGAGGTCATCAACATGCTCAAGACCTCCTCCCTGGTCATCGCCGTCCAGTACTACGATTTGCTGCAGGCCGCGCAGAACGTCGGACGGGACTCCGGTGTCGTGGTGGAGATGCTGATCCTCGCCGCCGCCTGGTACCTGATCGCCACCACGGTGCTGAGCATCGGCCAGTACTACCTCGAGCGTTACTACGCCCGCGGCTCCAGCCGCCAACTGCCGCTCACTCCGCTCCAGCGCGCCAAGGCGCAGCTGTCCGGCGGCTTCAACCGCCCCGGAGGCATGGGATGACCAGCAAGATCACGACGAGCAAGCCGGCCGGTACGAGCGGCGGCCCGATGGTCAAGGCCGAGGGCGTCCACAAGTCCTTCGGCGCGGCCCACATCCTCAAGGGCATCGACCTGGAGGTCGCGCCCCGGGAGGTCTTCTGCCTGATCGGCCCGTCCGGCTCCGGCAAGTCGACGTTCCTGCGCTGCATCAACCACCTGGAGAAGGTCAACGCAGGACGGCTGTCCGTCGACGGCGAACTGGTCGGCTACCGCGAGCACCACGGCAAGCTCTACGAGCTGCGCGACCGCGAGGTCGCCGCCCGCCGCCGCGACATCGGCATGGTCTTCCAGCGCTTCAACCTCTTCCCGCACATGACCGCGGTGGAGAACATCATGGAGGCGCCGATCCAGGTCAAGGGCGAGTCGAAGTCCGCGGCGCGGGAGCGGGCGGTCAAGCTCCTGGACCGCGTCGGACTGTCCGACAAGGCCGGGAACTACCCCTCACAGCTCTCCGGCGGCCAGCAGCAGCGCGTCGCCATCGCCCGTGCGCTGGCGATGGAACCCAAGCTGATGCTCTTCGACGAGCCGACCTCGGCCCTGGACCCGGAGCTGGTCGGTGACGTCCTGGACGTCATGAAGGACCTGGCGGCGGACGGTATGACGATGATCGTCGTGACCCATGAGATGGGCTTCGCCCGCGAGGTCGGCGACTCGCTGGTCTTCATGGACGACGGGGTGGTGGTCGAATCCGGCCACCCGCGCGAAGTGCTCGGCAACCCGCAGCACGAGCGGACGAAGTCGTTCCTGTCGAAGGTGCTGTAAAGGAGCTGTAGCCGTAGGGGCCCGTGCCGGGCTCCATGGGCCGCGGCGAGATCTGCTCCCCGGGGAGAAGGCTCGCCGCGGCCCTTTCCGCCGTCTCCGCCCTTCACCTCCGCCCGTGCGACGCCTCCGCCCTTCGCCTCCGCCCGCGCGCCGTCTCCGGCCTTCCCCGTCACCGGCCGGCGCAGCGGTGCGCCATGCCCCCTACTTCAGTCCCAGCACCAGCGCATCCGTGGGCGAGGCCCATACCCCTCGCGCCTCCGCGAACCCCGATTCGCGCAGCACGGCCGCGTGCCATGCCGCCGAGGGGGTGTCGCCGTCCGCGTGCTCGCCGTAGATCTCGAAGCGCTCGGCGGTCGGTCCTGCCAGGTGCGGGTCGGCGGCCGCCAGCTGCCACCACTCGGCCCAGTCGACGGCGCCGGCCGCCTTCGCCGCGTCCATCCGCGCATGCCGGAAGGCCCGCTCGGCGGCGTTGATCCGCGGGGTGGCCTCCTCGGGCATGTGGTCGGCGTTCATGAAGACCCCGCCGTCCCGCACCAGGGTGCCGAGCTGCCCGTACAGCGCCCGGAGGTCCTCGGTGTGCAGCCAGTGCAGCGCGGTGGCGGTGAGCACCGCGTCGTACGAGTCGTGCGGCAGCCGGTCCGTCCAGGCCGGGTCCTTGAGATCGGCGCGTACGAAGCGGACCCGGCGCTCGCCGGCGAAGTACCCTTCCGCGATGGCCAGCAGCGCGGGATCCAGATCGACGCCCACACTCTCGGCCTCGGGGAACCGCTTCAGCAGCCGGTCGGAGATACTTCCCGTGCCGCAGGCGAGATCCAGTACCCGGGGCGCGGGACCCACCAGGGCCTCGACCATGTCCAGCATCACCCGGAACCGCTCCTCGCGGTCGGGGAGGTACCACTCCTGCTGGCGGTCCCAACTGTTCTGCCACGCCTGCCAATCGGCGCCGGCAACGGTCTCGGTCATCGCTTCCCCTCCAAGACGTAATACCCTCATAGCAATAACACCTATTACCTCACGCAAGCACTCCGCACCTTAGCCTCAGCCCGTAAGGACTACAAGTGGAACTGGCCTATTACTCGGACTATGCCGTGCGACTGGTCAACACCGAGCAGCCCGAGCGCGGCACCGACAGCCTCACCACGGTCGAAGCCGTACGCGACCTCTTCGGCCCCGCCCAGCAGGCCGCCCGGCGCGCGACCGAGAGCGACGTGACCCGGCTGCGTACGGTCCGCGCGCGGCTGCGCGCCGTCTTCGAGGCCGCGGCCGGCGGCGACGAGGTGCGCGCCGTGGACCTCCTCAACGCCCTGATGATGGAGTTCCCGGTCAGCCCGCAGATCTCCGGCCACGAGTACCGTGACGACAACGGACGCCCTGACTGGCACATGCACATCGCCGACCACGCGGCCAACGCCACCGCGGGCTACACCGCGACCGCCTGCATGGGCCTGGCCTTCCACCTCACCGACCTGGGCGTGGACCGGCTCGGCATCTGCGAGGCGCAGCCCTGCCGCAACGTCTACCTGGACACCTCGACCAACCGCTCGCGGCGCTACTGCTCAGACCGCTGCGCCACCCGCGCCAATGTCGCCGCCTACCGCGCCCGCAAGCGCCTGGAGAGCGAGCGCTCGGGCCTCACCGGCCGGACCGCCGAGACCACCCAGGAGAGCACCCCGGTGACCGAGCGCTGAATCCCCCGCGGGGGCCGCACCCGCACCCAGGCACGGGCGATGACCAGTTCGTCGGGAACGACCCCGAATTCCCGGCTGTCGTTCTCGACGAACGGATTGTCGCCCTGCACCCACCAACCGCCGTCCCGCCGCCGCACGGCCCGCTTGACGATCAGCAGATCCTGCCGGAACGGGTGCCGGAGCACGACGACGTCCCCGGGCCGCACCACCGCCCCGTACTGCACCACCAGCTGGTCCCCGGGCCGCAGCGTCGGCACCATCGACGGGTTGTAGACCTCGGCCAGCCCGAAGGCACGGAGGAGCCCGGCCCGCCCGCGCCCCGCGTCCGCGTCCCCGCCCTGCTCCGGTCCACGCTCGTGCACCCGCTCCGGCATCCCGTACCTCCCGGCCTGGCCCCGGTCCGTCCCTCCCCCAGACTCCGTCCGGGGGCACCCCCATCTCGCTTCGCTCACCGGTCCATCCTCCATCAGCCCCACCCCGGCACCGGACTTTTGCCCTAAGACCCCCGGCCCGGCCAAGAAAAGCCTTCCCGCACCGAGTAATCTCGCACCTGAGAAGACGATCACGAGGAAGGACTGAACATGCTTTCGCGCCTGTTCGCCCCCAAGGTGAAGGTCAGCGCCCACTGCGACCTGCCCTGCGGCGTGTACGACCCGGCCCAGGCCCGCATCGAGGCCGAGTCGGTCAAGGCCGTCCAGGAGAAGTACCAGGCCAACGAGGACGCGGACTTCCGCACTCGCGCCGTCCTGATCAAGGAGCAGCGCGCCGAGCTGGCCAAGCACCACGTCTCGGTGCTGTGGAGCGACTACTTCAAGCCCCCGCACTTCGAGAAGTACCCGGAGCTGCACCAGCTGGTCAACGACACCCTCAAGGCCCTCAGTGCGGCCAAGGGTTCCAACGACCCGGCCACCGGTCAGAAGGCCCTGGACTACATCGCCCAGATCGACAAGATCTTCTGGGAGACGAAGAAGGCCTGACCTCCGGCCAGGCGTCCGACCCGCGTTCTCGCCGGTCACCGCTTCACTGTCCGCACCCGCTCCGCACGCCGCCCGGCAGGGCGCCCGTGACGGGGCGGGTGCGGTCTTCTTCGCGGCCCCTGGGGCGGGAAAAGCCCCCGCCGGCTTCCTCACCGCCGGCTTCGCCGACCTGGTCCGAGCCGCTCGTACACCGTCACCCGCCGGCCGCGTACCTGCTGGTCCGACACCACCGTGAAGTACTCCTTCAGCACGGAGGCCTTCGCCCTGTCCCGCTCCGCCGACACCGCTTTCGCCGGCCCCGTTGCGTCGGTGACCAGCAGGACCCGTCGCTGGGCCGCTGTCGCAGCCCGTATCCGTGCCGGGTCGGCCTCCACCCCCTTCAAGGTCCCCGACTCCTTTGGACCCTCCATGAGAGCGATGTCCCGCAGTCCGGTGAAGGCATCGGGGGAGACCAACGCGGTGTCGCGGCGCGCCGCCGGTATGAACAGCACCGCAGCGCCGGCCTCCTTGAGCCGCCGCACCTCCGCTGCCACTGCCAGGACGTCGTCCACCCGGCTGTCCGGAGAGCGCTCGGCCAGCGCTTGCGGCGCCAGTGCCGCCATCGCCACGGCGAACGCAACGGGCAGGATCCACAAAGATGCGCGCGGGAACCGTGGCGCGGCCGACCGTACGGCTGCAGCCAGTCCGGCCCCGATCAGCAGCGCCAGCCCCAGCATGCTGAACAATATGTACCGGTCCACATACAGCGGCTGGGCCAGGGAGAGCCCGATCAGGCCAATCTGCGGCACCGCCAGCAGTGGCAGTCCGACGACCGCCGCCGACAGCCGGCCTGCCTGCGGCCGGTCCAGCAGGGCTCCGAGGCCGCCGATCGCCAGCAGGACGGCCGGGCCGATCATCATGTGCCAGGTCAGGGGCGGTATCCAGGAGACCTGGTCGGACTGGCCCCGGCTGAAGAGGATCAGCGGCAGTACACAGGCGACGGCGGTCGCCGAGGAAGCCGCCCATCGTATCCATATCCCGCGACGGGCCCCTGCCCAGGCCAGGGTTGCCAGGTGCGCGGGCAGAATCAGCAGCGACAGCCAGTTCAGCAGCCCGCACACCAGGACCGTTCCGCCGTACGCGGCCCAGCAGATCGCCCTGCCGCGTCCCACGAGCACGCTCACGAGCAGCAGTGTCGAGATCGCGGCCCCGGCCGCGACCAGTGCATAAGGGCGGCCCTCTTGGAGATGGAACTGCACGGCCGGGAGCAGGCCGAACGCCAGCCCTCCCCCTAACCCCGCCCAGGTCCCGGCCAGCCGCCGGCCGATGACCATCACACAGGCCGCCGCCACCGCCATGGCCAGTACGGACGGCAGCCGCAGGGTCGTGGTACCGGGCCCGAAAAGTCCGAAGAGGCCGTGCATCAACAGGTAATAGAGGCCGTGTACGACATCGACCTGGCCCAGCATGTGCCAGATCTCCCCCGCGGTCCGCTGGGCCACCTGCCAGGTGGCGGCCTCGTCCCGCCACACACTGTGCTGCCGGGAGAGCCCCCACAGGCCGAGGGCGAGGGTCCATACCATCGGGATCAGCCAGACGGGCAGGCGGCACCGGCGAAAGGCCAAAGGAAAATTCATGACGGTATTCAGGACCCCGGGAGAACAGCGCGGACAGCAGTCAGCGGCCTATGGACAGAAGGAGAGCTACCGGGCCGGCTGTTGTGCGGTGCGGATCGCCGAAGAGGCGCGAATTCCACGCTGACCGGGGGAGGCAAGAAGCCTATTCTACTTCGCTGCGAAGCTCATCGACAACTGTCCTTCACTGGGCCAACGGTCGCCCACCAGCAAGTTTCGGTCTCAATCCGCCTCCGAATACCCCATCCCGACCCTCTTTTCCCGGCCGGCGGCAGGAAAGGGAACGACGACTCCACGAGCGCACAAAACGGAGGAGCCTTCATCCTTTCCACTGCCATCCAGCGGCTTTCATTCCGCCGGCGGGAAACAGAGCATCACATTCCGCACGGAGATGGCTTCTTGCCGGAGCCTGCCCGAACGTCTACGGCTCGGCTTTTTCGGCCATGGCCGGTCTGCGACGTTATCTTGATCACGTGGATATCGGCTTGCACACGGCCGTTGTGGAAATGCAGGCAAGTGGCGCGGCGTTCACGACGGTGCCGGGCCGCCCCGGCGCCGGCCATGGCCGTGGTGCAGACCGCCCGCCGCCATGCCCCTGACCGGGAGTTCGTCCGCGGTGATGCCGGCCGGGCCGATGCCCTTGGCTGCGGCCGCTTTGCCGTAGCGGTTCGCCAGGGGCGCGGAGGTGAGGCCGTGGGCGAGGACGCTGAGCAGGACGGTGAGGGTGACCACCGGCACCACCGCTCGGGCGTCGGGGGCCGCCAGCTCCTCGACCGCCAGCAGGCCGAAGATGATCGAGGCCAGTCCACGGGGGCCGAACCAGCCCACGAACAGGACCGTTTTGAGGTCCAGTCCGCTCCCGATCAGGGACAGCGCCACGGGCAGCATCCGGATCACCGTGAGGCTCAGTACGGCGTAGACCGCGCTCTGCCAGGTGAGGTGGTCGAACACCGCCGGCAGCAGGAGGGCGCCGAAAACCAGCCAGACCAGTACGGAGAGCAGTGCGGCGGACTGCTCGACGTACAGGAGCACCCGCTGCGGCGCACCGTGCGTCGATCCGACGGCCAGGCCCGCGACGAAGGCGGCGATGAACCCGTTGCCGCCGAGCGCGAGCGCGGAGGTGTAGCCGAGGAGGGCCAGGGCCAGCACGCCCGCACCGGCGAAGTCCTCGGCCGCCCAGCCGTTGCGGAGCGTGGTCCGCAGCAGCCGTCCGGCGGCCAGTCCGACCACCGCGCCGTACGCCGCACCGACGGCGAGCTGCATCACGGCATGGCCGGTGGCGTCCGGCGGGGCGGTGTGCTCGGCCGCGGACACCCCGGCCAGGGCCAGCACCACCAGGGGCGTGACGATGCCGTCGTTGAGGCCGCTCTCGACGTTGATGAGCCGGCGGATCTTCGCGGGGACGACCGGGTTGACCATCATCGTGGCGCCGAGCGCGGCGTCCGTCGGAGCGAGCGCGGCCCCGACGTACAGTGCGGCCCACCAGGAGACACCGGGGAGCAGGGCGGCCGCCAGCGCCGTGCCGAGGGCCACGCACAGCGGCAGCCCGATCCCCAGCAGCCGTCCGTAGAGGCCGAGCTCCGGGCGCAGGGCCCGGAAGGAGAGCCGGGCGGCGTCGGTGAAGAGCACCCAGACCAGGGTGATCTCCGCGAGCAGCTTGACCGTCTCGTGCGGGAGGGGGAGGTGGAGGACCCCGGTGCCCTCGCCCAGCAGCAGGCCCAGCAGGACGAAGGCGGCGGGAGCGGTCAGCTCGTAGCGCTCCATCCGCCGCGAACACAGGCACCACAGGAACAGCAGGAGCAGGACCAGGGAAAAGGTGCCGTCCACGGGGTCTCTCCAGGGCTCGGCCTCGTCGGCCTTCGGACAGCCCAGTTTCGGACATCCCCGCCGTCACGGGGACGGCGCACGGCAGACCGGGGGCCGCCTTCACGCTGTTGGCCGAAGAGCCCGGGTGTCCGGTGCAGCCGGTCCAGCCGGTCAGCCGGATGTCCGGCGGGCCCGGGCGTGGCCGGGGCAGGTCCGGGCGTGGCCGGGCGGGTCCGGGCGTGGCCGGGCAGGTCCGGCGGGACCCGCGGGAGGCGGCCGCCCGGCCGCGACCGCTTCGGCCGGCGTGGGCGCGCGAAGGGCGAGGATCGCGACGGCCTCGGTGACGCAGCGGTGGGTCACTGATGCAGCCAGGGCGAGCTGGTGGCCCAGAAGATGGTGTCGGCGCCCAGGGTGTTCGTGCCGAAGTCCGTGAACTCCTGACGGGTGTACGGCTTTCCTGTCTTGGGATTGGTGTATTCGAAGTCGGGTTCCTGTACGGCCATGGCTACGAGCGGCAGCTTTCCTCGGTAACGCTTGAAGAACGGGTAGGAGTTCTCCAGCTGCGCCGGACGGTTCGGCAGGATGTCAGGACCGCCCAGGCCGATGCCGTGGGATTTTGCGAATTCGAAGGTTCGCCCCATGTAGTTGTGATCGTTGTTCCATTCACCTGGCCAGAAGTTGACGTACTGAATGAACGGCGTCTTGGTGAAGACCTTTTTCCCGTAGGCCATGTTGTCGAGCTCTGCATGGAAGTAGGCATCGTTCGTGTACCCGGTGCGGTCCTTGCCGGTGTCCACTCCGGTGGCGGTTTCCGGAAGGTTCACCCCGGCCAGACGACCGTCGAACCGTTGCGCCAGCGCCTTCAGCAGATGCTGGAAACGGCCCCGCACCTGCGGATTCCACTGCGCCGCGATCGATCCGGGCTCACCGGGGCCGAGGCCGCTGTCGTTCTTCGTCACAGCCGCGCCGCCCTTGTACTCCGGATCGGTCAGCAGGTAGCCAGGGAGCCTGCACTCCGACGTGAAGAACCGGTCCTGGATCTGGACGACCAGCTTCTTGTGACGCGGCCGCAGATAGTTCAGAGCCTCGTCGATCGACGAGAAATCATACTGGCCCTTCTTCCGTTCGAGCGCCTTCCACGGCACCACCACCTGCGCCCCGGCGATGTCCGGGCGGTCCATCAGCGGTTTCACCGTGGTGTCGAAATCACCGATCGAGGCGTACAAGTAATTCGCCGCCGCCTTCTTGTGGGACACCGGAACGGCGGTCTTGTGCGGCCCCGGGGCGGCCGCGGCGACCCCCGCCAAGGTCATCGCCATCAGCACGCCGACTCCGGCAGCAATACGTTTGATCACCATGAAGAAACACTATGAAGCAATCATAAAAGGAAAATAAGAAGCGTATCCCGACGCGGAGTTCACGCCTCCGGGCCGCCCCCGGGTCTCCCTACCGCCCCACCGGCAGCGGCCCGTTGTGCTGCACCAGCCAGGCCCGGTAGGCCTCGCTCGCCCAGGCGGTCTCCATGTACGAGGCGGTCAGGTCGGCGAACAGGTCGTCGGCGGAAGCGGCGGGGGCGCCTTCCTGGCGGCAGGCCATGAAGAGGCGGACGGCCAGCGGGTCGCCGTACAGGGGGCGGATCGCCATGCCGTGCCGGGAGCGCGCGGTCGGCTGGCAGGGGGTGACCACTTCGCCGGCCGTGACCAGATCCACCGTGGTGAGGTAGTCGCCGTGCACGACACGGGGGTTGATACCGGCCGCGGCCCAGATGCGGCGCAGTCCCGCCCATTCGCCGTCCACGGTCGGGTCGACCATCCACTGGTCGTCCGCGAGGTCCGACACCCGGATCACCGTCCGCCCGGCCGCGGGATGAGTGGCCCCCACGGCAATGAACTGCGGTTCCCTGGCGATGAGTTCATGCTCGACCAGCCCGTCGGGGACCCGTAGGGGCGCGCCCTCGACCTCGTGGACGAAGGCGGCGTCGAGCTGTCCCGTCGCGACCATGTGAAGCAGCGCATTGGCGGACACATCGGTTCTTATCGTGGTGTCGGTGTCCGGCAGCCGCACCCGCAGCCGGCGCAGCCACCCGGCGACCGCGGGGCTGTTGGTGCTGCCGATGTGCAGCCGCGTGCCCTGGTCGCGGTGCGAGGCCGAGGCAACCTCGTCAATAAGTGCTCGCATTTCGGCCACTATCGGCCGGGCCCGGCACAGCACCGCATGCCCCAGGGGCGTGGGCCGGCTGCCGGTCGGTTCGCGGAAGAAGAGCTGGCCACCCAGGGCCTTCTCGATGCGGTGGAGCTGGGTCGTCAGGGAAGGCTGGGTCATGCCGAGCTGCCGGGCCGCCTTGCGTACGCTGCCGGAGTCCGCGATGGCGCACAATGCGCGAAGATGCCTTACCTCGAGCTCCACGTCCGGAGCATAACGACGTAGGCATACGTCACACCAGACTCTCAAACCTGCCGGAACGCGCTCTTTTTTCCGGGGTATTGGCCGGTGCTATCGCCACCTGGCATCTCTGTCTTCCGGGTGAACTCCGTCCAGACTCAACGGCACCAAGAAATCCGCAGGGCCCCGGTCGCCGCCCCACACGGCGACCGTACGGCTCTCGGAGTCAAAGGAGCCCCCACATGAGATCTCCCAAGACGGCGCTGTCGGCGGCGCTCGGTCTGGGCCTCGTCGCCGCGCTCGCAGCCGCGGCGCCGGTTTCGGCAGCTTCCCCCTCCCCCGCCAACTCCTCCCACAGCACCCCCGCTTCGATCGCGGCCTACAACGGCTCGGCGGCCGAGAAGGCCGACACCAAGGCGTTCTTCGAGGCAGTGGTGAAGTCGGCCAAGGCCAAGCTGAAGGCGCACCCGGACGCCGCATCGGTGACCGTCACCTACGACGCCGGCGCGGCCCCGACCTTCGCGAACCAGATAGCCCAGAGCGCGTCGATCTGGAACAGCGCCGTGTCGAACGTGAAGCTGCAGGCGGGCAGCGGCGGCGACTTCCAGTACCGCGAGGGCAACGACCCGCGCGGCTCGTACGCCAGCACCGACGGCCACGGCAAGGGCTATGTCTTCCTGGACTACCAGCAGAACCAGGAGTACAACTCCACCCGGGTGGCCGCGCACGAGACCGGCCATGTGCTGGGCCTGCCGGACCACTACGAGGGCCCGTGCAGCGAGCTGATGTCGGGCGGCGGCCCCGGCACGTCCTGCCAGAACACCCAGCCGGACGCGAACGAGAGCGCCAAGGTGGAGCAGCTCTGGGCCAACGGCCTGGCGGGCGTCCACTTCGGCAAGGCCTCCTGACGTACCCCACGGGCCTTGTGACGTAACGAAGTTCGGCGGTGGCCGGCGGATTCGACCGAGCTGACGGTGGTCGGAAGCCGCACGGCAGGGGGCTGTCGAGAGCCGGGACCTGGCGGTCGGCACTCGTACCCCACCAGCCCTCGTCTCTCCTGCACCGTCCGTGCGGTGGGGCTCCCAGGGAGCCCCACCGTTTTCGTCTGCCCGCGGCGACCGGAGGGGCGTCAGCCCCAGATCGCCTGGCCGGCGGCCACTCCGGCGAACGCCGCCGCCAGTCCGGCCGCCACGGTCCCCACGACATTGGCCACCGCACTCGCCCTGGCCCGGTCCGCGGCCAGCCGGAGCGTCTCGTAGGAGAAGGTCGAGTAGGTCGTCAGGGCACCGCACAGCCCGGTGCCGATCAGCAGTTGGACGTGCGAGGAAGCGGCGCCCGCGGAGGCCGCGCCGGTCAGCAGGCCGAGGATCAGGGAGCCGACGGCGTTGACGGTGAAGGTGCCCCAGGGGAAGACGGCATCGTGGCGGGACTGCACATAGCGGTCGGTGAGGAAGCGCAGCGGCGCCCCGACCATGGCACCGGCCACCACCAGCAGCCAGTTCACCCGCGTCCGCCCTCCCCGGCGCCCGTACCTCCCGTACCTCCCGTGCGCCGGTAGGAGATCATCTCGCACGGGTCGAGGGTCACCAGCCCGCCGTCCGTGAGAAGTTCGTCCAGTTGCGGGAGGAAGGCCCGCACCCGCTCCTCCGTGTCGACGACGACGATCGCCACCGGCAGCTCCTCGCTCAGGGACAGCAGGCGCTGGGTGTGGACGATGCCGGAGGAGCCGAAGCCCTCGATCCCCCTGAAGACGCCGGCCCCGGCCAGTCCCGCATGGCGCGCGCGGTGCACGATCTCCGCGTAGAGCGGTTTGTGGTGCCATACGTCCTCTTCGCCGACGAGGACCGTGAGCCGCAGCGCGGGGGCGCCGCCCGGTTGTGCCGTGCCGTGTGTCATGCCGTCCGCCGCCTCAGTTGGAGAAGTGCCCGGGTGCCGGTCACCCCGGCCCACACGGCCGCGACGGTGACGAGCACGGTGCCGACGAGAGCGGCCAGAGCCGCTGCCACCCGCCCGGCGGCGACCAGCCGCTGGATGTCGACGGCGTAGGTGGAGAAGGTGGTGAAGCCGCCGAGGACGCCGGTGCCGAGGAAGGGGCGCACCAGCCGGTGGGCCGCGCGGACCTCGGTGATGACCACCATCAGGACACCCATCAGCACACAGCCGGCGGCGTTGACGGTGAACGTGGTCAGGGGGAAGGCGCCGTTGGCCGTGGGCCACAGCACCGCGGCGCCGTAACGGGCCGTGGCGCCGAGCGCGCCGCCCGCCGCCACCACGCCGATCACCGGCCACTGCCCCTTCCAGGGTGCCGCCGGCCGGCCTCGCTCGTCCATATCTCTCCCGAGATCATCGCCGACCTCAGGCTAACCCTGCGTGCGGGACGCCGCTGCACGGGGCACCGGTGGCCCCGGGGTACAGCGGAGCGGGACGGGGGACCGGTGGCCGCGGGGGTGGAGCGGGGCGGACGTGCCGGGGCACCCCGCACCGCGGGTCACACCGGAACGGTCTCCCGTACGGGGTGGTGCCGGCTGATGTTCCGGGCCAGCAGTTCGGTGGCTTCCTTGACCCCGATCTCGCCGCCGCTGCCCCCGGTGGCGGGCAGCCGCCCGTCCGCGTACTTCAGCTCGGCCATCGCGGTCTCCATCGCCCGGTGCGCGGCGAACAGGCAGGGGGTGCTGTAGATGGCCACATCGACGCCGAGTTCGGTCAGTTCGGTCAGCGAGAGCCGTGGGGACTTCCCGCCCGCGATCTGGTTGAACAGCAACGGCTTGGTGCCGAGGACCGCGCGGATCCTGCGGATCCCCTCGACGCTGCGCACCCCGTCGACGAGCACCACATCCGCGTCGGTCCCGGCCAGCGCCGCCGCCCGCCGCAGCATCTCGTCCTCCTCCGTGGCGTCCGTACGGGCCACGACGAGCAGATCGGTACGGCTGGCCAGCACCAGGTTCAGCTTCTCCAGGTACTCCTCCAGCGGCAGCAGCAGCTTGCCGTCCGCGTGGCCGCAACGGCGGGGCCGCTTCTGGTCCTCCAGAATCACCCCGGTCGCGCCGGTCCGCTCCAGGCGCTGCACCACATGACAGGCCACTTCGGGGTCGACATAGCCGTCGTCGATGTCCACCAGCAGATGGTGGCGGGGGAAGGCGCCGCGCAGCCGCTCCACGAAGGCGGCCATGTCGGGCCAGGCGATGAACCCGATGTCCGGAAGCCCGTAGTACGACGCGGCGAAGCCGAAGCCGGACACGAAGAAGCCGTTGTAGTGCGCGGCGGCGATCGAGGCCGAGTGCATGTCGTGGACGCCGATCAGTGGCGTCGTCCCCTCGGCCGCGATCTCGTCACGCAGTGCTTGTCCGTACCGCAATGTGCTCTCCTCACAGAACCGGCGGGGACCGCGGTCCGGCGTCCGGGGGCGCGTTCGGGGACGCGCGGAGGTCCCGGCGCCGCCAGCACCCGCCCACTGGGGAACTGGTCAGAGCATGTTTATCCGGCGTATCGGCAGCATGCCTTTAACACGCCATGACCTTCCATAACTTTCTCTTTACTTCATCCCCGCGTGCACGCCCGACCGGCTCACGGGCGCCCGGGGCGGGCGGTCCGGCCGACCGTGCTCCCCGTACGGACTCCAAAGGACGGGCCCCGGAGGACGGACCCCGGAGGACGGGCCTCAGAGCCAGCCGTTCCGTTTGAAGCCGCGGTGGATCACCCAGCAGAGAGCCACTATCAGCCCCATGACCAGCGGATAGCCGAACGTCCAGCGCTTTTCCGGCATATGGTCGAAATTCATGCCGTACACACCGCAGACCATGGTCGGCACCGCCAGGATCGCGACCCAGGCACTGATCCGGCGCATGTCCTCGTTCTGGGCCACGGTGACCTGGGCGAGATGGGCCTGGAGTATGGAGTTGAGCAGTTCGTCGAATGCGGTGATCTGCTCGGTGACCCGGTCGAGATGGTCGGCGACGTCCCGGAAGTACGTCTTGATCCGGGGCTCGACCTGCGCCATCGGCTGGGTCGCCAGCTCCCGCATCGGCCGGTCCAAGGGGGCCACCGCGCGCTTGAGTTCCAGCAGCTCGCGCTTGAGCTGGTAGATCCGGCCGGCCCCGCCGCTGCCGCGCACGGAGAAGACCTCGCTCTCGACGTCGTCGATATCGATCGAGACGGCGGCGGCGACATCGAGGTAGTCGTCCACCACCAGGTCGGCGACGGCGTGCAGCACGGCGGAGGGCCCGAGCGCCAATTGCTCGGGCACGGACTCCAGTTGCTCGCGCAGCGGGCCCAGCGAGCCATGCCCGCCGTGCCGTACCGTGATCACGAAGTCGGTGCCGGTGAAGACCATGATCTCGCCGCTCTCGACGACTTCGCTGGTGTCGGTGAGCCGGTCGTGCTCGACATAGCGGACCGTCTTGAAGACGGTGAACAGCGAATCGTCGTAGCGCTCCAGTTTGGGCCTCTGGTGCGCGTGGACCGCATCCTCGACGGCGAGCGGGTGGAGCCCGAACAGTTCGACAATTCCGGCGAATTCCTTCTCGGACGGCTCATGCAGCCCGATCCACACAAATCCACTGCCGGATTCGCGGACCCGGCGGATCGCCGCCTCGGCCGGATGATTACCGTCCTGCCGCACGCCGTTCACGTACACCGCGCAGTTCACCACGGCGGTGCCGAGCGGCGAACGCGCCGGGTGGCTGAGGTCGACCCCCCGGGTGCGCGGCTGCGGCAGCCGGACGGCCTTGCGGAGGTTGCTGATCATCGACACCCGGCCAGTATGGCCCGCGGGGGCGCATGAGCAATACGGCGCAGCGGCGGTTTCACGCAGCGCGGCGGGGCGAAGACGCTGGGGAGTGCATGACGGGAGGGCGCCGGGAGGACGACGGGAGGGCCGCGGGAGGGCCGCGGGCGGAGGGCGGAAGGAGGGCGAAAGGACAGAGAGCGGGCGGAGAGCGGGCGGAGAAGGGCCGGCGACACGGTGACACCCGCAGGAATACCCTAGGGGGGTATATCGTTGCCACGGGGGCGGGCACGGGCACGCGCAGCACACCGAGGAGCAACCATGACGACCGCGGTCGGAGAGCACGGAGTCGAACTGGAGATCGGCGGGATGACCTGCGCTTCGTGCGCCGCCCGCATCGAGAAGAAGCTCAACCGCATGGAGGGGGTCACCGCCACGGTCAACTACGCCACCGAGAAGGCCAGGGTGACCGTCGCGCAGGGCAGCGGCGTCGGGGCCGCCGATCTGATCGCCACCGTGGAGCGCACCGGTTACACCGCGGTCCTCCCGGAGCCGCCGGCCCCGGCCCCGGGCACCACCGGACCCGCCGGCGGCGAAGGCCACGGCCCGACGGCCGGGCAGGCGGACGGAGGATCGGAGAGCCCCCGGGACGGCCGGGCGGAGGAACGCCGGGCGGGCGGAGGGGCGGAGGAACGCCGGGCGGGCGGCAGGGCCGGCGGCGACGGGCTCGCCGCGCTCCGTCAGCGCCTGCTGATCTCCCTCGCCCTCTCCGTCCCGGTGGTGCTGCTGGCGATGGTGCCGCCCCTGCAGTTCACCAACTGGCAGTGGCTCTCGCTGACCCTGGCCGCGCCGGTGGTGGCGTACGGCGCCTGGCCGTTCCACCGGGCCGCCTGGACCAATCTGCGGCACGGCACGGCCACGATGGACACCCTCATCTCCATGGGCACCCTCGCGGCACTGGGCTGGTCGGTCTGGGCGCTGTTCTTCGGCACCGCGGGCATGCCCGGGATGACGCACCCCTTCGAGCTGACCATCGCCCGCACCGACGGCAGCGGCAGCATCTATCTGGAAGCCGCGGCCGGTGTCACCACCTTCATCCTGGCCGGGCGGTACTTCGAGGCGCGCGCGAAGCGGAAGGCGGGAGCTGCGCTGCGGGCGCTGCTGGAGCTGGGCGCCAAGGACGTCACCGTGCTCCGGGACGGCCGTGAAGTCCGGGTCCCCACAGCGGCGTTGCAGCCCGGCGACCGTTTCACCGTACGGCCAGGGGAGAAGATCGCCACCGACGGGAAGGTGCTGGAGGGCGCCTCCGCCGTGGATGCCTCGATGCTCACCGGTGAGTCCGTTCCGGTCGAGGTGTCCCCCGGCGACACCGTCATCGGGGCCACCGTCAACGCGGGCGGCCGGCTGGTCGTCGAGGCCACCCGGGTCGGCGCGGACACCCAGCTCGCCCGGATGGCGCGGCTGGTCGAGGACGCGCAGATGGGCAAGGCCGCGGCCCAGCGGCTGGCGGACAAGATCTCCGCGGTCTTCGTCCCGGCCGTGATCGCGCTCGCCCTCGGCACCCTCGGCTGCTGGCTCGCCACCGGCGCCGGCGTGGTGGCCGCCTTCACCGCCGCCGTCGCCGTCCTGATCATCGCCTGCCCGTGTGCGCTCGGGCTGGCCACGCCCACCGCGCTGATGGTCGGCACCGGACGCGGCGCCCAGCTCGGCATCCTGCTCAAGGGGCCCGAGGTTCTGGAGTCGACCCGGCGGGTGGACACCGTCGTCCTGGACAAGACCGGCACGGTCACCACCGGCGTGATGACGCTCACCGGTGTCCACCTCGCCGAGGGCGTCACGGAGCCGGAGGTGCTGCGGCTGGCCGGAGCGCTGGAGCACGCCTCCGAACACCCCGTCGCCCGTGCCATCGCCGCCGGCGCCGTCGCCGGCGCCGGGCAGCGGACCGCGGACGGCAGCCCGGCCCCGGGGACAGCCCCGGCCACCAGGCCGGCCCCCGAGAGCTTCCTCCCCGCCGCCGGCAGTTTCCTTCCCACCCCCGAGGACTTCGCGAACGTCCCCGGCCTGGGCGTCCGAGGAGTGGTCGAGGGGCACACCGTTCTGGTGGGCCGCGAGCAGTTGCTGAACCAGGCGGCCCAGTTTTTGACCCCCGGGCTGGCGGCCGCCAAGGCGGCGGCCGAGGCCGAGGGGCGTACCGCGGTCACCGTCGGCTGGGACGGCGCGGCCCGCGCGGTGCTGGTGGTGTCCGACGCGGTGAAGCCCACCAGCGCCGAGGCGGTGCGCCGGCTGCGGGCCCTGGGGCTGACGCCGGTCCTGCTGACCGGCGACAACCGCGCCGTCGCGACGGCGGTCGCCGCCGAGGTCGGGATCGACGAAGTGATCGCCGAGGTGCTGCCCGAGGACAAGGTGGCCGTCGTCGAACGGCTGCAGTCCGAGGGCCGCTCGGTCGCGATGGTCGGCGACGGCGTCAATGACGCGGCCGCGCTGGCCCGCGCCGACCTGGGGCTGGCGATGGGCACCGGCACCGATGCCGCCATCGAGGCCGGCGACCTCACTCTCGTACGGGGCGATCTGCGCGTCGCGGCGGACGCCATCCGGCTGGCCCGGGCGACCCTCGGCACCATCCGGGCCAATCTGTTCTGGGCGTTCGGCTACAACGTCGCGGCGCTGCCGCTGGCCGCCGCCGGACTCCTCAACCCGATGATCGCCGGGGCCGCGATGGCGTTCTCCTCGGTCTTCGTCGTCGGCAACAGCCTGCGACTGCGCCGCTTCCGGGCACTGGCGGGGTAGCGGGAAGCTGCCTCGCACCGGCCGCGGCAGGCCTCCGGGCTCCGCCCGCGGGACGCGCCCGCGGGCGGAGCAATACGCCCCGGGCGCGGTAGCTCTGCCGTTGGATCGGGCGGGCTGCTGCCCCTGCGGGATTCCGCCCCGCCGCCCGCGGGCGCCCCGCTCCCCGCGGGCCGCCCGCGGGCCCGGTCACCGGGCCGGTCGCCGGGGGTGGATCTCCGGGGTTCTGACAAGTGTCTCCAGTTCTGGCGGCGGAACATTGGCAGTTCACGCAGCCGCCGGCCGGCAGCGAGGGGTGAGACTGGTGACGTACCGCCCACCCACGTACAGGGGATTTCATGACCGGGTCACGCGTCCTGGCTCTCGGCCATTACCAGCCCTCCGGCGTGCTCACCAACGACGACCTCGCCGCCATGGTCGACACCGACGACGCCTGGATCCGCAGCCGGGTCGGCATCCGCACCCGCCATGTCGCCGCCCCGGACGAGACCGTGGACGCCATGGCGTCCGCCGCCGCGGCCAAGGCCCTGGCCGCCAGTGGCCTGGCCCCGCAGGACATCGACCTGGTGCTGGTCGCCACCTGCACGGCCACCGACCGCAGCCCGAACACCGCGGCCCGGGTCGCCGCCCGGCTCGGGCTGGACGCACCCGCCACGATGGACCTCAACGTCGTCTGCTCCGGCTTCACCCATGCGCTGGCCACCGCCGACCACGCCATCCGGGCCGGTTCCTCGACCCACGCGCTGGTCATCGGGGCGGAGAAGTTCACCGAGGTCGTGGACTGGACGGACCGCTCGACCTGTGTGCTGGTCGGCGACGGGGCGGGAGCCGCGGTGGTCAGCGCCTCGCCCGAGCCGGAGATCGGTCCCGTGCTGTGGGGCTCGGTGCCGCAGATGGGCGGTGCGGTACGCATCGAGGGCGAGCCGGCCCGGTTCTCCCAGGAGGGCCAGACCGTCTACCGCTGGGCGACCACCCAGCTGCCGGCCATCGCCCGCACGGTGTGCGAACGCTCCGGGATCACGCCCGCCGATCTTGCCGGCGTGGTGCTGCACCAGGCCAACCTGCGGATCATCGAGCCGGTCGCCGAACGGCTCGGCGCGGTCAACGCGGTGGTCGCCAAGGACGTCGTCGACTCCGGGAACACCTCGGCGGCCTCCGTGCCGCTCGCCCTGTCCAAGCTGGTCGAGCGCCGTGAGATCAGCTCCGGCGCACCGGTGCTGCTGTTCGCCTTCGGCGGCAACCTCTCGTACGCGGGACAGGTCATCCGCTGCCCGTGAGGCGGGCGCCGTCACGTCCGATTCGTTCAAGACCGCGGCACGGCGGGCGCCCTACGCTCGCCGCATGACCAGCACTCCTTCCTCCAGCGCGCCGTCCTCCACCACACCGTCCACGCCGCGGTTCGCCGCCATCGGCATGGTCGTGGCCGACATGGCCGCGGCCCTCGCCTTCTACCGCCGCCTCGGCCTGGACGTCCCCGCCGAAGCGGACCGCGCCCCGCACGCCGAGGCGCAGCTCCCGGGCGGTCTGCGGCTGATGTGGGACACCCACGAGACCGCGCGGGCGGTCGACCCTGACTGGACGCCGCCGCAGGGCGGCACGCCGACGGGGCTGGCCTTCGAGTGCGCGGACCCCGCCGGGGTCGACGCGGTCTACGCGGAACTCACCGCCGCCGGCTACACGGGCGAGAAACCGCCGTGGGACGCCTTCTGGGGGCAGCGTTACGCCGTCGTACAGGACCCGGACGGCCATGGGGTCGATCTGTTCGCGCCGCTGCCGTAGGCGCGCCCGGGGCACCCAGGGCTCGCGTCGGATGCGCCCCGGGCTTGGACGGCATGTCCGCCTTGTCCGCCTCGCGACGTGCCCGTCGTGGGAGGTGCCTGTCCTGGGACGTGCCTGTCCTGGGACGTGCCCGTCGTGGGGTATCCGTCGTGGGGCGTGCCCGTCATGGGGTATCCGTCGTGGGACCTGCCCGTAGTGGGGCGTAACCCCCTAGCCGATGTCCCCGGGGTGCTCGCGCAGGTACATCGCGCCGCAGCTGTGGCAGAAGGGCTCTCCCTTGGGCGTGCCCCAGACATCGGCCGTCTGGGTGGCGGCGGCGGGTGCCAGCTCGCGCCCGCACATCGCGAGGGTGCCCTCCAGCCGTACCATGTGCCAGATCTTCACCGGCGTGTCCGCGTGCGGCAGGACGCCTTCCTCGTACTCGGCGCGCATCTCGTGCTCCATGGCCGTGCACCTCCTACGCCCACGATGCGCCAGCAGCCGGGCGCCCACAACGGCAACGGGGAGCCGGGCCGACGGCCGAAGGGCGCGTACGGGCGGCGCCGGACCGACGGCCGAAGGACCCGCGCAGAGGGCGCCAGGTCGTCCGCCCGTCAGAACACCGACCATCCCGTCAGCGTCGTGAAGTGGTCCAGGGCCGCGGCGCCCGCCACCGAATTGCCGCGGGCGTCGAGTCCCGGGCTCCACACGCACAGCGTGCAGCGGCCCGGGATCACGGCGATGATGCCGCCGCCGACACCGCTCTTCGCGGGCAGCCCCACGCGGTAGGCGAACTCCCCCGCCGCGTCATACGTCCCGCAGGTCAGCATCACCGCATTGATCCGCTTGGCCTCGCGGGCCTCCAGGAGGCGGCGGCCGTCGGCGCGCAGCCCGTGGCGGGCGAGGAAACCGCCGGCCACGGCCAGATCCCGGCAGCTCATCTCGATCGAGCACTGCCAGAAGTAGTGCTCGATGACACTGGGGACGGGGTTCTCCAGGTTGCCGAAGGACGCCATGAAATGCGCCAGCGCGGCGTTGCGGTCGCCGTGTTCGGCCTCGGAGTCGGCCACCGCCTGGTCGAAGGCGAGGTCCGGGTTGCCGCTCTCCTCACGGAGGAAGTGCAGCATCGAGGTGCTGGCATCACCGGTGAGGGTCTGCAGCCGGTCGGTGACCACCAGCGCGCCCGCGTTGATGAACGGGTTGCGCGGGATGCCGTCCTCGGCCTCCAGCTGGACCAGCGAGTTGAACGGCGTACCGGACGGCTCGCGCCCCACCCGCTTCCAGATGTCGTCATGGCCGTCGTGGCTCTGCGACATCACCAGCGCCAGCGAGAAGGCCTTGGAGATGGACTGGACGGAGAACGGGGTCTCCCAGTCGCCGACGCCGTAGACCTCGCCGTGGATATCGGCCACCGCGATCCCGAAACGGTCCGCTGACACCCGTTCCAGGGCCGGTATGTAGTCGGCGACCCTGCCCTGTCGCACATACGGCCTGGCGTGGGCCGCTACCTCCTCGAGAACGGCCTGGTAGTCCATGACGGACACGCTAACCCGGGGCGAGCAGCACCCCCATCGGGGCCCCCGCCAGCGCCTTCACCTCGCGGGCGAGATGCGCCTGATCCGCGTACCCGGCGCATGCCGCGACCTGTGCGCGGGGCATCCCGGAGCGTGCCAGATCGAGTGCGCGGACGAACCGGAGCACCCGGGTCAGGGTCTTGGGGCCGTACCCGAACGCGTCCAGGCTGAGGCGGTGCAGCCGGCGTTCGCTGAGCGCGACGGACCTCGCCACCTCGGCGACGGGTCGCCCGCGCGCGAGTGCCGCGGCGACGGCTGCGGTCCGGCCCCGTGCCGTGGTGACCTCAGCGTCCTGGAGGCGGGCCCCGGCGGTCTCCTCCAGGACACGGCCGACGCCGCCGACGCCGCCCGCGCCGCCCGTCTCCCGTGCCGCCGCCAGCCGCCCGGCCAGCTCCCGTACCCGGCCGGCGGGCCACAGGTCCGCCAACGGCACCCGCCGGTTGCGCAGTTCATGGGCCGGTACACCGAAGACGGCCGGCCCCTGCCCCGGCGCGAAGCGCAGCCCCACGAAGAGGCCGCCTCCCGTGCCCTCCAGGCCGTGGGAGCTCGCCAGACCATGGGGATTCTCCAGGCGATGAGGACCCTCAAGGTCATGAGGAACGGCTCCGGGGACGACACCTCCCGGGAAATGCGGCCCGGTGTCCGGGCCGGCCACCAGCAGCCGGCCGCCCTCGCTCCAGATCAGGTCCATACAGCCGTCGGGCAGCACCGGCCGGGCCGAGGGAGGTGCCGTGCGGGTCCACAGCACCGCGCCGGCCAGCCGCGACGCCCGCTCCCGGTACCCGCCGGATACCTCGGACACGTCGCATACGCCGGATGCGCCGCCTTCACCGCATGCGCCGGATACGCCGGGCGGCTCATCCGAGTAGCGCTCTTCACCCATATCCCCCAGCCTGGCACGGGAACCCCACGGCCGTCCGCGCCGTTGATCCCTTACGACACGGACCTCACGGAGGTGGCACATGTCAGGGTTTCTCGACCGCGCGAAGGAACAGGCCCAGAGCGCGCTGAACCAGGGCAAGCAGAAGGTCGACGAGGTGCAGCAGAACCGCGCCGGCAACGAGCTGCTGAGAAAGCTGGGCACCGCGTACTTCGCCGAGCGCCGGGGCAGCGGCTCGCCCCAGGCGACCCAGGACGCACTCAACACCCTCGAGGCGCACATCAATGCGCACGGGGACGCGTTCCTGCACACGAGCGGGTAGCACACATCGCGTCCGGCGGCAGGGCACGGACCGCACCACCGGCACCCGTGACCCCGCCGGCACCCGTGGCACGGCCTGCACCCGGGACAATGGGCAGGGTGACCAGCACCGCCCCCGGCCCGCTGCCGGATCCGCACGCCCTGCACCCGCGCCTGCCCTCACCCCTCCAGGAGATCGAGGACGAGCCGTTCGCGCGCCGCGGGATACGGCTGCTGCTCAAGCGGGACGATCTGATCCACCCGGAACTGGCGGGCAACAAATGGCGCAAGCTGGCGCCGAACCTGCGCGCCGCGGCCGCCGCGGGCGACCGTGCGCTGCTGACGTTCGGCGGCGCGTACTCCAACCATCTGCGGGCCACCGCCGCGGCGGGCCGGCTGCTCGGCTTCTCCACCATCGGTGTGGTCCGTGGCGACGAGCTGGCCGCCGCACCGCTCAATTGGTCGCTGGCCCGCTGCGCCGCCGACGGTATGCGGCTGCACTTCCTCGACCGGGCCCGCTACCGCCGCACCGATGACCCTGACGTGCTCGCCGCTCTGCACGACCGCTTCGGCGCGTTCCGCGTCATACCGGAGGGCGGCAGCAACTCCCTTGCCGCACAAGGCTGTACGGAGCTGGGCCGGGAGCTGCGCGGGGCCGCCGGCACCGTCGCGGTGGCCTGCGGCACGGGCGGCACCCTGGCCGGGCTCGCCGCGGGGCTGGCGCCGGGGCAGCGTGCCCTGGGCATCCCCGTACTCAAGGGCGGCGACCCGCACTTCCTCCAGGAGACGGTCGGGGAACTGCAGCGCGCGGCGTTCGGCGGGCCGCGCGGCGACTGGCGGCTGGACGGCCGCTTCCACTGCGGCGGATACGCCCGCCGCACCCCGGAGCTGGACGCGTTCGCGGACGCCTTCGAGGACCGGCACGGACTGCCCCTGGAACGGATCTACGTCGCCAAGCTGCTGTACGGGCTGACGACGCTGGCCGAGGAGGGCGCCTTCTCCTCCGGCAGCACGGTGGCCGCAGTGATCACCGGCACGCCCTGAGCCACGTCAAGCCGGGCCCCGGGCCAGGACCACGGGCCAGAACCCGGGCCGGAGCTACGGCCGCGGCAGCGGGTCCGGCGACCGCGGCACGGACCGGCCCCCGTTCCACCTCGCCTACGAGGCCTCCTCCCGGTACGCCGTCGCCTCCTCCAGATCCAGCCTGCGCAGCAGCGTCCGCAGCATCTCGTCATCGATCCGGCCGGCGTCCCGCAGCTTGACGAACACCCGCCGCTCGGCGTCGATCATCTCGCGGGCCAGCCGCCGGTAGGTCTCGTCGGCGGACTCCCCGGTCACCTCGTTGACCGCGCCGAGCCGCTCCCACACGGAGTTGCGGCGCCGCTCCATGATCGTGCGCAGCCGGTCGGCGAGCGGCCCGGGCAACGCGTTGCGCTCGTCCCGCAGAAGCTCTTCCAGCCGCTCCTCGGCGGCGCGCGAGGCCTCGTTCTGCGCCTGCGCCTCGGCAAGCGTCTCCCTCTGCGGATCCGGCCGCCCCGGCAGCTTCAGCGCGCGGATCAGCGGGGGCAGCGTCAGCCCCTGGATGACCAGGGTGGCGATGACGGTGGTGAAGGTCAGGAAGAGCACGAGGTTGCGGGCCGGGAAGGACCCGCCGCCGGGCACGGTGACGGGGAGGGAGAACGCGATGGCCAGCGACACCACGCCGCGCATCCCGGCCCAGCCGACGACGACCGGGGCCTTCCAGTTCGTGTCCGGCTCACGGGTACGGATCCGGGCCGACAGGGCACGGGGCAGATAGGTCGCGGGAAAGACCCACACGAAGCGTGCCAGGACCACGGCGAGGAACATCAGGGCCGCGTACCAGAGGGCCTGCACCGCGCCGAACTCCCCCAGCCCGCGCAGCACGACCCGCAGTTGCAGCCCGATCAGTGCGAAGACGGCGGACTCCAGGACGAAGGAGACCACCTTCCACACGGCCTCCTCCTGGAGCCGGGTCTCGAAGTCGACCTGCCAGGAGCGGTGCCCCAGGTAGAGGCCGACCACGACGACGGCGAGCACCCCGGAGGCGTGCAGCTGCTCGGCCGCCGCGTAGGCGAAGAACGGGATGAGCAGCGAGAGGGTGTTCTCCAGCAGCGCCGACTCGCGCAGCCGGACGCGCAGCCAGTGCAGCGGCACCATCAGGACGACACCGATGCCGATACCGCCCAGCGAGGCGACGGCGAATTCCTTGATCCCGTCGCCCCAGGTGGCGCCGGCCCCGAGGGCCGCGGCCAGCAGCACCTTGTAGGCGGTGATCGCGGTGGCGTCGTTGAACAGCGATTCGCCCTGCAGGATCGTGGTGATCCGGTGCGGCAGCCCGAGCCTGCGGGCGATGGCGGTGGCCGCGACGGCGTCCGGCGGGGCGACGACCGCCCCCAGCACGAGCGCGGCGGTCAGCGGCAGCCCGGGGATGACGAGGTACGCCACACCGCCGACCACCAGCGTCGCGAACAGGACATAGCCGACCGACAGCAGCGCCACCGGCCGCAGATTGGCCCGCAGATCCAGGTACGAACTGTCCAGCGCCGCGGTGTGCAGCAGCGGGGGCAGCACCAGCGGCAGCACGATATGCGGATCGAGCGTGTAGTCCGGGATGCCCGGGATGTAGGAAGCCGCCAGGCCCGCGGTGACCAGCAGCAACGGCGCGGGGACGGGGGTACGGCGCGCCAGTCCGGCGACCGCCGCGCTCCCCGCGACCAGCAAAAACAGCGGCATCACTGCCATCGGACCCGTCCTGTCCCCGAACCCTTCGCCACCCGTCCCGGCGATCTAACCTGGCCATCATGAGCGAGTGCACGCATGTTCCCGAACTGCCGCGCCCCGGGCCGGCCCCGCTGAGCGCCACCTGCCTGGAGTGCCTGGCCGCCGGCAGCCACCCCGTACAGCTGCGGAAGTGCCTGGTCTGCGGCCACGTCGGCTGCTGTGATTCGTCGCCGTACCGGCATGCGACCCGGCACTTCGAGGAAACCGGTCACCCGGTGATGCGGACGCTGGAGCCGGGCGAGTCCTGGCGCTGGTGCTTCGCCGACCAGACGCTGGTGTGAAGCGTCCCCGGACGCCCGTTTAGCCTTCACCCATGATCCGCGAAGCGACCCCCGACGACGTCCCCGTCATCCTGGCCATGATCGGCGAGCTGGCGGCGTACGAGCGCGCGCCCGAGGCCGCGCAGGCCACCGCGCCGCAGCTGGAGGAGGCCCTGTTCGGTCCGCAGCCGGCCGCCTTCGCACTGATCGCGGAGGCCGACGGCGCCCCGGTGGGCTTTGCCCTGTGGTTCCGGAACTTCTCGACGTGGACGGGCACGCACGGTGTCTACCTGGAGGACCTGTACGTCCGCCCCGAGGCGCGCGGCGGCGGCCACGGCAAGGCGCTGCTCACGGCCCTCGCGGAGCTCTGCGTGGCCCGTGGATACGAGCGTTTCGAGTGGTCAGTCCTGGATTGGAATGAACCGTCCATCGGTTTTTACCGGTCGATCGGCGCTCAGCCCATGGACGAATGGACGGTCTTCCGGCTCACTGGAGAGGCGCTGCACAACCTCGCGGGCACCTCGCGTGTCAACGGAGCGTAATCGGCATCGATTTGACAGTGCACACCCCTAGCCACTGTCCGTACCCGTGGCTTTACAATCAGTGACAGTGAGGGCGCCGGGCGGACCGGGGCCGGATCGCGCCGGACGGCAGCCGCGCTCCTTCCGGGCGACACCGGCCCGCAGATCGCGATAGCGTCACAGCCGAACCATGTGTCGCGCCGGATCGTTCTCCTTTCATCCGAGGGGAGAAAGGCCCGGCAGGAATATCCCGAACAACGCGAATATCGCGCATTTCCAGCTCAACCAGCTTGTGCCACCTTGGAGGTGAGGGTGTCCCAGATCGCAGGCGAGCCCGGGACTCAGGACTTCGTGGAAGTCCGTCTGCCCGCTGCGGGTGCCTACCTGTCCGTGCTGCGTACGGCCACGGCCGGACTCGCAGCCCGCTTGGACTTCACCCTCGACGAGATCGAGGATCTGCGCATCGCGGTCGACGAGGCGTGCGCGATCCTGCTGCAACAGGCCGTCCCCGGCAGTGTGCTGAGC
The DNA here is from genome assembly GCF_043199875.1 of Streptomyces sp. NPDC048516. Classification (NCBI taxonomy): domain Bacteria; kingdom Bacillati; phylum Actinomycetota; class Actinomycetes; order Kitasatosporales; family Streptomycetaceae; genus Streptomyces; species Streptomyces sp. NPDC048516. The sequence continues at coordinate 596,844 of NZ_JBICWS010000002.1, read as the reverse complement.
TGCGTCTTCCGCCTCATCGATGACGCACTGCAGGTGACCGTTTCGGCCCCGACAACCGACGGCCGCGCCCCGGAGCGCGACACGTTCGCCTGGACGGTGCTCTCCGCGCTGGCCGGCAAGGTCGATTCCACGGTCGCCGAGGACCGAACGGTCACCATCAGTCTGTACAAGGAGCGCGGCGCCGGTCCCGGACCGTCATGACCGAACAGGGGGCCCCGTGAAAGATCTCGAACGCGGCGGGCGGATGGCGTCCAGTGCGACCATCCCCGAGCAGCAGGCCCGGCCGCATCCGGTGGGCGTAGACGACCACGGCGGCCGGTTGGATGCGGCGGAGCAGGCAGAGCGGGCGGACCACATGGAGCAGAGCGAGCAGCCGGGGCAGCAGGCGCATCAGCACGATGCGCCTGCCCCCGAACACCAGCTGCAGGATCAACAGCATTCGCATGAGCCGCACGACCGCAGCGGCGCCCGGGCGTTGTTCTACGAGCTGCGCACGCTGCCCGACGGCTCCCCGGAGCGCGCCGAGCTGCGCAACACCCTCGTGCGTATGCACCTCCCGCTCGTCGAGCATCTGGCCCGGCGCTTCCGCAACCGTGGTGAGCCGCTGGACGATCTGACCCAGGTCGCCACCATCGGCCTGATCAAGTCCGTGGACCGCTTCGACCCGGAGCGCGGCGTGGAGTTCTCCACGTACGCCACCCCCACCGTCGTCGGCGAGATCAAACGGCACTTCCGCGACAAGGGCTGGGCGGTCCGCGTGCCGCGCCGCCTCCAGGAGCTGCGGCTGTCGCTGACCACCGCGACCGCCGAGCTGTCCCAGCGGCACGGGCGGGCGCCCACGGTCCATGAGCTGGCCGAGCATCTGGCGATCTCCGAGGAAGAGGTCCTGGAGGGGCTGGAGTCGGCCAACGCCTACAGCACCCTCTCCCTGGACGTCCCGGACACCGACGACGAGTCCCCGGCCGTCGCCGACACCCTCGGCGCGGAGGACGAGGCGCTGGAGGGCGTGGAGTACCGCGAATCCCTCAAGCCCCTGCTGGAGGACCTGCCGCCGCGCGAGAAGAAGATCCTGCTGCTGCGCTTCTTCGGCAACATGACCCAGTCGCAGATCGCCCAGGAGGTCGGCATCTCCCAGATGCACGTCTCCCGCCTTCTGGCCCGCACCCTCGCCCAGCTGCGCGACAAGCTGCTCGTCGAGGAGTGAACGAGAACTGAGCGGGGCGGGCGGGGCTCTCACGGGCTCCGCCCCTCGCACGTCCGGCCCCGGATCCTCCCGTCGGGCCCGGCCCTCGCGTCAGGTCCTGCGGCCCTCGCGTCAGGTCCTGCGGCCCGCGCGTCAGGTCCTGCGGCCCGCGCGTCAGATCCTGCGGCCCGCGCGTCAGATCCTGCGAGCCTCGCGCCAGGCCAGGTTCCCTCCCGTCAGGCCCGGCCGTCCGGACGGGCCGCACACGGGACGGTGCTCAGGGCGTCTCCCGCGGCCCGATGCCCAGCGCCTCGGTGGCCGTCGGATTGACCAGCAGCACGAGCACCACCAAAGCGGCCACGGCCAGTCCGATACCGGCCGCGATCAGCGCACCGCCGCCGTGGACCAGCGTCCAGGCCACCGGCAGCGCCACGATCTGGGTGATCAGCGAGGGGCCCCGGCTCCAGCGGCGGCGCAGCCACAGCCCCCGCGCGGCCACCAGCGGCAGCACCGCGAGCGCCAGGACCGTCAGCCCGCCCATTTCCGCCTGCTGCGGACTGTCCGGCGAACCGGCGAGACCCATGAACAGCATGTATCCGCCGAGGGCGGCCAGCGCGAGCCCTTCGACCGCGGTGAGCGCCGCCGCGGCGCTCAGCCGGGCGGGCCGCGGGCCGGTCGGCTCGGGCGCGGTGGGGGCGCCGGCGGCTCGGGACACGGACTGCTTCTGCTGACTGCTCACCCCAGCAGGGTAGCGCCGGCGCCCCGGCAGCCGGGGCAGCCCCGGAGCCGGACGGGACGCATGGCCGGTACCAGCAGGTAGGTACGCTGCTCCATATGCGCGCACTTCTCGTGGTCAATCCCGCAGCAACCACCACCAGTGCCCGCACCCGTGAGGTGCTCGCCCACGCGCTCGCCAGCGACCTCAAGCTGGAGGTCGCACAGACGCAGTACCGCGGGCATGCCCGTGATCTTGCCCGGCAGGCCACCGAGAGCGGGGAGACCGACCTGGTGGTGGCGCTCGGCGGCGACGGCACGGTCAACGAGGTCGTCAACGGCCTGCTGGCAGGCGGCCCCGATCCGGACTCCCATCCCCGGCTGGCCGTCGTCCCCGGCGGCTCCACCAATGTCTTCGCCCGCGCGCTCGGGCTGCCCAACGACGTCGTGGAGGCGACCGGCGCCCTGCTGGACGCGCTGCGCGACCGCAGCGAGCGCACCATCGGCCTGGGGCTGGCCGCGGGCACACCGGGGACCGAGGACGAGGGCGTACCGGAGCGCTGGTTCACCTTCTGCGCCGGCTTCGGTTTCGACGCAGGCGTCGTCGGCCGGGTCGAGCAGCAGCGCGAACGCGGCAAGCGTTCGACCCACGCCCTGTACGTGCGACAGGTCGTACGGCAGTTCCTGGGCGAGGCGAACCGCCGGCGGGGCATCATCACCCTCGAACGCCCTGGCGGTGCCGAGGGCTCCGCGGTGCGCGACGAGGACCTGGCGCTGGCCATAATCTGCAACACCGCTCCGTGGTCCTACCTGGGCAATCGGCCGATCTACCCGTCCCCGGACGCCTCGTTCGACACGGGCCTGGATCTGTTCGCACTGAGCAAGCTCTCACCGCCCGCGGTGACCCGATATGTCACCCAGCTGCTGACGTCAACACCCGAGCGCGGCCCCCGGGGCAGGCACGCACTCTCACTTCACGACCTCACGAACTTCACCTTGCATTCGCAGGTCCCCCTGCCGTTCCAGATGGACGGTGACCACCTGGGGCTGCGTACGAGTGTGACGTTCACAGGCGTTCGCCGTGCACTGCGTGTGATTGTGTGAGCAGTAGGGCCTAAAGTCCTTTCACTCGAACGTTTAGACTGGTTTCCACCCCCTGGAATGACGGCTGTGAGCTAGGCGACACCAAGGAATCAAAAAAAAGTTTCCGGAAGGGGTTGTATCCGCAGCCGAGGTTTGCGAGTCTCTTCATGGCGATCGGGACGGCCGCTTTACCGGCCCCCTTGAGAGCCCGAATCCTCCCTCTCATTCCACAGGACCGCACCAGTTCGCAACTGGAGTCGGGCCCTTTGCTTGTGGGGGGATTCGTGAAAGCGTTCACATTCACAAGCAACGATCCCGTCACACGAGGAGATGGAGCAGCCATGGACTGGCGTCACCGCGCCGTTTGCCGCGAAGAAGACCCCGAGCTCTTCTTCCCTATCGGCAACACCGGTCCTGCGCTCCTGCAGATCGAGGAAGCCAAGGCCGTCTGCCGCCGCTGCCCCGTCATGGAGCAGTGCCTGCAGTGGGCGCTCGAGTCCGGCCAGGACTCCGGCGTCTGGGGTGGTCTGAGCGAGGACGAGCGCCGCGCGATGAAGCGCCGTGCCGCTCGTAACCGGGCGCGCAACGCCAGCGCCTGAGCCAGTAGCCCCGTGGCCCCCGAGCCGCAGCGCGCAGTACCCCCGATGCACCCCCGGAGCTCACAGGCCCGGTCGTAATCGCATCGCAATAGCTTTGAGCCCCGGACCGGATGGGTCCGGGGCTTGCTGCTGTCCGAGGCCGGGCGGGGGGGGGGGGGGGGGGGGCGGCCCCGCCCCCGGGCGGGGGGGGGGGGGGGGGGGGCGCCCGGGGGGGGGCGCCCCCCCCCCCCCCCCCCCCCCCCCCGCCCGGTCTCAGTGCTGCTTCTCGGCGAGTACCGGTACGTCGAGGATGACCTGGGTACCGCGCTCGGGCGCCCGCACCATGTCGAACTTTCCGCCCAACTCCCCTTCCACCAGGGTCCGTACGATCTGCAGCCCCAGGTTTCCGGCGCGATGCGGATCGAAGCCCTCGGGCAGGCCGCGGCCGTTGTCCTGGACGGTGACCAGCAGCCGCGGCTCACCACGGCTGCCGCCGCGTACCGCGCCGACCTCGACCGTGCCGTGCTCCGTCTGGTCGAAGGCGTGCTCCAGGGCGTTCTGCAGCACCTCGGTGAGCACCATGGACAGCGGGGTGGCCACCTCGGCGTCCAGGATGCCGAAGCGCCCGGTGCGGCGGGTGGTCACCTTGCCCGGGGAGATCTCCGCGACCATGGCCAGCACCCGGTCCGCGATCTCGTCGAACTCGACCCGTTCGTCGAGGGTCTGGGACAGCGTCTCGTGCACGATCGCGATCGAACCTACCCTGCGGACGGCCTCGTTGAGGGCTTCGCGGCCCTGCGCGGAATCCATCCGGCGCGACTGCAACCGCAGCAGCGCGGCGACCGTCTGCAAATTGTTCTTCACCCGGTGGTGGATTTCCCGGATGGTGGCGTCCTTGGTGATCAGTTCCCGTTCGCGACGTCTCAGTTCGGTCACATCACGCAGCAAAACCAGTGAACCGCTGTGCGTCCCCTTGGGTTTGAGCGGAATGGCGCGCAATTGAATGACGCCTTCGTCACCCTCGACCTCGAATTCCCTGGGGGCCCAGCCGCTGGCCAGCTTGACCAGTGCCTCGTCCACCGGGCCGCGGGCGGGCGCCAGTTCGGCGGTGGCCTGGCCGAGGTGATGGCCCACGAGGTCGGCGGCGAGGCCGAGCCGGTGGTAGGCGGAGAGCGCATTGGGGCTGGCGTACTGGACGATGCCGTCCGCGTCGAGCCGGATCAGTCCGTCGCCGGCCCGCGGCGAGGCATCCATGTCGACCTGCTGGCCGGGGAAGGGAAACGTTCCGGCAGCGATCATCTGGGCGAGGTCGGACGCGCTCTGCAGGTAGGTGAGCTCCAGCCGGCTGGGGGTGCGCACGGTCAGCAGATTGGTGTTGCGGGCGATCACACCGAGCACCCGGCCCTCGCGGCGCACCGGGATGGACTCGACGCGTACCGGCACCTCCTCGCGCCACTCCGGGTCGCCCTCCCGCACGATCCGGCCCTCGTCCAGGGCGGAATCCAGCATCGGACGGCGGCCACGGGGAACGAGATGGCCGACCATGTCGTCCTGGTAGGAGGTGGGGCCCGTATTGGGCCGCATCTGGGCGACCGAGACGTAGCGGGTGCCGTCGAGGGTGGGAACCCACAGCACGAGATCGGCGAAGGAGAGGTCGGAGAGCAGCTGCCACTCCGAGACCAGCAGATGGAGCCACTCGAGGTCGGTGTCGCTCAGAGCGGTGTGCTGGCGTACGAGATCGTTCATGGAGGGCACGTCTTGGAGCCTACCGGCGTACGGTGTACCTGTTGTCTTTGCACGGGCATGGACAAGTGAGAATGGTCTAGTCCAGAATTCAGCAAAAGGCCTCCGCTCTCCCCGCACAGGAGGGCGGAACGAGGCCGAAGCGCTCTCTGCCCTGACTGCGCCGAGGCCTCCGATCGACCGGTCCCTGGACGGGACCGTGCCCCTACCGCACACAGGGGCACCTTCCGCCCGCAAGGCGGGACCGGCCGATGTCAGCTCCGGGCTGCGGTGCCGGACAGGTTGAGGGTCCTGTCCCGGCGCCGCGGCCCGCGGGTGTTTCCGGGGGCTTCCCGGTGCGGGCGTCGCCCCTCAATCGCCCCGTGCCCCAGGCCCCGCACCCCGCTCCCCGCTCCCCACGCCCCGTCCAGGCTTTCGGCAGGCGGTGCCGCTCGCCGGTTGCCCTCCCGTCGCCGGCCGGGCCCGCAACGCCGGCGCGGCGATCGCCATGACGAAGGGCGCGGTCGGGTGCCCTGTTGCCCGGAAGCGCCGCCGGGCCCGGAGGCCTCCGTTCTGCTAGATTGGTCTATACCACATGGACCATTCTCCAGAACGGCAGGCCAAGCGTGGAAGTTGTCATCGTTCCCGACGCCACGGCAGGCGGCGAGCTGATCGCGGGGGCCCTCGCCGCCCTGCTGCGCCGGAAGCCCGACGCGCTGCTCGGTGTGGCCACCGGCTCTACCCCGTTGCCCATTTACGAGGCGCTGGCGGCGCAGGTCCGGGCCGGCGCGGTGGACGCGTCACAGGCGCGCATCTGCCAGCTCGACGAGTATGTCGGCCTGCCGGCCGGGCACCCCGAGTCCTACCGTTCGGTGGTCCTGCGCGAGGTGGTCCGGCCGCTCGGCCTCGGCGAGGACTCCTTCATGGGGCCCGAGGGGTCGGCCGAGGACGTCCAGGCCGCCTGCGAGGCGTACGACCGTGCGCTGCGCGAGGCCGGGGGTGTGGACCTCCAGTTGCTCGGCATCGGCACGGACGGGCACATCGGCTTCAACGAGCCGTGCTCGTCGCTCGCTTCGCGTACCCGTATCAAGACGCTGACCCAGCAGACCCGGGCGGACAATGCCCGGTTCTTCGAGAGCCCGGACGAGGTACCCCACCACGTCATCACCCAGGGCATCGGCACCATCCTGGAGGCCCGCCATCTGGTGCTGCTCGCCACCGGCGGGGGCAAGGCCGACGCCGTGGCCCGTGCCGTCGAGGGCCCGGTCGCAGCCCTGGTCCCGGCTTCGGCGCTGCAGCTCCACCCGCACGCAACGGTCGTCGTGGACGAGGCCGCGGCCGCCAAGTTGAAGCTCGCCGGCTACTTCCGCGCCACCTACGCGGCGAAGCCGGAATGGCAGGGTCTCTAGCAGCCGGACCGACGGGCGCGAGCAGGCTCACTCCCCGCTCGACGGCTCCCGGAGGCCGGTGAGGATTTCGGCGGCGGCGCGGCCGCAGACGCGGGCGGCGCCGTGGGTGGCGATGTGCGGGGCGCCTCGGGGCGGGGCCTGGGGGACGCCCATTTCGACGACCGCGGTGTCGGGGCGGGCGGCGAGGAGGGTGCTAAGCGCGTCGGCCATCCACGAGTGACGGTGGACGTCGCGGACCACGGCGACGACGCGGCGGTCCCCGGCCGCCGTGAGCAGGCCGTCGATCAGCGCGGCGGGGCCGGCCGCGGCGGCGGACCGGGCGGTGCAGGTGGTGGTCTCGGTGCCCGGGAGCAGCCGGGCCAGTTCGGCGGCGACGCCCCAGGGAGTGTCGTCCCCCACGGCGATATTGGCGAGCGGGGTGAAGGCGGCGACATACGCGGGCGCGGTCAGGGGCTCGTACGGGCCGTCGGCGGTGAGGCGCAGGGCGCGCCGGGCCGCGGTGAGGCCGATCCCGGGCGCGGCCCCCTCCCCCGCACTCGCGTTCCGGGTCCAGCGGGCCAGGGCCCGCACCCGTGCCGCGGCGTCGGCCAGCCGGCTCTCCGGCAGCGCGCCCTCGTGCACCGCCCGTACCAAGGCATCACGCAACCGCAGCACGGTGTCCTCGTCCGCCAGTCCGCCGCCCACGCACAGGGCGTCGGCACCGGCCGCCAGGGCCAGGACGCTGCCGCGTTCGAGGCCGTAGGTGGCGGAGATGGCCTGCATCTCCATCCCGTCGGTGACGATCAGGCCGTCGAAGCCGAGGCCGCCCTCGGCGGCGGGGGCGCGCAGCAGACCGTGCAGCGCGGCCGGGCTGAGGGTGGCGGGGCGGTCGGCGTCCAGGGCGGGCAGCAGGATGTGGGCGCTCATCACGGCCCGGGTTCCGGCGGCGATGGCGGCGCGGAACGGCACCAGCTCCCGTTGGTGGAGGGTGGCCAGATCGGCGGCGATGCGCGGCAGGTCGTGGTGGGAGTCGACGGCGGTGTCGCCGTGGCCGGGGAAGTGCTTGGTGCAGGCGGCGACGCCGGTGGACTGCAGACCCTCGACATAGGCGGCGGTGTGCCGGGCGACCAGGTGCGGATCGGCGCCGAAGGAGCGGACGCCGATGACCGGGTTGGCGGGGTTGGAGTTGACGTCGGCGGAGGGGGCCCAGTTGAGGTTGATACCGCAGCCGGCCAGCCGCCGGCCGATTTCGCGGGCGACCTCGCGGGTCAGGGCGGTGTCGTCGACGGCGCCGAGCGCATGGTTGCCGGGGAAAGAGGAGCCGCCGCGCACCTCCAGCCGGGTGACATCGCCCCCTTCCTCGTCGATCGCGACGAGCAGGTCCTCCCGTTCGGCGCGCATCCGGTCGGTCAGCGCGGCGAGTTGTGCGGGGCCGGCGACATTGCGGCCGAAGAGGCCGACCGAGGCCAGCCCCTCGCCGATCCGGCGCAGCAGCCAGTCGGGGGCGGTGGTGCCGGTGAAGCCCGGCTGGAGGACGGCGAGCGCATCGCGGGTGAGGGTGTCCGTGGAGCGTACCGAGCGTGCAGAGCCTGCGGAGCCCGCAAAAGAGGTCATGTGCGGCGTTATCCCTTCACTGCGCCGGAGGTGAGACCGCCGACCGCCTTGCGTTGCAGGAACAAGAAGAGGACCAGGATCGGGACGGCGAAGATCGAGGCCGCGGCCATGGTGGCACCCCAGTCGTCCCCGAACTGGCTCTGGAACCGCGAGAGCCACAGCGGCAGGGTGCCCATGGCCGGTTCCTTGTTGAGGACCAGCACGAGCGGGAATTCGTTCCATGCGGTGATGAAGCCGAAGAGCGAGGTGGCCATCAGGCCGGGCGCCAGCAGCGGGAAGACCACTTTGCCGAACGCCTGCCGGCGCGAGCAGCCGTCGACCATCGCGGACTCCTCCAGCTCCTTGGGCACCGCGGCGACGTAGCCACGGAGCGTCAGCAGGGTGAAGGGCAGCACCATCAGCAGGTAGAAGCAGGTGAGCGGCAGCAGGCTGTTGAGCAGGTCCGCGTCCCGGACGATCATGTAGATGGAGATCACCATGACCTCCCAGGGCGCCATCTGGGCGATCATGAAGGTCAGCAGGATGCCCCGGCGGCCCCTGAAGCGCATCCGGGTCAGGGCGAACGCCCCGCAGAGCGCGATCACCAGCGACAGGCCGACGGCGAGTACGGTCACCACGACCGAGTTCCGGGCCAGCGCCCAGAAGTCGGGGGCGTTCACCGCTGTCGCGAAGTGCTCGGTGGTGCCGTGCAGGGGGAACCACACGGGGTCTTCGGTGATGATGTCCCGGGTCGGTTTGAAGGCCGTGCTGAACATCCAGTAGACGGGGAAGGCGAAGCCGAGGGCGAGCACGAGCGCCGTGGCATCGGTCCAGAGGCGGCGGGCCGCCGCGGAAGCGGTGCGCTTCACAGCTCGTTCTCCTCGTGTCGTTCCTGCCTGAGCGTCAGGCGCAGATAGTGGGCGGTCACGGCCAGCAGCACGGCGATCGTCAGCAGGGAGATCGCGGCGCCCATGCCGAAGTGGAGGTTGCCGACGCCCTCGGTGAAGGCATAGATCGGCAGCGTTTCGGTGAGCCGGTCGGGACCGCCCTCGTTGATCGCGAAGATCTGCGGGAACGCCTTGAAGACCCAGATGATCTCCAGGAACGTCGTGGCCAGGAAGAAGGGCTTGAGGAAGGGGAAGGTGACGGAGGCGAAGACCTGCCAGGTGCCGGCGCCGTCCATCCGGGCCGCTTCGTAGAGCTCCCTGGGGATGGTCGTGGTGGCGGCGTAGAGGTTCAGGGCCACGAAGGGCAGCGACTGCCAGACGATCAGCACGGTGATCACGGAGAAGGCCGACAGCTGGGTGCCGACCCAGTCGTAGTGGGCCATGGCGTGCCAGCCCGCCTTGTCCAGCAGCCAGTTGACGACGCCGTAGCGGGAGTCGAAGAGCCACTGGAAGACGGTGGTGGCGGCGATCACCGGCATGGCCCAGGCCAGTACCAGCGCCAGGGACAGCGTGAGACGCATCTTCTTGCCGAGCCGGGCCAGCAGCAGCCCGATCAGCACCCCGAGAACCATGATCAGGACGACATTGACCGCGGTGAAGACCAGGGTGCGCAGGGTGACCCGCCAGAACTGCTCGCTGCCCAGGACCTCTTGGTAGTTGCCGGTCCCGCGCCAGTCGGTGAGGTGCTGGATCAGCTCCTTCATATTGAGGTTCTGGAAGGAGAGCAGGAGGTTGCGCACCATGGGCCAGCCCAGGAAGACCGCCGTGGCGAGCAGGGCGGGCAGCAGCAGGAGGTACGGGGCGCGGCGGGTGGGGGGACGAGGGGCGCGGCGGGCGGACGGGCGAGGGGTGCCGGGCCCCGCCCGCCGGCGCTCCGGGCCACCCCGTGGGGGCGGGGCCCCTCCCCCGCCGGTCTGCGGCACGGCGCTTCCCGCCGCGTCATCGAGCTGCGCTGCCATGGTCCCCTGCTCCCCCTCGTGCCGTGAAACCTCGGTGCACCTGGTGCCGGGCCTGCGCCCGCGGGTCCGCGGAAGGGCGGCCCGCGGAGGGACAGCCCGCGGACAGCCGCCGGTTACTGCCGGGCGAGCCGTGCGTTGATCTCGGATTCGACGTCCTTGGCGGCGTCGGCCGGGGACTTACCGCCGAGAACGGCCGTCATATAGCTCTTGATCGGGTTCGGCAGGTTCTCCACCGCGGCCCACTGGGGAATCAGCGGCGTGGTGCCGCCGGACTTCTCCGCGGCGGGCGCGGCGGCAGCGGCGGCCGGATTCTTCTGGGCAACGGCGGCCAGATCGGCGGACTTCGGGGTCCAGCCGGCTTCCTTGACCATCTGTCCGTCGTTCTGCTTCGACAAGGCGACCTTCAGGAATTCCCTGGCGAGTTCCTGGTTCTTGCTCATACCGGCGACGGCGAAGTTGGAGCCGCCGAGGAAGACGCCTTCAGGCTTGGCCGCGGTCTCACCGGGGATGGTGAAGAAGCCGATGTCGTTCTTGATGCCCGGGTTGGCCTTGACGGCGGTGGCGGCCTCGTATCCCATGGCGATGACGGCACCGGTCTTCCCCTTGGCGAAGACCTCACCCTGCTGCGGGGTGGCCTCGTCCTTGTTCTTGGGAGCGGTGCTGAAGGCCTGGTACTGCTGGTAGATGTGCATGGCCTTGGAGACCTTGGGGTCACCGAGGTTGGAGACCCACTTGCCGCCCTGCTTCTTCACCAGCTCGGCGCCGGTGCCGAGGGTCAGGCCGTCGAGGAAGTACCAGTTCTGGCCGGGGAGATACAGCGGCTCGGCGCCGGTCTTCTTCTTGATGGCGTCAAAGGCCTTGAAGAGCTCGTTGCGCGTCGTGGGGGTGCCCTTGAGGCCGGCCTCGGCCCAGATCTTCTTGTTGTACATCACCACACGGTTTCCGGCGAACCACGGCAGTGCGTACTGCTTTCCGTCCACGAGCGAGGCCTTGTTGAAGGCATCGTTCCAGTCGGAGCCGATCTCCTTTTTCAGGTCGCCGAGCTCGGCCAGGGCTCCGGCCTTGGCATAGGCGGCGGTCTGGGTGTTGCCGATTTCGACGACATCCGGCGGGGTGTCCTCCGAAAGGGCGGTGCTCAGCTTCTGCTGAATGCCGTTCCACTGCTGGACCTTGAACTCGACAGTGGCGCCGGTCTTCTTCTTGAACTGCTCGGAGACCTGTTCGGTCCACCGCTCCGGATTCGAACCGCTCATCACCCAAACGGTCAGCTTCTTCCCCTTGAAGCCCTCGGCGTCCGCCTTGCCGCCCGCGCCCCCACAGGCGGCGACACTCCCCAGCATTCCCGCGACCGCCGTCGCCGCTATGAGCCCACGCTTCATCGCGCTCTCCCCCCAAGACCGGGTGTGGTCTTTAATGGTTTAGACCAGTGCCCCGCAGCTTGGCCTAGACCTTTTGGGGTGTCAAGGGTGTATAAGAGTCGCTGTCAGGTCCGTTACCGGACCGACATCTGACGGAGCGGGGACCTGCACGGGAGCGCGGGAACCCACCCGTGCCACGATGTGAGCCGCTACGTACGGAGGAGCCGGTGACGGCAGCGCGACAGGAGTCGGAGAGGCGGGTCATGGAGACGGACGGGGGCAACGGTGCCGAGAGCGGCGGCGGCACGCGGACCGCGCGGGTACCCAAGTACTACCGGCTGAAGCGGCACTTGCTGGAGATCACCGAGACCCTGCCGCCCGGCACCCCGGTCCCGCCCGAGCGCACCCTCGCCGCGGAGTTCGACACCTCGCGCACGACGGTGCGCCAGGCCCTCCAGGAGCTGGTCGTCGAGGGCCGGCTGGAACGCATCCAGGGCAAGGGCACCTTTGTCGCCAAGCCCAAGGTGTCCCAGGCGCTGCAACTGACCTCCTATACGGAGGACATGCGGGCCCAGGGTCTGGAGCCCGCCTCCCAGCTGCTGGACATCGGCTATGTCACCGCCGACGACCGGCTCGCCGGCCTGCTGGACATCGCCACCGGCGGCCGGGTGCTGCGCATCGAGCGGCTGCGGCTGGCCAGCGGCGAGCCGATGGCCATCGAGATCACCCACCTGTCGGCGAAGCGCTTCCCGGCGCTCCGCCGCAACCTCGTCAAGTACACCTCCCTCTACACCGCGCTGGCCGAGGTGTACGACGTCCGCCTGGCGGAGGCCGAGGAGACCATCGAGACCTCGCTGGCCACGCCGCGCGAGGCCGGCCTGCTGGGCACGGATGTCGGCCTGCCGATGCTGATGCTCTCCCGGCACTCGCTCGACGCACAGGGACAGCCGGTGGAGTGGGTGCGCTCGGTCTACCGGGGCGACCGCTACAAGTTCGTCGCCAGACTGCGCCGCCCCACGGACTGAGCGCCGCACGGGCCGGCCGCCCCCTCATGGGCCGGTGGGCCGGTCCACCCGACGGACCGACGACCCGCCGTACTCCCGGACTTCCGCGGGTACGGCACACCCCTCGACGCCCCGCCCCCCACCGCGCACCCTGCCCCCACCCCAGCAATTCCGCCCCAACCTGGACAAAGAGGTTCAACGGCCGCACCGCAAGGGCGTCCCCAGGTGGATTCTCCATACCGATATGCGGACAGCTAGTGACGCGCGCCACGGCCCTGCCATAGATTTCCAGCCCATTACACAGGAGACAGCCACAGCCCAGGGGACGGAGCCATGGCCATGACACAGTCAGTCGAATCGCCGGATCGCAGACAGGTGGTCACCCCCGCGCGCGTGGTGGCCGGGGTCTGCCTGATCGCTCCGTTCGTGGCGATGCTGTGGGTGAGCTCGTACGCCAAAATCGAGCCGAAGCTCATCGGGATCCCGTTCTTCTACTGGTACCAGATGGCGTGGGTGCTGGTCTCGACGGTGCTCACCATGATCGCGTACAAGCTCGTCCAGCGTGAGCAGCGCGCCCGCAAGGGCGGTGCGTCCCAGTGACTCTCACCGCGACCGCGACGGGCGCCTCCCAGGCTCTTGCCGCTTCCTCCAAGGGCATCGACGGCGTGGCACTCGCCGTCTTCGTCTTCTTCTTCCTGGCCGTGACGGTCATGGGATTCCTGGCCGCCCGCTGGCGCAAGGCCGAGCAGTCCGCCAACCTCGACGAATGGGGGCTGGGCGGCCGCAGTTTCGGCACCTGGGTGACGTGGTTCCTGCTGGGCGGCGACCTCTACACCGCGTACACCTTCGTGGCCGTCCCGGCGGCGATCTACGCGGCGGGGGCGTCCGGCTTCTTCGCCGTCCCGTACACGATCCTGGTCTACCCCCTCATCTTCACCTTCCTCCCCCGTCTGTGGTCGGTCTCGCACAAGCACGGCTACGTCACCACCTCCGACTTCGTGCGCGGCCGCTTCGGCTCCAAGGGCCTGTCGCTGGCCGTGGCGCTCACCGGCATCCTGGCCACGATGCCGTACATCGCCCTCCAACTGGTCGGCATCCAGGCCGTCCTGGACGTGATGGGCATCGGCGGCGGCGAGAACACCAACTGGTTCGTCAAGGACCTGCCGCTGCTGATCGCGTTCGCCGTGCTGGCCGCGTACACCTACTCCTCGGGCCTGCGGGCGCCGGCCCTGATCGCATTCGTCAAGGACGGGCTGATCTACCTCGTCATCGCCGTGGCAATCATCTACATCCCGATCAAGCTCGGCGGCTTCGACGCGATCTTCGACTCGGCCGGCAAGGCGCTCGCCCAGCCAGGACCGGTCCCCGGCAAACCGCGCGGCGAGCTGATCAGCGGCCCCAACGCCCAGTGGGCGTATGCGACATTGGCACTCGGCTCGGCCCTGGCGCTCTTCATGTACCCGCACTCGATCACCGCGACGCTGTCCTCGCGCAGCCGCAACGTGATCCGGCGCAACACCACCATCCTGCCGCTGTACTCCCTGATGCTGGGCCTGCTGGCGCTGCTCGGCTTCATGGCGGTCAAGGCCGGCACGGACATCCAGGGCAACCCGCAGCTGGCCATCCCGCAGCTCTTCGAGGACATGTTCCCGAGCTGGTTCACCGGCGTGGCGTTCGCCGCGATCGGCATCGGCGCGCTGGTGCCCGCGGCCATCATGTCCATCGCCGCGGCCAACCTGTTCACCCGCAACGTCTACAAGGACTTCCTCAAGCCCGGCGCCACGCCCGAGCAGGAGCACAAGGTCGCCAAGCTGGTCTCGCTGCTGGTGAAGGTGGGCGCGCTGGTCTTCGTCCTCACCATGGACAAGACCGTGGCGATCAACTTCCAGCTGCTGGGCGGCATCTGGATCCTGCAGACCATGCCGTCGCTGGTCGGCGGGCTGTTCACCCGCTGGTTCCACCGCTGGGCGCTGCTGACCGGCTGGGCGGTCGGCATGCTCTACGGCACGCTCGCCGCCTACGGCGTGGCCAGCCCGACCCAGAAGCACTTCGGCGGCTCCAGCGCGGAGATCCCCGGTATCGGCGAAATCGGCTACATCGGCCTGACCGCCTTCGTGCTGAACGTCGTGGTCACGGTCGTCCTGACCTTCGCCCTGAAGGCCGCCAAGGCCCCTGACGGCATCGACGAGACCAGTCCCGCCGACTACACCGCGGACGCCGGCGACAAGGGTGTCACCGTCGAACTGCCGCCGGCCACGGCGGGGGCTCCTGCGGGGCACTGAACCACCTGCCTTCCGGCAACGGGCCGTCGCGCTCCCTCCGGGGCACGGCGGCCCGTTGCCCGTTCGCCGTTCAGTTCACCCAGTTCTTCAGCTGCTCGGTGTCGAGGGTGATGCCGACGGGGTCGGGGAGGCGGAGGGACTTGCCGTACGGCACGGTATGGACGATCTCGTACCGGGCGCCATTCGGCTCGCTGTAGACCGAAACCTCACAACTATCGCGATCGATCAACAGGTAGATCGGAATGCCGGTTTCCGCATACGCACGAGGCTTCTCCACCCGGTCACGCTGGTCGGTGTCCGAGTCGTGGGAGGTGACCTCGACGGCCATCAACACCGGATCGGGGTTCACCCATTCACCCTGTCCGCCGATGACGCCGCTGGGGGCGAGTGCCCCGTCCGGACGGGCCCTGCCGCGCCGGTAGGGCTGCACCTTGATTCCCTGGTCCGGGTAGAGCCACAGCTCGGGGCGCGACTGGATGCAGATACGCGTTAGCCATTCGATGATCAGCGCGTGATCCGCGTCCGGCATGGGCTTGCTCCTGACCTTCCCGTCGATGAGTTCCAGACGTGCGCCGAGCTCCAATCGAGCGAATATCCGGGCAGCCTCTTCGAAGTCCGTCGTCGTGATGTGCGGACGGTCGGCGAGCGCGGTCATGAGGCCTTCTCCTTCTTCCACGGGACGGAACAGGAACGCGCCTCCGACGATAGCTGAGGCCACTGACAGACACTGTGTGATCACTCACGACACACTAGATGTGGGGGTGCCGCTGAGGGGCCACCACCACATGTATGCTCGTCCTCGCTGTCGCCGCAGGGGAATCCGGTG
Organism: Streptomyces sp. NPDC048516; assembly: GCF_043199875.1. NCBI lineage: Bacteria > Bacillati > Actinomycetota > Actinomycetes > Kitasatosporales > Streptomycetaceae > Streptomyces > Streptomyces sp. NPDC048516. The sequence goes on along the minus strand of NZ_JBICWS010000002.1, from coordinate 581,207 downwards.
CGAATCCGGAACTGTCCCGCAACGGTGTGGGAGCGCGCTCGACCGGCCGGACACCGGCTCCGGCGTGCGCTCGTGTAGTCCGAGGACCTGCCGATGGTACGTCCGCACCGCCATGGGTGCGGGTGTCGAAACGTCCGGGCCCCGAGGGTTGGGCCGATGGACGCCGCGCGGTGTGCCCGCGCACCCCTGACGCTTTCGGGGTGCCGCATGCCCGCGTGCGCCCTTCGCGTCCCTCCCCTCCCGGCCCCCGCCGAGTGAGGGAGAGCATCACGTGACCATCGCGCCAACGGAGCCCGCGTCAGACGCCGAGGTCGTGCCGCCCGTGGTGGCCACGCCTGCCGGTTCTTCCGGCGACGGAGCAGGCGAGGACGGTCCGGGCGTCGCTCTGCTGCGCACCCTGACCGAGCTGACCGAGGACCTGACCGCGACCGACCCCGGCAAGGTGGCCGCCGCCGCCCTGCGCGGCCGGCACCCGGGCGCGGGCGAGGCCGAACTGCGGGCGCTGGCCATCGATGCAGCGGCCGGTCTGATCGGTGACGAGCCGCAGTACTCCAAGCTCGCCGCGCGTCTGCTCACCCTCGCCATCGCGCAGGAGGCGGCCGGACAGGGGGCGGTCGCCTTCTCCGCCTCCGTCGAGGTCGGCCACCGCGAGGGCCTGATCGCCGACGAAACCGCGGAGTTCGTCCGCAGCCATGCGGCCCGTCTGGACGCGCTGGTCGAGCGGGCGCTGGCCGACGGTGCCGACGACCGGTTCGGCTACTTCGGGCTGCGCACCCTGCACTCGCGCTACCTCCTGCGCCACCCGACCACCCGTCAGGTCATCGAGACCCCCCAGCACTTCCTGCTGCGGGTGGCCTGCGGCCTCGCGGAGGACCACAGCGACCGCGCCCTGGACGACGTCGCCGAGCTCTACCGCCTCACCAGCTCGCTGTCCTACCTCCCCTCCTCCCCCACCCTGTTCAACTCCGGCACCCGCCACCCGCAGATGTCGTCCTGCTACCTGCTGGACTCGCCGCTGGACGAGCTGGACTCGATCTACGACCGGTACCACCAGGTCGCGCGGCTCTCGAAGCACGCGGGCGGCATCGGCCTGTCGTACTCCCGCATCCGCGCCCGCGGTTCACTGATCCGCGGCACCAACGGGCACTCCAACGGCATCGTGCCGTTCCTGCGCACCCTGGACGCCTCGGTCGCGGCCGTGAACCAGGGCGGCCGGCGCAAGGGCGCCGCCTGCGTCTACCTGGAGACCTGGCACGCGGACATCGAGGAGTTCCTGGAGCTGCGCGACAACACCGGTGAGGAGGCCCGCCGCACCCACAACCTGAACATCGCGCACTGGATCCCGGACGAGTTCATGCGCCGGGTGGAGGCGGACGCCGACTGGTCGCTGTTCTCGCCCTCGGACGCCCCCGAGCTGGTGGACCTGTGGGGCGACGACTTCGACGCCGCCTACCGCAAGCTGGAGGCCGAGGGCCGGGCGCTCAAGCAGATCCCCGCCCGGGTGCTGTACTCCCGGATGATGCGCACCCTGGCGCAGACCGGCAACGGCTGGATGACGTTCAAGGACGCCGCCAACCGCACCGCCAACCAGACCGCCGAGCCCGGCCAGGTCGTGCACTCCTCCAACCTGTGCACCGAGATCCTGGAGGTGACCAACGACGGGGAGACCGCGGTCTGCAACCTGGGGTCGGTCAACCTCGCCGCCCACCTGGGTGAGCACGGCGAGATGGACTGGGAGCGGCTGGACGCCACCGTCCGCACCGCCGTCACCTTCCTCGACCGTGTCGTGGACATCAACTTCTACCCGACCGAGCAGGCCGGGACCTCCAACTCCCGCTGGCGCCCGGTCGGTCTGGGCCTGATGGGCCTGCAGGACGTGTTCTTCCGGCTGCGGCTGCCCTTCGACTCGCCCGAGGCGCGGGACCTGTCGACCCGGATCTCCGAGCGGATCATGCTCGCCGCCTACGAGGCGTCCGCCGACCTCGCCGAGCGGCACGGCCCGCACCCGGCCTGGTCCGCGACCCGCACCGCCCGCGGTGTGCTGCACCCCGACCACTACCCCAACGCCGAGCCGCGCTGGGCGGACCGCTGGGCGGCGCTGCGCACCCGTATCGCGGCCACCGGCATGCGCAACTCCCTGCTGCTGGCGATCGCGCCGACCGCGACCATCGCCTCCATCGCGGGCGTGTACGAGTGCATCGAGCCGCAGGTCTCCAACCTCTTCAAGCGCGAGACGCTGTCGGGTGAGTTCCTGCAGGTCAATGCCTACCTGATCGAAGAGCTCAAGGCGCTGGGGCTGTGGGACGCCCGGACCCGGGACGCACTGCGCGAGGCCAACGGCTCGGTGCAGGACGTCGCGTGGATCCCCGAGGAGATCCGGGCGCTGTACCGCACCGCCTGGGAGATCCCGCAGCGCGCCCTGATCGACATGGCCGCCGCCCGTACGCCCTACCTCGACCAGAGCCAGTCGCTGAACCTCTTCATGGCGTCGCCGACCATCGGCAAGCTCAGCTCGATGTACGCCTACGCCTGGAAGCGCGGCATCAAGACGACGTACTACCTGCGGTCGCGGCCGGCGACCCGGATCGCCCAGTCGGCACGCGGCACCGCGGCCGCCGCCCCCGCCCCCGTACCGCAGCAGGCCACCGACCCCGAGGCGGTCGCCTGCTCCCTGGAAAACCCCGAGTCCTGCGAGGCCTGCCAGTAATGACCACCGCACCCGAGACGAACGCTGCCGCCCACACCGCCACCACCGGCACCACCGGCACCAAGAACCTCCTGGACCCTGGCTTCGAGCTGACGCTGCGCCCCATGCGGTACCCGGAGTTCTACGACCGCTACCGCGACGCGATCAAGAACACCTGGACCGTGGAGGAGGTCGACCTCCACTCCGACGTCGCCGACCTCGCCAAGCTCTCGCCGGGTGAGCAGCACATGATCGGCCGGCTGGTCGCGTTCTTCGCGACCGGTGACTCAATCGTCGCCAACAATCTCGTGCTGACGCTCTACAAGCACATCAACTCCCCCGAGGCGCGGCTGTACCTGAGCCGGCAGCTCTTCGAGGAGGCCGTGCACGTCCAGTTCTACTTGACGCTGCTGGACACCTACCTCCCCGACCCGGACGACCGCGCCGCCGCCTTCGCGGCCGTGGAGAACATCCCCTCCATCCGGGAGAAGGCGCAGTTCTGCTTCCGGTGGATGGACTCGGTCGAGAAGATCGACCGGCTGGAGGACAAGGCCGACCGGCGCCGCTTCCTGCTGAACCTGATCTGCTTCGCGGCCTGCATCGAGGGGCTGTTCTTCTACGGCGCCTTCGCGTACGTGTACTGGTTCCGCTCGCGGGGCCTGCTGCACGGCCTGGCCACCGGCACCAACTGGGTCTTCCGCGACGAGTCCATGCACATGGAGTTCGCGTTCTCGGTCGTGGACACCGTCCGCGAGGAGGAGCCCGACCTCTTCGACGACAAGCTGGAGCAGCAGGTCACCGAGATGCTCAAGGAGGCCGTCGAGGCGGAGCTGCAGTTCGGCCGCGACCTGTGCGGTGAGGGCCTGCCGGGCATGAACACCGACTCGATGCGCGAATACCTCCAGTGCGTCGCCGACCAGCGGCTGCAGCGGCTCGGCTTCGCACCGGTCTACGGCTCACAGAACCCGTTCTCCTTCATGGAGCTGCAGAACGTCCAGGAGCTGACCAACTTCTTCGAGCGCCGGGCGTCCGCCTACCAGGTTGCCGTCGAGGGTTCGGTCTCCTTCGACGACGACTTCTAGACGGCTCGCACGATTTCTGGAAGACGTACCGCGACGCCCCTTCGCCCCGCCCACCCGCCGTTTGTGAGCGTTCTGTTACCCCGGCAACCGGAGCCGGGGCCGCCACATCTACTCGGGCATGAAGGGCATGAAGGGGCGTCGCCGGTTCATCGACTATCCGCGTCAGGGACGGGAAGGTCTGCGGCGTTGGCTGCCGTCATGGCGGCAGTGGCTGAGCGCCGTCACGCTCTGCGTGGGTGGTCTGGCGGGCCTGTTCGCCGTGGTGTACGCACAGGTCGGCATACCGAGTGAGAACGCGCTCGCCGGCCAGGAGGCCTCCGTCTACTACTGGGCGGACGGCAGCCAGATGGTGAGCGTCGGCGCCGTCAACCGGCAGAACGTCACCCTCGACAAGGTGCCCGACTCCGTCGAGAATTCCGTGATCGCGGCGGAGAACGCCACCTTCTACAGCGATGCCGGTGTTTCCGTCCAGGGCATCGGCCGCGCGGTGGTCAACATGGTCTCCGGCGAGGAGACCCAGGGCGGCTCCACCATCACCCAGCAGTATGTGAAGAACACCTATCTCTCACAGGACCAGACCCTCACCCGCAAGGTGAAGGAACTCATCATCTCGCTGAAGGTGAGCAACCAGAAGTCCAAGCAGGAGATTCTGCGCGGCTATCTCAACACCAGCTGGTTCGGACGTGGTTCGTACGGTATCCAGGCCGCCTCCCATGCGTATTACGGCATTGACGCCAAGGACCTGAATCCCAGTCAGGGTGCCGTGCTGGCGGCCTTGCTGAAGGGGTCGGAACAGTACGATCCGGGGCTGAGCGACGCCAATCACCGGCGGGCGGTGGCCCGGTGGAAGTGGATACTCGACCGCCAGGTCACCACCGGGAGGATGAGCCAGGAGGAGCGGGCGAAGTACCGCACCTTCCCGGAACCCCGGGGGCTGTCCAAACCCACCAGCCAGGCCGGCCAGACCGGCTATCTCGTCGATGTCGCCAATAAGTTCATCAAGGCCGACACCGGCCTGACCGACAAGGAACTGGCTCGCGGCGGCTACCGCATTCACACCACCTTCGACAAAGAGCGCACCCACCGGCTGGAAAAGGCCGTGAAGGACGTCCGCCGGGACACCATCGATCCCAAAAAGCGCGCGGCCGACAACTATGTGGAATTCGGCGCGGCCTCCGTACTCCCCAAGGACGGGGCGATCGTCGCCCTCTACGGCGGCGCGGACGCCACCCGGCACTTCAGCAACAACGCGGACACCACGGCGGTCCCGGCCGGCTCCGCCTTCAAGCCGTTCGTGCTGGCGACCGCGCTCCAGCGGCCGGACGACGACTCCCCGGACACCGCGGAACAGGCGGCGGACCGGCGAAAGATCGGGTTCGGGAACCTGATGGGTGCACTGATGAAGGCCCAGAGCCCGCCGTTCGTCCAGGCCGGGCAGCAGCTCGGGCTGGAACGGATCCGGGATCTCGCGGTGGAGGCGGGCCTGCGCAAGGAGAGCATGGCCCCTCTGGAGCAGACCTTCCCGCTGGGCACCTCGGCCCCCAGCGCGATACGGATGGCGAGCGCCTACACCACCTTCGCCAACGGCGGGCTGCACACCGACCCCTACGCGGTGACCCGGATGACCCACAACGGCAAGAACGTGCCCGGCGTGCACCGCCGCGAGCCCGTACAGGTCCTCGACGCCGGGGTCGCCCAGCAGGTGTCCACCGCACTGGAGGAAGTCGGCCGGCGCACCATGGGACAGCCGGACACCGCATCCCAGCAGGCCGTCGCGGCCGGCCGCACGGAGCCGGGCGACCGGATGAAGTCCGCGTGGTTCATCGGCAGCCCCTCGGGCGCCGGCCCGGACCTCGGTTCCGTGCCCGGGGCCGGACCGGAGAAGGGGGGCGGTGTCCGCCCCGACCCGGCGCCCCGCGCCGATGCCGGAAACGAACCGACCACCGCCGTCACCATGTTCCGCAACAAGCCCGGCGCGCCCGAGCTGCTGCCGATGCAGGGCGTCGGCGGGTCCGGCACCGGGCTGGGGACGTCCCTCCCGCCGAAGGTCTGGAGCGCCTACCAGCAGGGCTCGTGAACGGGGTTCCCGTCGTCCGGGCGCCCGGCCGCCGGCCGGGCGCCCGCTCGCGTCAGTCGTTGGCGACGACGGGGTAGCGCGGCTCCAGCTCGGCCATCTGCTTCAGCGCGTCCTTGCGGTCCCGCTTGCTGAGCCGGTCGATGTAGAGGTAGCCGTAGAGGTGATCGGTCTCGTGCTGCAGGCAGCGCGCGAAGAAGCCGGTGCCCTCGATCGCGACCGGCTCGCCCTTGGCGTCCTGACCGCGGACCACGGCGTAGTCGGGGCGGGCCAGCGAGGCGTAGGCGCCGGGAACGGACAGGCAGCCCTCGTTGGAGTCGTCCAGGATCCGGCGCTCGGCGGGCAGCTCGTCCAGGACCGGGTTGCAGATCGCGCCGACGTGCCGGACGCCCTGGTCGTCGGGGCAGTCGTAGACGAAGACCTTCAGGTCCACACCGATCTGGTTCGCGGCCAGGCCCACGCCTTCGGCGGTGCGCTGGCTGGCGAACATGTCGTCGATGAGCTGAGCAAGCCGGTCGTCGAACTCCGTGACGTCCTTGCACTCCTTGTGGAGCACGGGGTTGCCGACGACCGTGATCGGCCGCGAGGTGCCGCGCTCACGGTGGGCGGTCTCCCGCTCCTCCGCGTCCGTGACGTCATCGATGAATGCTTCGTCCACGCGCTGGTCACCGTCTTGATCAAAAACAGGCTGCTGGGCCATCTCCGCCGTACGCCTTCCTGAAAACCCTGAGTAGTCGCCCTACAGCCTACGGGGGCGCGCCCCGGCTCTCAGCAGACCTCTTCCAGATCCCGCCACTCACGGGTGTCCGGGCTGTCCGCGACCCAGCCGTCCAGCAGACCGCGCACCAGGGCGGACGGCGCCGCGATACCGCACTCGCGCTCCGGAACCCACAGCGAGCCCGAGCCCGCCGTGCGGTGTCCCAGCGGCCCGGGGTGGCCCGGTTCACTGTGGTCGTGCGGGTCCAGATGCTCGCCGTCGCCCTCGTCGCTGGGCATCCGGCTCTCCGAGCACGTACGGCACAGCAGCCGGACCGACGACGACCAATCCTCGGCGGCGAAGCCCGCATCGGCCGCCAGCCGCTCCAGGGCGTCCCGGTCGGCCTCCGTGGCGGCCTCCAGGAGCACCACCCAGGTGGGGACCGGGGAGGGCGCCCACAGCTCGATCTCGTCGAAGACCGGATAGGCCCGGGTGGCACCGTCGGCGCCCGACGCAATGGTCCGTTCGCCGTGCGGGACGCCGTCGTGCAGCACCACCTCGCCCCAGCGCCGCCCGGAGGACGGCAGCGGGATGGAGAGCACCTCGATACGGGCCGGGTCCAGCCGGCGGCCCCAGACCACCTCGGCCTCGCCCTCCGGGGAGAGACGGACGGCGGCGCTGCCCAGGGCCATACCGAGCGGTTCGCCGGACGGCGAGCCCTCACCGGGGACCTTGAGGCCGTAGGCCTGCCAGGCCCGGCGGGCCAGCGGCCAGTCCTGCAGGGCGGTGGCGGCGATGCCGACGTTCCACCAGTCGGGCGCCCCGGCCTCACGGTCCAGCAGCGCGACCGCGCGCAGACCGGCGGCCCTGGCCTGGTCCCAGTCGTGGCGGAACTTGTGCAGCAGGGCGAGGTTGAACCAGGACTCGGACAGCCACGGCTCCATGTCCGCGGCGCGGGTCAACAGCGCCCCCGCGTCCTCGTAACGGCCGTCGCCGATCAGCGTGAAAGCGCGGTCGGTCGCCTGCCGCCACGAGGCGGAGGGCCGATGCCGTACCTTGCCGAAGATCCTCACGATTCCCGCCTGCTGGTTGCTCTTGGTGCCACTGCGGTGGGGTGCCGAGCGGCGTCCGGGGCCGTTTGAGGGGCCCACTCGACAACCTGCCACAGATTGCCGTGGGGCTCAGCCCGGTTTGCTGGTCCCCCTGCGGCTCCTTGCCCTTCGCCGACCCCCTGAACCCCCTGAAAGGGGCTTCCTTCGCATCCAACCATGCCCATCTCGGAGGGCGCTCATTACCCATGGGTTCCGTGACATCCGGCGCTCCGTGAAGGCCGGGCGGCGGCAATGCGGGCCGGGAACGGCGAGACGGCCCCCCGAGGCGGCTGCTGACCGGCCGGGGACCGTTTCCTGCCTTACCGGTGCATACAGATCCGGGACGGGGTGGCGTACGCCGGACGACCGGGCACCGCCGGTCCCGCACCGCGCGAGGAGTCGGCCATCTCACACCGCCCTCGCACGCCGCCACCTCGCACGCCGCCGCCTCGCACTGCCGCCCCGCACCGCACGCACGCACCGACATCTCACACCGCGCGGCCGCCGCACGCCAGGACCCTGGCCAGCGCCTCGACGACCCGGGGCTCGTGGTCCTGCGCGGTGGCCAGCCGCAGCCGCTCCAGGGCGCGCAGCGAGCCGCCCGGCCCCGCCGACTCCCCCGACAGATCGTCGTAGGCGTTGACCGTGCGGACGATACGCGCCGTGACCGGCTGGTCCCGGTACGGATCGGCCTGCCGCTCGACGATCACCGCGACCTCCGCGGGGACCCCGGTCTGCCGGACCACGGCGCCGCCCAGCAGCGCGATCCGGCGCTGCTGGGCGGGCGGCAGCGGCGCGGTGGCGCCGTCCGGCACCGGGTCGAGGAGCGAGAGCTGCCCGATGTCATGCATCAGCGCCGCGTATTCGAGCACGTCCAGGTCCGGTGCGTTCAGCCCGAGTTCACGGCCCACGGCGCGGCTGAGCGCGGCCACCCGGCGGGCGTGGCCGTGCGGGGTGTAGCCGGCGATCTCGGTGGAGCGGGCCAGCGAGGCGATGGTCTGGCGGTAGGTGGTGCGCACGGCCGCGAACCGGCGGAAGGCGAACTGGGTCAGCAGCAGCGGCAGGCAGAAGACCGGCAGCGCCCAGAGGCCGGCGACCGCGGTGGCCAGCGAGATCACCACTCCGGTGGCGCAGATCGCCGAGCCGATGCCGGGCAGCGCCCGCAACTCGTCGCGCAGCAGCGGCCCGTACGGCCAGCCGGTACGGGCGCGGGACAGTGCGGCCGCCAGCACCGCGTCGCACAGCGCGGTCAGCGCCATCAGGCCGGTCAGGAACAGCGGGTAGACCGGTCCTGAGGCCACCCAGCTGCTCAGGGTCCCGGTGTTGTAGAGGGGCTGGAAGCAGGTGGCGGCGAACCCGATGGTCAGCATGCGGCGGGCGAGATGGTCGAGCGCCGGTCCCCGGCCGCGGGCGACCTGCGGGACGAGTCCGACCAGACCGGCCGCCAGGACCACGGCCACGATCTGCGGTACGCCATGGGTCGTCGGCCGTCCGCCGGCCTCACCGAGCAGTGCGTACGCGAGGGCGCCGGCCGCGCCGAGCGGGGCGCCCTCCCGCTCTCCCGGCCCCCGCCCCCCGGCCGCCGGCCGGGCGCCCCGGCCCACCAGCTCGCCCACCGCTATCAGCAGCCCGAAGGCCAGCGCGATCCCGGGCTCGGCCAGGCCCTCCCAGAGCGTGCGGCCGAGCGACCAGCACGCCAGCACGCCGGCCGGGGCGTAGACGGCGGCGATCACGGCGCCGCCCCGTGCGGCAGGCGCCCCGGGGCGGGTGGCGCGGCCGTCCGGCGCCCGGCTCCCGGACGGCCAGGGCGGCAGGGGCGGCCGGGTCCGCTCCGGGGCGCCGCTCATCGCGCGCCCTTCCGGCCGGCCTCTTCGGGGCGCGGCTCGGACCGCCGGGCCGGCCGCTGCCCGCCGGGGCCCTGCTCCCCGGCGCCCGGCTCCCCGGGCCCCTGCACCGTGGCCGCTCCCGGCGTCACGCCGGCTCCCGGCATCGCACCCGCTCCCGGCAACGCACCTGCTCCCTCCACCGCACCGCCCCCTTGCGCCGCACCGGCTCCCGGCGGGCCGCCGGCTCCCGGCCCCTCCCGCACCGCACCGGGCTCCGTGTCCGCCGCCGTCACCAGGTCCGGGTGCCAGCCGTACCGGTCGAGCGACGCCGCCAGCGCCCGGACCATCCGCGGGTCGAACTGGGCCCCGGCGCACTTGCGCAGCTCCGCCACGGCCGCCGGCACCGGCCGGGCCCGGCGGTAGGAGCGGGTCGAGGTCATCGCGTCGAAGGCGTCCGCGACCGCCACCACCCGGGCGCATTCCGGGATGTGATGCCCCATCAGCCCGTAGGGATAGCCGCGCCCGTCCAGCCGCTCGTGGTGGTGCAGGATCGCCGCCCGCGCCTCCCCCAGGAAGCCGATCCCCCGCACGATCTCGTGCCCGTACTCGGGATGCAGCTCGATGACCCGGCGCTCCTGCGGCGTCAGCGGTCCGTCCTTGCGCAACAGCCGGGTGGGGACGCCGAGTTTGCCGACGTCGTGCAGGATCCCGGCGAACCGCAATACCTCCACCCGGTCCTCCGTCATGCCCAGCTCCCGGGCGATCATCACCGAGGCACGCCCGACCCGCTCGCTGTGCCCGCGGGTGTAGCGGTCCTTGATGTCCACGGCCTGGACGAGGGCGCGGATGGTGGCCTGATGGGCGGTGCGTTCCCGGTGGTACTGGGCGAAGACCCAGCAGGACAGGCACATCGGCAACAGCACCAGCAGTGCCGCCGTCGGCCCGTACGAGCTGCGCCACAGGACCGCCATCATCAGCCCGGCCAGGCCGTGCACCAGATGCGGCCCCAGCGAACGGGAGAGCGCCCCGCGCCAGGCGGTACGCAGCGGGCGCCGCTCGGCGGCGACCAGCACGCCGCCGTCGAGCGCCACGAGCACCGCGCAGAAGGTGGTGGCGGCGGCCGCGGCCGGCAGCAGCAGAACGGGGAACTGCGGTGCGGACAGCGGGTGGTGGCCGACGGCCCGGAAGACCTGGGCGGCCGCGCAGCAGGCCAGTGCCGCCTCGGCGGCGTGCCAGAGCCTGCGGGCGACGGCCGAGCGCGCCTTCGCCGGACCGGTCAGCGCTCCGGGGACGGCGGCCAGTGCGGCCAGGGGCGGCGGCAGCAGAAAGACCCCGGCGAGCAGGACGGGGCTGGCCCAGCCTGCGACAAGCGCCCCGGGCGCCCCTGCGAAACCCGCGCCGTACGGTATCCGGCCGCCCACCACCGGGCAGCGGGGCAACTGTTCGCACAGTGCGTACAGGGTCGCCAGGGCCAGCGTGCTGCTCCAGGGGGCGCCGGCGCCGAGCCGTGGCGCCGGGGCGGCACACAGCGCCGCGGCCAGCGCGGCGCAGCCGATATACCCTCGCGCGGCCGCCGGAAGTCCCCGCATCGCGCCCTCCTCACCGAGCCCACCGCTCCCCCGCGCTCTTGGGGAGCAGAGGGACCCCTCGCCCTGCCTCCGCAGTGCGTTGGGGTCCGGTGAGAATAGAGGGGCTGGGGCCCCAAGGAAGGTGCATCAGCGGATCGGGCGGGACGAATCGGCCCGCCCCTCACCCCTTAGGGTGACGTGCCGCGTTACTCGGCCCGCGCGGTCCGGCTCCGTGCATCGTGGGAACCGGTCGCCCCGGCCGGACCGGTCCCCTCCTCGGAGGCCGCCGCCTGCTCGCGCTGTGCCTGTTCCTTCTTGGCCTGTTCGAGCACGCTCACCTCGGGCACGGTCTCGCCGGCCCGGATGAGGTCGATCCGCCCCATCACCTTGGAGCGCAGGTCGCTGGGGACGTCGTCATGGCCGCAGCAGCGCTTGACGAGCTTCTTGACCGCCTGCTCCAGGCCGTACTTCTCCAGGCACGGCGAGCATTCGTCGAGATGCACCTGGAAATCTGCGCACTCCCCTTCGGGCATCTCCCGGTCGAGATACTCGTAGAGGTGGTCAAGGACCTCTGAGCAGTCCTTCTCGTGCGGCTCTCCGCAGCTCATGATCCCGAGCCTTTCCGGTCGTGCGACTCCGTCGTGCGCGCGGCCTGCGGGTCCGCGGTCGCTGCCCCCGCCGGGACCAGCCCGCGCTCACGGGCGTAATCCTCCAGCATGCCGCGCAGTTGGCGCCGGCCTCGGTGCAGTCGGGACATCACCGTGCCGATGGGTGTCCCCATGATGTCCGCGATCTCCTTGTACGCAAAGCCCTCGACATCCGCCAGGTAGACCGCGATACGGAATTCCTCGGGGATCGCCTGGAGCGCGGCCTTCACATCGGAGTCGGGGAGGTGGTCGAGCGCCTGTGACTCCGCGGAGCGCAGTCCCGTCGACATATGCGACTCGGCGCGGGCCAGCTGCCAGTCCTCGATCTCCTCGGCGGCGCTGCGCTGGGGCTCGCGCTGCTTCTTGCGGTAGGAGTTGATGAAGGTGTTCGTGAGGATGCGGTACAGCCAGGCCTTGAGGTTGGTGCCCTCCCGGAACTGGTGGAAGGACGCATACGCCTTGGCGTATGTCTCCTGCACCAGGTCCTCCGCGTCGGCCGGATTGCGCGTCATGCGGAGCGCGGCGGAGTACATCTGGTCCAGGAACGTCAGCGCGTCCCGCTCGAAGCGCGCATTGCGCTCGGCGGCGCTCTCCTGAGCCTTGTTCTCAGCCGTGCCGTCGGTCCCTGCGTCGGTACCGGTGACCGGACCCACCTCCTCCAACACCGTCCTGGATCCGGATGCGGACCCACCCGATTCGGAGAATAGACGACGATCCGGTGCGGCCGCCGCTCCAGCCAGGGCGGGCTGCGTCACCTGCATCTGCGACCCCGGCAGGTCGGCGGCCGGGCGGGCCGGGCAAGCGATTCCCATGCGGCGGACTCCTCTTCCTCGTGCTTCACCGGACGTACTCGAGTACTACGCCTGGCACAACAGCCGCATGCGGCGCGGCATTCCCGGAAGCGGCGCCCAAAAGGACCGGCCGGCGGCTGCGGGCGGCTGCGGGCGGAACCGGCAAACCCGCTTGCCACTCCGGCAAGGAGGGGGCCGCGAGAACGAGCGCACAACGGGAAGCGCACCAGGGGAAGCGCACGAGGGACGTGCGCCGTCAGCCGAACATCCCGTCCAGCCAGGCCGTCACCGCGTCCGTGATCACGGCCATCGACTCCGCCTCGCCGACGCCCGCCTTCTTCGGCACCGCGAAGCCGTGGTCGGCGTGCGCCACCTCGGTGATCTCCGTCCCCGGCGGGAACTCCTCAGGCCGTCCGAACGGATCCCGGCCGCCCTGGACGACCAGCGTCGGCACCCCGGCGCCGGTCAGCTCGTCCATCCGGGACTTCTCCGGCCGGCCCGGCGGATGCAGCGGGAAGCTGAGCGCCAGTACGGCCTGCGCACCCAGGTCCCGCGCCGTACGGCAGGCCACCCGGGCACCGGCACTACGGCCGCCGGCGACCACCGGCAGCCCCGGCTTCTCCAGCGCCGGCCACAGTGCGGTCCATCCGGAATCCAGGGTCTTCGGCGCGGGCGCCAGCTTCTTGCCCGCCACCCGCCACGGCTGCTCGACCAGCGCCACGGTGTACCCGCGGGCCGGCAGCGCGGCCGCCAGGGCCCTCAGGTCCCGTGCCTCGATGCCGCCGCCCGCGCCATGGCTCACGGCCACCACGGCCCGTGCCGGTGTGGCGTCGCGGTGCCAGGTGATCCGGGCGTCGCCCGCCGGTGTGCCGACCGTCTCGGTCTCCATCGCGCCAGTGCTCATATGCCCATCCTGCCCGTGCCGCGGCCGGACGGGCAGCGCGGACACCCGCGCGGCACCACAGACATGCACGCGGCACCACGGACCCACGGGCGGGCCGCCCCGGCACCAGCGCCCGCCACGGCTCGGACCCGCCTGAGAACTCGACGGGCCTCAGAGCTCGGACACGCCTCAGAACAGCGTGCCCACCTCCGGACCGTCGAGCTCGGCGACCAGCTCGGGTCCGTTGTTGCGGACATTGCTGACCCCGGTCGGGACGGGATGGGCGCGCATCATCCCGGCCGGCGGCGGCGTCAGCAGCGCGCGTATCTCGTCGGGGTCGGTGCGGGACGGGTCGAGCCAGGCGTCCCAGCGGTCCGGTGTCAGCACCAGCGGCATCCGGGGGTGGATCTCGGCCAGCGACTGCGGCCCCTCGTCGCCGGCGGCCCCCGCCAGCGGGGTGGTCTCGGCCTCCGTGGTGACGACCGTGCAGGTCACCCACCAGGCCAGCGGGTGGTCGCCGGGCAGCGTCCGGTCCCGCCAGAACTCGTAGAGCCCGGCCATCGCCATCACGGACCCGTCCGCGGGCGTCACGAAGTACGGCTGCTTACGGGGCCGCTTCTTCCTGCCCTGCTCCTCCAGCTCCCGTTCCGCGGCGTCGGTGACCCACTCGAAGTAACCGTCCCCGGGGAGCAGGCACCGCCGGGTCGCGAAGGCCTGCCGGAAGGACGGCTTCTCGTGGACCGTCTCGGCCCGCGCATTGATCATCTTCGCGGCGGCCTCGGGTGACTTCGACCACGACGGGACCAGGCCCCACTTCAGCGTCCGCAACTGGCGCACCGGGCCGTCCGGCTGGGCGGCGCCGGCCGCCGCGCCCTTGAGGGGACGTTCGAGCACCGCATGCACCCGGTCCGTCGGCGCCACATTCCAACTGGGCGCCAGGGTCTTTGCCGGCTCCCACTGCTGAACGCCGAAAGTCCCCACCAGCTCCTCGGGGCGACGACTCGCTGCATACCTACCGCACATGCATGCCACACTGCCATGCCACACGAAGGGGAGACATGGACACCGACCACCTCACCGACATATGGAGCCGGGTCTTCGGGACCCAGCCCGCCCCGTCGCTCTGGCTGGTGATCATCACGGCGGTGCTCGCCCTGGGCGCCGTCGTCCCGCACACCGCCTGGCGGCTGTCGCGGAACGCCGTCACCATCGCCCACGAGGGCGGCCACGGACTGATCGCCCTGCTCACCGGCCGCCGCCTGGACGGCATCCGGCTGCACTCGGACACCTCGGGCCTGACCGTTTCGCGCGGCAAGCCGACCGGTCTGGGCATGGTGCTGACCGCGGCGGCCGGCTACATCGCACCGTCCCTGCTGGGTCTGGCCGGCGCCGCGCTGCTCGCCGCGGGCCACATCACGGCGCTGCTGTGGGGCGCGACGGCGCTGCTGCTGGCGATGCTCATCATGATCCGTAACGCGTACGGCGTGCTCACCGTCGTACTGACCGGCGCCGCGTTCGTGCTGGTCTCCTGGCTGACGACGGCGGATGTGCAGGCGGCGTTCGCCTATGCGGTGGTGTGGTTCCTGCTGCTGGGCGGGGTGCGGCCGCCGTTCGAGCTGATGGGCAAGCGGCGCCGCGGGGGCGCGGTCGACTCCGATCCGGACCAGCTGGCGCGCCTGACCCATGTCCCGGCCGCCGTCTGGCTCGGCCTCTTCCACGTGGTGACGCTGTGCTCCTTGACGGGCGGCGGGCGCTGGCTGCTCGGCCTCTGAGGCCCGCCGCCCCGGGCGCCGGGCGGACCCCGTACCGCGCGCCCTGGGTGTGCCGCCATGCCGGGGCCGTCCGCCGCCACGCCGGAGCTGGACGCCGTTGTTCCGCTCCCGGCACGCGAGCGCACTATCACTGCCACGTTTCGGCGGGGTTGCGCCACTTTTGATCAAGATCGGCACCCTTGCCCAGCCATTAAAGTAAGGGGCATGACCGAGAGCCCCGCACACCCCGCCCTCTGGCCCGCCCCGCTCGCCGCCGGGGCCGTCGATGCCACCGTCACCGTGCCCGGCTCCAAATCGGTCACCAACCGCGGCCTGGTCCTGGCCGCCCTCTCCTCCGAGCCCGGCTGGCTGCGCCGGCCGCTGCGCTCCCGGGACACGCTCCTGATGGCCGAGGCGCTGCGCACCCTGGGCGTCGGCATCGAGGAGACCGCCTCCTCCAGCTCCGCCGGCGCCGCCGCGCACCCCGGCGGCGGTGAGGCCTGGCGGATCATCCCGGCGGGTCTGCACGGCCCGGCCACCGTCGACGTCGGCAACGCCGGCACGGTCATGCGCTTCCTCCCCCCGGTCGCCGCGCTCGCCGACGGCCCGATCCGCTTCGACGGCGACCCCCGCTCCTACGAGCGCCCGCTCGGCGGCGTGATCGACGCGCTGCGCGCCCTGGGCGCCCGGATCGACGACGACAACCGCGGCGCGCTGCCCATGACGGTCTTCGGCAGCGGCGGCCTGGACGGTGGCGCGGTAGAGATCGACGCCTCCTCGTCCTCCCAGTTCGTCAGCGCCCTGCTGCTGTCCGCGCCGCGCTTCAACCAGGGCGTCGAGGTCCGGCACGTGGGCGCGGCGCTGCCCTCCATGCCGCACATCCGGATGACCGTCGACATGCTGCGCAGCGTCGGCGCGCAGGTGGACACCCCGGAGGCGGGCGGCGAGCCGAACGTCTGGCGGGTCACCCCCGGCGCGCTGCTCGGCCGCGATCTGGTCGTCGAGCCGGACCTGTCCAACGCGCAGCCGTTCCTGGCCGCGGCGCTGGTCACCGGCGGCCGGGTGACCATCCCCGACTGGCCCGAGCACACCACCCAGCCCGGCGACGCGCTGCGCGAGATCTTCACCACCATGGGCGGTTCCTGCGAGCTGACCGAGCAGGGGCTGACCTTCGCCGGCAGCGGCCGGATCCACGGCATCGACGTGGACCTGAGCGAGGTCGGCGAGCTCACCCCGGGCATCGCCGCGGTCGCCGCCCTGGCCGACTCCCCCTCCACGCTGCGCGGTGTGGCGCATCTGCGGCTCCACGAGACCGACCGGCTCGCCGCGCTCACCAAGGAGCTCAACGAACTCGGCGGCGATGTCACCGAGACCGCGGACGGGCTGCACATCCGGCCGCGCCCCCTGCACGGCGGGATCTTCCACACCTACGAGGACCACCGGCTGGCCACCGCAGCCGCGGTCATCGGCCTGGCGGTCGACGGCGTGGAGGTGGAGAACGTCGCCACCACCGCCAAGACGCTGCCCGACTTCCCCGCGATGTGGACGGACATGCTCGGCCCGGCGGGCGTCCCCGCCCGGAGAGCGTGAGGGTTCCGCCACCATGCGCCGCTACGGAAAGAACCCCGACGAGGACGACATCCGCGTCCGCCCCAACCCCAAGGGCAACCGCCCCCGGACCAACATCCGCCCCAAGCACGAGGACGCCGGCGAGGGCCTGGTGCTGACCGTCGACCGCGGCCGGCTGACCTGCCTGGTCGACGGCCGTACGGTCACCGCGATGAAGGCCCGCGAACTGGGCCGCAAGAGCGCCGTGGTCGGCGACCGGGTCGCCGTCGTCGGGGACCTGACCGGCGCCAAGGACACCCTCGCCCGGATCGTCCGGGTCGAGTCGCGGTCCTCGACGCTGCGCCGTACGGCCGACGATGACGACCCGTTCGAGCGGGTCGTGGTCGCCAATGCCGACCAGCTCGCGATCGTCACCGCGCTGGCCGACCCCGAGCCGCGCCCCCGGCTCATCGACCGCTGCCTGGTCGCCGCCTACGACGCGGGCCTCGACCCCCTGCTGGTGCTGACCAAGTCCGATCTGGCCTCCGCGGACACCCTGTTGGAGTCCTACGGCGCGCTCGGCGTCCCCTACCTCGTCACCAACCGCGACGAACTCGCCGACGGCAGCGCCGCCGAGCGGGTGCGGGCCGCGCTGACCGGCCGGATGACGGCGTTCGTCGGGCACTCCGGGGTGGGCAAGACCACCTTGGTCAACTCCCTGGTCCCGGAGCGCCGCCGGGCCATCGGCCACGTCAACGCGGTCACCGGCCGCGGGCGGCACACCACCACCTCGGCGCTGGCCCTCCCGCTGCCCGGCGACTCGGGCTGGGTCATCGACACCCCGGGCGTACGGTCCTTCGGACTGCATCACGTGGACCCCTCCCGGGTCATCCACGCCTTCCCGGATCTGGAGCCCGGCACCGCGGGCTGCCCGCGCGCCTGCAGCCACGACGAACCGGACTGCGCGCTGGACGCGTGGGTCACCGACGGGCACGCCGATCCGGCCCGTCTCTACTCCCTGCGCCGCCTTCTGGCCACCCGCGAACGACGCGAGGGCGACTGATCCTTTGACGTTTGCCGCCGCCCGCCGGAGGTAAAGGCATAATCACACCAAGGTCGGCGTAATGCTCAAGGAGGCCCTGATCGCCCGGACGGGGCCCGAACGAGTGATTCTGACGCCCCGCCGTCGCTCATGCGGGACAGGCTCTGGCTGACGGAGGCAATGGGACATGGCGTGGCTGCTGGTCGTGGTGGCGGGGATCCTGGAGACCGGTTTCGCCGTCTGCCTCAAGCTCTCGCACGGCTTCACCCGCCTCTTCCCGACCATCGCCTTCGCGGCCTTCGCCCTCGGCAGCTTCGGTCTGCTGACGCTGGCGCTGCGCAAGCTCGACGTCGGCCCGGCGTATGCGGTGTGGACGGGCATCGGCGCGGCCGGGACGGCGATCTACGGCATGGTCTTCCTCGGCGACCTGGTCTCCACTCTCAAGATCGTCTCCATCACCCTGGTCATCGTCGGCGTGGTCGGGCTGCAGCTGTCGGGTTCGGCGCGCTGAACCAGCGGCGCGCCGAAGCGGGAGCGCCGGTGTGCACGGCGACCGAAGCGGGAGCGCCGGTGTGCACGGCGGCCGGCGCCAGGACCCCGGGGCAGGGTGCCCGTCACCGGTGGCACGCCTGCGGCCCGTCCACCACGCGGTCGTAGCACCCCGCCACTCCCGGCCGGGCGGCGGCACAGTCGTGACGGCCCGTCACCCATGGTGTGCCGACGGCGCACCGGCCGCCGTCCGGGCGAAGGCACCCCGTACGAGCCGGGACACCGCCTCCGCCTCCAGCTCCCGGCGCGAGCGCTGAGCCGGCACGCGTCCGGGGACCTGCGCCGCGCCGGAGGCCGGCGGGGCGACGACACAGGCCAGGGTCAGCCGCGCCGCGGTCTCGCAAGCGGTGCCCAGCGCGGGCAGTTCCTCCGCCGGCCAGTCGGGCTCCAGCGCCGCGACCGCCTGGTCGCAGAAGCGGCCGACGAGCTCCGCGGGCCCCGGCAGCGGCCCCTCGACGGGCGCCGCGGCGCGCTGTACGGGGAGGCCGGGCCGGTCGGCCCGTACCGGCGCCGGGTCGTCCCGCGCCCTCGAAGGGGTCGGCAACCGGTCGCTCCAGCAGCCGGTCAGTACGGCCCTGACCAGGGGGTTCGCCCGGGCGGTCCGGAGCGTCCAGGCGGCCGCGGCCACCACCCGGCCGACCGCGTCGCCCCGCGCCCCGGCGGCCGAGGCGCCCCGGGACAGCGCCCGGGCGACCCCGGCGAGGTAGTTCTCGGTCTCCCGGCGGACCAGGGCGCGGGCCAGCCCCTCCTTGCTGCCGAACTCGTTGTAGAGCGTCTGGCGGGAGACGCCGGCGGCGGCCGCGACATCGACCATCCGGACGGCCGTCCAGGCGCGTTGGGTCAGTGCCGTGTAGGCGGCATCGAGCAGGGATTCACGCGCTGCGGGCATCCGTCGCCTCCCCGGCCGCCGGCCCAGGCGGCCGGTGTGCGCACAGAATTGACGCGGCGCCAGATGCTGTCAAGGGTCGTCGCGGCACACACGCGCCGGCGGTCCCGGGGCTGTCACACGCCCGGCGGCGCCTGGCCGTGTGGCTCCTGCGCAGACCAATCGATACTGTTCGCCCATGCCCGACTATCACGATGATCTTCGCCTCGGCCATGTTCTCGCGGACGCCGCGGACGCCGCCACCATGGAGCGCTTCAAGGCCCTCGACCTCAAGGTCGAGACCAAACCGGACATGACACCGGTGAGCGAGGCGGACAAGGCGGCCGAGGAGCTCATCCGCGGCCAGCTCCAGCGGGCCCGGCCACGGGACGCGGTGCTCGGCGAGGAGTTCGGCAGCGAGGGCGCCGGGCCGCGGCGCTGGATCATCGACCCGATCGACGGCACGAAGAACTACGTCCGCGGGGTGCCGGTCTGGGCGACGCTGATCGCGCTGATGGAGCGCGGGGAGGGCGGCGACCGCCCGGTGGTCGGCATCGTCTCCGCCCCGGCGCTCAACCGCCGCTGGTGGGCCGCCGACGGTCTGGGGGCCTTCACCGGGCGCAGCCTGACCTCCGCGACCCGGCTGCGGGTCTCGCAGGTCGGCCGCATCCAGGACGCCTCGTTCGCCTACTCGTCACTGACCGGCTGGGAGGAGCGCGGCAAGCTGCCCGGTTTCCTCGATCTGAGCCGGGACTGCTGGCGCACCCGCGGCTACGGGGACTTCTGGCCGTACATGATGATCGCCGAGGGGTCGGTGGACATCTGCGCGGAGCCGGAGCTCTCGCTGTGGGACATGGCGGCGTGCGCGGTGGTCGTGAAGGAGGCCGGCGGGCAGTTCACCGGCCTGGACGGCAAGCCGGGCCCGCACAGCGGCAACGCGGCGGCCTCCAACGGCCTGCTGCACGAGGATCTGCTGGGTTATCTCGGCGACTCCCCGCGCTGACCTGCGGCGGGGCGGGCATTCGGACACCCGTCCCGCAATTGCCCCTTGTTGCATCGGCACAGGCATGTGAACATGAGAATCCCCCACTTTGTGAACTTGTGAATCCCTTCGCAAGGCACATTCACCAAGGAGGTGGCTCCACTCCATGCCCATGCACGTCAAAGACGCCATGAGCACGGTGGTCCTCACCATCGGGCCCGCTCACACCCTCCGACAGGCGGCACAGCTGATGGCGGCCCGCCGCATCGGCGCGGCCGTGGTCCTCGACAACGACAACAGCGGAATCGGCATCCTCACCGAGCGCGACATCCTCAACTCCCTCGGCGCGGGCGAGAACCCCGACCGGGAGACCGCCCAGACCCACACCACCTCGGACGTGGTCTTCGCCGCTCCGCACTGGACCCTCGACGACGCCGCGGACGCCATGGTGCGCGGCGGCTTCCGCCATCTGATCGTGCTCAACGACCATGAACCGGTCGGCGTGGTGTCCGTACGCGACATCATCCGCTGCTGGTCGGCCACCACGGAACGGGCCGACGCCGTACCGGCCTGAGCACGGGGGCCGGACGCACGAAGAGGCCGGAGCCCCATGGCATCCGGCCTCTTCGGTTGGTACGGCAAGCGGCAATTGAGCAACCCCCACGGCGATCAACCACCTCCGCGAGAGCGGCCGGTGGCACCTCCCGGCGTCGGGGGAGGCTCAGCCGCAATAGAGGTCCGTGCTCAGCCGCGCAGGGCCTGGACCGCGGCCTCCAGCCGCTTGCCGTAGTCCGCGTCCGCCTTACGGAAGTTCTCGATCGCCCGCTGGGCGATGTCGTCGCGGGAGACCTGGGAGATGAAGCCCGCCAGGTTGTCGATCAGGCGCTCCTTCTCGTCCTCCGACATCAGGCGGTAGAGGGTGCCGGCCTGGCCGAAGTCGTTGTCCTCGGCGTGCGAGGGCGCGGCCTGCTCGCCGGTGGGGCCGGTCACGGTGGCCGGCTGCCACAGGGGGCGGCCGGTCTCGCTCGGGCCGCCGAAGCTGTTGGGCTCGTAGTTCTTCGCGCCCGCGTGCCGTCCGTCGTAGAGCGCGCCGTCCCGGCCGTGGGTGCGCCCCTCGGTGGCGTGCGGGCGGTTCACCGGGAGGTGGTCGGCGTTGATGCCGACGCGGTAGCGGTGGGCGTCGCCGTAGGCGAAGAGCCGGCCCTGGAGCATCTTGTCGGGGGACGGGCCGATACCCGGCACGAAGTGGTGCGGGGAGAAGATCGACTGCTCGACCTCGGCGAAGATGTTCTGCGGGTTGCGGTTGAGCTCCAGCTTGCCGATCTCGATCGGCGGGTAGTCCTCGTGCGGCCAGACCTTGGTCAGGTCGAACGGGTTGAAGCGGTAGTCGGCCGCCTCGGCCTCGGGCATGATCTGCACCTGGACGGTCCAGCTCGGGAAGTCACCCCGCTCGATGGACTGGCGCAGATCGCGCTGGTGGCTGTCGGGGTCGAGGCCGGAGGTCTCGGCGGCTTCGGCGGTCGTGAGGTTCTTGATGCCCTGGTCGGTCTTGAAGTGGTACTTGACCCAGAACACCTCACCGGCGGCGTTGTTCCACTGGAAGGTGTGCGAGCCGTAGCCGTTCATGTGGCGGTAGGAGGCGGGGATGCCGCGGTCTCCGAACAGCCAGGTGACCTGATGGGTGGACTCCGGCGACAGACCCCAGAAGTCCCAGACGTTGTCCGCCTCCTGCGAGCCGGTGTACGGGTCGCGCTTCTGGGTGTGGATGAAGTCGGGGAACTTGATGGCGTCCTTGATGAAGAACACCGGGGTGTTGTTGCCGACGAGGTCGTAGTTGCCCTCTTCGGTGTAGAACTTCAGCGCGAAACCGCGCGGGTCACGCACCGCGTCGGCCGAGCCGAGGTTGCCCGCGACGGTGGAGAAGCGCAGGAAGGTCTCCGTCTGCTTGCCGACCTCGGAGAGGAAGTTGGCGCGGGTGTACTTGGTCACATCCGCGGTCACCGTGAACGTGCCGTACGCGGCGGCGCCACGGGCGTGCACGATGCGCTCCGGGATGCGCTCGCGGTTGAAGTGCGCGAGCTTTTCGATCAGGAGCTGGTCCTGGATGAGGCCGGGACCGCCGATGCCGGCCGTCTCGCTGTTCTGGTTGTCCCCGACCGGAGCCCCGGACTCCGTGGTCAGCGGTCCGGTGGTGCTCTCTACCGACACGTGCGCCTCCTGGAAAGTCTTCATACACCTGCCCTTGGCTTGCGCCGAACACGATCCTACATTGGACAATGTCTAAGTCAAGAAGAACCCGAAAGCCGTACTCGATCCGGTGATGGACCTGTCGCTGCTACCCTTGGCTTTATCTGACTGATAGGTGATTGGCATGAGTGACCTGCTGGAACGGCTCCGAGGACGCGGCTGGCGGCTGACCGCGCAGCGACGCGTCGTCGCCGAGGTCCTCGACGGGGACCACGTTCACTACACCGCCGACGAGGTGCATGCACTGGCATCCGACCGGCTCCCCGAGATCTCCCGCGCCACGGTCTACAACACCCTGGGCGAGCTGGTCTCGCTCGGTGAGGTGATCGAGGTGAGCACGGACGGCCGGGCCAAGCGCTACGACCCCAACGCCCACCACGACCACCAGCACCTGATCTGCTCGCGGTGCGGCACGATCCGCGACGTCCACGTCCAGGGCGACCCGCTCTCCGCCCTGCCCGAGCCGGAGCGCTACGGCTTCCAGGTCTCCGAGGTCACCGTGACCTACCGGGGCATCTGCCCCACCTGCAGCGCACCGTCCTGACGCCGGGGCGCGCCGACCCCCGCCCCGGCCGCCTGCGCACCGCGTCACGCCATACGCACCGTCGAGCCCGCGCCCACCCGGCCGCGGGCTCCTTCGCGTGCCCGGCCCGCCCGCCGACCGCACTCCCGTCACCGCACCCCCACCAGCCCGTCCCGTACCCCGGTCCATCCCGCGCATCAGCTCACCCGCAACCCTGCCCGCACACCCCTTGCCCAAATCTGACGGGCCGTCATATCGTCGGCGCGCCGCGCTTTCCGGCCACCGGGCCCGCCCGGACCCGGGCCCCGCACGACGGCGGCACCCTGTCCGCACTCCGCAAGGAGCACCCCGTGGGAGAGCCGCACCCGCCCTCCGCAGCGCACCGCCCGCCCGCCGGCCCGTCCACCAGGCCACCGGCCCTGCGCGCCCGCGCCCTGGCCCGCTCGTTCGGCCGCGGCAGCAAGGCGCTGGCCGCCCTCGGCCCCGTCGATGCCGACATCGCGGCGGGTGAATTCGTCTGCGTCGTCGGCCCGTCCGGCTGCGGGAAGTCGACCCTGCTGCGCATCGCCGCCGGGCTGCTGCGCCCCACCGGGGGCGAGCTGGAGATCCGGGCGAGCGCCGACCGCCCGGCCGCGATGATCTTCCAGGACTACGGCATCTACGACTGGAAGACCGTGCTGGCCAATGTCCGCTTCGGCCTCGACATCCAGCGCGTGCCCCGTAAGGAGGCCGACGCACGGGCCCGCTCCTGGCTCGCCCGGATGGGACTCGCCGACTTCGCCTGCGCCTACCCGGCCGCGCTCTCCGGCGGGATGCGCCAGCGCGTCGCCATCGCCCGCGCACTCGCCGTGGAGCCCGAGATCCTGCTGATGGACGAGCCGTTCGCGGCCCTCGACGCCCAGCTGCGCACCCTCCTCCAGGACGAGCTGCTCGACCTCACCCAGACCACCCGCACCACCACCCTCTTCATCACCCACAGCCTCGACGAAGCCCTGGTACTCGGCGACCGGGTCCTGGTGATGTCCGCCCGGCCCGGCCGGATCATCGCCGAACGCCGCCCGCCGTTCGGCCGGCCACGCGCCGGAGAAGTCCGGGACACCCCCGAATTCACCGCCCTGAAGGCCGAGTTGTGGCAGCTGCTGCGCGGCGAGGTCGACCGGACCACCGCGGCGCACCCGGCCGCGGGGGGAGCCGTCCCCTCATGACCGCGGCCCTCCCCGACCCCGGCCCCGGCGCCGAGGACGGCCGGCCCGCCCCCGACGGGCGTCTGCTCGTCCGCCGCCCCGGCCCCCGGGAACTGCGCCCCCGGCGCACCCGCCGCCGCCGGCGCACCCTGGAGATCGCACTCGCCGTCGCCGTCCCGCTCCTGCTCGTCGCGCTGTGGCAACTGGCCGCCGACCGGTCCTGGATCGACGACCGCATCTACCCCGCGCCGTCCACGATCCTGGCCGACGGCTGGGACCGCGCCCTGGCCGGCGCCCTGTGGCCGGACGTGTGGGCCACCCTCCGGCGCGTCCTGGCCGGCTACGCCGCCGGCACCGTCGCCGGTTACGTCCTGGGCCTGCTGATGGGCTCGCTGCCCCTCGTACGGGCCGCCCTCGAACCCCTCCTGGACGCCCTGTACGTCGTGCCCAAGCTCGCCCTGCTGCCGGTCTTCCTCAACATGTTCGGGCTCGGCGAGGGCCCGCAGATCGCCCTCGTCGCCGCGACCGTCTTCTTCTTCGTCTGGATCTCCACCATGGCGGCGGTGCTGGCCGTCCCCGCCGGGCACCGCGACGCCGGGCGAGTCTTCGGCGCGAGCCCGTGGCAGATGTTTTGGCACGTCCTGCTGCCCGCCTCGCTGCCCGCCGTCCTGGTGGGCGCCCGGATCGCCGCGGGAGTGGCCGTCCTCGTCATCGTCGCCTCGGAACAGATCGCCGCCACCGACGGCCTCGGCCATCTGATCTTCGATTCCCGTGCCCTGTTCCAGAACGACGTGATGTGCGTCGGCATCGTCTGCGTGGCCGTCCTCGGCGTGCTCTTCTCCGAGCTGGTGCGGCTGGCCGGACGCCTACTGGCCCCGTGGGCACCCCGCGACCGGGGCCGCCCCCACAGCTGACCGACCGCACCGCCCAGCTGACCGACCGCACCGCCCGTCCCCCGGACGCCGCCCGCACGGAGGTCTCATGCGCACCCGCACTCCCACCGTCGCCGTGCTCCTCGCCGCGCTCGCCCTCGGCGCGGGCTGCGCCGCCCACAAGGACAGCGCCTCCGTACGCGGCCCCCGCACCGTCAGGCCCGTACGGGGCTGCGGCCCGGCCTCCTGGACCGACCCCGCCGACCTCGCCCCGGACCGCGCCCCGGCACGCTGCGCCAAGGGTGCCCCGGCCCCGCGCCCCCTCGCCCGGCGCCGCACGCTCACCGTCGCCACCGGCACCCTCAGCGCCGAGTACGTGGCCCCGCTGCGCCTGGCCCTGGCCAAGGGCGAGTTCACCAAGGAGGGCCTGGACGTCCGGCTGGAGGTCCTGCCCACCCCGGAGGCCCTGCCCCTGCTGGCCAGGGGCGAGCTGGACGCCCTGTGGGCAGCTCCCGAGGCAGCCGTCGTCAACGGCGTCAACGGCGGCTTCGACATCCGCTGGGTGGCCGGCAACTTCTCCCCCGCCCCGAAGTCCAGGAGCGGCCTGTGGGTGCGTCTGAAGAGCGGCGAGAGCGCTTCCTCGGCCTCCCTCGCAGGATCGAGGATGGGCACCATGATCGGGAAGGGCTCCGTGATCATGTACCCGATGGCCAGGTCCTTCGCCGGACACGGCGCCGGCCTGGACTCCGTCGCCTTCCAGCAGCTCGGCTCCTCCGACGTACTGACCGCCCTGACCGGCGGCGGGGTGGACTCCGCCTGGCTGCTCGACCCCGTCTGGCGGCGCGTCGAGGGCGACAAGAGGTACGCGTTCCTCGGCGGCCAGCCGCAGGGCGAACCGCTCGGCGGCGCCCTGTACGGCCCGAATCTGCTCCAGCGGGACCCGGACGCCGGGATCGCCTTCCTGCGCGCCTACCTCCGCACGGTCAACACGTACTTCGCCGGCGACTACAAGGCCGACCAGGCCTTCGTCGCCGGGCTGGCCCGCCTGCTCGACGTCGACGCGAAGATCCTGGCCTCGGTGCCGTCGCTCCGGATGGACTGGGAGATCAGAAAGGGCACCGCGGACCGGCTCCAGAAGGCCTACCGCGAGGCCGGCGTCATCAGGGGTGCCCCGCTGCCGGAGAACCGGCTCGTCGACCGCAGTCTCTACGCGGAAGCGGTCGGCCACCGGATACCGGAGTAAGCACGACGGCAACCACGACAGCAAGCACGACGAAGGCCCGGATCCTCAGGAATCCGGGCCTTCGTCTTCAGTAGCGGGGACAGGATTTGAACCTGCGACCTCTGGGTTATGAGCCCAGCGAGCTACCGAGCTGCTCCACCCCGCGTCGTTGTTGGCCTTACTCTAACCCCAGGCCGACGACCAGCGCAAATTCCTTCCGCGGGGCCCGGGGCCCGGCCCTGCGGACCGGCCCCGGACCTCCCGGACACCCGTGGGGCGCCCGCTACGCGCTGAGCTCTTCCTGGAGCGCCGTCCGCAGCCGCGCCGCACGCTCCGCCACCTCCGGCGGCCCCAGCTCGACGGCGCGCGCACACCAGCTCTGCGCCTCCGCGAGCGCACCGCGCCGGGCGGAGAGCAGCGCCAGCCGCAGCGCCGCCCGGCCGTGACCGGTCTCGGCGGCGCGCTGCCACCACAGGGCGGCCTCGGGAAGGCTGCCCTCGCGGGCCAGCAGCAGCCCGAGGTTGAAGGCGCCGTTGCGGCTGCCGGCCTCGGCCGCCGTGCGGTACCAGTCGGCGGCCTCCACGGCATCCCCGCGGGCCGCGGCGAACATGCCGACCCGGACCTGGGCGCGACGATGCCCCTGGCGGGCGGCTCGCTCGTACCACTGCACGCTCTCGTCGTCCGCCGTGCGCTCGCTGTCCGCCAGCCCCTCGCCCGCGGCGGCCGCCCGGTGGTCGAGCAGGTCCGCGAGCCGGAAGGCCGCCTCGGAGCTGCCGCCACCGGCCGCACAGCGCAGATTGCGCTCCGCGTCCTGCAGCGCGCCGTCCCGCAGCTGCACGATGGCGACCTGGAGGGCGGCCTCGGTGTGCCCGGCCGCGGCCGCGCGCTCGTACCAGGTGTGCGCCGTACGCTCCGCACCGCGCCCGGCGAAGAGGATGCCGAGGTTGAACGCGGCATCGACGCTGCCCGCCTCGGCCGCCTTGGAGAACCACGGCTCGGCTCCCGCGGCGTCACCGCGCTGCAGCAGCAGGATGGCCAGCGCGTTGGCGGCCTCGCGGTGCCCGGCGTAGGCGGCCCGGCGGTACCACTGCTCGCCGCGCCCCTCCCGGCCCTGCTCGGCGCAGAGCAGCCCGATGTTGTAGGCGCCGTTGACGTCCCCGGCGTCCAGCGCGACGCGGTACCAGCGCTCGGCGGTCTGCAGTTCGCCGCGGTCGGCGTGCAGCGCTCCCAGCGCATTGGCAGCGTTGCCATCGCCGTCCTGGGCCGCCCGCCGCCACCACTCGGCGGCGCTCTCCTCGTCCCCCGCGTCACGCAGCAGGAAGCCCAGCGCGCAGGCCGCGCGCGCCTCGCCGTCCTTGGCGGCGGACAGGTACCAGCGGCCCGCCTCCTGGACGTCACCGCGGTCCTCCAGCAGCGCACCGAGCTGCAGCGCGGCCCGCCGGTGCCCCCGCGCGGCGGCCTGGCGGTACCACTGCTCGGCCTCCTCCTGCCGGTTCAGCTCGCCGTACGCGGGGACCGCACGCCGGTCCGTGTCGCGGCCGTCCTCGATGAGCCGGGCCAGGCGGTACGCGGCCTCACGGTGGCCGCGCTCGGCGGCCGTACGGAACCAGCGCTCGGCGCCGATGTCGCCACGGTGCTCCAGCAGGTCGGCCAGGGCGTACGCGCCCAGGCAGTGCCCGGACTCGGCGGACTGGCGCAGCCAGTACTCGGCGGCCGGCTCGTCGCCGCGCTCGCGGTAGTGACGCCCGAGGGCGTGCGCCGCGGCGGCGGAGCCCGCGACGGCCGCGATCCGCCACCAGCCCGCCGCCTCGTCCCCGTAGCCCCGCTGGTGCAGCAGCACGCCGAGGTTGTTGGCCGCGGCGCGGTCGCCGGCGGCGGCCGCGGAACGCAGATGCGGCTCGGCGCCGTCGAGGTCACCGCGGCGCAGCAGCATCGCGCCGAGCGCGCTCATGGCGGCGGTGTCGCCCGCCTCGGCGGCCCGGCGGTGGCCGGACTCGGTCACGGCATCGGACGCTTCGGCGGCCTCCGCGGCCTCCATCGCGTCGATCGGCAAATCGGATTCGCGCCCGTCGTCGGGCGCATGCACAAACCGGTCCGTCTCCAACAACCTTGCCTTGTCCCCCATAAGTCCCATCGTCGCATCACCTGTAACCCGCGTACACCTGGTATACCGCAGCCAGTGAGGTCACTTCAGCGGTTTGTCGACTTCCCGACACGACGACTTGGCAAACTCAAGCACACACCTTCCCCACATCGCCCGCGCGACCCGGCTTTGACCGGTAACGAACCCGAAGACATGACGGGCTGACGGCATGAAGACATGACGAAGGCCCGGATCCCTGAGGATCCGGGCCTTCGTCTTCAGTAGCGGGGACAGGATTTGAACCTGCGACCTCTGGGTTATGAGCCCAGCGAGCTACCGAGCTGCTCCACCCCGCGCCGTTGTTGACCTCAACGTATCACGGCAGCGGGTCAGCCCGGACCACCGCGGCCCCGTGGCCGCCGGCGCGAACCGGCGGCCACGGGGCCAGGGGGCACACGGCGGGCTCAGCCGGCCGGCTTGCCGCCCTTCTGGGACGCCTTCGCCGCCCGGTCCAGCGCCGCCTTGAGCTTCTTCTGGGCCTCGCCGTAACCGGCCCAGTCGCCCGAGGCGCGCGCCCTCTCGCCCTCCTCGTAGGCCTTCTGCGCGTCGCCCAGAGCCTGCTGCACCGTCTGGCCGGACGGAGGCTGCGTTCCGGTTCCGGTGTCGCCGCCGCCCGGCGGGTTCTGTGAACCCGTACTGGGCGCCTTCTTGCCGAAGACCACGTCCAGCGCGTCCTTGAGGGAGTCCTCCAGGACGGGCTTGTTGTCGCCGTAACTGACCAACACCTTCTTCAGGAGTGGGTAGTTGGTGTTGGCGCCGCGCAGATACACCGGTTCGACATAGAGCAGTCCACCGTCCAGTGGCACGGTCAGCAGATTGCCGTACTCGATCTCCGAGTCGCCGAGCTTCTTGAGGATATTGAGCTCATTGGCGATGTTCGGATCGGAGTTGAACTTCGACTGCACCAGCTGCGGGCCGGGCACCGGCGTCTGGGAGGGCAGTTTCAGCAGTCTGATCCTGCCGTAGTCGCCGCTGGTCGCATTGGCGTCGACGGCCATGAAGGCACCGAGGTTGTCGCGCTTGTTGGGCGTGAAGCTCGTCGTCAGCGAGAACGCCCGTTCCTTCTGGCCCGGCATCTTCATGCTCAGGTAGTACGGCGGTACCGCGTTGCCCGACTTGGTCGTCGGGTCGTTCGGGATCTGCCAGCGCTCGGAGCCGGTGTAGAAGGTGCCCGGGTCCGTGACGTGGTAGGTGGTCAGCAGCTGGCGCTGCACCTTGAAGAGGTCCTGCGGGTAGCGCAGGTGCTCCTTGAGCGCCGGGCTGATGGCGCTCTTCTTCTCGACCGTGCCGGGGAACGACTTCATCCAGGTCTTGAGGACCGGGTCCTTCTCGTCCCACTGGTAGAGCTTCACCGAACCGTCGTACGCATCCACCGTCGCCTTGACGGAGTTGCGGATGTAGTTGACCTGGTTCTGCTGGGCCACCACCGCCCGCTGGCCGTCGGTGAGCGAATCGGCCGTGCTGTCCCCGAGCGTGGTGCGCGAGGCGTACGGGTAGCCGTTGCTGGTGGTGTAGGCGTCGACGATCCACTTGAGCCGGTGGTTGATGACCGCCGGGTAGGCGTCGCCGTCGATGGTCAGCCAGGGGGCGACGGCTTCGACGCGCTCCTTGGGCGTGCGGTTGTACAGGATCCGAGAGCCCTTGCCGATCGCTCCGGAGTAGAGGATCTGCGGCTCCCCGAACGCCGCCGCGTAGGCGGCGCGGTTGACCGGGTTGGAGAGGCTGACGCCGCTGTTGCCCCGGTAGCTGTAGCTCTTCTCGCCGCTGTCGTCGGAGTAGTCCAGTTCCTTCTGCGGACCGCCGACGATGGAGTACTGCGAGGTCTTCTCGCCGTAGTACACCCGCTGCTGGTACGAGCCGAGCTGCCCCTTGGCCGGCAGGTCCGACTCGGTGTACTTGGGGCCGCCGCCTTCGGCGGCCTCGGTCCCCTTGGCGGCGACCGCGCCGTAGCCATGGGTGTACTTGAAGTGGTCGTTGATCCAGTTGCGCTCGGGGATACCGGCGATGTTCAGCTCGCGCAGACCGATGACGGTGTCCTGCTCGGCACCGTCCTTGTCCTTGTAGCGGTCGACGTCGAGGGTGGAGGGGAACTGGTAGTACCCGCGCACCTGCTGCTGTTGCTGGAAGGCCGGCGAGACCACGTTCGGGTCGAGCAGGCGCATGCCGGCAGTGGTGTCGGCGTCGTCGCGCAGCCGCTGGCTGTCCGCCTTGTCGGCGGGCTTGTAGTCACCCTTGTACGGCGTGACCTGGGAGTCCTGGATGTCGTACGCGTCCCGGGTCGCCTTGATGTTCTGCTTGATGTACGGCGCTTCCTTGGCCTGCTCGTTCGGCTGGACCTGGAACTTCTGCACGATCGCCGGGTACAGCCCGCCGATCAGGACCGCCGAGAGCACCATCAGACCGAAGCCGATCACCGGCAGCTGCCATGTCCGCCGCCAGAGGGTGGCGAAGAAGAGCACCGCGCAGATCGCCGCGATGAAGAACAGGATCGTCTTCGCCGGGAGGTAGGCGTTGGCGTCGACATACCGCAGGCCCGTCCAGTTGTCGGCCGACTTCAGGCCGCTGGACTTGACCGCCAGGCCGTACCGGTCGAGCCAGTACGCGATCGCCTTGAGCGAGACGAAAATACCCAGCAGCACCGACAGGTGACCGGTGGCCGCCGCGGTCGCCCGCGAGCCGGGGCTGGTCAGCCGCAGGCCGCCGTAGAGGTAGTGGGTCAGTGCCGCGGCGACCAGGCACAGCACCGCGCAGGCGAATCCGAAGCTCAACAGGAAGCGGTACCAGGGCAGATCGAACGTGTAGAACGCGATGTCCTTGCCGAACTGCGGGTCCGTCTTGCCGAAGGGCACGGCGTTGACCCACTGCAGCCAGGTCCGCCACTCACCGGAGGCGGAGGCACCGGCGATGAGGCCGATCACCGCGGTGACCGCGATCAGCGCCCACTTCTTGAAGGGCGCGATGCCCATCCGGTAGCGGTCCAGGCTCTGCTGCTCCACGGACATCGCGCTCAGCGGCGGCCGCAGCCGGTACGCGAGCCAGACGTTGACCCCGACGGCCACGGCCATCAGGACGCCGAAGGCGAAGAACAGGCCGATCTTGGTCCACAGGGTGGTGGTGAAGACCGAGGAGTACTTGACCGAGCGGTACCAGAGCCAATCGGTCCAGAACCCCGCAAACATCACGAAAAGCATGGCCAATACGGCCAGCACACCCAATGTCATGAGCAGGGTCCGGATCCGCCGCGATGGTCGGCCGACTCTGATCCGTGGCCCTGTCGGGCCTCCGCCGCGGTCCGGCATCTGGAAAGCCAAGGTGCGCACCTCGAAGTTCGCTGTCGTGTGGAGCAGGCCCGGCGATAGTAGGACCCACCGATGCAACTTACGAAGGCTTTACTCAGTTCCCGCTTTCCGGGGTACACAAGGCACGATGTTGAGCATGACCAACCTCCCCGTTGACGGCACCCCCCTCGCCGCCGACCCCCTGACCCGCGCGGTGCTCGAGATCGACGAGTACAGCGCCGGGCTCGGCTGGGATCAGCCCGCCCGACTGTTCGCCCTCGTCGACACCGCCAAGCTGCGTGCGCAGGAGCCCTCGCTCGCCGCCCAGCTCGGCATCGACGACTCCACCACCACGTCCCTGACCCCCGTGGAGCAGGACGAGATCCCGGCGGGCGTCCCGCTGGACGAATTCCTGGCCACCATTGCCTGGCCCGACGCCGTCACCGGCTGCGCGCTGACCGTGGAGCGGCTGATGCTGCCGCCGTCCGCCGAGGACTCCGAGCCCGCGGGCATGGACGAGGCGCAGCTCGCGAAGTGGGTCGCCAAGCACCCGGACCGCCAGGAGGTCCGGATGACGGTGGCGGTGCTGCGCGACGGCCGGCGCGAGTCGGCGCTGCGGCTGCGCGAGAAGGACTCCACGTCCGAGGTGCTCACCGGCTCGGCGCTGGTGCCGGGCCTCGCGGAAGCACTGGCGGCGACGTTCGAGGGCTGACGGCGGCCTGCGGGACCGGCGGCCCGGGCCTGACCTGCCCGTCGGGCCCGGGCACCGGCCCGGTCTTCAGGACCTGGGGGTGTCTTTCCGGTCCGGCCTGACCGGGAAGACGCTCCCTAGGCGTGGCCCGCGGGGCTGCAGCTCGGCAGGCCCGCGGTGTCGCCCTTGCGGATCTTCTCCAGCGCCTTGACGGCGTCGCCTATGGTGCCGACCTTGACCAGGGTGAGCCTCTTCGGGG
This sequence comes from Streptomyces sp. NPDC048516, assembly GCF_043199875.1. Lineage (NCBI taxonomy): Bacteria > Bacillati > Actinomycetota > Actinomycetes > Kitasatosporales > Streptomycetaceae > Streptomyces > Streptomyces sp. NPDC048516. Next base: position 548,706 of record NZ_JBICWS010000002.1, on the reverse strand, counting down.
TGTCCTTGGCCGCGGCGGCGCAGTTCTCCTTGGGCGTCAGGAAGTACCGGGCGCCCTTGTCGCGCGCACCGACCGTCTTCATCGAGATGCCACCGATCGGGCCGACCTTGCCCTTGTCGTCGATGGTGCCCGTACCGGCCACGAACTTGCCGCCGGTCAGGTCCCCGGGCGTGAGCTTGTCGACGATGCCGAGCGCGAACATCAGCCCGGCGCTCGGACCGCCGACGTCGGCCAGCTTGACGTCGATGGGGAACGGGAAGCGGTGATCCACGTCGGCCTGGATGCCCACGATGGCGCGGCCGTCGTCCGCCTTCTGCGTGTCGACCGTGATCTGCTTAGCTCCGCTCGCGGGCTTCTTGCCCTGCTTCTCCGCCGCTGCGGCGTCCTTGGCGGGGATGATCGTGAAGACCACCTTCTCGCCCGGCTTGTGCCGGGTGACGAGCTTGGCGACGTCGTCGGCCCGCTTGACCTGCGTGCCGTCCACCGCCTTGATCACATCGCCCGCGTGCAGCCGCCCGTCGGCGGGCTTGTCCTTGACGACGGAACCCACCACGGTCTGGGTACCGACCGGGATGTGCAGCTGGTTGAGGGCGGAGGCCTTGGCGCTCTCCTGGGACTGGCTGAACTCCTCGGCGTTCTCCTGGTCGGCCTGCTCGGCCGTCTGTCCCTCGGGGTAGAGCGTCTTGTGCGGCACCACGGCGTTGTCGTGGTCGAGCCAGCCGTACACCGCCTCGAAGAGGTTCATGCGGTAGTCGGGGCCGGTGACGCGGACCGTGGTCATGTTGAGATGACCGGTCGTCGGGTACGTCTTGCGGCCGGAGATCTGCAGCACCGGCTCGCCGTCGTGATCACCAAGGGTGTTGACCGTCGGCCCCGGTGACATCTCGGAGTAGGGCACGGGGATCAGTACCCCGGCGCAGAGCAGCGCGATCAGCATCAGGGTCGAGGCGAGCAGCGTCGCGGTGCGGCGTGGCATGGAACGACAGTACGGGACGGGTATGACAACCGGCCCGCGGGGCCGTCCGTACGAGGTCGAACACCCGGCCGTGGGCCCGCCCGTACGCGAGGGACATCACACGAAGTGGCGCTCGGTTTTGGCGCGCCCGGCGTGGGAACGTCAGACGGGGTCCGAGGCGGGATCGGGAACGGAGTGCTCCTTTTCCATCGCGTCACGGAACCGGGCGTAGCCCGCGAGTTCCGCGACATCCCCGGCCTTGCGGTTCCGTAGGGCCCAGCTGCTCCACACCGCGGCAATCAGCCCGGCACCGACCGGAATCAGCAACCAGAGGAGCGCACCCATCAGCGACCTCCCAACCCCTTGTACGACCGCGATCGACGAATAAGCAGATTAACCATCTGCTGGGTCAACGCTCACGCCAGGGGGCGGGTTACGCAACCGGAACACAAGGCACCGGTTCGGCCTCGTGTTCGGAGGCCATCACCCCGTGGCCACAGGGCCACTGCCTGCGCGTCTGCCATGTCGCCTGCCCCGGGAAAGCGTCCTTACGCACCGGCCCGGAACCCGCTCCCGGAGCGTGCCGGCCCGACCGGAAGTCGGCGCTACGCGCCGACCCGCCCTCCCGTCACCCGACCTCCACCCCCAGAAGACAGCGCTACGCGCCGACCCGCCCTCCCGTCACCCGACCTCCACCCCCAGAAGTCGGCGCTACGCGCCGACCCATTCCTCGGTTCCGTCGGAGAATGTCTGGTGTTTCCAGATCGGCACCTCGTGCTTGAGGTCGTCGATCATCCTGCGGCAGGCCTCGAACGCCTCGCCGCGGTGCGGGCAGGACACCGCGACCACTACGGCCAGATCACCGATGCCCAGATCACCCACACGGTGGACGGCGGCCAGCGCCCGCACCGGGAAGTCGGCGATCACCTTCTCGGCGATCCGGCGCATCTCCGCCTCGGCCGTCGGGTGCGCGGAGTAGCCCAGGCCCTCGACGTCGGCACCGTTGTCGTGCGAGCGGACCGTGCCGACGAACAGGGCCGTACCGCCGGCCGCCGAGTCCCCCACGGCCGCGAACACCTCGTCCACGGACAGCGCGCGCTCGCGGACCTCCAGGAGCCTGATGGGGTCCGGCGCGGCCTGCTCACCGGGGTGATCGCGGCCGGGGGACGAAGGGGAGGGCGTGCCAGACATACCCCCATCGTGCCGTACGCGGGCACGGTGGGGTATTGCCGGTTCCACCGGTCGTCCCGGGCGCCGTATGGAGAAGTCTCCAGCTGGAGACTTCTCCGGCCCGGCGGGCCCGGTTGCTCAGAAGCGGCGGCGGGCCTTACGGGCACGGCGCACCAGGGCGGCGGTGCCCAGGAGGGCGACGGTGGCACCGGCGGCGCCCGCGGCGGTGGCGTCCTTGCGGCCGAGCCTGCGGCCCGCGACGGTGTGCCGTCCGGCGACCTCCTCCAGGAGCTCGGCGAGCACCTCCTCGTTCGTCCAGCGGGGGCGCCAGCCCGCATCGTGCAGCCTGCTGCCGCTGACCACCCATGGATGCATCGTGTACGCCAGGTCTCCCGCGGGGGACGGCGTCAGGCCGATGCGGTGCAGGCGGGCGGCGGCGCCCAGGGCCACGGAGGACGGCAGCTCCATGCGCCGGATGCCGGAGAGCTCTTCGACCTCCTCCTGCTCCAGCCAGCCGTCGCAGCCCACCGCCAGCTCACCGTCGACCTTCTCCAGCGCGGCGAACTCCAGGGCGCTGACCAGGTCCTCGACATGGCAGAACTGCCAGGCGGGACGGGACCCGGCGACGACCAGGAGGCGGGGCGATTCGAAGTAACGGGTCAGCGCGGTGTCCGTGCCGCCCACCAGGACGGTGGGACGCAGCACGGTGACGTTCAGACCGGGGTGCGCGCGGGGCGCACGGTGCGCCAGGTGCTCGATCTCCAGGAGGTCGCCGACACCGGTGGCGTCCGCGGTGGCCCGCAGCTCGGCGTCCTCGGCCAGGGGAACGTCATTGTCGGGCAGCGCCCCGTACACCATGGCGGAGGTGCACAGCACCACCCGGTGGACGCCGGCGGCCGCGGCGGCGGTGAGCACGGTCTGGGTGCCGCGCACGTTGTACGCGGTGCGCGCCGCGTCGTCGGTCTCCAGGTCGAGGTCGAGCGCCAGGTGGACGACGACATCGGCGCCGCGCAGCTTGTCGGCGATGGCCGGGTCCCGGACGTCCAGGACGTGCCAGTGCGCCTCGGCGACGTCGCCGCGCCGCTCGTCGATGGCCACCACCTCCTTGACCTCGTCGGAGGCGACCAGGGCGCGGGTGAGCAGCGCACCGACTCCGGAGGCGGCTCCGGTGACGGCCACCACGGGCCGGCGTAGCGGCCGGTCCGTGGCCCCACCTGCGCCATTGCCTGCCTTCTCGGTCTGGGCCGCAGCGTTTCGCGCTGCGCGAACGGTCGGATCTGGGGAACTCACCGGGCGTCTCCAGCGGTTGTCTTCAGTGCGGACGTGTGGTCATGCGTGCGCACCAGGTGGCGTCCATCCTGCCCCAGCCACCGGGACAGCGAAGCACCGAGCCCCGAAGCGGTCCGGGTGTCTACGCTGGAGGTGATGTCGGGCAGCCGCCGTCGGCCACCTGGTCGGCGGCCCTACGAGCCGAGGAAACCCGTGAGTGACACCCCATTTGGATTCGGCCTTCCGCCGGAGGAGCCGGAGGACGGCGACAACGGCAAGAAGAAGGGCGGCCAGGGAGGTAGCCAGGGCCCCGCGGACCCCTTCGGGTTCGGCGGCGGGAGCGGTGGCGCGGACAATCCGTTCGCGGCGCTCTTCGGCGGCATGGGCGGCCCCGGCGGCGAGATGAACCCTGGCGACCTGGGAGCCGCCTTCCAGAAGCTCGGACAGATGCTCTCCTACGAGGGCGGCCCGGTGAACTGGGACATGGCCAAGGACATTGCGCGGCAGACCGTCGCGCAGGGCGCCGAGGACGGCAGCAAGGACGCGAGCCTGTCGCCGGGCGAGCGCAGCGCGGTCGAGGAGGCCGTACGCCTCGCCGACCTGTGGCTGGACGGTGTGACGTCGCTGCCGTCGGGCTCCGGCTCCGTGGTGGCCTGGAGCCGCGCGGAGTGGGTCGAGGAGACCCTCCCGGTGTGGAAGGACCTGGTCAATCCGCTCGCCGAGCGCGTCGGAGCGGCCATGGGCGATGTCCTGCCCGGGGAGATGCAGGCCATGGCGGGCCCGCTGCTCGGGATGATGCGCTCCATGGGCGGCGCGATGTTCGGCACCCAGATCGGCCAGGCGCTGGGCGTGCTGGCCGGCGAGGTCGTCGGTTCGACGGACATCGGGCTTCCGCTGGGGCCGGCCGGCAAGGCCGCGCTGCTGCCGGGCAACATCGCGAGGTTCGGTGAGGGCCTGGGCGTGCCGGAAGAGGAAGTGCGGCTGTATCTGGCCCTGCGTGAGGCCGCCCACCAGCGGCTCTTCGCGCACGTGCCGTGGCTGCGCTCGCATCTGTTCGGTGCCGTGGAAGGCTATGCGCGCGGCATCAAGGTCGACACCACCAAGTTGGAGGACGTGGTCGGCCAGATCGACCCGCAGCATCCCGAGGAGCTGCAGAACGCCCTTCAGCAGGGCATGTTCCAGCCCGAGGACACCCCGGAGCAGAAGGCGGCACTGGCCCGGCTGGAGACCGCGCTGGCCCTCGTCGAGGGCTGGGTGGACGCGGTGGTGCACGCCGCCGCCAAGCCGCATCTGCCGTCGGCTGACAAGCTCCGTGAGACGCTGCGGCGGCGCCGGGCCAGCGGTGGCCCTGCCGAGCAGACGTTCTCGACGCTGATCGGTCTGCAGCTGCGTCCGCGGCGGCTGCGGGACGCCTCGCGGCTGTGGGCGTCGCTGACGGACGCGCGGGGCCTGGAGGGCCGCGACGGCCTGTGGGAGCACCCGGACATGCTGCCGACGGCGGCGGACCTGGACGACCCGGACGGATTCGTCCACCACGAGCAGCCGGACTTCTCCGAGCTCGACAAGATGCTCGGCGAGGCCGCGAGCGGCGGCAAGCCCGGTCTGGACAAGCCGGCCCCGGGCAAGCCCGCGCGGGAGGACGGCGGCCCGGACGAGGCGCCCGGCGAGAGCAAGGGTGACGGCGGCAGGTGAGTCTGCGTGAGGATGCGGCGCGGGTGCTCAAGGAGTGGCCCGCGCCGTCGCCAGGACAGGAACAGCTGCGGCTGGCGTATCTGGACCATCTCGCCGCCCATCAAGGCGGCATGTGGAAGCCCTGCAAGGACGGGCACCTCACGGCCAGCGCGCTGGTGATCGACCCGGCCGGCGGCCGGGTGCTGCTCACCCTGCACCGCAAGCTGGAGATGTGGCTGCAGATGGGCGGCCACTGCGAGCCGGAGGACGCCTCGCTGGCCGGGGCGGCGCTGCGGGAGGCGCGCGAGGAGTCGGGGATCGCGCAGGGGCTGACGCTGCTGCCCGGCGGCCCGGTGCGGCTGGATCGCCATCACACGCCGTGCGCGGTGCATCTGGACGTCCAGTACGCGGCGTTGGCTCCGGCGGACGCGGTGGCGGCGATCAGCGACGAGTCACTGGATCTGCGGTGGTTCGCCTACGACGAGGTGCCCGGCGTCGCCGACACGTCGGTGGTGCGGCTGGTCGAGCGCACCCGGGCGCTTCTCTAGAGGGCGCCCGTCTCTAGAGGGCCCCCGCGCTCTCTAGCCGGACGGCAGCGCCCTGCCCGCCGGACGGCGCAGGCCTGGCCTCCGACGGCAGCGCCCGGTCGCACACGCGCTTCGGTGCCCGCCCTCCCCGGGGCGGGCACCGCAACGCATGCGCCAACGGCGCCTCGCAGGCGCTCAGTTGGTGAAGATGTTGCCCTGGTTCATGCCCCGCGCGCCCTGCTGGCCCATACCGAACTGGGCGGCCACACCGGACCCGACGACGGCGTTCTGCGGCGGCAGCAGCTCGCTGGGCTGCACCAGTGCGTAGCCCTGGCCGAGGAAGCTGAGTTCCCAGCCCTCGCCCGTGTTGCCGCGCCGGCGCATCACCCCGGAAGAGTGCGTCTGCGCCTGCATCTGGACCCGCAGTGAAGCCGACCAGGCCACCACCGCGTCGGCGTCGGCGTTGACGTACTTGTCGGGCGTGACCTGCAGCATCAGCGGCTCGCCCGAGGTCATCAGGACCACCTTGCCCCGCCCGGAGATGTTGAGCTGGTACTTGCCGGTGCCTGAGATGCCGTACTGGCTGTCGACGGAGACGACCTCCCAGTGGAGGCCGGAGTCCAGCGCCAGGACGTAACTGCTGTCGACGGTCAGGCCGTCGTGGTCGACGTCGACGACATGGACGTACTGGGCGAGGTTGGCCAGGTAGACCGTGCCCTGCCCGGAGACGCGCATCAGGTCCAGGCCCTCGCCGGAGTGCGCGCGGGCGCGCTGCTGGCCGGGCGTCGTGTAGTTGCCGTCGAATTCGAGCAGCCCCTGGTAGGCGACCATGGCGCCCTTACGGGCGAGGAGGTCTTCGTGGCCCTGGAGTGCGACGCGCAGCAGCTGACTGTTCTGCAGGACGTAGCGGTCTTGGGTCTGTGCCTCGGTGAAGGCGAAAAGCGGACTCTGCATGGCGTGTTCGGTCCTCCCCCTCAGCCCCGGGCCCGGAGCCGGTCGGTGCTGTCCTCGCTGGGCTGGACGACGACGAACCCCTGGCCGGAGAAGCCCAGTTGGTAGGCCTCGCCGCTGCCGCGTCCGATCATCGAGGACGCCTTGAAGCTGCGCTTGCCCTTCATCTTCAGGTGCGTCGACCAGGCGACCAGGGCGTCCGGGTCCACATAGGTCTCGTCCTCGCCGCGGCCGCAGTCGACGACGATGGGCGTGCCCCGGGAGGTCAGGGCGACCCAGCCGGTGCCGGAGATCCCGACGTTGAAGAGGCCCTGGCCGGCGAACTTCGCCATGCCCTTGACGCGCTGCACGCCCCACTGGAGCTGCGCGTCGAAGGCGAGGAGGTTGGTGCCGTTGACGGAGAGCGAGTCGCCGTCGAGGTGGATGCAGACCACGTCGGCGCCGTAGTCGGCGAGGTAGAGCAGACCGTCTCCGGAGCACTTCATCAGGGGTGCGCCTTCGCCGGTGAGCCACTGGGAGGCCATCTGGCGGACGGCGGGCGGGTTCGGCTCGTACTGGACGAAGCCTTCGTAGGCGACCATCGAGCCGGTGCGCGCGAAGACATCCTGGCCGCTCTGCATGGCGATCTTCACCATGGCGCTGCCGTGGTTCTCCATACGGGCGGCGGGCGGGGTCGGGGCGTAGCCCGACAGCTGCTGCTGATTCATGACTTACGGGCTCCCTCAGACCTCGTAGGGCTGGACGACGATGAAGTTGCCGGGCGCGCCGCGGAACTGGAGGTTCACGGTCTCGCCGGAGTGACCGGGGAAGGCGTGCCGGCGCAGGCTCACCTGGCTGGAGATGATCACCTGCGAGGCCGCGGACCAGGCCACGATGGCGTTGGCGTCGGCGAAGGTGGTCGGGGTGACCGGCAGCACGACCGGGGTGCCCTGGGTCTTGACCACGAGGGTGCCGGTCCCCTGGAACTGCATGGTGAACAGGGCACCGCCGGGGATGCCGTGGCCCTCGATCCTGCGGACCTCGTGCTGCAGCGACTCGTCGAAGGCGAGGACGCTGTCGGCGGACACACAGATGGCGTCGCCCTGCAGCTCGATGGGGTGGACGTGGGCGCTGTTCTCGGCGAAGAAGACCTGCCCCTGGCCGGTGCAGCGCATCAGCTGCATTTCCTGGCCGGTGGCGTTGCCGACGATCCGGCCGCGGAAGCCGGCGCCCTTGTAGCTGAAGTCGACCTTGCCCTGGTAGAGCACCATGCTGCCCTGGCGGGCGAGCACCGGCTGGCCGTCGACCCCGAGGTCGACGCGGATCAGCTTGCTGTTCTGCGGGGTCCAGCGCTGGCCGGTGGGGGCTTCCTTGTACTTGTCCAGCACGACACCGAGGCCGGGGCCGCCGGCCTGGGGCACCGCCGGGGCCTGACCGCCGCCGTACGGGGCGCCCGGAGGCTGCTGTCCCGGCTGGCCGTAAGGGGCGGGCTGCCCCGGCGGGGGGCCGTATCCGCCGGGGGGCGGGGCGGGCTGGCCGTAGGGCGGCGCCTGCGGGGCCTGCTGTCCGGGGAATCCGCCGGGCACGGTCTGCTGCCGGCCGTACGGGTCCTGGCCGGGGACCGACTGGCCGGGCGGGGCCGGCGGCTGCTGGCCGGGCGGGGCCAGCGGCGCGGCGACGGTGGGCGCGTTGTGCACCTGCGGAGCGGTGGGCGGGTGCGCGGCCGGGGGCGCTTGTGGCGCGCCCTGGGGCGGGCCGAAGTCGGGCGCGGGCTGCTGCGGGGCGGGGGCGGCGGGCGCCCCGAAGGACGGCGCGGGGGCCGCCGCACCGGGCGGCGGCGCGAAGCCGGGCGCGCCCTGTGCCGTGGTGGGCGGCGCCGGCGCCTCGGCCTCTTCGGCGACCTCGCCGCCGAAGTTCTTCAGCAGCGCCTCGAGGCCGCCGTCGAAGCCCTGGCCGACCGCGGCGAACCGCCAGACGTCCTTGAGGTAGAAGTCGCCGAGCATGACGGCGCGTTCGGTGCTGAACTCACTGCCGTTGAAGGAGTAGCGGGCGACCTCCTCGCCGCCGGCCACGATCCGGAGGTATCCGGGGCCGATCTGCGAGACCTGGCCCGCACCGTCGAGCGCGGCGGTGAAGGAGAGCTTCCGGATGTGCGGCGGGATCTTGTCGAGGGTGACCCGGAACGACTCGCTGTCACCGGCCTGCGCCCCGAGCAGCTGGACCGACTCCTCGGGCGACTTGGGCTGGTTGAAGAAGACGAAGTACCGGTCGTCGGACAGCCGCTCGTCGGCGTCCAGCCCGAAGCAGCTGATGTCGAAGGTCAGGCCCGGTCCGGCGATCTGCACGCCGACGTACAGATCCGTTCCCGCCGTCAGATCACCGATCTTGGCCTTGTGGCCCCGCTGGAATTCCCTGGTCATACGTAACGTCCGTCCCCCGCTCCCGCTGTCAGTTCCTTCTGCGCGGCCAGGCTAACCGCTGGCGCCGACAGCAGGCGATGCCGGGGCGCGGCGGATGTTCCGGCGCCGCGTCAATCGTCCCGGGCGGCGGGCAGATGGGGCAGCCGGTCGGCCGCGACCACCCCTTCGAGGTAGCCGCGGGCCCGCTCCGTACGGGGGTAGGCCTCCAGCAGCCGCCAGAACCGGGGGCCGTGGCCGGGGACGAGCAGATGGGCGAGTTCGTGCAGCAGGACGTAGTCGACGACGTACTCCGGCATGCCCTGGAGGCGGTGCGACAGGCGGATGCTGCCCTCCGCGGGGGTGCACGATCCCCAGCGGGTGTTCTGGTTGGTCACCCAGCGCACCGACGCGGGGCTGGCGCGGCCGTCCAGATACTGGCCGGACAGCCGCTCGGCACGCCGGGCCAGCTCGCCGTCGCCCAGCATCCGCTTGCTTTCCTGGGCGGCGAGCTTGTCGAGCATGACGGTGACCCAACGCCGCTCCTCGGCCTCGGACATACGGGCCGGAATCAGGACCACCGTGCGGTTTCCCTCGCGGTACGCCGAGACCGTTCTGCGCCGCCGCGAGCTGCGGCGCACCTCGACGGCGCTGGTGCCCGACCCGCGGGCCTGGGGGCTCGAAGGAGCCCCGCGCGATGTGTCAGCGGCGCGGCGCAGGGGTGTTTCCCCTGGGCCGTGGGAAGGGTCGGCGGGCACGTGCCCGACGTTACCCGCTGGCAGTGCGGGAAGTCCCGCCTCGCGGACGGTTCGCCACCGAACCACTCCATGGCGTGCACCGCTTGTACGACCGGCACCCCCTGCCTGTGGATAACTTCCGCAGGAATCCGCGGCACGGCGCATGCTGGGAGCCGGACGACGAAGGACGGGGGCGGAGATGCGGCATCCGATGCTCAAGCCCGCGCTGCGGCGCGGCTGGCGGGACAGGGAGACGGTGCGATTCGGTGTGGCGCCGGCGCATGCGCTGGTGGTCGGCCCGGTCGATACGGCGACCGGGAGCTTCCTCTCGCTGATCGACGGCACCCGCACCCTGCAGCAACTGATCGAGGAGGCCGCTTTACTGGACCTCCCGCCCGAGCACGTACGGGGTGTGGTGGACCGGCTCGGCGCGGCCGGGCTGCTGGAAGCGCCCACCGCCGGCGGCCCGCCGGCCGAGGCGGTTCGTGCGGACCGGGCCGCCTTCGAACAGCTGCGGCCCGACCTGGCGTCCCTGTCGGTACGGCACCCGGAGCCCGCGGGCGCCCTGGACAGGATGGGGGCGCGCCGGGCGGTCCGGATCAAGGTCAAGGGGGCGGGGCGGGTCGGCGCCGCGATCGCGGCGCTGCTCTCGGCCTCGGGGACCGGCCGGGTGGAGGTGTTCGACGGCGGCACGGTCCAGCCGTGGGACGTGCTGCCCGGCGGGCTGCCTGCCGAGCAGACCGGTGAGCGGCGCGACGCCGCCGCGCGACGGCTGGTCAGACGCTGCTCCCCCTGGGGCCGTACCCCGCGGCCGAGGGGCCCGGTCAGCGAATCCGGCGAACCCGGGCTGTCCCTGGTGGTGCTCGCCCCGCGCGACGGGCTCGGCGCGTACGCCCCCGACCCCGTGCTCTGCGAACCACTGCTCACCGCCGGCATCCCGCATCTTTACGCGGGGGTGATCGAGGGCACGGGTGTGGTGGGTCCCTTGGTACTGCCCGGAGGTTCGGCCTGTGCCCGCTGCGATGAACTACGCCGTACGGACGCGGAGCCGGCCTGGCCGCGGCTGCTGGCGCAGTGGCGGTCGGGACGTGGTTCCCCCGCGGTGCCGGCCTGCGATGCCGCGCTGGCAACCGCGGTCGCGGGGGTCGCCGCCGTCCAGGCACTGACGTTCCTCGACGGTGAACTGCCGCCGTGCACAGGGGCGCGGATGGAGCTGGCCGCTCCGTGTGCCACCGTGCGGACGGTGCGGATCGAGCCGCATCCGGAGTGCGGCTGCGGCGCTGCCGGTTCGCCCGGTGCGGCGGGCGCCTCGGATCCTCGGCCGTGACACGCCACAATGACGGAGTAACCCCGGTTGGGGGACAGTGTGAGTTGGAGGGGCACATGTCTGATCTTCCCCGCAAGGCGGTCACCCGCACCGCCAAGCTGGCCGCGCTGCCACTGGGGTTCGCCGGCCGTGCCACCTGGGGCCTCGGCAAGCGGATCGGCGGCCGATCCGCCGAAATCGTCGGCCGGGAGCTGCAACAGCGCACCGCGGAACAGCTCTTCAAGGTGCTCGGCGAGCTGAAGGGCGGGGCGATGAAGTTCGGGCAGGCGCTGTCCGTCTTCGAATCGGCGCTGCCCGAGGAGATCGCCGGCCCCTACCGCGCCGCCCTGACGAAGCTTCAGGAGGCGGCGCCGCCGATGCCGACCAGCACGGTGCACTCCGTACTGGCGGAACGCCTCGGCGAGGACTGGCGGGAGCTGTTCGAGGAGTTCGAGGACAAGCCGGCCGCGGCGGCCTCGATCGGGCAGGTCCACCGTGCGGTGTGGCACGACGGCCGGGAGGTGGCCGTCAAGGTGCAGTATCCGGGTGCCGGCCAGGCACTGCTGTCGGACCTGTCACAGCTGAGCCGGTTCGCCCGGCTGCTGGGCCCGCTGATCCCGGGCATGGACATCAAGCCGCTGATCACCGAGCTGCGCGACCGGGTGTCCGAGGAGCTGGACTACTCCCTGGAGGCAGCGGCCCAGCAGGCGCATGCCGAGGAGTTCGCCGACGACCCGGATGTGGTGGTGCCGGCCGTGGTGCACCAGTGCGACGAGGTGCTGGTGACGGAGTGGATGGACGGGGTGCCGCTGTCGGAGGTGATCGCGGACGGCACCGACGAGCAGCGGGACCGGGCCGGTCAGCTGCTGGCCCGCTTCCTCTTCTCCGGCCCCGCCCGTACGGGCCTGCTGCATGCCGACCCGCACCCGGGCAACTTCCGGCTGCTGGCCGGGGACTTCCCGGACGGCCCGGCCGAGGAGTGGCGGCTGGGGGTGCTGGACTTCGGCACCGTCGACCGGCTGCCCGAGGGGCTGCCGCCGACGATCGGGACCTCGCTGCGGATGACGCTGGAGGGCGAGGCGGACGCCGTCTACCAGCTGCTGTGCGAGGAGGGCTTCGTCAAGGAGTCCATCGAGCTGGACCCGGACGCGGTGCTGGACTACCTCCTGCCGATCATCGAACCCGCCCTGGTGGACGAGTTCACCTTCACCCGGGGCTGGATGCGCCATCAGGCCACCCGGATCGGCGATCCGCGCTCCCCCGCCCACCAGTTGGGCAAACAGCTCAATCTGCCCCCCGCGTACCTCCTGATCCACCGGGTGACCTTGAGCACGATCGGGGTGCTGTGCCAGCTGGGGGCGACGGTACGGCTGCGCGACGAGCTGGAGGCGTGGCTGCCCGGTTTTGTGCCCGAGGAGGAACCGGCCGGCCCGGACGTCGCCGGTATCGGCCCCCTCGGGGACGACGAGACCGGTGCGGACCTCGGGAAGGAGTCCGTCGAGGAGACCAGGGTCTGAGCCGGGCCCGGCACGCCGCTCAGGCCCGTCCCGTCCGCTCCGCCGACCGGAGCGGACGGGACGGCCCGGGGTCAGCCCGCCCAGGAGGTCGCCGGCCCGGGGGCGACCGGCCCAGGCGGCGACCGGCCTCACCACCAGCTGGAATCCAGGCGCCCTTCGATGGCCCGGATGTTCTCCCGCGCACAGTTGTCACAGAAGTAGCGGCGCTCACCGTTCTCGACGGAGCAGGTCCAGGTCGGACCGGCACCCTCGGCGACCGCGCCGCAGCCGGCGCACACCGTGTTCCCGTCGGCCAACTCCGGGCGTTCATGCGTCTTCTGGTCCACCAGCCGACGATATCCCCGCCGGCCCCGCGAAACGGGATACAACGCACCGCGGGGCCCGCCCTGTCGGACGGACCCCATGGGTGGCGGCATCAGCGCCTTACTGCATCACGGCCATTGCCAGCGCCCGGCGGGCACGGAGCGACGCGCGCTCGGCGCGCCGCTGCATACGCCGCGCGGCCGCGAGCCGATGAGCCCTGCGTTCCGATTCGGCCTCCCGGAGGCGTTGGTGCATATGCGCACGCGCCAGGGCTTCTGGGATGAGTTGCATTGCGAGGTTCCTGTTCTGCCGCGACTCGGTCGCGTCGGTGTTCACAAGGGCGGGGGTGTCGGTGAGAGAAGGGTTCATCGTGAGGTCCTGCTTCTGGGGGTCCCGGGTGAGGGGACGGTCGATCGTTCCTGTGCCAATGGTGTTCATGCCGCGACCGGGTTCTTGCGCGGACGGCCACGCGGACGCTTCCGCGGCACGACGACGCCCTGGACGAAGAGCTCGCCGCCCCAGACGCCCCACGGCTCACGGCGGTCCTTGGCACCGGCGAGGCAGGCCTCACGGACCGGGCAGGTCTGACACAGCGTCTTGGCGTACTCGACGTCGGCCGGGGACTCGGCGAAGAAGACCTCGGGGTCGTAGGTGCGGCACGGAACGGCTGCGCCGAGGCGGTCGATCTCGTCGTCGAGCTCGGTGAGGGGAAGCAAGGAGTTCTCCTGAGGGTCGGGCGGAGGGATCAGGTCGGTGGCTACGGACGGGGTGTGCGTCTGCAGTTGCACGGTGGTGTGTTCCTCGTCTGTTCGGCCCGGCTGGTGGCGGGCGCGTGGGCAAACAAAAGGGCCGCGGATCCCGGTGTGGGTTCCGCGGCCCTGGAAGGTGCCGACCTGATCGTGCCGATCAGGCTGGATCTCTCCAGGGTTCGTGGCCGCGGTAGGCCCACGTTTCATGCTGCGTCTGGTACTGCTTCCGGGATCCGGCACCATTGGCCGCCGCGAAGACAAAGGCATTCGCCGATGCCGCCGCTGCTACCGCAGGTGCCTCGGTCGGTCGCTCGCTACGCTCGCCGCGCGTCAGCACAGCGAGGGCCTCGGGGCGCGCGACCCCCATACCGGACGGACGGCCGAAGCCGGACATACCGGTACCAAGGAGCGAGGAGCCGAGCGGGCAGGCGGCGACGACCGAGAGATCGGTCATTTTGTTGGTCTCGATAATGCTGATCACTGGGCTCGCCTCCTCTCGGCGTCTCGGTGGACCGGGAATCCCGTTCCAGGGTGTTCAAGTACAGCACGGATCCATCGGATCTCGGAAAGAAACCGTTGTCTCCGTTGCTTGTGAAGGCTATGGGGATGCGCTCCGCGCGCGCAAACTATTTTTCCGACGAGTTTTCCGCGGCGTCCCGGGCCCCGTCCTCCGAGGCCCCCACGAGCTCCTCGCCGGCACAGATTGCCAGCACGTCACTGCCGTAGCGGTCGAACTTCCGCCGCCCCACTCCTGAGATGACCGCAAGCTCCGCTTCGGTTCCCGGAACGGCCTCCGCGATCGCCATCAGGGTCTTGTCGGTGAAGACGCAGTAGGCGGGCTGCCGGGAGCGCGCCGCCTGCTCGGCCCGCCACGCGCACAGCCGCTCGTACAGCGCCTCGTCGAGCTCCGAGGGGCAGTCCTCACACCGCATCAGCTTCATCTCGCCCGCGTCGGTGAGGGTCCTGTTGCAGACCCGGCAGCGGGCCGGGCTGCGGTGCCGGGGGCGCCGCGCCACCGCCGCCACCCCGTCGCCGCGCTCGACGCCCCCGGAGAGCGCACCCGGCGTCCGGCGGCCGGCCGCCGCCCCGGACCCGGGCCGCAGGCCGCTCAGGAAGCGGCTGGCGCGGCGGGAGGCCCGGCCGCCCGGAGAGCGCGCCAGCGACCAGGACAGGCCCAGATGCACCCGGGCGCGGGTGACGCCGACATAGAGCAGCCGGCGCTCCTCCTCGATCTGCTCGTCCGTCTTGGCGTAGGTGATCGGCAGCATGCCCTCGGTGAGGCCGACCAGGAAGACGGCGTCCCACTCCAGGCCCTTGGCGGCGTGCAGGGACGCCAGGGTCACCCCTTCGACCGTCGGGGCGTGCTGGACGTTGGCCCGCTCGTCCAGCTCGGCGACGAGGTCCGCGAGGGTGGCCGCGGGCCGGGCCTTGGCGAAGTCCTCGGCCAGCCGGACCAGCGCCGCCAGGGACTCCCAGCGGTCCCGTACCGCCCCGGAGCCGGCCGGCGGCCTGCTCGTCCAGCCCATGTCGCTGAGCACCGCCCGCACCTCGGACGGCAGGTCCATGGCGTCGTCGAGCAGCGCGTCGTTGGCACCGAAGCGGGCGGCGCCGCGCAGCTTGACGCCGGCCTCACGCACCTCGGGCCGTTCGAAGAACCGCTCGGCGCCCCGCAGCTGATACGGCACTCCCGCATCTGCCAGCGCCTGCTCGTAGACCTCGGACTGGGCGTTGATACGGAAGAGCACGGCGATCTCCCCGGCGGGCACACCGGCGGCGATCAGGTCACGGATCCGGCGGGCGGTGCCCTCGGCCTCGGCGGGCTCGTCGGCGTACTCCGTGTACACGGGCTCGGGCCCGGCCTCGCGCTGCGAGACCAGCTCCAGGCGCTGCTCGGCGGCGCGCCCCTTGGCCTGGGAAAGCAGACCGTTGGCGAGGCGCACGACCTGGGGGCTGGAGCGGTAGTCGCGGACGAGCTTGACGACCGTCGCGTTCGGATGGCGGGTGCGGAAGTTGAGGAGGTGGTCCGGGGTGGCGCCGGTGAAGCTGTAGATCGTCTGGCCGGCGTCGCCGACCACACAGAGGGTGTCGCGGTCCCCCAGCCACAGCTCCAGCAGTCGCTGCTGGAGCGGGCTGACGTCCTGGTACTCGTCGACGACGAAGTGCTGGTACTGGGCCCGGACCTGCTCGGCGATGTCGTGCCGGTCCTGCAGCACACCGACCGTGAGCAACAGCACATCCTCGAAGTCGATGCTGCCGCGCTCGCGCTTGAGCTGTTCGTAGGTGCGGTAGATCTGCCCGACCTCGGCCGGGTCACGGGGGGCCTCGCGGCCGGCCTTGACGACGGCGGCCGGGTAGTCGGCCGGCACGGTCTGGGTGACCTTGGACCATTCGATCTCGGCCGTGACATCGCGCAGCTCATTGCGGTCCAGCCGGATGCCGCAGCGGGCGGCGGCCTCGGCGACGAGCTGGATCTTGCGCTCCAGCAGCCGCGGGACCTCACCGCCGACGGCCTTCGGCCAGAAGAACTGAAGCTGGCGCAGGGCAGCGGAGTGGAACGTCCTGGCCTGGACCCCGCCCGCGCCGAGCTGCCGCAGCCGGCCGCGCATCTCGCCCGCCGCACGGGCCGTGAAGGTGACCGCGAGCACACTCGCGGGCTGCAGGATCCCGGCCCGTACCCCGTAGGCGATCCGGTGGGTGATCGCGCGGGTCTTGCCCGTGCCGGCGCCGGCCAGGACGCAGACGGGACCGTGCAGAGCCGTGGCGACCTCGCGCTGCTCGGGGTCGAGCCCGTCCAGCACCCCGTCGGCCGAGTCCGGCACCTGCGGGAAAAGAGAGGAGTCCGTTGCTGCTGTCACCCCGCCATGCTGCCAGGTCCGCGCGGCCGCCCGGGAAGCCCGTCCACAGCCGCCGCACCCGGTCGTACGCATCACGCCCCCTGTGGACAGCGGCCGGCACGCGACCGCGGACGGTGCTTTGCTTTTCTCGCGGCAAGCGGCAAGCGGCAAGCGGAGAGCGGCGGCAGCGGCAGCGGCAGCGGCAGCGGCAGCGGCAGCGGCAGCGGCAGCGGCAGCGGCAGCGGCAGGACGGTAGTGCGGTTGCGGTAGCGCGGTGGGAGACGGAGGGCTGAGGTGCGGTGGGGGCCCGGGCGCCGGCCCGGCGGGGGGGGCGGCCTCGCGGGGAGGTGAGAGGGGGTGGGGAGGGGCGGGGGTGGGGGCGGGGGTGGCCCCCCGGGAATGCCCCGGGCACGTCGTACGTTGTGGTCCTTGGCCGCGTCGAGTGCCGGGTATGGCGTCGGGCGGTTTCGGATCACGACTTAACGAAGGAGCGCGGGACGCATGGCGGGCACTGTGACGATGTACAGCACGACCTGGTGCGGATACTGCCGTCGGCTGAAGGGCCAGATGGACCGCGAGGGCATCGCGTACACCGAGATCAACATCGAGCACGACCCGGAGTCCGCGGCGTTCGTGGAGAAGGCGAACGGCGGCAACCAGACGGTGCCGACCGTGCGGTTCCCCGACGGCTCGACGCTGACCAACCCGTCCCTGGCACAGGTCAAGGAGAAGGTCGGGGCCTGACGGCCGGATGACTTGACGGCCGGATGACTTGACGGCCTGACGGCTGCGCCCCGTGTGCACGCGGCAGGCCGTCGGCCGGATCCCCCCTGTGGGACCGGCCGGCGGCCTGCTGCCTGCTGGGCGCTGTCGTGCTGGGCGCTGTCGTGCTGCCGACGGCCTGCTGTCCGCTCAGTGCCGCCTGCGTGCCGCCCTACCGTCTGCTGCCCCGACGGCACCCGGGGTGCGCACCGCCGTGCGGCTGCTCCCCCGGCCCTCACCGTCCGGTGTTCACGGCTTGGGCAGGGGCTTGCCGTACCAGAGCTCGATGAGGCGGGCGGCGATGGAGATGCCGTAGGGCGGAAGGACCTCGCCGGAGTCGAAGGCGGCGCGCAGGTCCTCGCGGGAGAACCAGCGGGCCTCTTCGATCTCCTCACCGTCGACCTGGATCTCGGACGACGTGGCGCGCGCCATGAAGCCCAGCATCAGGCTGGAGGGGAAGGGCCAGGGCTGGCTGGCGATGTATTCGACATCGCCGACGACGACGCCGGCCTCCTCGAAGACCTCGCGGGCCACGGACTGCTCGATGGACTCACCCGGCTCGACGAAGCCGGCGAGGGTGGAGAAGCGGCCCTCGGGCCAGTGGACCTGCCGGCCCAGGAGGGCGCGGTCCTCCTCGTCGGTGACGAGCATGATCACGGCCGGGTCGGTGCGCGGGTAGTGCTCGGCGCCGCACGCCGGGCAGCGGCGGATGTGGCCCGCCGCGGCGATGACGGTGCGCTCGCCGCAGCGTGAGCAGAAGCGGTGCAGGCGCTGCCAGTTCTCGAGGGCGACGGCGTGCACCAGGAGGCCCGCGTCGCGGGGCGACAGCAGCAGGCCGGCCTCGCGCAGGCCCGCCGGGCGCGCGGACTGGTCCATGCGGCCGGGCAGCGAGTCCTTCTGGAGGGCGAAGTAGCTGACGCCCTCGTCGTCGGTGCCGAGGTAGTAGCGGTGGGCCTCGGTCAGCGGCGCCTCGAAGGACGGCGTCATGATCAGCTCGGTGCGGCCGTCAGGGGTGTCGTCGATCAGCGCCTGTCCGCCGGACACCACGAAGACGCGCGTCGTCGGGTGGCTCCAGGCCGCCGCCAGCCATGCCTCGTCGAGCCGGTGATGGGCGGAGCGGTCAATTCCGCTCGGCGCGCTGAAGGTGAGCGGCCGGCCGGCGGTGTGATCGGTCCAGGTGGTCACTACTGTTTCCAACTCCCCCTGTGGCGTGGGTGATTGCTGCGTACGGGCGCGGAGCGGTGCGGGGGTGCGCGGTCAGGCCGGGCGCCAGGTCTTTGCCAGGTCGTCCCACAGGAGGGCGGCGGTCTCGACGCCCTTCATCAGCAGGTCGAGCTCGACCTTTTCGTTCGGTGCGTGCCAGCCGTCGGACGGCACGGAGATGCCGAGGAAGAGCACCGGGACGCCGAGGACGTCCTGGAGGTCGGCCGCCGGCCCGGAGCCGCCCTCGCGGGTGAAGCGGATCTTGTCTTCGAAGGCCCGGCCCATGGCGCGGACGAGGGACTGGAGGGCGGGGTGGTCGAGCGGGGTGAGGCAGGGGCGGGTGGCGCCCCAGAAGGTGATCTCGTGGCGGATGCCGGCGGGGAGGCGTGCGGCGACCCAGTCGCGTACGGATTGCTGCACGGCGGCCGCGCTCTGGCCCGCGACCAGCCGGAACGACAGCTTGAGCTGTGCGGTGGACGGCACGATCGTCTTGCCACCGGGGCCCTGGTAGCCGCCGCCGATGCCGTTGACCTCGGCGGTGGGGCGGGCCCAGATGCGTTCCAGGGTGGTGCTGCCGGCCTCGCCGAGAGGGGCGTGGGAGTGCGCGGTGCGCAGCCACTCCTCCTCGTCGAAGGGCAGCTCGGCGAAGAGCTCCCGCTCGCGGTCGGTGAGCTCGATCACGCCGTCGTAGAAGCCGGGGACGGCGACCCGGCGGTCGGCGTCGTGCAGCGCGGCGGCCAGCCGGGCGGCCTCGGTGGCGGGATTGGGGACGGCGCCGCCGAACGAGCCGGAGTGAAGGTCCTGGTCGGGGCCGTAGAGGTCGATCTGGCAGTCCGTCAGGCCACGCATGCCGGTGCACACCGTGGGGGTGTCCCTTGACCACATGCCGGTGTCGGAGACGATCACCGCGTCGCAGCCGAGGCGGTCGGCGTGCTTCTCGATCAGGGCCGGGAAGTTCGGTGAGCCGGACTCCTCCTCGCCCTCGACGAGCAGCTTGAGATTGACGGCGGGGGCGGTGCGGCCGGTCGCGGCGAGGTGCGCGCGCACGCCCAGGGTGTGGAAGAAGACCTGGCCCTTGTCGTCGGCGGCGCCGCGAGCGTAGAGCTTGCCGTCGATGGTCTGGGGCGCGAAGGGGTCGGTGTGCCAGCCGTCCTCGCGGGCGGCGGGCTGTACGTCGTGGTGGCCGTAGACGAGCACGGTCGGCGCGGACGGGTCCCCCGAGGGCCACTCGGCGAAGACCGCGGGCAGGCCGTCGGTCTCCCAGATCTCGGTGGTGGGAAAGCCGGTGCCGGAGAGCTTCGCGGCGAGCCATTCGGCGCTGCGGCGCACATCGCCGGCGCGCTCGGGGTCGGCGGACACGGAGGGGATGCGCAGCCAGTCGGCGAGGTCCGCGAGGAACGCTTCGCGGTGCAGGGTGATGTACGCGCGGACGGCGCTGTCCGGGGTTGTGCTCATACGCCCGAGCCTATCGGCCTTGTGGGGGAGGCCGGTCGGCGGTCTCGCCGAGCAGGATGCGTTCGAGTCCGGCGCGGCCCGGCAGCCGGGCGGGCCGGACCACCTCGCCGCTGCGGACGTAGAGGAAGGCGGCGCCGACGGCGGACGGCTCCAGGCCGTACCGCTCGGCCCAGGCGAGGCGGTAGACGGCCAGCTGGAGGGGGTCGGCGCTGTGGGCGCGGCCGGTTTTCCAGTCGACGATCTCGAAGCGGTCGCCGTCGGGGCCGGACTCCTTGTAGACGGCGTCGATCCGGCCGCGGATGACCCGCCCCGCGAGGGTGAGCTGGAAGGGGGCTTCGACGCGGAAGGGGGTGCGGTGGGCGTAGGGGGTGCGGGCGAAGGCTTCCTTGAGGGCTTCGAGGTCGTGTTCGTCGATGATTGCGGCTTCCTCGCCCGCTTCGGCGCCGGGCAGCTCGTCGGGGCCGAGCAGGGGCAGCGTCAGCTCTTCGAAGCGGGATTCGACCCAGGCATGGAAGCGGGTGCCCCGGCGGGCGCCGGGCCGCGGCGGGCGCGGCATGGGGCGGGCGAGTTCGCGGGCGAAGCCGTCAGGGTCGGCGGCGAGGCGGAGCAGCTGGGTGGCGCTGAGTGCGGAGGGCAGCGGGACGTCGCGGACGGTGGCGCGGGAGCGGCGCAGCTCGGCGGCGAGGGCGTCCAGATCGCGGTCCCAGGATCCGACGGTGCGCCGCTCCTCGGGGAGGAGGGTGTGCGGCGCGGTGTCGCCGGGGTGGGCGGTGCCGGGGCCGGTGGGCGCCGTGAGGTCGGGCTCGGTGGAGCGCTGGGCACCGATGTGGGCACGGAGCGGGGCCGGGCCGGTCTCGGCGGTGTCGTGCGGCGGGGCAACGTCGGCGGGGGCGGCGCCCGGGCGGGCGGAGGGCGGTGCGTCGTCGCCGAAGGGGTGCGGGCCGGGCACGTCGTAGGGCGGAGCGTCATCCGACGGCCCGTAGCCGGCCTCGTCGAACGGGTCGGCCTCCGGCACGTCGAACGGATCGGCGTCCGGCACGTCGAACGGATCGGCGTCCCAGTCGTCATCGGCAGGTGGCGGCGGCCAGTCGGGGTCGTGGGTGGACAGGGACGGCGGGGCGGCGGCAAAGGCGGCGGGCCCTTCCCCCGTACGGCGCTCCAGGTGGGCGCGGACCGTGGCCGCGGCGGCACGGCGGCGGGCCGTGGCGGTGGGGTCGAGGGGCAGCGGCCAGGCCTGTTCCGTGGCGGACTCGGCGAGGGCGGGGTTCTCCTCGCCGTCCTCGGGGGCCGCGGCCCAGTGTTCGATCTCGCCGTGTCCCGCCTCGCAGTGCTCGCGCAGCGCCTCCAGGAAGGCGGAGGGACCGCGCGGCCGCTTCTGCTGGGGGCCCCACCAGTGACCGGAGCCGAGCAGCAGGGAGCGGGGGCGGGTGAAGGTGACGTAGCCGAGGCGCAGTTCCTCGGTCTCCTGGTGCTGCTTCATCGCCTCCTTGAAGGATTTCAGGCCGCGGGCGGCCCATTCCCCGACGTCGGGGAGGGTGGCGGCGTCGCCGCGCAGGGCGTGCGGGAGGACCTTGGACCGGCTGGTCCAGGACTCACGGGCCTGTTCGCTGGGGAACTGCTTGGCGACCAGGCCGGGTACGGCGACCACGTCCCATTCCAGGCCCTTGGACTTGTGGGCGGTGAGGACCTTGATGGTGTTCTCGCCGCCGGGGAGGGAGCTGTCCAGGCCCTTTTCGTGCTGGACGGCGGTGCGCAGAAAGCCGAGGAAGGCGAGCAGGGTGGCGTCGCCGTCGAGGGATTCGCCGCCCTGTTTGGCCGCGAATCCGGCCGCGATGTCGAGGAAGGCGCCGAGGGTTTCACGGCGGCGGGCGGCGAGGGCGTGCGGTGAAGCGGACAGCTCGACTTCCAGGCCGGTGGCGGCGAGCACCCGGTGGAGCACGTCCATGAGGGGGTCGCCGAGGGAACGGCGCAGGTCGCGCAGTTCGGTGGCCAGGTAGGCGAAGCGCACCCGGGCCTCGGGAGAGAAGGGGAGCCCGTCGTCGGGTCCTTCGGCCTCCAGGAAGGTGTCGAGGGCGTCGGCGAGCGAGATGGTCTCGGCCGGGTCGACGCCTTCGACGGCCTCGGCGAGGCGCTGGCCGGGGTCGTCGGACGGGGCGGTGCGGTGGACGAGGGTGCGGGCACGGCGGCCCAGGAGCGCCAGGTCGCGGGGGCCGATCCGCCAGCGCGGGCCGATCAGCAGGCGGACCAGGGCGGCGTTGGCCGTGGGGTCCTGGAGCACTTCGCAGACGGCGACGAGGTCGGCGATCTCGGGCAGGTGCAG
Source organism: Streptomyces sp. NPDC048516 (assembly GCF_043199875.1). NCBI lineage: Bacteria > Bacillati > Actinomycetota > Actinomycetes > Kitasatosporales > Streptomycetaceae > Streptomyces > Streptomyces sp. NPDC048516. Next base: position 526,602 of record NZ_JBICWS010000002.1, on the reverse strand, counting down.
CAGTCCGGAGAGGCCGACGACCTCCACGGGGAGGTCCCGGGCGACCAGTTCGCCCTGGATGCGGGCGAAATCACCGGCGGTGCGGCACAGCACGGCGATCTCGCCGGGCGGGGTGCCGGTGCGGACGAGGTGGGCGAGGGAGTCGGCGAGCCAGGTGAGCTCTTCGGCGTGGGTGGGCAGCAGGGCGCAGCGGACGGTGCCGTCGCGCTCGGCGCCGGGGGCGGGGCGCAGCGCTTCGACGCCCGCGTGCATACCGCGCAGTGGTGCGGCGAGGCCGTTGGCGAGGTCGAGGAGGCGGCCGCCGCTGCGGCGGTTCTCGCTGAGGGCGTACCGGCGGGCGGGGGTGCCGTCCTGGAAGGGGAAGTGGACGGGGAAGTCGTCGAGGTTGGCCACGGAGGCGCCGCGCCAGCCGTAGATGGCCTGGCAGGGGTCGCCGACGGCGGTGACGGCATGCCCGGTGGGGGTACCGGCGCCGGGGCCGGTGTCGGCCCCGGAGCCGGCCCCTGCACCGAAGAGGCCGGACAGCAGCAGTCGCTGGGCGACGGAGGTGTCCTGGTACTCGTCGAGCAGGACGACGCGGAATTCGTCGCGCAGGATCCGGCCGACTTCGGGGCGGGTGGTGGCGAGGGTCGCGCAGTGGGCGATCTGGTCGCCGAAGTCGAGGAGGTCGCGGCGGCGCTTCTCGGCCCGGTAGGCGGTGACGAGGTCGAGCAGTTCCAGGCGGCCGCGGGCGGTTTCGGGGGCCTTGCGCAGGTCGGCGTTGGTGAGTTTCACGCCGTCGAGGGCGGCCAGGAGCTCGGTGTCGTACGTGCGGAGCGCGGCGGGGTCCACGAGGTGTTCGGCGAGCTCGGCGTCCAGGGCGAGCAGGTCCTCCACGAGGGAGGGCAGGGAGGTGGTGAGGGCGGGGTAGGGGCCGGGGGCGGCACGGAGCGTGCGGGCGGCGAGCTGGAAGCGGGTGGCGTCGGCGAGGAGCCGGGCGCTGGGCTCCAGGCCGATGCGCAGGCCGTGGTCCTTGAGGAGCTGGCCGGCGAAGGCGTGGTAGGTGGAGATCCGCGGCTCTCCGGTGGGCTGCCCGTCGGGCTGCCCGTCGGGCTGCTCGCCGGGCCGGCCGGTGGCGGTGGCGCCGGCATCGGCCGGGAGCGCGTCGGGGTCGGTGACACCGGCGGCGAGGAGCGCGGTCCTGACGCGTTCGGCGAGCTCGCCGGCCGCCTTGTTCGTGAACGTCAGCCCGAGGACCTGGTCGGGGGCGACCTGGCCGGTGCCGACCAGCCACACCACGCGCGCGGCCATCACCGTGGTCTTGCCCGAGCCGGCTCCGGCCACGATGACCTGCGGGGCGGGCGGGGCGGTGATGCACTCCGTCTGCTCCGGCGTGAACGGGATGCCGAGGAGCTGCTTGAGCTGCTCGGGGTCGGTGAGGCGGGCTGACACAGCGCAAACCGTAACGGGCGCCACTGACAATCGGCCGCGCTGGGCTGTCGTCCCACGTTGTCGGCCGTCCCGCCGGGGGGTTCCCTTTGTCTCGCCTGCGGCGGGCGTGGGTTGTCGGGTGCGGTGCCGCTCCTGCGGACTTCGTCCTGCGACGCGGCCCCTCCCGTGAGTGGGTGGAAGCACCTTCTTGGGGGTGCACACGGTTGGGGGTGCACGTGATCGTTCAGGTGCACCCCCGCCGGCCTTCACCTCTCCCCGCCACGGGAGGGACGGGCCCGGACTCACTCGACGACGTGCCGCCCCTCCGGCTGTGCGCTGCACGACGCCCGGAACGTGCAGTGGGTGCAGTGCGTGCCGGTGGTCGGGGTGAACCGCTCCTCCAGTACGCGGCCCGCCGCGGTGGCGAGCAGTTCGCCGACCCACTCACCCCCGGCCTCCGCCGGGAGGGCCCCCTCGTCCGCCGAGGCCCCTTCGTCCGCCGAGGAAGCGCCCGCCTCCAGCGGCTGCTGCGCCTGTACGGCGGGCAGCGCGTCGCCGCCTTCCTTCTGGGCCGCGCCCAGCCGCAGGTGCACCAGTTCCGCGCCGCCCAGCTGCGGCGTGCGGCCGTCGAAGGCATCGTCGACCGCGCCCTCGCGCACCGCGAGCTGGTAGACGGCGAGCTGCGGGTGGCGGGCGACCTCGGGGCCGGTCGGCTTCTGCTTGCCGGTCTTGAAGTCGACGACATACGCCCGGCCCTGCGCGTCCCGGGAGACGTGGTCCATGCTGCCGCGGATGCGGACCTCGTAGGCGCCGGCCCGGAGGGTGAGGTCGAAGCCGTGCTCGGTGGCGGCGGTGTCCCGTCCACGGGTCTCGCGTTCCATGACGTGCCAGCGCAGGAAGCGCTCCAGGGCGGCCCGGGCGGACTCCTTTTCCTGGCGTGACTTCCAGGGGGCGTCGAAAGCGAGGGAGTCCCATACGGAGTCCAGGCGCTCCATCAGGACGGACAGATCGGCGGGGGTGCGGCCGGAGGCGACCTCGTCGGCGAGCGCATGCACCACGTTGCCGAAGCCCTGGGCGGCGGTGGCGGGGGTGTCCGCCTTGACCTCGCGGCCCAGGAACCACTGGAGGGAGCAGGTGTGGGCGAGCTGGTCGAGGGCGCTGCCGGAGAGGACCACCGGACGGTCGCGGTCGCGCAGCGGGACGGTGCTGTGGGTGGGTTCGTACAGGCCCCACCAGTTGTCCGGGTGGGCGGCCGGCACCAGGGGGTGGTGATCGTCGTCGTGCAGGGCGGCCAGTTTCGCGAGCCGCTGGGCGGCGGCCTCGCGCAGCGCGGGGGTGGCGTCCGGGTCGACGGTGGTGGCGCGCAGTTCGGCGACGAGCGCGGCCACCGAAAGGGGGCGGCGCGGGCGGCCGGTGACGTCCTGGGGGGTGACGCCCAGCTCGGTCAGGAAACGGGAGGGCTGGTCGCCGTCGTCGGCAGCGGCCTTCACCGCGGTGACGACCAGGCGTTCGCGGGCGCGGGTGGCGGCGACGTAGAACAGCCGTCGTTCCTCGGCGAGCAGCGCGCCCGGGGTGAGCGGTTCGGCCAGGCCGTCGCGGCCGATCCGGTCGGCTTCCAGGAGCGAACCGCGGCGGCGCAGGTCGGGCCAGAGGCCTTCCTGGACGCCGGCGACGACGACGAGCCGCCACTCCAGGCCCTTGGCACGGTGTGCGGTCATCAGCCGTACGGCGTCGGGGCGCACCGCGCGCCGGGTGAGGGTGTCGGCGGCGATGTCCTGGGCGTCGAGTTCTTCCAGGAAGTTGAGCGCGCCGCGGCCGCCGGTGCGCTCCTCGGCGCGGGCGGCCCTCTCGAAGAGGGCGACGACGGCGTCCAGATCCCGGTCGGCGTTGCGCCCGGCGGCACCGCCGCGGTGGGCGGCCCGCTCCAGGCGCTGCGGCCAGGGGGTGCCGTCCCACAGCTCCCACAGCGCCTGTTCGGCGGTGCCGCCGCCGGCCAGCAGTTCGCGGGCCTTGCGCAGCAGCAGCCCGAGCCGCTGGGCACCGCGGGCGTAGGCGGGGTCGTGCGCCACCAGGCGCTGCGGTTCGGCGAGCGCCTGGGCGATCAGCTCGTCGGAGGGCCGCGGCAGTGCCTGTCCGGCGGCCCGTTCCTCCTCGCGCAGAGCGCGGCCCAGCCGTCGCAGATCGGCGGAGTCCATGCCGCCCAGGGGAGAGGTCAGCAGGTCGAGGGCTGTTTCGGCGTCGAGGGCGGGGCGGGTGGTCTCTCCGGGGACGGCCGCGGCGGGCGGGGCGTCATCGGCAGCGTCATCGGGGGCGGCCGTACCGGAGGGGACGTCTCCGGAAGCGGCCCCGCCGAGGGCGCCCGCGGCAGACCCGGCCTCGCCAGGACCGCCCGGGCCGACCCCGCCCGGGCGGTCCCCCTCCGTCCCGGCCCCGCCCGACCCGGCCCCGCCCGACCCGGCCTTCGGCGGATCCTGCCCCAGCGCAGCCCGTGCCGCCGCCCGTAGTGCCGTCAGCAGGGGGGCGACCGCGGGTTCGTGGCGCAGCGGCAGATCGTCGCCGTCGATGTCGAGGGGTACCCCGGCCGAGGTGAGCGCACGGCGTACCGCGGGGAGCGAGCGCCCCCCGGCGCGTACGAGGACGGCCATCTCGCGCCAGGGCACGCCGTCTTCCAGGTGGGCGCGGCGCAGGATGTCGGCGATGTTGTCGAGTTCGCTGCCGGGTGTCGGGTACGTGTACACCTCGACGCGGCCGCCGTCCCGTACGGGCACCGGCTCGCGGTGGGCCCGTACCGTCCGGGCCGGGAGGCGGGTGAGCGGCATCCGGCGGGTCAGCAGCCGGGTGGCCGTGAGCAGGGCCGCGCCGGAGCGCCGGGAGGTGCCGAGCACGGCCACCGGGGCGGGGGTACCGTCCCCGCGGCGGAAGGTCTCGGGGAAGTCGAGGATGCCGTTGACGTCGGCGCCCCGGAAGGCGTAAATCGACTGGTCGGGGTCGCCGAAGGCGACGAGGGTGCGTCCCGGGGAGCCCGGCGCCCCCGTTGCTCCGTGGTTGCCGGCGAGGGCGCGCAGCAGCCGTACCTGGGCGACGTCGGTGTCCTGGTACTCGTCGACGTAGACCGCGTCATAGGAGGCGGCCAGGTGCGCCGCGACATCGGTGCGTTCGGCGAGCAGCACCGCGCGGTGCACCAGCTCGGCGTAGTCCAGTACGCCCTGGGCATCCAGGACGTCGAGGTATTCGGCGAGGAAGCCGGCCGCGGCGCTCCAGTCGGGGCGGCCGGTGCGCCGGGCGAAGGCGCCGAGGGCGTCCGGCCCCAGGCCCAGTTCGCGGCTGCGGGCGAGCACCGCACGGACCTCGTCGGCGAAGCCGCGGGTGGTCAGGCAGGCCCGCAGCTCATCCGGCCAGTTCACCGGGGCACGGCCGGCGCCGGCCAGTTCCGCCTGTCCGGCCAGGAGCTCGCGGACCACGAGATCCTGCTCGGGTCCGGACAGCAGCCGCATCGGGTCGGCGAAGAGGTCGGCGTCCTGGTGGGCGCGGACCAGGGCGTAGCAGAAGGAGTGGAAGGTCGTCGCCTGCGGGATGCCCGCCCGTGGTCCACCGCCCGTGGCGGGCGGGCCGCCGGGCGGGCTCTCCAGATCCGTCAGCCGGGCCGCGAGCCGGTCGCGGAGTTCGACGGCGGCCTTGCGGCTGAAGGTCAGGACGAGGATCCGCTCGGGGTCGCCGCCGGCCCGCACCCGGCGGGCCACCGACTCCACCAGTGTCGTGGTCTTTCCGGTGCCCGGTCCGGCCAGCACCAGCAGCGGCCCGTGCCGGTGGTCAACCACGGCGCGCTGGTCTGCGTCCAACGCAGGAGGAGCCACCCGCCCCGGCGGGGTGCGCACCAGCCGGTACGTGCCTGCGGCACCCCGCGGCGCCACCCGGTGGGGCTGCGCCGGCGGGATGGCCGGGAAGGCCGAGAAGGAGGAACTCACGTGGATCGCCGGTCCTGAGGAGGTGCTGGTCGTGGTGCGTGCGTGGTGCGCGGCGCCGCGGGCCGCCGGTCAGGGGTGGTCCGGCTGCGCGGCGCGCGGCGGAGCCGTCGTCGTGACGGCAGTGCCCGACGCTACGCCAGGCCGCGCCCGGGCCGCAGTGCCTGCCACGGCCCGTCGCGCGATGCGGCCGGCGCTAGGGAGCCGCGCCGCCGTCCGCAACACCCTCCGCGCCGCCGTCCGCGTCTCCGTCCTGGCCCCCGTCCCAGCGGGCCCGCCGCATGTCGAGCCGCGGTATGTGGTCCTCGGCGGCGTGCGGGGCCGTACGCAAGGGCGTGCCCTCGTCGCGGTAGTGCCCCAGCGCGCGCAGTTCGCTGCCGGGCAGCAGCCGGCCGTCCGCGCGCACCACCCGCCACCAGGGCACGGCGGCGCCGTAGAGCGCCATCACCCGCCCCACCTGCCGCGGACCGCCCGCCCGTCGCCCGCCACCGTCCTCCGCCGAAAGCCCTTCGGGCTGTTCCTCGTCCTTGAGCCACTCCGCGACGTCGCCGTACGTCATCACCCGGCCCGCCGGGATCAGCTCGGCAACCGCCAGGACCCGTTCCGCGTACTCCGGGTACTCCGGATCTTCCGGGTTTGCGGGGAATTCACCCGCCGCTTCATCTCCGGTCCCACTCATTCGGTCCATCCTGCCCCACGGCACCGACAATGGGATCGGACACACGGTCCGGCGCCTTCGGGAGGTCGGCGGCAAGGCGCGACTGCCCCGGTAGCGGGAGGGCGTTCCGCTTCCCGCACCCCCGAAATGCACCCTGATGCCCCCCTCCACCGGTGGGCCGTGCCACCATCTTCCGGACGGTGACTGGTGATACGAGATCAAGAAGAGACAGCCGAGCAGCAGGGTGCGGCGCCTCCACGGGAGGCGGGCACCCCTGAGGCACTGGCCGTCGACGCCGCAGGCACCGCGCCCGGACCGGCCGCACCGACCGAGCGGCCGGAACGGCAGCAGGCGGCGCCACAGGGGACGCACCAACGGAGGCCGGGCACGGCTTCCGCTACCGAAAAGGCGAGCACGATCGAGAAGGCCGAACGACCCGGGGCCGAGAGGCCGGAAGAGCCCAAGGAGCCCGAGCCAACCGAGCGGCACGAGGAGGAGCGGAACAGCAAGGAGCGGAACGGCGAGGAGTCCGAGCAGGGACAGGACGGACAGGCCGCGCGCGAGCAGCGCGAGGAGCCGGAGCCCGGCACGCCCCGGGTCAAGCCCCGCACGGCTCCCCCCACGGCTGCGGACAAGCCCCACACGGGCTCGCACCGTTCCGACCTGAGCTCCGACGAGTACGGCGAGTTCCACGTCGACCGGGTCTCCGGCGACGAACCGCTGCTGCCCGCCCGGGTGCACCGCCCCGCCGACCTGCTGCGCCTCCTGCTCGGCATCGCCGGGATCGCCCTCGTCCTGGGGCTCGCCACCTTCGCCCACGGCACCACCCAGGGCCTGGCGCGGGACATCGGCACCGGCGCGAAGGCGGCGCCCCCGCTGCTGATCAACCTGGCGGGGCTGACCTCCAGCGTCGCGGTGCTGATCGTGCCGGTGGCGTTCGCCGTGGAGCGGCTGATCAAGCGCGACGGGCTGCGCATCGCGGACGGGGTGCTGGCCGCCGTCCTCGCCCACGGGGTGTCGCTGGCCGCCGATCTGTGGGTGGCCGATGCCGCGCCGGTCTCCATCCGGGACGCGCTGACCCAGCCTCTGGAGAACGGTTCGCTCTCCGCTCCGGTGCACAGCTACCTGGCACCGGTGATCGCCTATATGACGGCGGTGGGCATGTCCCGGCGGCCGCGCTGGCGGGTCGCGATGTGGTGCGTGCTGCTGCTGGACGCGTTCGCGGTGCTGGTCGGGCGGTACACCACGCCGTTCGCGATCATCACGACCGTGCTGATCGGCTGGACCGTCGCCTACGGCACCCTCTACGCGGTCGGCTCCCCCAATGTCCGGCCCACCGGCCAGAACCTCCTCGCGGGACTGCGCCGGGTCGGCTTCCACCCGGTCTCCGCGCTGCGTGCGGAGGACGCCGGCACCACCGACCACTCCGACCACCCCGACCGCGGCCGCCGCTACCTCGTCACGCTGGAGGACGGGCCGCCGATCGATGTCACCGTCGTCGACCGCGAGCAGCAGGCGCACGGCTTCTTCTACCGCGTGTGGCGCCGGCTCTCGCTGCGCGGCATCAACCAGCGCCGCAGTCTGCAGTCGCTGCGCCAGGCGCTGGAGCAGGAGGCGCTGCTGGCGTATGCGGCCATCGCGGCCGGCGCCCACGCCCCCAAGCTGATCGCCACCTCCGAGCTCGGCCCGGACGCGGTGATGCTGGTCTACGAGCACATCGGCGGCCGCACCTTCGACTCGCTGGCCGACGAGGAGATCACCGACGCGCTGATGCACAGCGCGTGGCGGCAGGTCGAGGCGCTGCAGTCCCGGCGGATCGCGCACCGGCGGCTGGTCGGGGACGCGCTGCTGATGGATCGTTCCGGCACCATCGTCCTGACCGAGCTGCGCGGCGGCGAGATCGCGGCCGGTGATCTCGTGCTGCGGATGGACATCGCCCAGTTGCTGGCCACCTGCGGTCTGCGGGTCGGTGCCGAGCGCGCGGTGGCCGCGGCCGTCGAGGTGCTGGGCCCGGACGCGGTCGCCGACAGCCTGCCGCTGCTGCAGCCGATCGCGCTGAGCCGCACCACCCGCGCGACGCTGCGTCAGCTCGCCCGCGAGCGCGCCAAGCGGGAGCGCGAGGCGGTGCTGGAGGCGTCGCAGGCCGCCAAGGAGGCCCGGGAGGCACGAGAGGCGGAGGGCCCCAAGGACCGCAAGACGATGCGGGCCGAGCGGCATGCGGAGAAGACCGCCGAGAAGCGGGCCCTGGACGACGCCTCGGAGGAGGCCCGCGAGGAGGACCTGCTCGCCCAGATCCGCCGGCAGGTGCTGCTGATCCGTCCGACGGCGGTGATCGAACCCGCGAAGCTGGAACGGCTCAGCCCGCGCATCCTGATCACCTGGATCGCCGGCGCCTTCGCCGTGTACCTCCTGCTGTCCCAGCTCACCAACTTCAACCTCGGCGACATGGTCAACAAGGCCCGCTGGGAGTGGGTGCTGGTCGCGATGCTCTTCTCCGGGCTGACGTATATCGCGGCGGCGATGAGCCTGCTGGGGTTCGTCACCGAGCGGGTGTCGTTCGTCCGGACGGTGATCGCGCAGATCGCGGGCAACTTCGTGAAGCTGGTGGCGCCCGCCGCGATCGGCGGAGTGGCGCTCAACACCCGCTTCCTGCAGCGCGCCGGGGTCCGGCCCGGGCTGGCTGTGGCGAGCGTCGGCGCGTCCCAGCTGTTCGGTCTGGGCAGCCACGTACTGCTTCTGCTGGTCTTCGGCTACCTGACCGGCACCCAGGAGCAGACCCCGACGATCTCGCCGTCCCGTACGGTCATCGCCGGACTGCTGACCGTGGCCGTACTGGTCCTGATCGTCACGGCGGTGCCGGCGCTGCGGAAGTTCGTCTCGACCCGGGTGCGGTCGCTGTTCGCGGGGGTGGTCCCGCGGATGCTGGACATCCTGCAGCGGCCCGGGAAGCTGGTCACCGGCATCGGCGGGATGCTGCTTCTGACGGCGGCGAACGTGATGTGCCTGGACGCCTCGATCCGGGCGTTCGGCGGCGGCGACACGATCAGCTACGCGAGCATCGCGGTGGCCTTCCTGGCCGGTAACGCGCTGGGCTCGGCCGCGCCGACGCCGGGCGGTGTGGGCGCCGTCGAGGGCGCGCTGATCGGTGCGCTGACGGTCTCCGGACTCGCCGCCGATACGTCGTTCCCTGCGGTGCTGCTGTTCCGCCTGATGGTCTTCTGGCTGCCGGTGCTGCCGGGCTGGGTGGCCTTCAACTACCTCACCCACAAGGGCGAGATCTGAGCGGAAGCCGCCGCCGTGCCGGCCGGGAATCCCCGGCTGTGCACGCGCGGCGCACCACGCAAAGGCGCCGGTCCGTGCGGTACGGACCGGCGCCTTTGCGCTGGACTCACGGGCCTCGGTGCAGGCCCCGGTGCAGCCGGTGGGTCTAGTAGACCGGCTTCTCCGGCTCGACGGTGTTGACCCAGCCGATGACGCCGCCGCCGACGTGCACGGCGTCGGCGAAGCCCGCGGACTTCAGTACGGCCAGGACCTCGGCGGAGCGGACACCCGTCTTGCAGTGCAGAACGATCTTCCGGTCCTGCGGCAGGTCCTGGAGGGCGGTGCCCATCAGGAACTCGTTCTTGGGGATCAGCTTGGCGCCGGGGATCGAGACGATCTCGAACTCGTTCGGCTCGCGGACGTCGATGATCTCGATCTTCTCGTCGCCGTCGATCCACTCCTTGAGCTGCTTGGGAGTGATCGTCGAGCCGGCCGCCGCCTCCTGGGCCTCCTCGGACACGACGCCGCAGAAGGCCTCGTAGTCGATGAGCTCGGTGACGGTCGGGTTCTCACCGCAGATGGCGCAGTCGGGGTCCTTGCGGACCTTGACCTGGCGGTAGGTCATCTCCAGGGCGTCGTAGATCATCAGCCGGCCGACGAGCGGGTCGCCGATGCCGGCGAGCAGCTTGATGGCCTCGTTGACCTGGATCGAGCCGATGGAGGCGCACAGCACGCCGAGGACGCCGCCCTCGGCGCAGGAGGGCACCATGCCCGGCGGCGGGGGCTCCGGGTACAGGCAGCGGTAGCAGGGGCCGTGCTCGCTCCAGAACACCGACGCCTGGCCGTCGAAGCGGTAGATCGAGCCCCAGACGTACGGCTTGTTCAGCAGCACGCAGGCGTCGTTGACCAGGTAGCGGGTGGCGAAGTTGTCGGTGCCGTCCACGATCAGGTCGTACTGGGCGAAGAGATCCATGACGTTGGTGGAGTCAAGGCGCTCTTGGTGCAGGTTGACCGTGACGTACGGGTTGATGCCCAGGACGGTGTCCTTCGCGGACTCCGCCTTGGAGCGGCCGATGTCCGCCTGGCTGTGGATGATCTGGCGCTGCAGGTTCGACTCGTCGACCTCGTCGAACTCCACGATGCCGAGCGTGCCCACGCCGGCCGCGGCCAGATACATCAGCGCGGGCGAGCCCAGGCCACCGGCGCCGACACACAGCACCTTGGCGTTCTTCAGCCGCTTCTGCCCGTCCATCCCGACATCGGGGATGATCAGGTGGCGGGAGTACCTGCGGACCTCATCGACGGTGAGCTCGGAAGCGGGCTCGACCAGGGGTGGCAGCGACACGGGAACTCCGTTGGTCGGTCTAGATGGGGTTCCCCCCGCCCGAGCGGAGCCGAGAGTGGGGGAGCTTGCTCTCCCCGCAACACTGCCACGCCCTTCTTCATTCCGAGACACCTGTTCCGATGCGCGAGACGAATCCGTCCCAGTAACCGGGCAGTGACGCCCAGGCGTCTCCGGGAGGAACGGCCGCCGCCCCGGCGGCCGGTCAGATACGGCAGGCGGCCTCCATCCAGATGTCGGCCAGAGACTCCTCCAGCCCGATCCGCGGACGCCAGCCGAGCCGGTCGCGGGCGGTGCGGACATCCGCCTGCTGCCAAGTGCCGCAACCGTCCGGGTAGGGGTAGGTGGCGGGCGGCGAGCCGACCGGGTGCTCGGGGGACGGGCCGGGGATGACCAGCCGGGCCGGCGGGGAGTCGATCTCGTGCAGCGCGCCGCCGAACCCGGCGACCCGGGCGAGCACGGACGCGGCCTCGCGCAGCCGTACGGCCCGGCCGGTCCCGATGTTGACGACGCCCTGCGCGGCGGACAGCGAGGCGGCGTGCACCGCCCGCGCGACATCGCGGACATCGACGAAGTCCCGCTGTACGCCGAGCCCGCCGAGCTTGAGCTCGTTGTCGCCGGACTGCATGGCGCGGCGCATCGCCTCGGCGAGCCGGCCCAGCGGTGAGCCGGCCGGGGTGCCGGGGCCGACCGGCGAGAAGATCCGCAGCACGACGGCGTCGAGGCCGGAGCCCAGTACCAGTTCGGTGGCGGCGAGTTTGCTGACGCCGTACGGCCCCCCGGGGCGCGGCACCGCGTCCTCGGCGGTGGAGGAGCCGGGCTGCGAAGGCCCGTACTCGGACGCGCAGCCCAGGTGGACGAGCCGGGCGCCACAGCTGCTGCGGCGCAGCGATTCACAGATGGTGGCGACCGCGACGGTGTTGTGCCGGGTCAGCTCGCGGGCCCCGCCACGGGTGGCCCCCGCGCAGTTGACGACGACACCGGGGTGGACCGCGTCGAGGAAACGGGTGAGCGCACCGGGGCTGCCGGTGGCCAGGTCGAAGCGGACGTCGGCGTCGTCGCCCCGCCCGAGGGCGGTGAGCTGGACGGCGGGGTCGGCGAGCAGGCGGTCGGCGACATAACGGCCCAGGTAGCCGTTGGCGCCGATGAGCAGCACCCTCATCGTGCGACCCCCCGGTCCGCGTGGCGTGTGGTCGGCTGGACGTTCATATGTCGTGCTCCTAAAGCGGATCGAGGGAAGTGCGTCGGCTTCCGCGGAGTCGGCCTCCGCCCCGGAGGCGGGGGCCGGGTGGGGGGTGAGGTCCGCGGGTCAGGGGTCGAAGCGGCCGTTTCGGGGTGCCGCTCCGGGGGTGGTGCGTGGTGGGGGTGCCCGTGTGGGGGAACGGGGAGTCCGGGGGCGGGGAGCCGGGGGCCGGGGAGCCGCGGGCCGGTGTACGTACGGAGGGTCACGGCCGGTGCGCCTCCGCCGGGCCGGAGGGGGCCGGCCAGTGCGCGCAGGCGCCGGTGAGCGCCCGCAGGCCGTGGAAGAGGAGCCCGGCGGCGGCGACCGTGCAGGCCACGGCGGGGACGGCGGCCGGTCCCACGGCGGTGGTGAGCGCTGCGACCGGCACGTCGAGCGGGGGCAGGCCGGGGAGCCGGGCGATGAGCACCAGGGACAGGGCGAGGGCTTCCACGGCGGCTGCCGAGGCCAGACCCGTCGCGGCCGCGCGGGGGAAGCCGTGCACGGCCAGCAGCCGGGCGAGGAAGAGCAGCACCCCCAGTGCGGCCGCCGCGGCCAGGGCCGTCGTGCCGTCGCTCCCGAAGGCCGCGTCCGCGCCGAGGAGCAGGGCCACCAGCGCGCCCAGGAAGAGCACGGTGGCGGCGAGCAGCAACGGCCGGACACGGGCGGCGAGCTCTTCGAGGCCGCGGCTGGCGGCCAGACCACGCCGCCCGCGCGCCGCGAACCAGCGGGCGCAGCCGGACGCGGGGGCGAGGGCGAAGGCCAGGGCCACGGCGGTGGCGACGGCGGCCCGGGGCGGGGAGCCGGGCAGGTCGGGGCCGCCGGCCAGCAGCTGTCCGAGCAGCCAGTCGCCGTAGACCGCGTATCCGGCCGTCCAGCAGACCCACAGGCCGGCGGTCCACGATCCTGCACCCCGGTGGCGCAGTCGCAGCGGCCCGGACCGGACGGCCAGCCGGACGGCGAGGGCGACCAGCGCACCGCCCGCCGCGCCGACGCAGGTGCGTACGGCGGGAGTCGCCGTACCGGCCGAGGCGAGGGCGGCGACCGCCGCGACGCAGACGGCGCCGGGCAGCAGCTGCAGCAGCACGCGCACGCCGCGCGAGCCCCGCGCGGGGACGGGGGCGGGCGGGCGGGGCTGCCCGTCAGGCCCGGCGTCCGGCGCGTCGGCGCGGGGCACCCGGGCGTAGAGCTCTTCGGCCAGCGAGAAGACGTCGCGGTGCCGGAAACGGGCGGCCGTCCGGTCGGTGACGCCGTGCGCCTCCAGGCCGGCGGCGATCTCCAGCGCATCGACGGCGTGTGCGCACAGCTCCTGGTGGCGGTGCATCAGAGAGCGTACGGGGTCGGCGGGGCCGCGCCGCGCGGGGCGGGCTGAGGCCTCCTTGGCCGGCGGCGGGGTACGGGCGGCGTCCCCGTCCGCCATGGCCGGAGCGGCGCGGGTGGCGCCGGTGTCGGGTGTGGTCACCGCCCGTCTCCTCTCCCCCGGGCCGCCGCCGCACAGCCGTCCCGGCCGGGGCCGAGGTGCGGCACGCGCCGCCGGGTGCGGCGGCCGCGGCAGCCGGGGGCGGTGTGAGCGGCGTACACCGGGCGGCCGGGACGGCCCTCGCGCCGGAGCCGGTGCCCGAGCCCGGGCCGGCTCCCGCCGTGCGCCACATCCGTCATGCCCGTCACCAGTGCCACGCCCACCAGGCCCACCGCACACATCACGTCCAGCACAGCCGTCACCATCACCACTGCCCTCTCTCCTTCGCTCTCTCCTTCGCTCCGGTCACGCCCGTCTGATCGCCGGCCGCTCCCCATCTCACCGGCCGTCCCACCCCTCGGACGCCGGTCGCTCCCCCGCCCTCCGCCGCTCCTCGGCCCTCCGCCACTCCCCCGCCTTCCGCGCCTGAACCGGCCGGCACCGGCAGCGCGGCGGTCCGCTCCTGCGCGGGGACGGCCCAGCTCGGCGTACGGCCGGCGGGAACGGCGGCCGGGGCGGCTGACACGGCGTCCCGGGCAGCGGGCACGGCGGCGCGGGTGGCGGCACCGGTCGCCGCCCAGCGGCCGGGGACATGGGACTCGGCGGGACGGGCGAAGGGCTGCGGAACGCCCTGGGCGTCCCGCGCACGGCAGGCGGCCGGGCGGGCCGGGGCATGGGAGATCAACTCCAGGTAGATGCCACGAAATGCCGCGACATTCTGCTCGACGGTGAACAGCTCCAGCGCCCGTGCCCGGGCCGCCGCGCCGAGCCTGGCCCTGCGGTCCGGGTCACCGAGCAGCGCGGTACAGGCCTCCGCGAGGGCGCGGGGATTTCGGGGCGGCACCACCAGGCCGGTGCCCCCGATGACCTCGCAGACCGCACCGGCGTCGGTCGACACCGTGGCGCGGCCGCAGAACATCGCCTCCACCAGGGAGCGCGGAAAGCCCTCGATGACGCTGGAGAGCACCACCACGGCGCCGGAGGCGTAGGCGCCCGCCAGGTCCGGCACCTCGGGGCTGCCGATCTCCTCGAAGCTGACCGGGTTCTCACCGACGCTGCGGGTGTCGGCCGCCTCGTCGGGGAAGAGCTGGGCGGCCAGCGCCCGGCACTGCACGAGATATCCGGGCGCCTGCGGGTCGCGGCCGGCGCCGCCGACGATCCGCAAGGTGGCCTCCGGTTCGGCCTTGCGGATCTCGGCGAAGGCGTGCAGCAGCCCGATGAGGTCCTTGTCGGGCTCGATGGTGCCGACCCACACCAGCGTCTTGGAGTCGTCCGCCGCGGCGTCCGCGACCGCGGCGAAGGGGGTGGCGTCCATGCCCGGGTAGACCGTGCGCAGCCGGGAGCGGTCGGCGCCGCAGCGCTCCTGCCAGCGCCGGGCGTGGGTGTTGCCGGGGGTGATCAGCGCGGCCTGCGCATAGGTCTCGGCGGCCAGCGCGCCCTGGAAGGCGGCGAGCAGTGCGCGCACCGGCGCACTCAGTGGTGCGGCGGCGCGCGCGAGATAGTGCTCGCGCAGCCGTACGCCGTACTCGGTGACCAGGAGCGGGGTGGCGAAGAAGTGCTTGGCCAGCAGTCCGGGGAGGGCGGCCGCGCCGCCGGAAGTGGCATGGCACAGGTCCACACCGCCGAGCCCGGAAGTGTGCCGGTCGCCGTACCAGTCCAGCGACAGCGGCCGCAGCGCCAGGGCGAGCCCGGCGGTGACGGCCAGCAGATCGTTGACCTGTGCGCCGGGCGCCGCGGGCAGCGCACGGGGCCCGTGACAGGCGGCTTCCAGGAGGCGTACGGCGTCCTCGGAATGCAGCAGCGCGGGCAGTCCCCGGTGCTCGCGGGCGAGTTCGGCGAGCCCGTAGAGACCGCTGGCGAAACGGTCCGCCTTGCTGGTCACCACGTCATCGGGGGTACCGCCGGGCACGGCGGGCGGATACCCGGCCGGCGCTCCCCCGTGGGCGGCGGCCCGGGCATGGACCACCGGGGTGGCCGGCTCGCCCCCTGGAGGCGCCGTGGCAAAGGCCGCCACGAGATCGCCGAAGCACTCGGCGAAGCGGCGGCGTTCGCGCCGTCCGGGGGTGCGGCCCCTGCGCGGCTCGCCGGCCCGGCGGCGTCCGGCGGGAAAGCCGTCCCCCAGGGTCGCACTGCGTACCAGCCGTACGTGGCGCGGCAGTTCGGGCCGTGACGGCGCGTCCCGGCGGGGCTCGGCGCTCAGGGCGTAGACCTCGAAGTCATGGCCGGTGAGCCCGCGCACGAGCCGGTCGCACCACACATGCGACTCACCGGACGCATACGGGTAACCACTTTCGGTGAGCAGTCCAATGCGCACGGGTTCACCCCCGTCCTCCCATATCAGCCATCTCGACGTCCCTGGCGTGCCGACGGCACGGCCGCCACCTGCGGGAAGAAGCTATGCAAAGGGCCGGTGGGGGGGGGGGGGGGGGGGGGGGGGCGGGCCCCCGCCCGGGGGGGGGGGGGCGGGCGCGCCCCCCCCCCCCCGGGGGGGCGGGGGGGGGGGGGGGGCGCGCCCCCGGCGGGCCCCCCCCCCCCCCCCCCCCCCCCCCCGGCCGGGGGGGCCGGCCCCCCCCCCCCCCCCGGGGGCCCCCCCCCCGGGCCCGGGCGGGGGGGGGGCGGGGGGGGGCCCCCCCCCCCCCCACCGGAAGGGGTGAACGCACGTAACTTTCCGCCCCAAAGGGCGTTTCGACGCGCTATGTGAGCGTCACGGGCCACCGCCCGTAGTGCCCGCCGTTGCGCCGCCCGCTCACTTCTGGGTGGGGAACGGCCAGGAGTTGGGCCGGCAGGTCGCCCCGTCCGTCGTCAGGAACTTCGTCTGCTGCATCATCACCGGGGCCAGGGCGCCCTGCCGGGAGCAGACCTCGTGGTTGTGCCCGAGGCGGTGGCCGACCTCGTGATTGATCAGCATCTGGCGGTAGGCGAACATCTTGTCCTGGCCGTAGGTCTTGGCGCCCTGTGCCCAGCGGTAGGCGTTGATCATCACCCGCTCGGTCGCCGCCGAGTCACACGAGACATTGCCCTCGCCGGTGTCGAGACCGGACTTGGCGCACCACGCCGCCGTGGTCCCCGGGCTCGCCAGCGTGATCACGAAATCGGCGTGACCGGATCCCACCCGCTGGAAGGTCCGCTGCCCGCCGTGCGCCCAACTGCGCTCATCGTTGAGGGTCTTGTGCACCGCCTCGGCGAAGAGCTTGCCGTCCAGCGGCAGCCCCTCCTCGATATCGACGCGGTAGCGCAGCACCTTCCCGCGTCCTGGCGCCTTGGCGTCGCCGCCGGTCGGCCTGAACCGGCCGCTGCCCGCCAGACGCGCGTCCAGCGGGAAGACCTGTGCCATCTGCTCGTCATAACTGGCCGGCTTGGCGTCCTGGGTGGGCCTCGAACGCGACCTGGAGGCTTCGTCGCCGACCCCGTCGGTACGGTCGTTGCCGCTACGCGTCTGCGGGTCGCCGCCTTCCTTGTGCTGTTCGGCGACCTGG
Source organism: Streptomyces sp. NPDC048516 (assembly GCF_043199875.1). Lineage (NCBI taxonomy): Bacteria > Bacillati > Actinomycetota > Actinomycetes > Kitasatosporales > Streptomycetaceae > Streptomyces > Streptomyces sp. NPDC048516. The sequence goes on along the minus strand of NZ_JBICWS010000002.1, from coordinate 509,815 downwards.
CCCGCGATGACGACGGCGAGGACGGTGGTCACCGCCGCGGCCGCCGCACCGGTGAACGTCCGGCCCATGCCGCCCTTCTTGCTGCCGTGCCGCGACTCCTCCCCCGCGCATCCTTCGGCCGGGTCCCGGTCCGCCGGGTCGCCCGGCTCGCCGCCGTCCGCGCCGGACGCGGTCCGCGGGTCCGGCACGTCGGCCTCGTCGCGGCCGAAGGCCGCCGACCGCCCCGTGAAGCGGCCGCCCGGGGGCACGCCGTCCCCGCCGGCCCCGTGCGGTCCTGCCGCCGGTCCCGCCGTCCGGGGCGCACCGGCCCGGAACACATCGTCGTCCGGGTCGTCAGCGCCGCCCCGGCCACCCGGGAAGGACCTGGCGTCGAAGGCGTCCACGTAGTCGCGCCGCGGCCCCGGGCCGGTGCCCGGCGGGGCGACCAGCGGGGCGCCGGGCATCTCCGCGCGCGGCCGGGGAATCCTCGGCGCGCCCCGACCGGAGGCCACCGGGGACGACGGCGCCCCGGGGAACGCGCCCCAGCCACCGCCCGGCTCACGCTGTTCGGGGTGCCCGCCGCGCACCGCATCGCCGTCGAACGGCTCGCGTCTGCGGCGTCCGGAGCCCGAACCGGAGCCGGGCGAACCGTCTCCCGAGGGGGTATTGCCGGGCGGACCTGCCGTCTCCGGGCTTTCCGCAGCGGTCTCCGGCCGGCCTCGGCGGCTATGGCGTCCCACGGGGCGTGTCAGCTCCTGCCCGCATCAGCGGTCACGTCGGTCACTTCACTGTCGAGCAGTTCGCGGACGGCCCGCGCCACTGTCTCCGGGTATTCCATCATCGCCACATGCCCCGCCTCCGGCAGCGTCAGCAGTCGCGAACCGCGGAACGCCGCGGCCGCCCGCCGTGCCATCCGGTAGGAGACCAGGCGGTCGCGTCCACCGTAGACGAGAAGGGTGGGGGCGAGAACTCTCTCTGCCTGACGCCACAAATTATGCTGTCCGCCCAGCGTGTAGGCGTTCACCAGACCGCGGGTCGAGCGCTGCATGACCTCCCAGAAATACGGGAGTTCCAGCCGTCGCGCATATTCCTCGGCCGCGGCGTTGAACCCTTCCGGGCTGACCCGGCCGGGGTCGCCGTAACAGAGCGCCAGCACCTCGCGGGTGCGGCGCTCGGGCGTCCAGTCATGGGTGAGCCGGCCGAAGAGCCCGGCGATACCGGGGACGGCGAGCAGCGCCGTGGGCACCGCGGTCAGCTGCGGCGGCACTTCGGGCAGCGCCGGGGAGATCAGCGTCAGGGTGCGGACGAGGTCGGGCCGCACCGACGCCACCCGGGTCGACGCGGCACCGCCCATGGAGTTGCCGATGAGGTGGACGGGGCCGCGCCCGGCCGCGTCGAGGTACCGGATGACCGCGCGGGCCTGCGCCGAGACGGAGTAGTTGCCGTCGCGGGGCGGCGGTGAGTGGCCGAAGCCGGGCAGGTCGATCGCCTCGCCGTCCACCCGGTCGGCGAGCAGCGGCATCAGGTCCGACCAGTTCTGTGAGGAGCCGCCGAGACCGTGGAGGTAGAGCGCGGGCTCGCGCTCCCCCGCGGCGCCGTCGCCCGCGGCCTCCTCCGCTCCGTCGTCCCCGCGCGCGGGCCGCCCGGCGGGTGCCCGTACGGTCAGCGTCAGGCTCGGCAGGGTCACGGTGCGCACCGTCTCCGCCCCGCCGTGCCGGCCCGGGCCGGCCGGTGGCACCGGGAGAGCGGCGGTCGCGGTGTCCGGCGACTCGGTCGAAGACATGGGGACGATGTTACGAGACGATCACACCCTCGATCGTGTGTCCGCGGTCACACACCGCATCGCGCTGCCGCGGCCACTCTCCTACGCTCGTAGGCGAGGGCAGCCGCCCCGGCCCCTGCTTTCATGCCAGGCACCAGCCGACGATCGAGCACGCGGAAAAGGGAGCCACCATGCGCGTCGACCCGACAGACCCGGAGACCTTCGCGGACGAGAGCGACGCCACCGATATCGACGTCGAAGCCCCCGAAGCGGACACCGCCGAGCAGTACGCCGATCTCGCACCGCGGCGGGACGAGCCGGTGACCGCCCACGATCCGGACGAGGCGAACGAGGCAGATCTCGCCGAACAGGCCCGTGTCGTGGAGCTCAACGAAGACGAATACCGATGACCTGGGACGTTTTGTCGGCTTCCGAGAGGGGCGCCGGTCAGAAATTCTCGGCCTCGACCGCGCACAGCCGGGTTACCCAAAAGTACGATGGCGGGCGCGGTGCACCACCTTGCACGGACCGCGCACGGAACAACTTCTGGGAGGCAGCGTGAGCGCCATCGAGCAGACCGAGGCGGCGCGCCCGCGGGGCACACGCCTGCCACGACGGGCCCGGCGCAATCAGCTTCTGGGCGCCGCCCAGGAGGTCTTCGTCGCGCAGGGCTACCACGCGGCCGCGATGGACGACATCGCCGAGCGGGCGGGCGTCAGCAAGCCCGTGCTCTACCAGCACTTCCCGGGCAAGCTGGATCTCTACCTCGCCCTGCTGGACCAGCACTGCGAGGCCCTGCTGCAGTCGGTGCGCGCGGCGCTGGCGTCGACGACCGACAACAAGCAGCGGGTCGCCGCCACCATGGACGCCTACTTCGCGTACGTGGAGGACCCGGGCGGCGCCTTCCGACTGGTGTTCGAGTCGGACCTCACCAATGAGCCGGCGGTCCGCGAGCGCGTGGACAAGGTGTCGCTGGAGTGCGCCGAGGCCATAAGCGCGGTGATCGCCGAGGACACCGGCCTGTCGCGGGACGAGTCGATGCTGCTCGCCGTGGGCCTGGGCGGCGTCTCCCAGGTGGTGGCACGGTACTGGCTGTCCTCGGAGAGCAAGGTGCCGCGGGACACCGCGGTGCAGCTGCTGACCTCCCTCGCGTGGAAGGGCATCGCCGGCTTCCCGCTGCACGGCAGCGACACGCACTGACCGTGTTCGCTGCAGGCGTGGTCCAGGGCGTCCTGCGCATCCCCGGACCGGGCTAATGTGTGCTGCGTACGGCGCGATGACCGCGCATCCTCCCCCAGCTGACGCTGGGGATCCCCGGACCGTCGGAGGGACAAAAGCCGTGGAGGTCAAGATCGGCGTGCAGCACGCACCCCGCGAGATCGTTCTGGAGAGCGGGCAGTCTGCCGAAGAGGTCGAGAGCGCGGTGTCCGACGCGCTGGGCGGCAAGTCACAGCTGCTGAGCCTGGTGGACGACCACGGTCGCAAGGTCCTGGTCCCGGCGGACCGGCTGGCCTATGTGGAGATCGGCGAGCCCACCGCCCGCAAGGTCGGCTTCGGCGCGCTCTGAGCAGGGGGCGCCGGCTGCGGCGCCCGCAGGTGACAAGGGCGGCGGCCCGGAGATCTCGCTCCGGGCCGCCGCCCTTTTCCTGCCGCCTTCTACGCGTCGGCCCGTCGCGTCTCCCCGGATCTCACCGGATCGCCCGGATCTCACCGGATCGCCGGGTTCTCGCCGGATCGCCCCGGTTCCCCGCGCTTGTCCCCCGCCCGTCGCCGGCCCTGTCCGCCCGTCCCCGGCCCCTGTCCGCCGCTTTTCCGCAGATCAGGCCGTTCGAGTCGGTCCGGCTGGGCTGATCAGGCACGGGACCGCCGCCGGGAGGGTTGCTGCGGGTGCCCCCTGGGTACGACCGCCTGTGACCGATTTGTTCAGCTGATCGGCACCGTCACACGGGAGGGAACAGCATGATCTGGGAAGCGCTCGGCGCCGTGCTCATCGGCTTCGCCACCGCCCTGTCCGCCACGCGATGGCTGCCCGACCGTTTCCCCGCACGCACCCTCACCCTGGCGACCGGCCCGGTCGCGGCGCTGCTCGGCGCACTGCTGACCCGTTCGATCCTCGGCCCCGGCCACCCCGTCCAGGTGATGGTGGCGGCGGTCGCCGTGGGTGCGGCCCTGCTGTCGGTCGTGGCGCGCCCGCCGCGCCGGCGCTTTCGACGGCCGGCCACCCCCTTGAAGGGGCACCGGACGGCCTGAACCGCCCGGCGCGCCCCTCGCGGGTCAGGCCGCGAGGCCCAGCGCCGCCATCCGCTTGGTGTGCGCCTCGGTGATCCGCGAGAACATCCGGCCCACCTCGGCCAGGTCGAAGCCGTCGGCCACCCCGCCCACCAGCATCGTGGAGAGCGCGTCGCGGTCCGCGACGACCCGCTGCGCCTGCGAAAGCGCCTCGCCCATCAGACGGCGTGCCCACAGCGCGAGACGGCCGCCGACCCGCGGCTCGGCCTCGATGGCCGCGCGGACCTTCTCCACGGCGAACGTGGCGTGCCCGGTGTCGTCGAGTACGGCCAGCACCAGATCACGGGTGTCGGAGTCCAGCCGGGCCGCGACCTCGCGGTAGAAGTCACTGGCGATCGAGTCGCCGACGTAGGCCTTGACCAGGCCCTCCAGCCAGTCCGACGGCGCGGTCTGGCGGTGGAACTCGTCCAGCGCGGCGGCGAACGGCTCCATCGCCTCGTTCGGCTCCGCCTCGATCTGTGCAAGCCGCTCCCGCAGCCGCTCGAAGTGGTGGAACTCGGCCGAGGCCATCTTGGCCAGCTCGGCCTTGTCGTCCATCGTCGGCGCGAGCTTGGCGTCCTCCGCCAGGCGCTCGAAGGCGGACAGCTCGCCATAGGCGAGCGCGCCGAGCAGATCGATCACGGCGGCCCGGTACTGGGGCTCGGCGGATGCCTGCGCCCAGTCCTGGGCGGCGATCCCGGTGTGTGTGCGCGCGTCAGCGGCGGCGTTGTCAGGCGTTCCCATGACCGGCACAATAGCCCGCTCGGCCGTCCGGGGAAGTCCCTGGTCAGCCACTCCGGTTCGCCCGTACGAACGGCGGTCGGAGCCGGTGTCCCGGTACCTCGTCGGGCCGTGATGTATTCCTCACTCATACAAGCCTTCGGATGGGCGCGCCATATCCGGGGTACAGTGGTATTTGGACCTGCCGAGTATCGGTGGGTCGTTCCACGAAGCGGATGCCCGGTCGGTGGCCCGATCGGCTCCAAACCGACCGCCCTCTGACGCGGCGCGTAGCAGCCATACGCACGGCAAGAGGGACACCGCTCGCGGCAGGAGTGCCTGAGCGTTGGCAGTGGTCCCGCCCCACCGGCCGCATCATCAGGCCGGCCCCGTACGAACTCGTACGAAGGTGCGGTACGACCCCCTTCGCCGCCTCACGCCGCGTCTCACAGAAGAGGCAAGATTCTGTCTACATTTCGAGACCTCGGGATTTTCCCCGAGACGGCCGAGGCCCTGGAAGCCGTCGGCATCATCTCTCCCTTTCCCATCCAGGAGCTGACGCTCCCCGTCGCCCTCTCCGGCAACGACGTGATCGGCCAGGCCAAGACCGGCACGGGCAAGACCCTGGGCTTCGGCCTGCCGCTCCTGGAGCGCGTCACGGTCCCCGCCGACGTCGAGGCCGGCCGCGCCAAGCCCGAGCAGCTGACCGAGGCGCCGCAGGCCCTGGTGGTCGTGCCCACCCGTGAGCTGTGCCAGCAGGTCACCAACGACCTGCTCACCGCCGGCAAGGTGCGCAACGTCCGCGTCCTGGCGATCTACGGCGGCCGGGCCTACGAGCCGCAGGTCGAGGCGCTGAAGAAGGGCGTCGACGTCGTCGTCGGCACGCCCGGCCGGCTGCTCGACCTCGCCGGTCAGCGCAAGCTCAACCTCTCCCAGGTCAAGAGCCTGGTGCTGGACGAGGCCGACGAAATGCTCGACCTGGGCTTCCTGCCCGACGTCGAGAAGATCATCCAGCTGCTGCCGGTCAAGCGCCAGACGATGCTGTTCTCCGCGACCATGCCCGGCCAGGTCATCTCCCTGGCCCGCCGTTACATGTCGCAGCCCACGCACATCCGCGCCACCGCGCCGGACGACGAGGGCCAGACCGTCCGCAACACCGCCCAGCACGTCTTCCGGGCCCACTCCATGGACAAGCCGGAGATGGTCGCCCGCATCCTGCAGGCCGAGGGCCGTGGCCTGGCGATGGTGTTCTGCCGTACGAAGCGGACCGCCGCCGATATCGCCGACCAGCTCGCGCGCCGTGGCTTCGCCTCCGGCGCGGTGCACGGCGACCTCGGCCAGGGCGCCCGCGAGCAGGCGCTGCGCGCCTTCCGCAACGGCAAGGTCGATGTCCTGGTCTGCACCGACGTCGCCGCCCGCGGTATCGACGTCGAGGGTGTGACGCACGTCATCAACTACCAGTCGCCCGAGGAGGAGAAGACCTACCTGCACCGCATCGGCCGTACGGGCCGGGCGGGCGCCAAGGGCACCGCGGTCACCCTCGTCGACTGGGACGACATCCCGCGCTGGAAGCTGATCAACAAGGCGCTGGACCTGGCGTTCGACGAGCCGGAGGAGACCTACTCCACCTCGCCGCATCTGTACGAGCAGCTGAACATCCCCGCGGGTACCAAGGGCGTGCTGCCGCGCAACGAGCGCACCCGCGCCGGGCTGGCCGCGGAAGAGGTCGAGGACCTGGGCGAGACCGGCGGCCGTGGCCGCGGCCCCCGTAAGGGCGCCGTCGTCGAGGAGGAGCGCCCCCAGCGCACCCGCACGCCGCGGCAGCGCCGCCGTACCCGTGGCGGTACGGCGCTGGACGAGGCGGCCGCCGCCGAAGCGCAGGCGACCGCGTCCCCTGCCGTCGCCGAGGGCACCGAAGGTGCGGAGACCTCCGGGCCGCGTCAGCCGCGCCGGCGTCGCCGGACCCGCGGCAGCCAGACCTCGGGCGCGGCGACCGTCCCGGCCCCGGCCGCCGAGGCCGGGGGCGCCCCCGCCAAGGTGACCCAGGCTGCCCCCAAGGTGGCGGAGACCGCCCCCGAGGTGACCCGGGCTGCCGCCGTGGCGACCGAGGCTCCGGCCGAGCCCGCCAAGCCGCGCCGCCGCCGGACCCGCCCCGTCCGTCCGGAGGACACCGGGAGCTTCCAGACCGTGGAGACCGCCGCGAGCGCGCTCGCGGCGGCGAAGGGCGCGGCGGTCATCGCCGACTCCGAGGCCGTGGCCGAGCCCGCCGAGGCGCCGGCCAAGCCGCGCCGCCGGACCCGCAGCACCGCCAAGGCGGCCGCGGCGACGGCACCGGCCGCGGTGACGGAGACCGTCACGGACACCGCGGACGCCGCGGTGGAGGCTCCCGCCAAGCCGAAGCGGACCCGCAAGGCAGCCCCCAAGGCCGCCGAGGTCGTGGCGGACCCGGCCGAGGCCGCCGTGGAGGCGCCGGCCAAGCCCAAGCGGACCCGCAAGGCCGCGGCCAAGCCGGCCGCCGAGAGCACCGCCGACACCGCCGAGGCCGCCGAGGCCGCACCGGCCAAGCCCAAGCGGACGCGGAAGGCCGCGGCCACCACCAAGGCCGTGGCGGACGACGCGCCCGCCGCCGAGGACGCCCCGGCCAAGCCGAAGCGGACCCGCAAGGCCGCGGCCAAGCCGGCCGCGGAGGCGACGGAGGCCGCCGAGGCCAAGCCGGTGCGCCGCCGCACCCGCGCCAAGGCGCCCGCCGCCGAGGCCACGCCCGAGAGCTGAGCCTCCCCCCGGCTGACGCCGGGATCCCGGCACGACGACCCGGCGCCCGCACTGTGCGGGCGCCGGGTCGTCGGCGTCCCCGGCCCGGTTTTGCCGCCCGGCCCGGATAACCTCACCCCATGAGCAGGCCGCCCACCCTCACACTGCCCCCGTGCGCCCGTGCGTACCGACTCGACACCGAGCGCGGCGACTTCGCCGTGCAGGACGCCCGGCCCGATGCCGCGCCGATCGGGACCGCCCTGCTGGTGCCCGGATTCACCGGCAGCAAGGAGGACTTCATCGCCCTGCTGGCTCCGCTCGCCGCGGCCGGATTCCGGGCGGTCGCCGTGGACGGGCGCGGGCAGCACGAATCCCCCGGCCCCCGTGACGAAAGGGCCTACGCACAAAGGGAGTTGGCGCTCGATGTGCTGGCCCAGGCACGAGCCCTGCGGGAGCCGGACGGCGGTCCTGTGCATCTGCTGGGGCATTCGCTGGGCGGGTTGGTCACCCGGGCCGCCGTGCTCCTCGACGCGGCCCCGTTCCGCTCGCTGACCGCGCTCAGCTCCGGGCCCGCCGCCATCGAGGCGTCCCAGCAGGCCCGGGTGCGGTTGCTGATCGAGGCGCTGGGGACGCTCGACATGGAGAGCGTCTGGCGGGCGATGCGCGAGCTGGACCCCCCGGAGGCGGCGGACGTGTCGACGCCGCCGGAGATCGGCGCGTTCTTGTACCGCCGTTGGCTGAACACCGTTCCCGAGCAGCTGATCGCGACCGGCCGTCAGATGCTGGCGGAGCCCGACCGGGTGGCGGAGCTGGCCCGTACGGGACTTGCCACGCATGTCGTCTCCGGCGCCGTCGACTATGCCTGGCCGGTGCCGTCGATGGACGCGATGGCCGAGCGGCTGTCCGCCCGGCGCACCGTCATCGAGGGCGCCGAGCACTCCCCCAACGCCGAACGGCCGCAGAAGACGGCCGAAGCACTCGCCGGGTTCTGGAGCGGTGTGGGCTGAGCACCGCGCGGCCGTCGGGTAGCGCCGCCGCCCGTGTGGGCCGAGCGGACGGCGTCGCCAGGACAGCACGGGGTGGTTCGGCGAGCATCGAGGAAGGCGGGCCCCCACCGGCGCCCGGCCGGCACCGCTTCGCACGAAGGGCCCGACCATGACCGAGAATCCGTCGACTCCCCCGGCCGGCAGCGAGGACGATCCCCACGGCATCGCGCTCACCCGGACCTTCGACGCCCGCCGTGAACTGGTCTTCGAGGCGTGGACGACGCCCGAGCACTTTGCGTACTGGTTCGGCGGGGAGCTGGCGGTGCCGGTCGAGCGGGTGACGATGGACGCCCGGCCGGGCGGGGTCTGGACGCTGGTCATGCGCACCCCGGACGGCGGCGAGCTGCCGTTCTCCGGGGTCTACCGCGAGGTGGCCGCCCCGGAACGGCTGGAGTTCACCCTCAAGGACACGTCCGCACCGAGCTCCGAGGGTGAGATCGTCCGGGTCACCCTGACCGATCTCGGTGACCGTACGGAGATGGCCTTCCGCCAGCTCGGCGGCAACCTCACCTCCGAGCAGTACCGCCAGGCGGAGGCGGGCTGGGCGGGCTTCTTCGACCGCCTCACCGAGCTGCTGGCGCGGGCCTGAGCGGCCGGAGCGGCCTGCGGGCCGCGACGCAGCGGGGGTGCGCCGACAGCACCCGCTACCGGCGCCGGTTACGAGCCTGGTGCGGGCCTAGTACTGCCCCTGGACGTGGTCCCAGAAGCCGTCGCGCAGGACCCGCCGCAGATCGGCGTGGCTGCGCAGGGAGTGCCGCAGCAGCGCCTCCGCGGCGGTCAGGAGTTCCTGGTCGACGGCGCCGGGCAGATACGGGTGGCCCGGCAGCAGCCCGGCCACCCACTCGCGGCCGCGCTCCGCGAGCCACTGCGCGGCGACCTGCGCGCCGACGAAGCGGACCTCCTCACGGCTGGGCGCGGGCCCCTCGCCCGTCGCCTGGTCGCTGTACTCGACGCCGATCCGCCGGGTGACGTACGGCTTGCAGAACTCCAGGTCGAAGGTGCGCGCGCTGTCGACCTCCCACAGCAGCGGCTCGGCCTGATTGCGGCCGCCCGGGGCTTCGATGCCCCACAGATGCACCCGTGCGCCATAGCCCTGCGCCGCCTCGACCGCGGAGACCAGGTCCTCGTCGCCGCCGATGAGCAGCGCGTCGCTGATCGCGCGGTGCCGGGCCAGCGACTCCAGGTCGGAGCGGATCAAGGAGTCGACGCCCTTCTGCTGGTTGTTGGCGTTGAGGTTGCCGAGCCTGACCTTCACGTCGGGCAGCTCGGCGATCCGCTGCTGCTCCTGGGTGTGGATCCGGCGCCGGGCGCCGTCGTACCAGTAGACGCGCAGCAGCCGGCTGTCCGGGAAGATCATCCGGGCCTTGTCGATAAAGGCCTCGATGATCCCTTCGGCGTCGAGATCGAACGCCTTGCGGTCCTCCGTGCCGGTGACCAGCCGTCCCGCCGCGGCGTAGACATAGCCCGCGTCCACGAAGGCCGCATGGGTGGACGGGGTGGTGGAGACCTCCGCGAGCACCCGGGTGAGCAGCTCGTTGGTGCGCTCGATCCCGGCGGCGAGCGCGGTGAGGTCGGTGTGGCCCGTGGGCTGGACATCGTTCATACCGGCCCCATTCTCCGGGCGGCCACTCCGCGGGCACAACCGCGCTACCCCTTCGTACTTAGGCCGTCGAAATTTTTCTTTAGCGTAGGGAATGATTGCACTGGGCAGGTCGTTGTACAGGGACGGAGCGCCCGGCAGCGACGCCGGGCAGCTCGTATACCCAAGAGTTCTCCGCAGGAGGATCAGACGAAGGGAGAAGCCGTATGCGCTTCGAGATCATGCGCCTGGACGATGTCGACGGCGCCGCCGTGGACAGCACCGTCGTGGACGCCGCCTCCGTCAACCGGATCGTGCAGCAGGCCGCCGCAACGGGCCAGCGCATCTACATCCGCCCGGCCGGCACCGCCGCCCGCTGACACCCGCTCCGCCGCCCGACGGCGCGAGCACCCCGCCGGCCGAGCCCGCGCACGGCCGCACCGCACGAGCGCCCCCGTACGACGTACGGAGATCTCCGTACGTCGTACGGGGGCGCTGCGGTGTCCGCGGCCGGCTCCCGGGGCCCGGGAAGGGCCTCAGGCCCCCTGGATCACCTGCAGCACACCGTTGATGATCTGCTGCACCGCCAGGGCGGAGAGCATCATGCCCGCCAGCCGCGTCACCAGGACCACCCCGCCGTCCTTGATCACCCGGATGATCACCAGCGAGAACCGCATCACCAAATAGAGCACCACATGGATCGCCGCGATCGCCGTCCAGACGGAGAGCTGGGCGGCGAAGCCGTGTGCGTGCTGCACCGCGAGGATCACCGAGACGATCGCGCCCGGCCCGGCCAGCAGCGGCATGCCCAGCGGCACCAGCGCCACATTGACGTCCTTGGTCTGGGTCGGCTCCTCCGACTTCCCGGTCAGCAGATCCAGCGCGACCAGCAGGAGCAGCAGCCCGCCCGCGATCATCAGCGCGGGCGTCGAGATGTGCAGCCGCCCCAGGATCTGCCGGCCGAAGAGGCCGAAGACGGCGATGACGCAGAACGCGACGGTGGCCGCCTGCCAGGCCATCCGGCGCTGCACCTTGGCGGGCCGGCCGGAGGTCAGGCCCAGGAAGATGGGGGTGATACCAGGCGGATCCATGATCACGAAGAGGGTGACGAAGAGCGTACTGAAGACAGCGATGTCGAACACGGTGAAGGCCTTGCGAGAGGTGGTACGGGACGGGCGCTCACGGGCGGCGCGCGGGCGCGGATCCGTAAGGCGGCCAGGGAAAGGAAGAGGGGTGAGGGACGGGCACGGGCCACGGCGGGCACAGGGCGGAATCCGCATCCGCACCCACCGGTCAGGTGCCGGTGGCGGCCCGGGCGGGGCGTGCGCGGCGGCCGCCGGGCCGCGGCGGGGTCAGCCGCCCGTGCCGGGAACGGGGAAGGCGCCGGTCGCGCGGCGCACGATCTCGCCGTAGATCTCGGGGTCGGTGGTGTATTCGCCGAGCCGGCAGGTCTTGCGGCTGCCGTGGTAGTCGCTGGAACCGGTGGTCAGCAGGCCGAGGTCGGCGGCCAGGCCGCGCAGCCGTGCGCGGGTCGGCTCGTCGTGGTCCATGTGGTCGACCTCGATGCCGTCGAGACCGGCCGCGGCAAGGTGGGCGATCGCGCTCTCCGGTACGCAGGAGCCGCGCTTGACGGCCAGCGGATGCGCGAAGACGGTGACCCCGCCGGCGGCCTTGACCAGCCGGATCGCGTCGAACGGGTCGAGCTCGTGCTTGGCCACGTACGCCCGCCCGTCGTTGGCCAGCCACTCGGAGGTGAAGGCATCCGAGACGGAGCCGACCACGCCCAGGTCGACGAGGGCGGTGGCGATGTGCGGCCGTCCCACAGCGCCGTCGCCGGCGATCCGGGCGACCTGCTCCCAGGTGACCGGCACACCGAGCTCCCGCAGCTTGGCGACCATTCCCCGGGCCCGCGGCACCCGGTCGTCCCGCACCAGCTCGCGCTCACGGGCGAACTCCGGCTCCTCGGGGTCGAAGAGGTAGGCGAGCATATGGAGGCTCACCCCGTCGAGCCGGCAGGAGAGTTCGGCGCCGGTGACCAGCGTCAGCCCCGCGGGCAGCGCGGCCCGCGCCCCGTCGTGCCCGCCGACGGTGTCGTGGTCGGTCAGCGCGACGACGTCCAGCCCCGCGGCCGCGGCGCCGCGCACCAGCTCCGCGGGGGTGTCCGTACCGTCGGACGCCGTGGAGTGGGTGTGCAGATCGATGCGCACGACGCGGACTCCAGACTGCTGCGGGACGGATTCGGGACAGATACGGGACGGGGCCCGGCAGGAGGCCGGGTGACGGTACACCGTAGGGGACCCCAGAAGGATACCGGGCGGCCGGTAGCGCCCAAGGCCCGTCGGACGGTGAGGGAGGCCACCTCGGCGTCCACGTCTTTGGCGCCCGCCTCTCCGGCGGCCGTGCCGCAGCCGGCCGCATCTCCGGCGGCGGTGCCTCCGGCGACCGCATCCCCGTCCCCGGCGACCGCCCCTCAGCCCAGAATCCGCGGCGAGATGGCCCCGCACGGCAGCAGGTCCACCTCGGCGCCCGCCTCGCGCAGGTCGGTCAGCACCAGCTCGTCGTACAGCAGCAGCCCCGACTGCTCGGGCCAGGCGATGGCCCAGAGCCACAGCCCGCGCGCCTCGCCCGCGAAGACCGCACGGTCCGCAGGCGCACCGTCGACGTGCCACAGGGCAGTCGGGCGGCCGGCGGCGAGCACCTTGGCGTGCGGCGGCTTGTCCACGCACATATGGGGGCCGGGGTCGGGACCGTCGATACCGGCGTACCGCGCGCCGAGGCCGACGCCGAGCTCCTCGGCGATCAGCAGCAGTTCGCCGGGGCCGCCGAGCGGTCCGGGACCCGTGCACGCCACCGCGGTCGCGCGGCCGCCGCTGCGGTCGTCACCGGCACAGGCCACGCCGGTGAACAGCCAGCCGACCGGCAGCGGCCAGGGCATCCACACGGGCACCTGCGCGCGGTGCACGACAACGCCGAGCGCTTCGACGCTCGGCGGGACGACGGGCTGGAGTGGGTGCACGGTGCCGTGCAGCGCGCACTGCCAGGTGTCGGAGAAGAGACCGGGCGCCCGCACCCGGCCTCCGCACTTCGGGCAACTGGGTTCGCCCCTCATAGCCCTCCACGGTCCTCCAGGCCCGCCGCCGCGTCAAGGACGATCACCCCACCGGTGTGCCCCGAATCACGTGCGCCGGCGCGCATTTGACCGTTTCCCGGCCGCGCGCCCCGCCCGGCCGGGAAAGTAGTTGCCACTTGCACTCTTTAGCGTACCTAACTTATTGTGTGTAAACGTCAACGATCTCGGCGGTCCGGCGGGGCCGCGGGGATCAGGGGTACGCAACCGGCAACGGGAAGGAGATCCGCAGCATGAGCGGCACGAAGGGCGGCGGCCACGGCAGCGGCGCGGACGATCCGTTCGACGAGGGCGGCACGTCCCTCCTCCGCCAGCCGAAGGCCGTCTGGGCCACGGCGGGCGCCTCGGTCGTGGCCTTCATGGGCATCGGCCTCGTCGACCCGATCCTTCCCTCGATCGCCCGGGGCCTGCACGCCACCAACAGCCAGGTCTCCCTCCTCTTCACCTCCTACTTCCTGATCACCGCCGTCGCGATGCTCGTCACCGGCTTCGTCTCCAGCCGCATCGGCGGCCGCAGGACGCTGCTGGCCGGTCTGGCGCTGGTGGTGGTCTTCGCCGCGCTCTCCGGTATGTCGGGGTCGGTCGGCGAGCTCGTCGGCTTCCGGGCCGGCTGGGGCCTGGGCAACGCCCTGTTCGTCTCGACGTCGCTGGCGGTCATCGTGGGCGCGGCGGCCGGGGGATCCGCGGCGGCGATCCTGCTCTACGAGTCCGCGCTCGGCCTCGGCATGGCCTGCGGTCCGCTGCTCGGCGCGCTCCTCGGCGATATGAAGTGGCGCTACCCGTTCTTCGGCACCGCCGCCCTGATGGCCATCGGCTTCCTCGCCATCACGGCCTTCCTCAAGGAGCAGCCGAAGCCGGCGGCCAAGACCTCGCTCCTCGACCCGCTCAAGGCACTCGGCCACGGGGGCCTGGCCTCCACCGCCGTGGCCGCGTTCTTCTACAACTACGCGTTCTTCACGGTGCTGGCCTTCACCCCGTTCGTGCTGAACATGTCGCCGTACAAGTCCGGGGGGGGTCTTCTTCGCCTGGGGAGTGCTGCTCGCGGTGTTCTCGGTGATCGTGGCGCCCCGGCTGCAGCACCGCTTCGGCTCGCTCAAGGTCCTGGGCGGCTCGCTGCTGCTGCTCGCGGCCGACCTGGTCGTGCTGGGCTACGGCGACCACACCACCGCCATCGCCTGCACGGTCCTCTCCGGCGCCTTCATCGGCCTGAACAACACCGTCTTCACGGAGCTGGCCCTGGGCGTCTCGGACGCGCCGCGCCCCGTGGCGAGCGCCGGCTACAACTTCGTCCGGTGGTTCGCGGCGGCGGCCGCACCGTTCCTGGCGCCCAAGATCGAGGAGTGGACCGATATCCACCTCCCCTTCGTGGTCGCGGCCGGCGCCGCGGTGACCGGCGCCGGCATCGTCGCCGTCCGGCGCCGCGCGCTGACCACCGAGGCAGCGGCGCCGGCGCCGCGGCACACCGGACCGGACGCGGTCGCGGCCTTCGCCGACTGAGGCGGACGGGACACCGCGCACACCCCGCGGCCCGCCCGCGTACGGAAACTGACGCCCCGTCCGCCCTCTTCGGAGGGTGGACGGGGCGTGCGCCGTCGTACCGCCGCGCGCGGCTCAGTCGAGCGGTACGCCCGTCCGCAGCGGGTCGCGCAGATCCGTGCCGTGCTCCAGCCAGCGCTTCTCCAGGGCCTCGGCGCCGTGCACCCGCTTCCAGGCGGCCTCGTTGGGCGTCATCGGCAACAGCGGCAGGAAGCGGACCGGCTCCCTCGGCTCATCGAGTGCCAGGTCTTCGACGAGGCCCCCGGGCGAGGCGACCAGAACAGAGGTGAAGGCCGCCCCCGGCCACAGCGGCTCCCCCACGTCCAGCGAGGCCCCGGGAGCCACGACCACCCCCTCGACCTGCGGCGAGGCGGCGAGCACGGCGAGCGGCCTGAGCACCTTGTCGCTCTCCACGCGGCCGGCGCGTACCGACAGCAGGAGTTCGGCTCGCGGACCGCGCAGTGGATCGGCCAGCACGGCGGTGGGATCGGCCATGGGCTGCGCGGACATCCCGAGCGTGGCGTATCGCACCACCCCGTTGTCCACGAAGCGGAGGACCTCGATACGGTCGGTGCCGAGGAACGTGACGGCGGCGCGCGCGTCCGGCTCGCCCAGGGTCGTCCGCAACCGGGCTTCGACCAGCTCAAGAACGTCAGACATGCCGTGAGCATAGGCGGGAGCCTGTGCCCGGCCGTCACCGCTCCACGGGCTTCCCCCCGGGCTCCGTCCGGGACCCGGCGCAGCGTCTCCGTTCTTCGTATGGAACGGGCAAAGCGGCGCCGTAACACTGCAGGCGGCTGATAGCCTTGCCGTCTGCTCAGGGAATGACGTCGTCCCCCAACGGGGACCGGCCGGAGGAGGTGGGGCTGCGGTGGATCCGAGTCGACCGTGCAGTACCGATAGTTCTCCTGTCATCCCCTTCGCGCAGCGAATCTCCTGATCCGAGAGCTTCCGTACCCCGCCGCTCAGCGGCGAAACCAGGGAAGCACCTTTGCGCCGGATGTAGATGACGGAAGAGCGCCTTCGACTCTTTGTTCCGTGTTTTCTGCGAACTGCCGTCAGTGCCCTCGCACGAGCGCCGCCCGCTTTGCGGACGTACAGCCGATGACGCCTCGTACGTCCACGTTCCGGGCAGCGTTGCGCCCCGCGCTCGCCACTGACGGCCGGCCCGTGAAGGAGCCTGCCATGTCGATGATCCGTGACCTGCGCGCCGCCGTCCGCCCGTCCCGGCGGCGCGACAGCACCCCGTACCACTACGAGAAGTCCGCCCCGGTCTGCAGCAACAGCGCCATCGTCGACTGCGGCGTGTACCGCGAGGGCCGCCGGGTGAGCGAGCACGTCACCCCGGCCGAGGCGATGGCCTCGGTCCGCTCCGAGGGGGGCTTCGCCTGGATCGGGCTGCATGAGCCCACCGAAGCCGAATTCGCCGGTATCGCCCAGGAGTTCGGGCTGCACCCGCTCGCCGTCGAGGATGCCGTGCACGCCCACCAGCGGCCGAAGCTGGAGCGCTACGACGAGACCCTGTTCACCGTCTTCAAGACGGTCCACTACGTGGAGCACACCGAGCTGACCGCCACCAGTGAGGTGGTGGAGACCGGCGAGGTGATGTGCTTCACCGGCCGGGACTTCATCGTCACCGTGCGGCACGGTGGCCAGGGCTCGCTGCGTGCGCTGCGGCACCGGCTGCAGGACGACCCGGAGCTGCTGGCCAAGGGGCCGTCCGCGGTGCTGCACGCCATCGCCGACCAGGTCGTCGACGGCTATATGGCGGTGGCCGGCGCGGTCCAGGACGACATCGACGAGGTGGAGATCGACGTCTTCAGCTCGGGCACCAACGGCAAGGGCAACGGCGGCAAGGGTTCCCCCAAGGGCGGCGACGCCGGGCGGATCTACCAACTCAAGCGCGAGGTACTGGAGTTCAAGCGTGCGGTGTCGCCGCTGCTGCGGCCGATGCAGCTGCTGAGCGAGCGTCCGATGCGGCTGGTCGACTCCGACATCCAGAAGTACTTCCGGGATGTCGCCGACCACCTGGCGCGGGTCAACGAGCAGGTGCTGTCCTTCGACGATCTGCTCAACTCCATCCTGCAGGCCAACCTCGCGCAGGCGGCCGTCGCGCAGAACGAGGACATGCGCAAGATCACGGCGTGGGCGGCGATCTTCGCGGTCCCCACGATGATCGCCGGGATCTACGGCATGAACTTCGACTACATGCCCGAGCTGCACTGGAAGTTCGGCTATCCGGCGATGATGCTGGTGACGGTCGCCATCTGCTTCGGCATCCACCGCGGGTTCAAGCGCAACGGGTGGCTCTGACCGCTGTGGCCACAGTGGTCGGGGTGGCTGCTGTGACCACGGCCCCGCGGCATCGGGCCACGCGGCATCGGCCCGGCGGCACCCGGGTCCGCGGCCGCCGGGACCACCACGTCCCGGGCCGCCGCGTCCCGGGCCGCCGCGTCCCATCGTCCGGGCGGCCCCGGACCGCCGCGGCCGGGGCCATTAGGCTGGGCCGTATGACGGAGACCGTGTCGCAGGCCCTGCAGGATCGGGCGCTCATCGAAGAGGCCACGAAGAAGTCCGGCCTCATCTGGGTGCGGGGGAACGCCGGCCCGGCCCGGGCGCTGTGGCATCTGTGGCACGACCAGGCCGCCTGCCTCGTCGGGGGCGGGGACGGCGAACAGCCGCTGGACGACCTCGGGCTCACCGACGGCGGTACGGCGACGGTCACCGTACGCAGCAAGGACAAGGGCGGCCGGCTGATCACCTGGCAGGCCACCGTCGTCGAGCCGGCGCCCAGGAGTGAGGCCTGGCAGTCCGCCGTCGACGAGCTGAAGGGCAAGCGCCTCAACGCGCCGGATGCCGACACCCTCACGGAGCGCTGGGCCCGCGAGTGCCGGGTGCTGCGGCTGGTGCCGACCGGGGCGGCGGATCAGCGCCCCGGGCAGATGCCGGCGGACTCACACGCCGCGCCGCCGCTCGCGACCCCCGCGATCACCCGGCGTCCCGCGCCCGCGGCGCTGCCGAAGCTGCTGCGGCGGGGGCGCAAGGGCTGACGCCCGGGTGGTGAGGGCCGCGGCCCCGGCCCGGCCCTTTCTCAGCCCTTGCCGGAGATCTTGGAGCCGTAGTCCACGACCTGGCCCTTCGGCGGGGCCTTGAGGTCCACGCTCCGGCCCCAGTCGGCCAGCCGGACCACCCCGGCGCCGCCGGCGCGCTGGAGCCGCAGCGGGTAGGGCGTGCCCTCCAGGGAGACGTCCAGGGTGCCGCCGGAGCCCGCGCCGGCGGCCACCCGGACGGTGCGGACCCCGTCGATGTCGCTGCGGTTGTCGGTCGTCAGCTTGCCGTGCAGTCCGAGGAGGCCGGCGAGCAGTGTGTCCTTGTCGGTGAAGCCGCTGAAGCGCTGGTAGACCGGGTCGCTGGCGGGAACCTTCACGTATTTGCCCTCGAGCTTGCCCGCCGCCTGGTTGGGCTTGCCCGGGCCACCGCTCTTCTCGCCGGCCCAGAAGGCCGCGTTCGCCTTCAGGTAGAGCGCGTCGCCGACCCGCAGCAGCTGGAAGGCGGCCGCCTTCGTGGTCAGCTCCCCCTTCGCGCCGTCCTTCGCCAGCCGCATGTCGAGCTTGTAGGTGCGGCCCTGGCTGACGACATTGCCGGAGAGGTGCACGGTGTCCGCCCGCTGGGCCGCGGCCCGCGCCTTGGATTCGATCTTCGCGGCGGGCAGCTTCCCCACGCCGTTGGTGCCGGCGTCCGGGTCTTCCCCGCCGCAGCCCGTCACCGCCACGGCCAGTACCGCGCAGGCCGCCCCCACGAGCGCGGCCCGTGCCGTACGACGGGTTGCGGCCAGGGGGCGGGGGCCGGCGCCCGGGGGAATTGCGCTCACGTCGGCTGTGCCTCCTGATGCGGGTGACCTCGACAGCAGTACGGCAGCGTACCTGGGCCGCGCACGGTCTTCGGCGGGGTGCGTGGCGGTCACCCTACGGCCTCCTTCACCGGGGCGGCGCGGGCCGGGGCGCGTTAGCCTGAACCCGCATTGATGCCTTATTTCGGGGCTGAACGGGAGAAAGGGCGGCACTCTGCATGGCAGTGGTGACTCCCCGGGTCTTCGTCTCCCATCTCGCCGGCATCGCCGTCTACGACCCCAACGGCGACCAGGTCGGCCGGCTGCGGGACCTCGTCGCGCTGCTCCGGGTCGGGGACCGCCCCCCGCGGGTGCTCGGGGTGGTCGTCGAGGTGATCAGCAGGCGCCGGATCTTCGTGCCCATGACGCGGGTGACCGGGGTGGAGTCCGGCCAGATCATCATCACCGGCGTGGTCAATATGCGGCGCTTCGAGCAGCGGGCGTCCGAGACGCTGGTACTCGGCGAACTGCTCGACCGGCGGGTGCGCCTGGTGGAGACCGACGAGGAGGTCACCGTCCTCGACATCGGCCTCACCCAGCTGCCGGCCCGCCGCGACTGGGAGATCGACAAGGTCTTCGTACGGAAGGGCAAGGGCGGAGCGCTGCGGCGCAAGGGGGAGGTCCTGACCGTGGAGTGGTCGGCGGTGACCGGCTTCTCGCTGGAGGAGCACGGGCAGGGCGCGGAGAGCCTGCTCGCCACCTTCGAACAGCTGCGGCCCGCCGACCTCGCCGGCGTCCTGCACCACCTCTCCGCCAAGCGGCGCGCCGAGGTCGCCGCGGCGCTCGACGACGACCGGCTGGCGGATGTCCTGGAGGAGCTGCCGGAGGACGACCAGGTCGAGATCATCGGCAAGCTGAAGGACGAGCGGGCCGCCGACGTCCTGGAGGCGATGGACCCGGACGACGCCGCCGATCTGCTCTCCGAGCTGCCGGAGGAGGAGAAGGAACGGCTGCTGGCGCTGATGCGGCCGGAGGAGGCCGCCGATGTGCGGCGGCTGATGTCGTACGAGGAGCGGACCGCCGGCGGGCTGATGACCACCGAGCCGATCGTGCTGCGCCCGGACGCGACGGTCGCGGACGCGCTGGCGCGGGTGCGCGATCCGGACCTCTCGCCCGCGCTGGCCGCCCAGGTCTATGTCTGCCGGCCGCCGGACGAGACGCCCACCGGCAAGTACCTGGGCCTGGTGCACTTCCAACGGCTGCTGCGCGACCCGCCGTTCACCCTGGTCAGCTCGATCGCCGACACCGATCTGCCGGCCCTGCCGCCGGACACCCCGCTGCCGGAGGTGACCAGCTATCTGGCCGCGTACAACATGGTCGCCGCCCCGGTCGTGGACGAGAGCGGGGCACTGCTGGGTGCGGTCACCGTCGACGACGTACTGGACCATCTGCTGCCGGACGACTGGCGGGAGGACGGGCTGCACGGCCCGGCCACGGCCGGCCTGAACGGCGACCGCCCCCTGGGGGAGAGTGCGCATGGCCGGTGAGGAGCGGGAGGGCGCCGGTCAGCGGTCGCGGGCGAACGGAGCCTCGGCGATGCGCCGGGGCGCCGCGGACCGGCCGCGGGTGCGCCTCGACCAGCCGCGCGCGCCGCGCCGTACGTTCCTGCCGGAGTACGACCCGGAGGCGTTCGGGCGGCTTTCGGAGAAGATCGCGCGCTTCCTGGGGACCGGCCGCTTCATCGTCTGGATGACCGTCACCATCATCCTGTGGGTCCTGTGGAACACCACGGCGCCCAGCGGACTGAGGTTCGATCAGTACCCGTTCATCTTCCTGACGCTGGCGCTGTCCCTCCAGGCGTCGTACGCCGCGCCGCTGATCCTGCTGGCGCAGAACCGCCAGGACGACCGCGACCGGGTCACCCACGAGCAGGACCGCAAGCAGAACGAGCGGTCCATCGCCGATACCGAGTATCTGACCAGGGAGATCGCGGCCCTGCGGCTCGGCCTGGGCGAGGTCGCCACCCGCGACTGGATCCGCTCCGAGCTCCAGGACATGCTGCGGGATCTGGAGCTGCGGCAGCCGGCCGGCGCGGAGAGTGATGAACGCGACCGCTGACGGGCTTTCCGGAGGCACCCTCACGCGCCGTACCATCGGGACATGGCCAACGACATCCCCCCAGGCACCGCTCCGAGCGAGGACGCGGTCCGCGAAGCGCTCGCGACCGTGAACGACCCCGAGATCCACCGCCCCATCACCGAACTGGGGATGGTCAAATCGGTGGACATCGCGGCGGACGGCGCGGTGGCGGTCGTGGTCTACCTCACCGTCTCCGGCTGTCCGATGCGCGAGACGATCACCAGCAATGTGCGGGAGGCCGTCGAGCGGGTCGAGGGCGTCACCTCCGTCGCCGTCGAGCTGGACGTGATGAGCGACGAGCAGCGCAAGGAGCTGGCGACCTCGCTGCGCGGGGGCACCGCCGAGCGCGAGGTGCCGTTCGCCCAGCCCGGCTCGCTGACCCGGGTCTACGCCGTCGCCTCCGGCAAGGGCGGCGTCGGCAAGTCGTCGGTGACCGTCAACCTCGCCGCGGCGATGGCGGCCGACGGCCTGAAGGTCGGTGTCGTGGACGCCGACATCTACGGCCACTCCGTGCCCCGCATGCTGGGCGCCGACGGCAAGCCCACCCAGGTCGAGAACATGATCATGCCGCCGTCGGCGAACGGCGTGAAGGTCATCTCGATCGGCATGTTCACCCCGGGCAACGCCCCGGTGGTCTGGCGCGGCCCGATGCTGCACCGCGCGCTCCAGCAGTTCCTGTCCGATGTGTACTGGGGCGACCTGGACGTGCTGCTGCTGGACCTGCCGCCCGGCACCGGCGATATCGCCATCTCGGTGGCCCAGCTCGTGCCGAACGCCGAGATCCTGGTCGTCACCACCCCGCAGCAGGCCGCGGCCGAGGTCGCCGAGCGGGCCGGTTCGATCGCCGTGCAGACCCACCAGAAGATCGTCGGCGTGGTCGAGAACATGTCCGGGCTGCCCTGCCCGCACTGCGACGAGATGGTCGACGTCTTCGGTACCGGCGGCGGCGAGCGGGTCGCCGAGGGCCTGACGAAGACGACCGGTACGCAGGTGCCGGTGCTCGGCGCGATCCCGATCGACGTCCGGCTGCGCGAGGGCGGCGACGAGGGCAAGCCGGTCGTGCTGACCGACCCCGACTCCCCGGCCGGCTCGGCGATCCGCACGATCGCGGGCAAGCTGGGCGGCCGCCAGCGCGGCCTGCAGGGCATGTCGCTGGGCATCACCCCGCGCAACAAGTTCTGAGAGCGCATCCGCCGCGAGGCCGGATGACACGCAAGGGGCGGGCCCGTGCGGGCCCGCCCCTTTGCGTTGCCGTTCGGCTCTCTTCCTGCGCTGCCGTTCAGCTCTCCATGGCGTTGCCGTGCGGCCCTTCCCGCGTGCCGTCCGGCCCTCATACGCGGCGGACCGCATACGCGATACGCGTCAGCCCTCGTACTCGGTCAGATCCTTGATCACCGAGAAGCCCAGCCCGTACGCGCTCATCCCCCGCCCGTAGGCACCGATGTGGACACCCTCGTGCCCCTCGGGCCCCTCTGTCCCCTCGCCCGCCGAGCCGGCCAGGACCCAGCCGTACTCGGACTCGCGGTAGGCGAAGGACGTCGGCACGCCGTCCACCGGCAGCATCAGCTCGCTCCAGCTCCCGCCGCCGAGGTCGTCGGCCAGCTCCCAGGCGAGCATCGTCTGCTGGTCCAGCCAGTCCTGGCGCAGCGTCCGGTCCATCTGGGTCGGCCAGGTCTGTGCGAGCAGGCCCGAGCCGGCGAGCCAGGCGGCGGTCGAGACCGAGGTCGCCTCCAGTACGCCGGTGCCGTCGGCGCTGCGCCGTACGGGGCGGCTGGCGACCGTCACCACGACCGCGAACCGCTCGTCCTGCGGCGGTTCCACCTTGATGGTGGGCTCCTCGCCATGCCCGGTGGCGCCGTGCTCGACGGTGCCGTCCGCGGCTGCGCCGACCTGCATCAGCCAGCGCGGACCGGTGAACGCCTCGTCGAGGCCGTACCACGGGAACGCGGCCAGCAGATAGCCGTCGACCTTCCGGCCGGCCTCCGCGGACACCCCTTGTGCCGCTGTCCGACTCGTCGTCTCCATCTGCGCGGAGCCTCCTTGTTGCCCTGCGTCGTGGGCGGCCCGCCCCCCTCAGGCGACCGAACCCCGGACACCCGGAGCATAGCCATAGGCGTCAACACAGCCGGTCATACCGGTGTGTGTCAGGTGGCGTCGGCGTCGAACGGCGGACGCTCGTCCGGCTGAGGGCTTCCGGCCTTCTTCACCAGGTCAGGGCGGCCGGCGGAGGCGGCCGGGGACTCCTTGGACAGGCTGGGACCTGCCCCGTTCGAGGGCGTGGCGGAAGAGGCGCCGTCGTGGCCGTGGACGGCGTCGGTGACCTCGGCCATCTCCTTCTTCAGGTCGAAGCCGTTACGGATCTCCTGAAGGTCCTTGAGGCCGTACTCGTCCTTGTCCAGGACATGCTTGCGCACGAAGTTCTTGGGCTTGAGGTCTTCGAACTCGAAGTCCTTGAAGTCCGGCCCGAGCTCGCTGCGGATGTCTTCCTTGGCGCTGTCGGAGAACGCCCGCACCTTGCGGATGAAGCCCATGACGTCCTGGATGACCTTGGGCAGCTTGTCCGGACCGAAGACGAGCACCGCGAGGATCACGAGCGCCACCAGCTCGAGGGGTCCTATATCGAAGAACACCTAGCAGCTCCTTGGGTAATCCGCGGCCTTCGTCGGCCTATGGGCCAGGCCGCCTATCACGGTACCTGGCCCCGTACGTCGGGCGGGAGTCGCCCGCCCCAACACCATGCAAACGATCAGCCCGTGCTGGAGGAACCCAGACTGAGCCGGACGGACCGTTCCTTGCCGCCCCTCTGGAGGGTGAGCGCCAGCGTGTCGCCGGGCCGGTGGCTGCGGATCTTGACGATCAGCTCCTCGCCGCTGTGCACCGGGGCACCGTCCACCTTGGTGATCACATCGCCGGCCTTGATCCCGGCCTTGGCGCCGGGGCCGTCCGGGATGACCGGCGGCTTGCCGCTCTTGCTGCGCTCGCCGACCCGCGCCCCGTCGCCGGCGTACTCCATCTCCAGGGTCACGCCGATCACCGGATGGGTCGCCCGGCCGGTGTTGATCAGCTCCTCGGCCACCCGCTTGGCCTGGTTGATCGGTATGGCGAAGCCCAGCCCTATGCTGCCGCCCTGGGCGCCGCCGACCGCGCCGCCGCCGCTGTCGGCCGCCCGGATGGCGCTGTTGATGCCGATCACCCGCGCCTTGGCGTCCACCAGCGGGCCGCCGGAGTTACCGGGGTTGATGGGCGCATCGGTCTGCAGTGCGTCCACGTACGAGACGTCGCTGCCGTCACCCTTCTCGCCGCCCGCGGTGATCGGGCGCTGCTTGGCGCTGATGATCCCCGAGGTGACGGTGTTGGCGAGGTCGAAGGGTGCGCCGATCGCCACCACCGGGTCGCCGACCCGAACGGAGTCGGAGTTGCCGAGGGTGAGCGGACGCAGTCCCGTGACGCCCTCCACCTGGACGACGGCGAGGTCATAGCCGCCGTCCTGGCCGACGACCTTGGCCTTGGCCGTCTGGCCGCCGCTGAAGGTCACCGAGATCTCGCCACCGCTGCCGGCCGGCTGGACGACATGGTTGTTGGTGAGGATGTGGCCCTGGCGGTCGAGGACGAAGCCGGTGCCGGTGCCCTGTTCGGCGCTGCCCCGCACATGGATCGTGACGACTCCGGGCAGCGCGGTCTGCGCGATGCCGGCGACGCTGTCTGACCTGCGGCCCCCCTCGTCACCGGCGGACTGCGGCAGCCTGATGTCGTTGATCCCGCCGTAGCGCTCGACATAGGCGCCGATGCCGCCGCCGATCCCGCCCGCGAGCAGTGCGAGGGCGACCGCGCCGGCGACCAGCGGACCGCGCCGGCGGCGCCGGTCGTGCGGCGACGGGGCGAGGGGGCCGCTCTGCAGCGGCGCGCTCCAGGGGTCGTAGTGCTGCCAGGCGCCGTGGGGGGCGGGGGGCTGTCCCTGCGGGGCCGGGTGCTGTCCCTGGGCGGGGGCCGGTCCGTGGTCGCCGGGCAGGCCGGGGTAGGGCTGCGGCTGAGACGCGTACGGCGCGGCGGGGGCGGCTGCCGGGCGGGGGCCGCCGTCGCCGGGGTGGGGAACGAAGGCGCCGTCCGGGCTGACCGGGCCGTCCTGCGCCGAGCTCTCGGGTCCGGCGGCCGGTCCGGGCACGGCGTCCTGGGGAGTGGTCTGCGGGCCGGTGGCATGCGGCGGGGCAGTGGCATGCGGGGCAGTGGTCCGCGGTGCGTCGGGCTGCGGTGCGTCGAGCCGGCCGGGGCCGGGCTGCGCGGGGCCGGGCTGTGCGGGGCCGGGCTGCGCTGCTTCGGTCTTCGGTCCGTCGGTGCGGGTGACGGCCTCCGGAGCGGAAGCGGGCTGCGGAGCGGAAGCGGGCTGCGGCGGGCCGGACTTCTGGAGCCCCGGGTGGGAGGCGCGCGGCTCGGCGGCCGGCCCGGGGTACGCGGTATCGGCCGTCCGGGCCGGCTGCTCCCCGCTGTGCGCGAGCGGCGTCGGGCCCTCGCCTCTCGGCCCCGGCGCACCCGTCGGCACGGCGGGCGGGGCGGCGGGCAGCGGTGCGGCGGGCAGCGGTGCGGGCGGGGCGACGGGCTGCGGTGCCTGCGGTGCCTGCGGTGCCTGCGGTGGGACCGGGTAGCCCGTTCCCGGCATCGCGGTCTGCGGGGCGGCCGGGGCACCGTACGGGGGCAGCGGCCCGGCGGCCGGCGGGAGGACGGTGCCGTGCGCGGGGGTGGCCACCGGCCGCTGTACGGGCGGTGCGGGCGCCCACGGCCCGGGACCACCGTACGGAGGGGTGCCGTACGGGTCCTCGGCGTGCAACGGCTGCTGCCGCGGCGGTGTGGCGCTCGGGGTCCCGGATGCGGGGGTCGCGGACGCGGGAGTTGCTGATGTGGGAGTCCCTGTTGCGGGGGTCCCTGTTGCGGGAGTCCCGGACGCAGGGGACCCGGACGCGGGAGCGTGGGCTGCCGCCGTGGTCGTGGCGGCCTCCTTCGGGGCCTCGCCTGCCGGGGGCAGCGCCTCGTCCCGCGCGGCACCGGTCACCCGGCCGAGGGTCATGGTCGACGGGGCCGGTCGCGCACCGCTCGTCCCGGCGCCCGCAGCCCCGGCCTCCTCCTCGCGCGTCCGGTCCGCGGCCGTCGTTCCGCGTGGCACCGCCAACTCATCGGCCGTGACGCCCACTTCGGAACTGCCGCCACTCCCGGCACTCCCGCCACTCCCGGAAGGAGACTCCGGCGATATGCCCGCCCCGGAGCCCTTGCGCGGCTCCGGCGGCCGCACGATCCAGTCCTGTGCCCCCTGTACCCCGGGGGTGCCGGACGCGTCGGACGCTGCGGCCACCGTGCCGTCCCCGGCTCCGTCCGCAGCGCCCTTTGCCGTGCCGTCGGCGGGCGGCATCGCCTGCCGACCGGCCTCGGCGGACGGTTCGGTGCGCGGGGCGTCTCCCGGGCGGCTCCACCACTTCAGCTTCGGCCCGGCGGCCTTACCGTCGTCCATGCTCTCCCCAGATTTCGCCCACGGACCTGCGCGGGCCACCACCACCTCGCGGTACGCGCCCGGTCAGGGGTGCGCCGCCCACAGGAATTCAACCAGTTCCCCGCGGGACTGCGCAGGAGACGGTCAGCGCTGGGCGGGGGTTGAGCCAGAGACGGAGGGGGCTGCCGCGACCGCGGAACCGGTGAGCGGGCGCATGGGCTCCAGGGGTGGGAGCGCGGGCGGGTTCTTCCGCACAGGGGCGGTTCCGGTGCCGGACACCAGGGGCGCGAGGTAGGACGCCGAGGCCGGACCCGTCGCGGCTATCAGGGGCGAGAGGCCGAACCGGCCGGCCTGGACGGGCGCCGGCGCCGGGGACTGCGGGGAGGGGGGTGCCGCGGTGGGGCTGTACAGGGTCATGGCGCCGGGGGCCGGGGCCATGGTCGGGCCGCCGGACGGCTGCCAGGCGCCGGACCGGGAATTCTTGGCGGGAAATTCCGCACCGCGAAGGAGCGAACCGGAGTCGGCCGCCGGGCTGACGCTGAGCGGGGTGACGGCCGTGCCGCCGCCGTCGACGCGTCCGCCGGGCAGATCGACCGCCGCCTCCAGCGGGAGGGCACCGCCCAGCGCGAAGGCCGCGAGGGAGACCGCACCGGCCGCCGCGAAGGCGAACCGGCGCCGCTGCGCGGTCCGGTAGCTCTCCTGCACCCGGAAGCCGCGCCCACGGGGCGGCAGGGGAATCGCCGCCATGGGATGGCCGGAGTGACTGCCGGAGGGCAGATAGCGGAATGCGTCATCGCCGCGGATGAACTCACCACGTCGGGCGAACTCACCACGTCGGGCGAACTCGCCACGCCCGGATCCGCCGCGTCCGAACTCGCCGCGTCCGAAGCTGCCGTTGCCGAGCCGGCTGCCGTTGCCGAGCCGGCTGCCGGGACCGTCCGGGTCGCCACCGGGCAGTTGCTGCAGTCGCGCCAGCAGCCCCTCGGAAGGACCGGGGGGTGCCGTTTCGGCGAATACGCTCTTCAGCCGACGCTGAGCGTCGGCTTCTGCCTTGCACCGTCCGCATGTCGCAAGATGCGCGAGCACCCGCTCGCGTGCGTCATGCCCCAACTCGCCGTCGACCAGGGCCGCGAGGCGGTCGCCGAGATGCTGCTCGGCGGGGGACGGACCGCCACTGGCGCTCACGCGATTCCGACCTCCCCCGTGGGCACCACGGCCAACGACCGCCGCTGCTCACGCTCTTCGGCACGGGTGGCCGGGGCGCGGTGCTTGAGGGCCTTGCGCAGGTGGGAGCGGCCACGGTGAATCCGGCTGCGGACCGTACCGAGCTTGACACCGAGCGTGGCGGCGATCTCCTCGTACGACAGGCCCTCGATGTCGCACAGGACGACGGCGGCCCGGAACTCGGGCGCGAGGGTGTCCAGCGCCTGCTGCACATCGGCGTCGAAGTGGGTGTCGTTGAAGACCTGCTGCGGCGAGGGCTCTCGACTGGGAAGCCGCTCGGCGGCATCGTCACCGAGCGCGTCGAAGCGGATGCGCTGACGGCGGCGGACCATGTCCAGGAAGAGGTTGGTGGTGATCCGGTGCAGCCAGCCCTCGAAGGTGCCGGGGGTGTACGTCGACAGCGAGCGGAAGACGCGGACGAACACCTCCTGGGTGAGATCCTCGGCGTCGTGTTGATTGCCGGTGAGGCGGTAGGCGAGGCGGTAGACCCGCGCACTGTGGGTGCTGACGATCTCCTCCCAGCTGGGCGGAGTCCACGCCTGCGCATCCGCGTCTGCGGCAAAGGTCGCGGTGGTTGCGGAGTCGGCGACGGGGGCCCCTCCCTTGGCCTTCGGGCCATGGGGGCGGGAACGGTCAGCAGTGTCTGTCACGGATTTCGGCTCGGCGAACGACCTTTTCAAGCGCCTCAGCACCCCTCGGTCACCCGCCGCAGCCGCACCTCCCCTGGTGGCTCTGGTGGTGTCCAGTAGAGCCCCTACCATATCCACCTCGCCCGTTAGCTCCGGATAAGCAGTTTTGACCTGCATTTGGTCCTGCTTCTGTTCATGATTCGTGTCTCGCGCGGTCTTCACCGGTGCATCCCCCCGTCATCCCCTTCCCGTCCTTAACGTCCGGTCCCATCTGCGGGTTCCCGGACGCAGCGGATACAGTCACGGTTGCGTCAACTACGGGGACAGGAGAGGGCCATTACCGGCAACCGGCAGACGAGCTTGGCTTTCGCCGAGGCGTACGGCGCCGGGACCATCGACGACAGCGCCGAGACCGCCCTGCGGTGGTCCCGCGACTGCGCACGCGAAGCCGGCATCCGTACGGTGTCGAGCGGCACCGGCGCCGCCCTCCGCCTGCTCGCGGCCGCCGTCGACGCCAAGGCGGTCGCCGAGATCGGCACCGGCACGGGCGTGTCGGGCATCTATCTCCTGCACGGCATGCGGCCCGACGGGGTGCTGACCACCGTGGATCTCGAACCGGAGCGGCAGACCTTCGCCAAGCAGGCGTTCCGTGCGGCCGGCTTCGCAGGGAACCGCGCCCGCTTCATTCCGGGCCGTGCCCTGGACGTGCTGCCCCGTCTCGCGGACGGCGGCTACGACCTCGTGTTCTGCGACGGCGATCTCATGGAGTGCCTGGAATACCTCGCTGAATCGTTGCGCCTGCTGCGCCCCGGCGGCCTGGTCTGCTTCGAGGGCGTCTTCGCTGACGGCCGTACGGTCGACTCGTCGCTGCAGCCCGCCGAGGTGCTGCGGCTGCGGGAGCTGCTGCGGGCCATCAGGGAGAGCACCACGCTGGTGCCGGCCCTGCTGCCGGTCGGCGACGGCCTGCTCTGCGCGGTCAGGCGCGGCTGACCGGTCCCGGTCTCCCCGGCGGCGCAAGCCACCGGCCGCAGGTCACAGGCCTGCCCCCGACCCGGACCCGGCCCGGGCGCCAGGACATGCAAACGGCCCCGGCACATGGCGCGCCTTGACGCGTGCCACCTGCCGGGGCCGGGGTAATTCGGCTGGGGATACCGGGGTCAGCCCCGGGAAACCGCCGGTTGCGCCGCCCTTGTCAGACGGTGACCTTGTCCAGGGCCTCACCCAGGGCCTTGGCTTCGTCGGGGGTCAGCTCGACGACGAGCCGCCCGCCGCCTTCGAGCGGAACGCGCATGACGATGCCCCGCCCCTCCTTGGTCACCTCGAGCGGGCCGTCGCCCGTCCGCGGCTTCATGGCCGCCATGCTCGTTCCCCTTCCTGAAACCAGCTCAATCAAGCTCATCTCAGCCGACGGCCCGAATAGGCACGTGTCACCGGCATCGAACAGATTGCTTCCAGGCCATTATCCCGCATCGAACGACCCGATGACCAACATCGGGCCGCATCCCTTCGGCAACCCGCTCTCTCAAACCCCCTCAATTCGGGGAGGTGGCTGCAATACTTCTCCGCCCGCCGACCTCCGACGCGCCCGTAATCTTTGATGTACGTCACATGCCGAGGCCCGATGATCTCCGGCATCCTGAGCGCTGGCTGCCGCTGACGAGCAGTCCGAGCCGCGACGGAGGGGACTCCCACTATGGCCGACACCGTGCTCTACGACGTGACCGACGGACTCGCGACGATCACTCTCAACCGCCCCGACGCGATGAACGCGCTGAACATCGAGGCGAAGGTCCTGCTGCGGGACACCCTGAAGGAGGCCGCCGCCGATCCGGCCGTACGCGCCGTTCTGCTGACCGCCACCGGGCGCGCCTTCTGCGTCGGGCAGGACCTCAAGGAGCACATCGGGCTGCTGGCCGAGGACCGGGCCACCGGCTCCGGCGGCACCATGAACACCGTGCGTGAGCACTACAACCCCATCGTGACGGCGCTGACCGAGATGCCCAAGCCCGTGGTCGCGGGCGTCAACGGGGTCGCCGCGGGCGCCGGTGCGGGCTTCGCCATGGCCGCCGACTACCGCGTGGTCGCCGACACCGCGTCCTTCAACACCTCCTTCGCGGGCGTCGCGCTGACCGCCGACTCCGGGGTGTCCTGGACGCTGCCGCGGCTGATCGGCCATGGCCGGGCCGCCGATCTGCTGCTCTTCCCGCGCAACGTCAGCGCCCAGGAGGCGTACGACCTGGGCATCGCCAACAAGGTGGTGCCGGCCGACGAGCTGGCCGCGACGGCCGCGGCCGTCGCCCGCCGGCTGGCCGAGGGCCCGACCGCCGCCTATGCCGCGATCAAGGAGTCGCTGGCCTACGGGGCGGGGCACTCGCTCGCCGAAACCCTCGGCAAGGAGGACGAGCTGCAGGGCCGGGCGGGGGCTTCGGAGGACCACGCGATCGCGGTCGAGGCGTTCGTGAAGAAGGAGAAGCCGGTCTTCCTGGGACGCTGACCCGGCCTCGGCCACCGGGTGTCGGCGACCCGGCGCAGCCGACCCGGCACGGCGCCCCGACCCGGCACGGCGCCCCGACCCGCGACCGGCGGCCGGTGTCGTCCGGGCCGGGTCAGCCGGCCGCCGCTTCCACGGTCCGGCGGACATGGCAGTCCGCCAGATGGTCGTTGACCAGGCCGCACGCCTGCATCATCGCGTAGGCGGTGGTCGGGCCGACGAAGCGGAAGCCGCGCTTCTTGAGGTCCTTGGCGAGCGCCGTCGACTCCGGGGTCACCGGCTGCAGATCGCGCACGGTCCGCGGCACCGGCCGGCCGGCCCGGTCGGGGGCGTAGGACCAGATCAGCGCGTCGAGCTCGCCCGCGGCCAGCTCGGCGGCGCGCTTGGCGTTGTTGATCGTCGCGGCGATCTTGGCGCGGTTGCGGATGATGCCCGGGTCGGCGAGCAGCCGCTCGGCGTCCGCGTCCGTGAACCGCGCCACCTCGGCGATCCGGAAGCCGGCGAACGCGGCGCGGAAGCCGGGGCGGCGGCGCAGGATCGTGATCCAGGAGAGCCCGGACTGGAACGCCTCCAGGCTCATCCGCTCGAAGAGGGCGTCGTCGCCGTGGACCGGCAGGCCCCATTCGGTGTCGTGGTAGGCGCGGTAGTCGGCCATCTGTGCCGACTCCATCCCCCACGGGCAGCGCGGGATGCCGTCCGGTTCGGTCACCACGCCGCTCATGCCCGGTCGCCGCCTTCCGGTGTCACCCCGGGGTCTTGGGGCGGCTGCCGGTCCTTCTCCGGGGCGAGCCGCTTCTCCTCCATCGGCCCGAGCAGGGGCGGGCCGTCCTGTATCAGCCCCGGGCCGCCCATGGCGGAGGCGTGCACACCGGCCAGCGCCGCCTCCAGCTCGGCGATCCGGGCGTCACGCTCGGCCAGTTCGGCGCCCAGGCGGTCCAGGACGTCGTCGACCTCGTTCATCCGGTATCCACGGACGGTCACCGGAAAGCGCACGGTTTCCACGTCGGCGCGCGCCACCGGGCGGTCCTCCGGCAGCGGGTCGTACAGCCGGTCCGGCTCGGAATCCCGCAGCCCACCGCCGTCGGCGCCGCCGACGACCACGAGGGTGACGGCTGCCACCACCACGACCATCGCGATCAGCAAGAACCAGAACACGACCAACTCCCCGGACTATGTGCCTGCACTGATCGTGCCATGCGGGTGTGACAGTTAGGGTCGCTCCCGGACCACGGAGAGGGAGTGCGGGAATGCTGCGGCTGGGGAATCGCGAGTTCGGGGCGCACGAGTCGGTGATCATGGCGATCGTCAACCGGACGCCGGACTCGTTCTACGACCAGGGCGCCACATTCCGTGACGAACCCGCGCTGGCCCGCGTGGAACAGGCGGTGGCCGAGGGTGCCGCGATCATCGACATCGGCGGCGTCAAGGCCGGCCCCGGCGAAGAGGTCAGCGCCGAGGAAGAGGCCCGCCGCACGGTCGGGTTCGTGGCCGAGGTCCGCAAGCGCTTCCCCGATGTGGTGATCAGCGTCGACACCTGGCGCCACGAGGTCGGCGAGGCGGTGTGCGAGGCCGGCGCGGATCTGCTCAACGACGCCTGGGGCGGGGTCGATCCCCGGCTCGCCGAGGTCGCGGCGCGCTACGACGCGGGCCTGGTGTGCACGCACGCGGGCGGCGCACAGCCCCGTACCCGCCCGCACCGGGTGACCTACGACGACGTGATGGAAGACATCCTGCGGGTGACGCTCGGCCTCGCGGAGCGGGCCGTGCAGCTGGGCGTCCGGGGCGACGCGATCATGATCGATCCGGGGCACGACTTCGGGAAGAACACCCGG
Source organism: Streptomyces sp. NPDC048516 (assembly GCF_043199875.1). NCBI lineage: Bacteria > Bacillati > Actinomycetota > Actinomycetes > Kitasatosporales > Streptomycetaceae > Streptomyces > Streptomyces sp. NPDC048516. Next base: position 477,427 of record NZ_JBICWS010000002.1, on the reverse strand, counting down.
CACAGCCTGGAGGCGACCCGCCGGCTGGACGAGATGGCGCGGGCCGTCCCCCGGGAGCTCGGCTTCGCTCAAGCAGGGGATACGCCCTTCCCGGTGCTGGTCTCGCTGTCCAACAAGGACTTCGTCGGCGAGACGCTTGACCGGCCGGTCAAGGAGCGGGTGCTCGGCACCCTCGCGACCACCGCCGTCTCGGCCTGGCTGGGCGCCCGGGTCTACCGGGTCCACGAGGTCGCCGAGACCCGGCAGGTGCTGGACATGGTGGCCTCGATCGCCGGCCACCGGCCCCCGGCGGTCGCCCGCCGGGGACTGGCCTGAGGAATCCGGGCCGGGCGGGGCTTCGCGGACACGCCCTAGATTCCGACCTCCTTGGTCACCAGCGCGATCGCCTCGTCCACGTCGTCGCTGAGGTGGAAGAGCTCCAGGTCGTGCATCGACGCCTTGCCCTCGGCGATGAGGGTGTCGCGCAGCCAGTCGACCAGTCCGCTCCAGTAGGCCGTGCCGAACAGCACGATCGGGAAGCGGGTGACCTTACGGGTCTGGACGAGGGTGAGTGCTTCGAAGAGCTCGTCGAGGGTGCCGAGCCCGCCGGGGAGCACCACGAACCCGCGGGCGTACTTCACGAAACACGTCTTGCGGACGAAGAAGTAGCGGAAGTCGACGCCGAGGTTCACGTACGCGTTCATGCCCTGCTCGAAGGGCAGCTCGATGCCCAGCCCGACGGAGGTGCCACCGGCCTGGTTGGCGCCCTTGTTGGCGGCCTCCATGGCACCGGGGCCGCCGCCGGTGATCACCGCGAAACCGGCGTCGACCAGCGCCCGGCCGATCCGCACTCCGGCGTCGTACTCCTTGGAGTCACGCGGGGTACGGGCGGAGCCGAAGACGCTGACGGCCGGGCCCAGCTCGGCCAGCGCGCCGAAGCCCTCGACGAACTCCGACTGGATGCGCATCACGCGCCAGGGGTCGGTGTGCACCCACTCGGAGGGGCCTTCGGAGTCCAGCAGACGCTGGTCCGTGGTGCCGGTCCGCACCTGGTCCTGGCGGCGCAGTACGGGACCCAGCCGCTGCTCCTCGGGGACCGGTGCTCCCTCGGGACTGGCCATGTCGTGCTCCCTCCGCTGGCAGATCGTTTGCCGTTTCAGCGTAGATCCGCGGACCTCAAGCGCAGGGGAATTCGGTGCGCAGGCGTGCGGTCGGGCCGGCTCCCTGGCCGGCGCCGGGCGGTCAGACGGTCAGGCGGTCAGGCCGTCAGCCAGTCGCGCAGCCGCTCCTCGCAGTGGAGGATGCGGTCGACTTCGACCCGTTCGTCCTTCTTGTGCGCCAGCAGCGAGTAGCCGGGGCCGTAGTTGACGGCCGGGACGCCCAGAGCACTGAAGCGCGAGACATCGGTCCAGCCGAACTTGGGCATCGCACTGCCGCCGACGGACTCCATGAAGGCCCTGGCCGCCGGGTGGGACAGCCCGGGCAGCGCGCCCGGGGAGTGGTCGTCGACGACGAACTCGTCCACCGGGCAGTCCGCGAAGACCTCGCGGACGTGGGCCAGCGCCTCGTCGGGGGTGCGGTCCGGCGCATAACGGAAGTTCACGGTGACCGTACAGGCGTCCGGGATGACGTTGTTGGCTACGCCGCCCTCGATGCGTACGGCGTTGAGGCCTTCGCGGTATTCGAGACCGTCGATGACCGGGCGGCGCGGCTCGTAGGCGGCGAGCTTCGCCAGGATCGGGGCGGCGGCGTGGATCGCGTTGCCGCCCATCCAGCTGCGGGCGGAGTGCGCGCGCTCACCTGTGGTGCGCAGCAGGACGCGCAGGGTGCCCTGGCAGCCGCCCTCCACCTGGCCGTCGGAGGGCTCCAGGAGGACGGCGAAGTCACCGGCGAGCCAGTCGGGGTGGGCGTCGGCGACATGACCGAGCCCGTTGAGGTGCGCGGCGACCTCTTCCTGGTCGTAGAAGACGAAGGTCAGGTCGCGGTTGGGCACCGGGACCGTGGCGGCCATCCGCAGCTGGACGGCGACGCCGGACTTCATGTCGCAGGTGCCGCAGCCCCACAGGACGCCGTCCTCGTCCAGCCGGGAGGGGACGTTGCCGGCGATCGGCACGGTGTCGAGGTGCCCGGCGAGCACCACCCGCTCCTCGCGGCCCAGGTGGGTACGGGCCACGACGTTGTTGCCGTACCGGTCGACGGTCAGGTGCCCGAGATCGCGCAGGGCGTGCTCGACGGCGTCGGCGAGGTCCTTCTCGTTGCCGCTCTCGGAAGGGAAGTCGACGAGCTGCGCGGTGAGCGCGGCGGCGTCGAGCGACAGGTCGAGGGCGGGGTGGTCTCTGCGGCGCTCCATGGATCCGACCCTATCCGCAGCACTCCAGTACGGTAGGCGCGTGTCCGCGCAGCCCTCAGCCTCCGTCCGTCGCACCCGCCCGTGGCGTATCGCCGCGGCCGTCGCCGTGCTGATCGGGCTGGCCGGCTATCTCGCGGTGCAGTACATCACCGGTGGCCCGGGGGCACCGCGCTGCACGGTGCGCGGCGCGGGGGACGCCGAGGCCTACGAGCTGTCCCCCGAGCAGGCCGCGAACGCCGCGACGATCGCGGCCGTGGCCTCCTCGCGCGGGCTGCCGGAGCGGGCGGTGACCATCGCGCTGGCGACCGCGATGCAGGAGTCGGGGCTGCGCAATATCGACTTCGGTGACCGGGATTCGGTCGGGCTCTTCCAGCAGCGGCCGTCGCAGGACTGGGGCACCGTGCAGAAGATCATGGATCCGGTCTACTCGGCCGGGGAGTTCTACCGGCATCTGGCGAACGTGCCCGGCTACTCCCGGCTGCCACTGACCGTCGCCGCACAGAAGGTGCAGCACAGCGGCTATCCGCAGGCCTACGCCAAACACGAGGCGAACGCCGCGCAGTTGACCGGGGCGCTCACGGGCCGCGACGAGGGTGCGATGACCTGCACCGAGAGCCGTCCGGTGGACAGCCGGGCGGGCGGCGCGACGAAGGTGCGGGAGAAGCTGCTGCGGGAGTTCGGCCCCCAGGTGCTGCCGCGGACGGGCGCCGGCGGCCGCACCGCGGGCGACGGGCGCGGGGTGACGATACCGGTGCGGGCGGCCGGCGAGGTGGCCGTGGGCGATACCCCGCGGCGCGGCTGGGAGCTGGCGACGTGGGCGATGGCGCACTCCGCCGAGCTGCATATCGAACAGATCTCTTACGCCGGCCGGACGTGGACCGCGGCCGATTCGGGGAAGGGCTGGCAGCAGAAGCCGGCCGATTCCGCGGCGGCCGCGCGCGACGTTCGTATCATCACCGAGCAATAGTTCGCCGGATCCCCCGGGAGGGGTACGGACAGCAATTCGCTTGAGCCGCAGGGGAGTTGGCCCACCGCTTCCGCGCACTCGGCCAATTCCCTTGCACGCAAAGGGCTGTGACGTTTCCGCTGCCCATCGGGCCATGCCCATATTGCCCTTCTTTATCCAGGCCCGATTATGTGACGCGTTACCAACTCTTTACCGGAGTTCACCGCAACCTTCGGGGTTCTGACGCGGTAGTCAGTGCGTCCGCCAGGCGGATATGGCACATCTGTCAGAAGTACGAGTCCTTCTCCGTAAAAGGAGCACCATGTCCCTCCCCGTTACGCGTCGGATCGCCCGAGCCGCCCTGCTCGTTGCAGCGGGTGCCGCTCCCGTGGTCGCTGCGGCCGGCTCCGCGAGCGCCGCGGATCTGCCCGCCAAGACACTCGGCGGGCTGACGGCGCCCCTGGACTCCCAGAACACCAGCCGCACCCTGGACCACACCGCGCGCCACGGCGTCGGCCTGGTGAACGAGGCCGGCAACAAGGCGGCGACGAAGCTCGCCCCGGCGCTCGTGGAGACCGCCGGTCCGGTCGTGAAGAAGGCCATGCCGCTCACCCAGGGTGCCGCCGACAAGGCGGAGGGCGCGGTCCGCCCGATCGCCGAGCACGGCGTCTCGACCAACTCCCTGCCGCTCGAGGTGGCCAAGGGCCTGGTGGGCTCGTCCAAGGGCCTGCTCGCGCCGGCTCAGGGCCTGCTCGGCGGCCTTCCGCTCGGCGGCCGCTGACCGGTCCGTCCGCCCGCGGACGCGCAGGGGCCCGGGGAGTTCGCTCTCCCCGGGCCCCTGCGCGTGGTCAGACGCGGCTCACTCCGCCAGCCGGCGCACCGCGGCGGCCACCCGCTCGTCGGTGGCGGTGAAGGCGATCCGTACGAACCGCTCCCCCGCCGCGCCGTAGAAGTCACCGGGTGCGACGAGGATGCCGCGCTTGGCGAGGTCGCCGACGGTGTCCCAGCAGGACTCGTCGCGGGTCGCCCAGAGGTAGAGCGAGGCCTCGCTGTGCTCGATGCGGAAGCCCGCGGCCTCGAAGGCACCGCGCAGTGCGGCACGGCGGCGGGCGTAGCGCTCGCGCTGCTCGGCGACATGGGCGGTGTCGCCCAGCGCCGCGACGGTGGCCGCCTGCACCGGCGCCGCGATCATCATGCCGCCGTGCTTGCGGATCTGCAGCAGGTCGCCGAGGACCGCGGCGTCGCCGACGAGGAAGGCGGAGCGGTAGCCGGCGAGGTTGGAGCGCTTGGAGAGGGAGTGGACGGCGACGAGGCCGTCGTGGGAGCCGCCGCAGATGTCCGGGTGCAGCACGGAGACCGGGTCGGCCTCCCAGCCCAGCTCCAGGTAGCACTCGTCGCTGACGACCAGCACCCCGTGCTCGCGCGCCCAGGCGACGGCGCGGCGCAGTTCGTCGGCGCCGAGCACCCGGCCGGTCGGGTTGGACGGCGAGTTCAGCCAGAGCAGCTTCAGACCGCTGGGGTCCAGCTCCCAGGGCTCGTCGTAGACCACCGGCTCGGCGCCGGCCAGACGGGCGCCGACCTCGTACGTCGGGTAGGCCAGGCGCGGGTGGGCGACCTTGTCCCCGGCGCCCAGGCCCAGCTGCGTCGGCAGCCAGGCCACCAGCTCCTTGGATCCGACGACCGGCAGCACGTTGGTGTGCTCCAGCCCCCGGGCGCCGAGGCGGCCGGCCGCCCAGCCGGTGAGCGCGTCACGCAGCGCGGCCGTCCCCCACACCGTCGGATAGCCGGGGCTGTCGGCCGCCGCGGTCAGTGCCTCCTGGACCAGCGCGGGGACCGGGTCGACCGGGGTGCCGACGGACAGGTCGACGATGCCGTCGGCGTGTGCGGCGGCGGTGGCCTTGTACGGTTCCAGCCGGTCCCAGGGAAAGTCCGGAAGACGGTCGCGGAGCGACGCGCGGTGGGAGACGGGCTGGGAGGACGGTGCTGCGCCCACGGTGCTCTCTTTCTCAGTGGTGCCGGAACCCGGCGCACAACGGCGCCGGTCCCGTACGGCGGGCTGGCCGTACGGGACCGGGTGGCGCCGTGCGACCTCTCCCGGCTCACACCGGGAGGTGCCCCCGACGACATCGGAGGCGAGAGGGAGCGGGCGGGCTGCTCCCCCTTGGGCCTCGCGTCGTTACTGGTTCTGCGGCGGAAGGGCCGCGATGAAGGAGTGGTCGCGCTCGATCAGGCCGAGCTTGCTGGCGCCACCGGGCGAGCCGAGCTCGTCGAAGAACTCCACATTCGCCTTGTAGTAGTCCTTCCACTCCTCCGGGGTGTCGTCCTCGTAGAAGATCGCCTCGACCGGGCAGACCGGCTCACAGGCACCACAGTCGACGCATTCGTCCGGGTGGATGTACAAGGACCGCTTGCCCTCGTAGATGCAGTCGACCGGGCACTCCTCGATGCACGCCTTGTCCTTGACGTCGACACAAGGCTGCGCGATGACGTAGGTCACGCTGTCGTTCCTCCTCGGTAGGGCCGGCGGACCGATTGGCAGTACCGCCGCTGGGCGCGCGGGAGCGCGGCGTCGTCGATGCCCGCCATCTAGTATCTCCGTTCCCGGGCGCGAGACGAACAAGAGGGGCGGTTTGAGCGATGGAATTCCTGGCCGGCGGCCACGCGGAAGTCCGCATCACCCATGCTGACGTGGGCAAAAGGGTATCCGTCCGGCGCTTGACCGGGGGCGGAGCGGGGGAACCGGCGTTCACGGACGCGGTCGGGGTTCTCACATCCTGGGATGAAGGTGTGCTGAGCATCACACGACGCAACGGGGAATGCGTCAGGATCGAGGAGTCCTCGCTGGTGGCGGCCAAGGTCGTGCCCGCCCGCCGACCGGCCGCAGGGCCGCAAGGATCTTCGGGCCCCTCCGCGGCACCCGCCCGGCGCAGGGGCCCGTCGGCCACCGCCCTGGAGCTCCAGCGGATCGCCGCCCGCGGCTGGCCCGCCGCGGAGACGGCACAGCTCGGGGAGTGGACGCTGCGGGCCTCCGGGGGGTTCACCCACCGTGCCAACTCCGTCCTGCCGCTCGGCGGCCCGGGCGTGCCCTTGGACACGGCGCTGGAGCGGATCGGCCGGTGGTATGACGAGCGCGGGCTGCCGGCGGTGATCACGGTCGCCACCGGGCGGGCCGGCACCGACGAGGAGCTGGCCGCGGCGCTGGCGGAGCGCGGCTGGGCCGCTGAGCGGCACACCCGGGTCCGGATCGCGGCGCTGGCACCGCTCGCCGACCTCGACTTCGACACGGGCAGCGCGGGCAGCGCGGGCGCCACGGGCAGCGCGGACACCTCCCCTGGCTCCCCCGGGGGTGCCCCCGCCCGCGTCGTCCTGTCCCGGGAACCGGACGCGGACTGGCTGGCGCTGTACAACCGGACCGGTGAGGGCGGCCCGGCCGGCGAGGCCGCACCGTACGCCCTGAAGGTGCTGACCGGCGGGCCCTCCGTGTGGTTCGCGACGGTGCACCACGCGGAGGGCGGGACGGCGGCGATCGGGCGGCTGGTCGTCGACGGGCGCTGGGCGGGTTTCGCGGCGCTCGAGGTGGCACCGGCGGCACGGCGCCGGGGGCTGGCCACCCGGGTGATGGCGGCGCTCGCCGAGCAGGCCCTCACGGAGGGCGCCTCGGCCGCGTATCTGCAGGTCGAGGCGGACAACACGGGGGCGCTCGCGTTCTACGACCGGCTCGGCTTCACCGACCACCACGGCTACCACTACCGGCGTGCCCTGCCGGGCGGCGGCCGGCACTGAACGGGGAGCCCTCCGCCATGCCCCAAGAACCCGGACCCGAGCCGGAGCCAGAGCCGGAACCGGAGCACGAGCCGGAGCACGAACCGGACGGCGGCCGCGCCGCACGGCGGCGGCAGTTCGCCGACGCCGCGCGCGCCGAGCGGCCCGATCTGGCGGTGCTGTGTCTGCTGATCGGCGCCGAGGCCGACCCCGCGCTGGACGAGGCGGGTTTCGACGCGGCCCAGATCGAGCTGGACCGGCTGGCCGGGCTCCTCCCGTACTCCCCGGCCGGCGGCCCCGGCGCCTGGGCCCGCAACCTCGCCGAGCTGCTCGGCACCCGCTGCGGCTTCGGCGGCTCACCCGCCGACTACCGGCGGCTGGAGTCCTCGCTGCTGCACGAGGTGCTGCGGCGGCACCGGGGCCTGCCGATCCTGCTGTCGGTGGTGTGGATGGAGGTGGCGCGGCGGGCCGGCGCGCCCGTCTACGGGGTGGCCCTGCCGGGGCACTTCGTCGTCGGCTTCGGCGATCCGGCCGGCGCGCACGTGCTGGCCGATCCGTTCGCGGGCGGGCGGCTGCTCACCGAGGAGGACGCGGGGCTGCTGGTCGCCGGCGCGACCGGTGAGCCGCCGAGCGCGCGGATGATGACGCCCGCCGATCCGCTGGAGATCGTGCTGCGGGTGCTCAACAACATCCGGGCCTGGGCGCAGGCGCGCCCGGAACACAGCGCGGTGCAGCTGTGGGCACTGGAGCTGTCGCTGCTGCTGCCGAGCCATCCGGCGCGGCTGCGCCTGGAGCGCGCCCAACTGCTCGTCCAGCGCGGCGAGTTCCTTGCCGGGGCGGCCGAGCTGGAGGAGTACGCCCTGGTGGTGGAGGCCGTCGACCCGGCCGGTGCGAAGGCGATACGGCGTCAGGCCGCCGCGGCGCGCGCCATGCTCAACTGAGTGGCGGCGGGGCTGCGGCGGACGACCAGCGCGGTCGCGTCGTCCTTGAGCTCGCCGTCGGTGAAGCTCTCCAGGTCGGCGCGGAGGGTACGGGCCAGCTCGGCGGGCTCCAGGTCCGTCCACCCGGCCAGCCGTTCGGCCAGCGGGTAGAACGCGCCGTCCCTGCCACGCGCCTCGGTCACCCCGTCCGTACACAGCACCAGCCAGTCGTCGGGCTCGGGGTGGACCCGGACGCTGCGGCGGGGCTCGCCGCTGAGCGCGCCCAGGCCGAGGGGCAGCCCGCCCTCGCCCTCCCGGCGTTCGTAGACCTTGCCGTCGCGCACCAGGTAGTACGGGATGTGGCCGCAGGACAGCACCCGGCCCTGCGGCAGGCCGACCGGGTCGCGCACCTCCATCAGCAGCGCCGTGACGAAGCGCTCGTCGGCGCCCTGCTCGACCGAGCGGGTGTTGTAGCGGGCCAGTGCCTGCTCCATGCGCTCGGCCACCTCCTCCAGCGAGTCCACGTGCTGGGCGGCCTCCCGGAACGACGCCAGCACCTCCAGGCCCGCCCCGATCGCCGGCATGCCCTTGCCCTGCACATCTCCGATCATCAGCCGCAGCCCGTGCGGGGTCTCGATGGCCTCGTAGATGTCGCCGCCGACCCGGGCCCCCTCCTGGGCGGAGACATAGAAGCCGTACGCCTCGACCGCGCCCGCGCTGAGCGGCAGCTCGCGCAGCATCGCCCGCTGCACCGTGTCGGCCACCAGGCGCGTACGGGCGTGCAGCGCCTCACGCTGCAGGCGGGTGCGGCACAGCACCAGGGCGAAGACGGCCACCAGGACCACACCGAAGATGCTCACGACCCGGCTGGCCGGAGCCCAGTCGGGCACCGTGAAGAGATCGACCAAGGTCAGGCACACCACGAAGACGGCGGCCACCAGGAGTGTGACCCGGAACGAGCAGCGCAGCGCGGCGTAGAGCGGGGCGATGCCCAAGAAGGCCGAGATATGCAGCTCAGGGCTGGTCGTGGCGTCGAGGATCGCGACGACGAAGATCGCAAGGATGAGCAGCGCGGGAGCAAGGCGGTTGCTCTCCGTCTGCCGGTCGGCAGGCATAACACTTCAAGAGTGCGGGACTCCGCCCGGCACCGCACAGGGACCAAGGTCCCCGGCGGGTCCCGGGGCGGGGCGGGGCCTGGGGCCGGGGACGGGGTCCGGGCCAAGGGCTGATCCGGGGGCCGGGGCCGGGGGCTGGTTCGGGGTCTGGGGCTGGGGCCGGGGGCTGGTTCGGGGTCTGGGGCTGGGGGCCGGGGCCTGCTCCAGGGCCCGGGACCGGTTCTACAGCCAGCCCTTGTCGCGGGCCGTCGCGACCGCCTCCGCGCGGTTGCGGGCGCCGGTCTTCTGGATGGCCGTGGAGAGGTAGTTGCGGACCGTGCCCTGGGACAGGTGCAGGGCGTCGGCGATCTCGGCGTTGGTGGAGCCGTCGGCGGCGGTCCGCAGCACCTCCCGCTCGCGCGCGGTCAGCGGGCTGGCGCCGTCGGCGAGCGCGGCCGCGGCCAGCACCGGGTCGATGACGCGCTCGCCGCGCAGTACGCGCCGAACCGCCTCGGCGAGCCGGGCCGCCGGGGCGTCCTTGACCAGAAAGGCATCGGCGCCGCATTCCATCGCACGGCGCAGATAGCCGGGGCGGCCGAAGGTGGTGAGGATGACGACCTTCACGCCGGGCAGCTCGTCTCGCAACGCGGCCGCGGCGTCCAGTCCGCTGATGCCGGGCATCTCGATGTCCAGGAGCGCGACGTCCACGGCGTGGGCGCGCGCCGCCGGAAGCACCTCGTCCCCGCGCGCCGCCTGTGCCACGACCTCCAGGTCACTCTCCAGCGACAGCAGCGCGGCCAGCGCCTCCCGGACCATCGACTGGTCCTCCGCCAGCAGCAGTCTGATCATGCGGGTCACCTTAAGCCGTATGGGGGGTGGGCGGGGTGGGCCTGTGGATCATGGGCCGGCGTCCCCTGAGCCTGCACGTCCGTGGGCCCGTGCGTCCGTGGGCCCCGTGGGCAGGTGCGCGTCCGTGGGCCCGTGCGCGTCCGTGGGCCCGCTTGCCCGTGGGCCCGCTTGCCCGTGGGCCCGCGCGTCCGGCGTCCGGCCTCCGGCCTCCGCGCCGCCGTGCCGCCGTGCCGCCGTGCCCGCCGAGCAGGCTCCGCGCCTGCACCGGGCCGCACGCCTGCACCGGTCCGCACGGCTACGCCGGGTCTATGACGGGCTCGGGGGATATCTCCGGGGCGGGGGGCGCGGCACTCCCCGGGGCTGTGCCCAGGGGTACGGAGGCCCGGAGGGCGAAGCCGCGGCCGTGCGGGGCAGGGCCGGTTTCCAGGAGGCCTTCGGCAAGGGCGAGGCGTTCGCGCAGGCCGCTGAGGCCATTGCCGTCGTGCTGGGTACGGGGCGGGCCGGCGCCGTCGTCGATCACCGTCAGACACAGACGGCGGCGCTCGTCGGCCTCCCACTCCTCGGCGAGCAGCAGCTCGCAGTGGCGGGCGCCGCTGTGCCGTACGACATTGGTCACGGCCTCCCGCAGCGCCCAGGCCAGCGCGCTCTCCGCATCGGTCGCGAGCCCGCGGTATTCGCCCTCCAGCGCGGGGTCGGCGGTGACCCGCACCCCTGCCGTACGCAGCGCGGTCCGCGCCCCGGCGAGTTCGACGGCGAGCCGCGGTCGGCGGTAGCCGGTGACGGCCTCCCGCACATCGACCAGCGCCTGTCTGCTGACCTGCTCGATGTCGGCGATCTGCCGGGCGGCGTCGGACGGCCGGTCCGGCAGCATCCGTCCGGCCAGCTCGCTCTTGAGCGTGATCAGCGAGAGGGAGTGGCCGAGGAGGTCGTGCAGATCGCGGGCGAGGCGCAGCCGCTCGTCGTTGGCGGCGAGGCGGGCGACCTCCTGGCGGGCGGCGCGCAGCTCCGCGGTCGTGTGGATCAGATGCTGCACCCCGACCATCATGAAGCCGACGCCCACCGAGGGCAGGCCGTAGGCGAAGAGGTAGTAGCCGCGGATCTCGGGATAGCGCGCCCCGACGGCGAGCAGCACCACGGTCACCAGGGGGATGGCCCAGCGGGACTCCCGCCAGGGCAGCACCACCGCACAGGCCACGCTGGTGAAGATGAACAGCACCAGCCAGGAGAAGCCCAGCGTCCACGAGAGTGCGGTGGCCAGCGCCAGCATCAGGGCCGGCGCGCCGTACCGCAGCAGGCTGGTCATCTTCCGCCACATGTGCCGGAAGACCAGCAGCACGTAGGAGAGCACGAAGAGGGTGAGCCCCAGGCCGCCCCAGATCCGCTCGGCGGTGGGGATCCCGGCCTGCAGCAGCTGCGCCACCGGCCCGGCCAGATACAGCAGCCAGACGCCGATCCACATCGTCTTGGCTACCGCCTGGCGGCGGTTGCGGGGCTCCTGCCCGATCCTTACGGGGCCGCCGGCCCAGGGCTCGCTCGCCATTTCCCGTGCCTCACGCCTTCCGAGTGTCCTTGCGGTAGAGCCAGGCCGCGCCACCCGCGAAGACCAGCAGATACCCGGCCAGTATGGCCATGTCCTTCACATGCGGTGCCTCACCGACCTCCACCGCGGTGCCGAGCGCGGTGTACGCATGCGTCGGCAGCCATTCTGCGATGTTCTGCACCCACTGCGGCAGGATCGTCAGCGGCATCCACAGGCCGCCGAGGAAGGCCAGGCCGAAGTAGAACAGCATGGCGATCGGCCGGACTGCGTCCCCGGTGGCCAGATAGCCGATGGCGATACCCAGGGCGGCGAAGACGAAGCCGCCGAGCCAGGTGCCGGCGGCGATGGAGATCCACTGCCAGGCTTCGAGCCGTACGCCCTTGACCGCCGCGGCGACGATCATGACCAGCAGGATCGACGGCAGGCTGACGGTCGCGGCGGAGGCCATCTTGGCGGCGACATAACCGCGCCCGGGCAGGGCCGTCAGCCTCAGCTGCCGCACCCAGCCGTTCTCCCGCTCCTTGGCGATGCGCTCGCTGTTGCCCAGCAGCACGGCGGTCATGGCACCGAGTGTGGCCATGGACACCATGAAATAGAGCCCCACGTCCAGCTTCATCCCGGGGATCGGCTTGCTGTCCGCCCCGCCGGCGATGATCAGGTACAGCGCCGGCGGATAGATCACCGAGAAGAAGAGGAACTTCTTGTTGCGCAGGGCGCGGATGATCTCCAGCTTGATCAGGGTGGTCATCGGGCCGCCTCCTCGGCGGTGGCAGGGGTCGTGTCGGAAGCGGTGGTCAGGGCGATGAAGGCCTGCTCCAGGCCGAGGCCGGAGACTTCGAGGTGGTGCGGGTAGAGGCCGAGGCCGTAGAGGGCGTGAACGGTGGCATCGGCGTCGTGGGACCGGATGCGGACCATGCGTCCGGAGACCTCCAGGGCGGCCAGGGACGGCAGGCCGTGCAGCGCCTCGCGGTCGACCGGCTCGTCGAGCTCGAAGCTGATCCGGCGGGCGCCCGCCCTGGCCTTGATCTCGGCGGCGGTACCGTCGGCCAGTATCCGGCCGCGGTGCAGCACGATCACCCGGTCGGCGATCTCGTCGGCCTCTTCGAGGTAGTGCGTCGCGAAGAGGACCGTACGGCCCTGTTCGGCCTGCCGGCGCATCGCGCCCCAGAAGGCCTGCCGGGCGGAGACGTCCATACCGGTGGTCGGCTCGTCCAGCACGATCAGGTCATTGGCACCGGCCGTCGCGAGAGCGAAGCGCACCCGCTGTGCCTGGCCGCCGGAGAGCTTGTCGACCCGGCGGTCGGCGATGTCGGTGATACCGGCGGTGGCCAGGATGCGGTCGAGCGGGTAGCCGCGCGGGTGCAGATCGCGGGCGAGTTCGACCAGTTCCCTGACCTTGACGCCGTCCATCAGGCCGCCGCTCTGCAGCATCGCGCCGACCTTGCCCTGCTTGATGGCGCGCTGCGGAGTCGTGCCGAAAAGGGTCACACTGCCGGAGTCGGCGTTGCGCAGGCCGAGGAGCAGGTCGAGGGTCGAGGACTTGCCCGCGCCGTTCGGGCCGAGGAGCGCGACGGTCTCTCCCGGGGACAGCTCCAGATCCAGGTCGGCCACCGCGCGCACCGCGCCGTAACTCTTGCTGACCTGCCGGAAGCTGACCACGGGTGCCCGGTCCGCCCCCTGCGCGGTGGTGGGTGTGGTGGTCGCTGTGGTCGTCATGTGCTTCAGCTTCCGGGATCCGGCCCGCGCGCGGCAGTGTCGGCTGTATGCACTGTGGCATGACATCTGTCATGGGTGAGGCCCCCTAGGGGTCTTCTCCGGGTGCTCCGGGGAAGACGCCCTGCGGGGGCCTCTTACCTGCGGTTTCGCGCCGCTCGGCGGTCAGTTGGCCGCTCGTGGCGGCGGTCGGTCACCGCTCGTGACGATGCTCAGTTGCCGTTCGTGGCGATGGTCTGGACCCGCTCGGCCGGGGTGGTGCCGAGCAGCGCCTTGCCGACCGCGCTCGCCACCTCCTCGACGCTGACCGGGTGCTTGGAGCCGTCGCCCTTGGTCACCGTGACGCCGTTGAAGGTGTCGCCGTAGAGCTCCTTGAGCGCCGGACGGTCGTAGTACGGCACCAGACCGCCGTCCACGATCTTGAACGACAGGAACTTCGGGATGGACTTCTGCGGGCTGAAGGAGACCGTGTGCGCCGCATCCGTACGGACCGTCACCAGGCCGGACATCGCGGGCTCGGCGAACTGCTGCATCGCCTTGTTCACCGCGGCCTTGTCGACCTGCGGCCGCTGCGTGCTGGCGGCCAGCACCACGGGTGCGTCGCTGCCGGTCGTGGCGCGGGTGCGGTAGGCGTCGGTGACCTTCTTCTTGGAGGCGTTCACATCGATCGCCTTGTGGGGCACGCCGTAGTGCGGTACCGCCTTGCCGTTCTCGAAGGTGATCCCGCCGTCCTTGGCCGCGCCCGCCTGTCCCGCCGCGTTCTCCAGCGCGATCTGCAGCTTCTCGTCGTCGACGACCACCGCCGGCTCGGCCGGGCGGGTACCGCCGAACAGCGAGCCGATGACGGAGACCGGGTTGTAGTCCCGGCCGGCCGCCTTGCGGACCGTCGCCTGCGGGTCGATGTCCAGGCCGGCCTTGTCGGGTTCGAGGGTCGCGGCCTTGCCGTCCACGGTGAGCTTGAGCGGTGTGGCGCGGCGGCCCTTGAGCGCCGTCTCCAGCTTCTTGACGGCCTCTTCCTTGGTGGTGCCGCCGATGTCCACGCCCAGCGCGGTGGTGCCGTTGGGCACATCGGCGTGGTCGAGCAGCAGCCCGGCGCCGTAGGCGACACCGGCCAGGACCACCAGGGCCACACCCGCGAGAACGAGCTTGTTGCGGCCCGTCTTGGGCGGGTTGATCGGCTCGGGGATCTTGGGCCGCGGTTTCGGCGCGGCCCGGTCACCGTCGTCGGCCGGCGCTGCCGCGAACGGCGACGGCGGCGACGGCGGCCCGTCGGCCCCGGGCACCTTCGGGATGCCGCTGACCAGCGTGTCGCCGGACACCCGGTCGCGGCCGCCACTCCGGGGGCCCGTCGCGCCGCCCTTGCCCTGAGGACCGCCGGGCGCCGTGCCCTTCGGCCCGCCGGGCAGTCCGCCCGTGACACCGCCGGGCGCACCGAGGCCGCTGCCCGGCCCCGCCAGCGGCGCCGGCGGCTGCGGGGTGAGCTCCGCGGTGTCGTCGATCCGGGGCGCACTGCCGGCGCCGGGATCGCTGAACCCGGGCGGGAGGTTGAGCGCGGAGCTGCCGCGCGCCGGCCCGCTCGTCGGACCGTTCGGGCCGTTCGGTCCGCCCGCCGGGGCGTCGAACGGGGTGTGGTCACGGGCGGGCCCGGCGGGGGCGTCGAACGGCGTACCGCCGCCGGAGGCTGCACCGTCGAACGGCGAACCCCCGCCGCGCGGGCCCTCGTCGAACGGCGACCCCCCGCCGCGCGGGCCGCTCTCGAACGGCGAGCCGCCGTCCTGGCGCGCACCGCCGCCGGTCCTGGCACCGCCGTCGAACGGCGACGCGCCGTCCTGCGGGGCCGGGCTGTCGGAGAAGTACGGAAGGTCGGGACGCTGCGGCGGCTTGGCGCCGGACGGGGCACGCGGCGGCGTCGCACCGCCCGGGGCGGGCGGCACGGCATGGGAGCCGGTGGAGGATTGCCCGCCGGGTCCGGCCTGCGACTTGCGCGGCGCGAACCAGTCGCTGGTCTTCTCGGCCTGGCCGCCCGCGGGGGCCTCGTCCGCCGGGGCCTGGGGCCGGGGGGTGTTCGCCGTACGTTCCGCGTTCCGCTCGCTGCCGCGGGCAGGGCGGGGCGTACCGCGGGAACCGGCGGGACCGCCGGATGCACCCGATCCGTTCATGCCGGACTCCTCACCGACGGGCTTGCGCACGACGACCGGCGGGATGGGGCGCGACCCCGGAATGTTGATCTTGATCCGCGTCGTCAGCGTGGTCTCGGTTTTGGGCTCCTCCGGCTGCGCCGCGGCACCGGGCGCCGGCGCCTCGTCGGCATCTCCCCTGGGCGAGCCGTACGGCGGCGTCCCGGAGGGGTACGCGGCTCCGCCACGGCCCTGAGGGCCGGAGGACGAACTGTCAGATTCACGACTCAAAGCAGGTTCTCCCGGTTGGCTCCGCCGCTCGTCAGAGATGATCCCCGGCCACAGGCCGGGGGGTGCCCCCAGGGCGGCGCGACGGCGCGCACCACCATACTGTCCGCCGCGGGCGGGCACCCGGGGAGCGTACGAACACCGCCGCCACGGGCGAACCCCCGGTACCCGGTCCGTTCACCCCGACCCGCGCGGCATCCGTCCCGGTATGGGCCACGTCATCCGCCAACTCGCCCGTACCGGGCGCCCGTCGTGCGCATCTGCGCGGCGGTGGCACAGATCACAGCGACCAGGATGCCGCCCAGCAGGAAGATGTACGAACCGACCCCCGCGCCGAAAAGAAAGTCGCCTTCCGGCCGGACGTTGCCGAGCAGCAGGAACACCGTCACCAGCCAGGCCCCTCCGGGCACCAGCACGCCCGCGGAGGTGCCGGTCGCCCGGACGCCGCCGTAGAAGAGCCCGCCCACGCCGGCCAGCGCCAGCACCAACCCACCGGGGAACCAGGCCGCTTGCACCAGCGTTCCGGCGAAGGCGACCACCACGCCCGCGACCAGAAGAAGCACATACATCCCCACCCGTCCCGGCGTCAGCGGCGCGGTCAGCGCGGCACCGGCCGACGGCACCACGGGGGCACCGGACCGCGCACCGGGCGCAGTGGCCGAGCCGGCCCTCGCCCGCTGCCCCTTGCCGGAGGCCGCGCCACCCTTGCCGCCGGAGGACGAGCCGCCCCCGCCGGAAGCCGCGCCGCCCTTACCGGCAGCCGCCCGGCCGTTTCCTTCCGCGCCGCCCCCGCCGCCCTTCGCCGTACTCATTCCGCCGCCTCCTCGATCCGGACACTCTCCCCCATACCCACCGTTTCGCTCACACCCGCGAAAAGATCGCCCTCGTGTGCGCCGACCGGGGCGCCCGGGACGCCGTGCACCAGCCGATAGTGTTCCGAGCCGAACAGCGGCTGGCCCAAGTCGTTGGAGAGCGCGAAGAACGGCCCGTCGACCGCGATCTGGGTGTAGTGCGCCCGCATCGCCGCGGTCTTGGCGGCGATCTGCGCAGGATCGCCGTGGAGGGCCGCCGTGACCTCGGAATCCGGCACCACGCCCGGCACGTCATCGACGGTGGCGACTCCGGGGAAGCGGTGACCGGCCGTGTGCAGCCGCGCGAAGCCCGCCTCGACCACGGACCGGGGGGTGCAGTTCCAGTAGATCTTGCCGATCGCATGCGCACCGCCCAGCTCGGGCCGGAAATCCGCCTGCGCGGCCAGCTCGGCGCCGCGCATCGCGACTCGGTGAGCCTGGATGTGATCGGGGTGGCCGTACCCGCCATCCGGGTCATAGGCGACCAGGACCTGCGGCCTGACCTCACGGATCACGGCCACCAGATCGGCGGCCGCCTCGTCGAGCGGGGCCTGCCAGAAGGCGTCCGGCCGCTCGTTTTGCACCGCGCCCATCATCCCGGAGTCCCGGTAGCGGCCAGGGCCGCCGAGGAAGCGGTGGTCCGTGACGCCCAGGGCCTCCATCGCGGCGGCCAGCTCGCCGGCGCGGTACGGACCGAGGGTGTCGTCACGGTCCGGCGCGAGGTGCGCGAGCTCGGGCGGGATGACCTCGCCCTCCTCGCCGAGCGTGCAGGTCACCAGGGTGACCAGCGCGCCTTCGGCCGCGTACTTGGCCATGGTCACGCCGTTGACGATCGACTCGTCGTCGGGGTGCGCATGCACCAGCAGCAGCCGGCGGGAAAAAGCCGGGCTCGAAGGGCTTCCCCCGGAGGGGACCGACCGGGACGGGGCGGGCTGAGGACTCATACCGACAGCCTACGAGCCGCCCGCCCCGCCTCCCACGGGCGATCCCGGCCGCCCCCCCGCACGCCCGGCCGGAGGGCGGGCATGCGACGGAGGGGGCCGGGCGAGGGCCGGTCAGAACTTGATGTTCCCGAGCATGCCTGCGACGTTCGTCGTCAGCTGCTTGATCGTCGGCGCGATGGACGAGCTGGCCAGATAGAAGCCCAGCAGCATGCACACAAAGGCATGCGGGGCCTTCAGTCCGGACTTCTTGACAAGCAAGAAGACGATGATCGCCAGCAGCACCACCGCCGAAATCGAGAGTGCCACGGCGGCTCACCTCCAAGTACTCGGGGTCCGGACAGAGTTGCTGGCACACGGGCCGTCTCCACGAACCCGCGCACCGGGTATGCCATGGGCTCTTTACCCCGTACCCACGACACCCAAGAGATCATAACTTTCCGGCCTAGCGCATAAGTCGGAGCACGGAAGCAGAACGGGGGCGCACACGATCTTCACGAGCGCGACCACGGTGAGCCGGTCCCCGTCCCCCTTAGGCTCGGGCCATGACCGGACAGCCTTCGTTCCCGCGGCAATACGCCCGTACGCAGCGCTTCACCCTGGGCGCACCGCGCGGCTACGCCCTCTCCCCCGACGGCGCGCGTGCCGTCTTCCTCCGTTCCCGTTCGGGCACCGACCGCAGCCAGCAGTTGTGGGTGCTCGATCTGGAAACCGGACGGGAGATCCCGGCCGCCGATCCGCAGGCCCTGCTGGCCGGGGCGCAGGAGGACCTTCCACCACAGGAGCGGGCCCGCCGCGAGCGCAGCCGGGAGAGCTCGGCGGGCATCGTCGGCTATGCGACGGACGCCGCCGTGGAGTTGGCGGCGTTCACCCTCTCCGGCCGGCTGTTCGTCTGCGAACTGCGGGCCGGCACCACCCGTGAACTCCCCGTCCAGGGACCGGTCGTGGATCCCCGCCCCTCTCCGGACGGCCGGCAGGTGGCCTTCGTGGCGGACGGCCGGCTGCGGGTGGTCGCGGTGGACGGCGCCACGACCTCGGACGGGGACGGCGGCACTCCCGCGGGCGCCGGACCGGCGGACCGGGTGCTGGCCGAGCCCGACGGGCCGGAGGTGACCTGGGGGCTCGCGGAGTTCATCGCGGCCGAGGAGATGGGCCGCTACCGGGGCTTTTGGTGGTCTCCGGACAGTGCTGCGGTGCTGGCGGCGCGGGTCGACGAGGCGCCGGTGCAGCGCTGGTGGATCGCCGACCCCGCCCATCCGGACCAGGAGCCCGTACGGGTCGCGTACCCGGCGGCGGGCACCCGCAACGCCGGGGTCACGCTGACGCTGTTCGGCCTGGACGGCTCGCGCACGGACATCGGCTGGGACACCGAGCGCTACCCCTACCTTGCGCGCGTCCACTGGTCGGCGGCCGGGCCGCCGCTGCTGCTCGTCCAGGCCCGCAACCAGCGCGACCAGCGTTATCTGGCCGTCGACACCGCGACCGGTACGACCAGGACGGTGCACGAGGAGGAGGACGAGGCGTGGGTCGAGCCGTTCCCCGGGGCGCCGGCCTGGACGCCGGACGGACGGCTGGTGCGGATCTCGGACGAGGGCGGCGCGCGCAAACTGTTCGTCGGCGCCCGCCCGTTGACCGGCGCGCCGCTGCACGTCCGGGCCGTTCTCGACATCGGCGAGGACGATGTCCTGTTCTCCGCGAGCGGCACCGACATGCACGACATCGGCGTCTACCGCGCCTGGTTCCGCGGCAGCGGTGACCAGGGCGGCTGGGAGCGGGTCGGCGAGCGCGCGTATCCGACGGTGTCCTCCGCGGTGCGCGGTGGCGCGGTGACCGTGCTGTCGCAGGCGTCGCTGGAGCGGCCCGGCGCCCAGGTGGACGTGGTGCGGCTGGATCCGGACGGCGGCGAGAAGGTCCTCGCGTCCATCGGCTCGTGCGCCGAGGAGCCGGTGCTGACCGCCCGCCCCCGTCTCGTCCTGGCGGGGGAACGCCGGATTCCGTGCGCGGTGCTGCTGCCCACCGGATATCAGGAGGACGACGGTCCGCTGCCGGTGCTGATGGACCCCTACGGCGGTCCGCACGGCCAGCGGGTGGTGGCCGCGCACCACGCCCATCTGACCTCCCAGTGGTTCGCCGACCAGGGGTTCGCGGTGATCGTTGCGGACGGCCGGGGCACCCCGGGCCGCTCCCCCGCGTGGGAGAAGGCGATGTGCCGCAATGTCGCGGAGGTCGCCCTCGACGACCAGGTCCATGCCCTCCAGGCACTGGCCGGATCCTTTCCCCTGGACATGGAGCGGGTGGCGATCCGCGGCTGGTCCTTCGGCGGCTATCTCGCGGGGCTCGCGGCGCTGCGCCGCCCCGATGTCTTCCATGCGGCGGTGGTCGGTGCGCCGGTGACCGATCTGCGTCTGTACGACACCCATTACCAGGAGCGGTATCTCGGCCACCCGGACGAGGACCCGGCCGTCTACGCCGCGAACTCGCTGATCACGGACGAGGGGCTGTCCGGGGCGCAGGAGCCGCACCGCCCGATGCTGATCGTGCACGGCCTCGCGGACGACAACGTCGTGGTGGCGCACGCACTGCGGCTCTCCTCGGCGCTGCTGGCGGCGGGCCGCCGGCACGAGGTGCTGCCGCTGTCCGGCGTGACGCACATGGCCTCGCAGGAGCAGGTGGCCGAAAACCTGCTGCTGCTCCAGGTGGACTTCCTCAAGCGGTCGTTGGGGATGACGCCCTGAGGGCGTAGCGCCTCACGGCCCCCGAGGACGTCACGCGCACGGAAGGCGCCTCACCGGAGGGCATCTCCCCGGACGAGGCGTCTCACCAACCGGGCGGCAGTCTGGACGGCGGGGGCGGGGCGTGCGGGGGCCGCGCCTCGCCCGGGGCGGAGCCGTACGCCAGCACACCGTCCGTGAGGTGGGAGACATCCGGTGTGCCGGGGCGGGCCGCCGCGATCAGCGCGGCCAGCCCGGCGGCCGCCACGAAGGCCGCGGTGCCCATCTCCAGCCGGGCCCAGGCCGGCAGCGCGCCGAGGCGGCCGAACTCCCCGGTGCGTACGGCGAAGGCGAGCGCCACGGCTCCGTGCACCAGCAGCAGGGCCGCGGCCGTCATCGCCGCGGGACGGGCCCAGGGCGCGCGGCGCAGTACGGCGGCCGCGGCCCCCAGGGCCAGCAGCGCGAGGGCCGCCGCCTGCCAGTGCACCGGGGGCTGCAGCAGGGCGCGGAAGACGGACGCATCCCCGAGCAGCCCCTTGCGGTAGACGTCCCCGTCGAGCCGCTGCTGCCAGTGGATCTCCCAGCCGGCCACGGCGAGGCCGGCGGCGCCCAGGAGCACACCGGCCGTCACGGCCGCTCCCCGGTACGGCCGGCCGGGCCGCTCGGGGCCCGCTCCGGACGGCACCGCGTGGACCACTCCATAGGCCGAGGACGCCACCAGAGGCAGCCCGCGCGCGGCGTGCCGCGCATACCGGTCCGCCCGGCCGTCCCGTCGCCGGCCCGCCACGACCACCACGATCAGCACGACCGCCAGGGCGAGCTGGGTGATCGCGGTCAGCCGCGCCCGCGCCGTGAGTCCGCCCTCCAGCCCCTGGAGCCAGCCGGCCCCCAGCATCCACACCAGCGGGAGGCGCAGCACTACGGTCGCGGCCGCCAGGGAGAGCAGTGCACCCGCGGCCACGGACGACTGGACGGCGCTGCGCACCGTGGCGACCGCGACGACGAGCGCGCCGAGCGTCAGCAGCGGGTCGAGCGCCGAGGTCGCCCAGGCGGTGAATTCCCGCGGCCGGCGCGCCTCGCCCAGCCAGGTCCACCACACGTCCGCGCCGTGCTGGGCGATCGTCAGGTCCCGGATGATCCAGCCCGCGGTGAGCAGCGCGAGCAGCAGGCATACCAGCGCACCGATGCCGCGTGCGCCGCGGGTGAGAACGCCGTCCCGCGTTGTGGACACGGCCAGCCCCCGTCCGTGTCGATGTACTGGGTGGTCCTGGGCGGCCCCGTGGAGGGCGCCTACCGCAGGTCTACTCCAGACCCGGCGCAGGGACAACAGAGCCGCAGTCAGCGGTGGACGAAATGTGCACAAAACAGCAACCGGCCGGAACGCCGTCTGGCGCTCCGGCCGGTCTACGGCACCCGCACGGCCGTACGTTGTTCATCATGGCGCGTCCGTATATCGGTGTTGCGACAGTGAAGTTGCCTTCATGTTAAAGACGTTCGTACCGATATGTCCCCCATGCCGTATATCACGCCCACCTGTCAAGCACGCCGTGGCGTCAACTTGCGCAACGTTCGCTCAAGAAGTAGACGACCTGTTCACGAGCACACCCGACCCCCTTGACTCCGCCACAAATCACTTGCGAAAGTCCGCTCATCCAGCGGTGCATTCGGTGCCGCTTCATGTTCCAAGAGAACTCGGCGCGGGGGCACTTCGCGATGACTAGTCCATCCCAGACCGCGGCTACCACGTCCGACACACCAGGACTTGGGCCCGAAGGTCTGAAGAAGGGAAAGACGGGCAAGGGCGGTGAGCTCGTCGGCCGTTCGCCCGGACAACTGATGTGGAGACGCTTCAAGCGGGACCGCACCGGTGTCGTCTGTGCCGTCATCGTGCTGGCCTTCTTCGTCGTCTCCGCGCTCGCTCCGGTGATCGCCTCGGTGTACGGCAAGAACCCCTACACCTTCTACGGCAACGAAGACCCGAGCCTCTTCGACGGGTTCGGCTATCCGATGGGTGCCAACGGCGGGATCTCCGGCGACTTCTGGTTCGGCATCGAGCCCGCGCTGGGCCGTGACCTGTTCACCAACCTGCTCTACGGCATGCGGATGTCCTTGGGCATCTCGGTGGCGGTGACCATCCTCGTGGTGATCACCGGCACCCTCCTGGGCGTCACGGCCGGCTATCTGGGCGGCAAGACCGACTACTGGCTCGGCCGGGTCATCGACTTCCTGCTCGCCTTCCCCAGCCAGCTGACCTTCGTGGCCTTCATGCCCGTGGTCGTCGCGTTCTTCATCCCGCCGGGCGACGAGACCCCCACCTATGTGCGCGTCGTCGCGCTGATCCTGGTGCAGTGGGCGCTGGGCTGGATGGGTCTGGCCCGGCTGCTGCGCGGCCAGGTGCTGTCGCTGCGCGAGCGGGAATTCGTCGAGGCCGCGAAGATCACCGGCGCCTCCCCCTGGCGGATCATCCGCAAGGAACTGCTCCCCAATGTGGTCACGCCCATCCTGGTGCAGGCCACCTACATGCTCCCGCTGTTCGTCACGGCGGAGGCCGGCCTGTCCTATCTGGGCGTCGGCATCATGGAGCCGACCCCGGACTGGGGGCGGCTGTTCCACACGGCCGGCATGGTCTACGAGAACGACCCGACCTTCCTGCTCTTCCCCGGCGCCGCAATGGTGATCTTCGTGCTGTGTTTCAACCTGCTCGGGGACTCGGTCCGGGACGCCTTCGACCCCAAGTCCGGGCGCTGATCGTCCATGTGAGGGGGGCGGCTGCCACCCCCGCGCCGGGCTCGTACCCGGATGCGTCAGGCAGCACATCTGGACAACAACCGACAGGCAGGTGCTTGGAACCTCATGAACGCACTTTCTACGCGCAGAGCACGCGCGACGGTCGTGGCCCTGGCGGCCGCCTCCCTCGCGCTCACCGGCTGCAGCGGCGGCGGCGGTACCGGCAAGGACGACTCGCAGACGGACAAGGACGCCGCGGCGCAGGCCAAGGCGGTGCCGCTGGGCAAGGCCTCCGACTCCACCGGCCCGGCCGCCGAGGTCAAGGGGTCCCGCAAGGGAGGCACCATCCGTGTCTACCAGCGTGACAGCTTCAATCACCTGGACCCGGCGCAGATGTACGTCAGCGACCTCGGCGACCTGTCCAAGCTGATCTTCCGTGGTCTGACCACGTACAAGCAGGACGACAAGGGCAACAAGACGGTGGTCGGCGACCTCGCCACCGACGCGGGCCAGATGTCGGACGGCGGCAAGACCTGGAAGTACACGCTCAAGGACGGCGTCAAGTTCGAGGACGGCCAGCCGATCACCTCGAAGGACATCCGCCACACCATCGAGCGGATGTACGCGAAGTTCATCACCGACGGGCCGTCCTACCTCCAGACGTGGCTGTCGGGTGAGGGGACCACGTACCGCAAGGCACTGCCGGACGGTCCGTACAAGGGCGACCACCTGCCCAAGAGCGTCCTGGACACCCCGGACGCCAAGACCGTCATCTTCCACTTCCAGAAGCCGCAGTCGCAGGTGCCCTACGCGCTCGCCATCGCGGGCTACAGCGCCGTCCCGGACAGCGCGAAGGACACCAAGGAGAACTACGACGTCAAGCCGGTTTCCTCCGGCCCGTACAAGTTCGCCTCCTTCAAGGAGGGCAAGTCGGCGAAGCTGGTGCGCAACACCCACTGGGACCCGAAGACGGACCCGGCGCGCCACCAGTACGTCGACGGCTACGACATCACCTTCAACCACCAGTTCTCGGACTCCACCAAGCGGCTGATGGCCGATCAGGGCGAGGCCAAGAACGCGATCAGCTTCAGCAACGCGGTGGAGCCGACGCAGACCAAGCAGGTGCTGGACAACCCCAGCGCCAGCAAGCGGACGGTGCAGGGCTACCAGCCCTACGTCTGGCAGATGAACATGAACATGGACCGCATCAAGGACAAGAAGATCCGCGATGCGATCACCTACGCCATGCCGAGCGCCCAGATCGTCCGCATCAACGGCGGCAGCTACGGTGGTGAGGTGGCCGGCGGTCTGCTCGCCCCGACCGTGGCGGGCTACGAGAAGGGCTACGACCCGTACGGGAAGCTCAAGCACCCCAACGGTGAGCCGGAGAAGGCCAAGAAGCTCCTCAAGGAGGCCGGCAAGACGGGCATGAAGCTCGTCTACGCCTACTCCAACACCGAGATCCGCCAGAAGGAAGCCGCGGTCGTCGAGGACGCGCTGAACAAGGCCGGCTTCAACGTCCAGAAGAAGGAGGTCGACTCCTCCTCCTGGTACCAGCAGATGGGCAAGGTCGACAACGGCTTCGACATCTACATGACCGGCTGGGGCCAGGACTGGGCGGACGCCTCCACCGTCATTCCGCCGTCGTACGACCCGCGGCAGATCCAGGACGGCGCGGCCAACTACTCCCACATCCGTGACAAGCACGTCAGCTCCGAGATCGACCGGATCGAGAAGATCACGGACCTCACGAAGCAGACCGCGGAGTGGCAGAAGCTGCACCACTACATCGTGGAGAAGATCAACCCGGCCGCTCCGGTCTTCTACACCAAGGTGCTCCAGCTGTACGGCTCCAACGTCGGTGGTACCCGCTACAACAGCGACACCAACTACCTGGACCTGAACACGCTGTACCTCAAGAAGTAAGCAGCAGCAAGCACCGGAAGGCGGTCCGGAGAGCGCGCGGCACGGCGGAGCGCGCGCTCTCCGGGGCCTTCCCCGCCACCCTCACTCCCCACTGCCGCCGCCGTCCTGAGAGCAGCGAACTGCCATGCTTCCCTTCCTATTCCGCCGGATCCTCGGCGCGGTCATCATCCTTCTCCTGCTGAGCGCCTTCACCTTCTTCATCTTCTTCTCCACGGGTGACCCGGCGATGATGGCGTGCGGCAAGAACTGCACGACCGACAACGTCGCCCTGATCCACCACAACCTCGGTCTCGACAAGCCCCTGACGACGCAGTACTGGGACTTCCTCGTCGGCATCTTCGCGGGGCGCGACTACAGCGTCGGGCACTGCAGCGCTCCCTGCTTCGGCTACTCCTTCGCCACCCACCAGGACGTCTGGGCGACGATGATGGACCGGCTGCCGACCACGGCGTCGCTGGCCATCGGCGGCGCAATCGCCTTCCTGGTCATCGGCCTGGGCGCCGGTCTACTGGCCGCCTGGAAGAAGGGCTCGCTGCTGGACAAGACCGTCACCGGCGCGTCCATGGTGCTCAGTTCGGTACAGATCTACATCCTGGGCCCGATCGTCCTCGGCATCTTCGTCTACAGCGGCCTCATGGGCTCGCCCAAGTACGTGGACTTCACCAGCAACCCGGCCGGCTGGTTCATGGGTCTGCTGCTGCCGTGGCTGGTGATGTCGACGATCTTCACCGCCCAGTACACCCGTATGGCGCGCTCAACGATGATCGAACAGCTCCAGGAGGAGCACGTCCGTACGGCCAAGGCCAAGGGCATGCCGGCGCGTTATGTCTTCCTGCGCTATGCCTGGCGGGGTTCGCTGATCCCGATCGTCACGATCCTGGGCATCGACCTCAGCTCGCTGTTCGGCGGCGCCATGATCACCGAGTACACCTTCTCGCTGGCGGGCCTGGGCCGCCTGGCGATCAACTCCGTCACCACCCTCGACCTGCCCATGATCCTGGGCGTGCTGATCTTCAGCGCCGCCCTGATCCTGGTGTTCAACATCATCGTGGATGCGACGTACGCCCTCATCGACCCGCGCGTGCGCCTGTCCTAGGAGAGCCTGAAGTGACCACACTCACCAAGACCGAGGGCACGCCGGTCCCGACCGGATCGGACCCCTTCCTGTCCGTCCGCGACCTGCAGGTGCGGTTCTCCACCGAGGACGGCATCGTCAAGGCGGTCGACGGCCTCTCCTTCGACCTGGAACGCGGCCAGACGCTCGGCATCGTCGGAGAGTCGGGTTCCGGCAAGTCCGTCACCAACCTCGCCGTTCTGGGCCTGCACGACCCGAAGGCCACCGAGATCGGCGGCGAAATCGTCCTGGACGGCCAGGAGTTGACCGGAGCCCGGGAGAAGGCCCTGGAAAAGCTCCGCGGCAACAAGATGGCCATGATCTTCCAGGACGCGCTGACCGCCCTGTCGCCGTACTACACGGTCGGCCGGCAGATCGCCGAGCCGTACATCAAGCACACCGGTGTCAGTAAGCGCGAGGGCCGGCAGCGCGCCATCGAGATGCTGACCAAGGTCGGCATCCCGCAGCCCACGCTGCGGGTGGACGACTATCCGCACCAGTTCTCCGGCGGTATGCGCCAGCGCGCCATGATCGCCATGGCGCTGGTCTGCAACCCCGAGCTGCTGATCGCCGACGAGCCGACCACCGCCCTGGACGTCACCGTCCAGGCGCAGATCCTCGACCTCCTCAAGGACCTGCAGCAGGAGTTCGGCTCCGCGATCATCCTGATCACCCACGACCTCGGCGTGGTCGCCAACACCGCGGACGACCTGCTGGTGATGTACGCGGGCCGGGCGGTGGAGCGGGGCTCCGTCAAGGAAATCCTCACCCAGCCCCGGCACCCGTACACCTGGGGCCTGCTGAGCTCCATGCCGCGGCTCTCCTCCGACGTCAGCGAGGCGCTGCACCCGATCCCCGGGTCACCGCCGAGCCTGCTCAACCCGCCGTCCGGCTGCGCCTTCAACCCGCGCTGCGGCTTCACCGGCGAGGTCGGCGGTGCGCGCTGCACCGAGGAGCGGCCGCTGCTGGAGCTGGGGCGCGCCGCCGCGTGCCACCTGAGCGCCGAGCAGAAGCAGACCTTCTTCACCGAGCAGATCAAGCCCCGGCTGGGCTAGGGAGCGACCACCATGGCAGACAACGTCACCCTCCCGGCGCCTCGCGACGCCGCGCCCGTCCAGGGCGAGCCGCTGCTCACCGCCGAGGGCCTTACCAAGCACTTCCCGATCTACGGCGGATTCCCGTTCAAGCGGAAGGTCGGTGCGGTCCAGGCGGTCGACGGGCTCGACCTGACCGTGCACGCCGGCGAGAGCTTCGGTCTGGTCGGTGAGTCGGGCTGCGGCAAGTCCACCACCGGACGGCTGCTCACCCGGCTGATGGAGCCGACCTCCGGAAAGATCACTTACGCGGGCCAGGACATCACCCACGCCGGCCGCAAGGAACTGGCACCGATCCGGTCCGAGATCCAGATGATCTTCCAGGACCCGTATGCCTCGCTCAACCCGCGGCAGACGGTGGGCACCATCATCGGCGGCCCGATGGAGATCAACGGGATCAACCCGCCCGGCGGCCGGGAGAAGCGGATCCGTGAGCTCCTGGAGACCGTGGGTCTCAACCCGGAGCACTACAACCGCTTCCCGCACGAATTCTCCGGCGGACAGCGGCAGCGCATCGGCGTGGCCAGGGCGCTCGCCCTGGAGCCGAAGCTGATCGTCGCCGATGAGCCGGTCTCCGCGCTCGATGTCTCGATCCAGGCGCAGGTCGTCAACCTGCTCCAGAAGCTGCAGCGCGAGCTGGGCATCGCGTTCCTGTTCATCGCCCACGACCTGGCGATCGTGCGGCACTTCAGCGAGCGGGTCGCGGTGATGTACCTCGGCAAGATCGTCGAGGTGGGCGACCGCGACGAGATCTACAACCGGCCGCGCCACCCGTACACCCACGCCCTGCTCTCGGCGGTGCCCGAGGCCAAGCTGGTGGAGGACGAGGAGGAGGACCGCGAGCGCATCCGCCTCGCCGGTGACGTCCCCTCCCCCGTCAACCCGCCCTCGGGCTGCCGGTTCCGTACGCGGTGCTGGAAGGCACAGGACAAGTGCGCGACCGAGGAGCCGCCGCTCGTCCAGATCACCGGGAACAAGGCCGGCCACCTCACGGCCTGCCACTTCCCCGAGGAGCCGACGACCGCGGCCCGCGACGAGGACATCATCCTCGACCCGGCGCTGGCGGCGATGGAGGACGCCGAGCCGGCCGACGAGGCCGGCACGACCGACTAGGGACGGCAGCCGCACGAACCGGAGCCCGCTTCCCCCACGGGAGGCGGGCTCCGGCTCGTCCCACTCACTCGCTCGCCACCACCTGCCGCTCCTCGGCGAAGTGACATGCCGAGGCGTGCCCGGCCGGCCCCTTCGTCTCCCGGAATTCCCGGGGCACTTCCAGCGCCGGCACCACGTCCGCGCACAGCTGCCGGGCCTTCCAGCACCGCGTGCGGAAGCGGCAGCCGGAGGGCGGGGCGGCGGGCGAGGGGACATCGCCCGCCAGCAGGATGCGCTCGCGGTGGCTGCGGGCGTCCGGGTCGGGGACGGGAACGGCGGACAGCAGGGCCTGGGTGTACGGGTGGGTGGGGTGCTCGTAGATCTGCTCGCCGGTACCGGTCTCGGCGAGCCGGCCCAGGTACATCACCGCGACCCGGTCGGAGATGTGCCGTACGACGGACAGGTCGTGGGCGATGAAGACGTACGACAGGTCGAACTCGTCCTGCAACTGCTCCAGTAGGTTGACCACTTGGGCCTGGAC
This sequence comes from Streptomyces sp. NPDC048516, assembly GCF_043199875.1. Taxonomy (NCBI): domain Bacteria; kingdom Bacillati; phylum Actinomycetota; class Actinomycetes; order Kitasatosporales; family Streptomycetaceae; genus Streptomyces; species Streptomyces sp. NPDC048516. Next base: position 448,872 of record NZ_JBICWS010000002.1, on the reverse strand, counting down.
GGAGACGTCCAGCGCGGAGACCGGTTCGTCGGCGACGATGATCTCCGGGCGCAGCGCGAGGCCGCGGGCGATACCGATGCGCTGGCGCTGGCCGCCGGAGAACTGGTGCGGATAGCGGTTGATGTACTCGGGGTTGAGCCCGACCACGTCCAGGAGTTCCCTGACCCTTCTGCGGCGGTCTCCCTTGGGGGCCACCTCGGGGTGGATCTCGTACGGCTCGCCGATGATGTCGCCGACGGTCATCCGGGGGTTCAGGGAGGTGTAGGGGTCCTGGAACACCATCTGGATATTGCGGCGTACGGCCCGCAGGGCCCGCCCGGAGAGGGTGCTGATGTCCTCCCCGCGGTACCGGATCTGACCTGCCGTCGGCCGCTCCAGGCCGACCAGCAGCTTGGCGACCGTGGACTTGCCGCAGCCCGATTCGCCGACGATGCCGAGCGTTTCGCCCTGGTGGAGGTCGAAGGAGACACCGTCGACGGCCCGTACCGCGCCGACCTGTTTATGGAAGAGCACGCCCCGGGTGAGCGGGAAGTGTTTGACCAGGTCGCGGATCTCCAGCAGCGGTGCCGTCGTACCGGCCGCCGGGGTGGCACCTTCACCGGGCCCCATCGAGCGTCTCCTTCCAGAAGTGGCAGGCGCTGGCCCGGCCGGGCCCGGCCTCGTAGAGCGGCGGAGGGTCGGTGCGGCAGACGTCCTGGGCCAGCGGGCAGCGCGGGTGGAAGGGGCAGCCCGGCGGGATGGCGGTCAGATTGGGCGGCAGGCCCTTGATCGCGTACAGCCGCTGCCCCTTCTGGTCCAGCCGTGGGATGGATTCCAGCAGACCGCGGGTGTACGGGTGCGCGGGCGCCCGGTAGAGCTGGTGGACGGGGGCGGTCTCGACGATCCGGCCCGCGTACATCACCGCGATGGTGTCGGCGACGTCCGCGACCACCCCGAGGTCATGGGTGATCAGGATCAGCCCCATGGTGAGCTCGCGCTGCAGCTCCGCCAGCAGGTCCATCACCTGCGCCTGGACGGTGACGTCCAGCGCCGTGGTCGGCTCGTCGGCGATGATCAGGTCGGGGCCGAGGGACAGCGCCATCGCGATCATGATGCGCTGGCGCATCCCGCCGGAGAACTGGTGCGGATAGTCGCCCACCCGCTGCCGGGCCGCCGGGATGCCGACCCGTTCCATCAGCTCCACGGCCCTGTGGCGGGCGTTCTTACGGGACATCCCCTCGTGGACCTCGAACATCTCCCCGAGCTGCGCCCCGACGGTGAGGACCGGGTTCAGTGCGGACAGCGAATCCTGGAAGATCATCGCCATCTTGGCGCCGCGGACCTTCCGCCGCTCCTCCTTGCGCAGGGTGAGCAGATCGCGCCCCTGGAAGATGATCTCGCCGCCGGTGACGAACCCCGGCGGCGAGTCGAGGATGCCCATCACGGCCTGGGCGGTGACGGACTTGCCGGATCCTGACTCCCCGAGCACCGCCAGCGTCTGCCCCGGCGCCACCCGGTAGCTGACGCCGTTGACGGCCTTCGCCACGCCGTCGCGGGTACGGAACTCGACCCGCAGATCGCGCACGTCGAGCAGGGCCGCCTCCGCGAGCGCCGTGCCGCCGCCCGCGGGCCTGCTGCCCGCGTCCTCGTGCGTCATCTTCCGGCTCCTCAGCGCAGCTTGGGGTCGAGGGCGTCGCGCACCGCGTCGCCGAGCATGATGAACGCCAGCACCGTGATGCTCAGTGCGCCCGCGGGCCACAGCAGCATGTGCGGCGCGCTGCGGATGTAGGTGGAGGCCGTGGAGATGTCGATGCCCCAGGAGACGGTGGGCGGTTTCAGGCCCGCGCCGAGGTAGGAGAGCGTCGCCTCCAGCGCGATGTACGTGCCGAGCGCGATGGTGGCGACGACGATGACCGGTGCGACGGCGTTGGGTGCGATGTGCCGCAGCAGCATCCGCCCGTTGCCGGCGCCCAGCGCCCGCGCGGCCTGGACGTAGTCGTTCTGCTTGGCGGTGACGACGGAGCCGCGGGCGATTCGGGAGACCTGCGGCCAGCCGAGCAGCACGATGAAGCCGACCACCGGCCAGACCGTGCTGCTGGTGACGACCGAGAGGAAGACCAGACCGCCGAGGATCACCGGGATGCCGAAGAAGATGTCGGCGAGCCGGGAGAGCAGGTTGTCCCCCCAGCCGCCGAAGAAGCCGGCCAGCCCGCCCAGCAGGCTGCCGAGCAGCGCCGCGCCGGTCGTGGCGCAGACGCCGACGGTGATGGAGGCGCGGGCCCCGTAGACCACCCGGGTGTAGACGTCACGGCCCTGGGTGTCGAAGCCGAAGGGGTGGCCGGGCTGGGAGCCCTGCTGTGCCTTGGCGAGGTCCGCGCGGTACGGGTTGCCGGTGGCGATCAGCTGCGGCCAGATCGCGATGATCACCAGGAACACGATGACCAGCGCGGAGACCACGAAGACGGGGTTGCGGTACAGATCGTGCCAGGCGTCGCTCCACAGGCTGCGGGGCTTGCCGGGCTCCTTGCCGGGCGGTCCGGCGCCCGGCGGGGCCGCACCGGGCCGCCGCTCCAGCGACTCCGCCTCGCCGATGGCCAGCGCGGCGGAGCCGCCGTCGCCGTGGCCGATGGCTTCCTTGGGGACGTAGGGCTCAGGCATAGCGGATCCTCGGGTCGAGGACGGCGTACAACAGGTCGACGAGGAGGTTCGCCAGGAGGAAGACCAGCACCAGGATCGTCACGAAGCCCACGACCGTCGGCGAGTTCTGCCGCAGGACTCCCTGGTAGAGCTGGAAGCCGACGCCATGGATGTTGAAGATGCGCTCGGTGACGATCGCGCCGCCCATCAGGGCGCCGATATCCGTACCGATGAAGGTGACCACCGGGATCAGCGAATTGCGCAGCAGATGGCGGGTGATGACCCGGTGGCGGGGCAGGCCCTTGGCGAGGGCCGTACGGACGTAGTCGGCGCGGGCGTTCTCCGCGATCGAGGTCCGCGTCAGCCGGGTGACGTAGGCGAGCGAGACCAGGGCCAGCACCAGCCCCGGCAGCAGGAGTTCGTTCAGTGGCGCTTCGGGGGCGACGGACGGCGCGGCCCAGCCCCACTGCACCCCGAACAGGAACTGCAGCAGATAGCCGCTGACGAATGTCGGAATGGACACCACGACGAGGGTGAGGACGAGGACCGTGGTGTCGATGTCCCGGCCGCGGCGCAGCCCGCTGAACACCCCCAGCACGATGCCCGCCACCATTTCGATCACGATGGCGATGACCGTCAGCCGCAGGGTGACGGGAAAGGAGGAAGCCATCAGCTCGGTGACCGACTGGCCGTTGAACGCGGTGCCGAAATTCCCCTGGAAGATCTGGTCCATGTAGTGCAGATACTGCTTCCACAGCGGCTCGTCGAGGTAGAGGTCGCGGCGGATCTGTGCGGCGGTGGCGGGGTCGGGGGCCCGGTCGCCGAACATCGCGGCCACGGGGTCGCCCAGTGCGTAGACCATGAAGAAGATCAGGAATGTGCTGCCGATGAACACCGGGATCATCTGGAGCAGCCGCCGGATCACATAGCGTCCCATGAAGCGTCAACCTCCCTCACACCGCAGTCAGTTGACCTTGATCTCGTTGTAGACGGGCACACTGAAAGGGTTCAGTGCCACGTTGCTGATCCGGTCGGAATAGCCGGCGCTGCCGTTCTGGTACCAGAGCGGAATGGCCGGCATCTGCTGGGCGAGGATCTTCTCCGAGTCCTGGAACGTCGCGACGGCCCGGCCGGTCTCCGTCGCCGCGTTCGCCTCGTTCACCAGCTTGTCGAAGGCGCGGTTGCTGAACTTGCCGTCGTTGGAGGAGGCGTCGGTGTAATACAGCGGCTGCAGGAAGTTCTGGATCAGCGGATAGTCCATCTGCCAGCCGGCCCGGAACGGTCCGGTCATCCGCCTGGCCGTGATCTTGTTCCGGAAGTCGGCGAAGGTCCCGACCGGGTTGCCGACGCAGGCATTGTCGTCCCCCAGCGACTTGTTGACGCTGTTGCAGAGGGCGTCGACCCAGTCCTTGTGGGAGCCCGTATCGGCGTTGTACGAAAGGGTCATCGTCCCGCCGGGAATGCCGCCCCCCTCCTTGATCAGCTGCTTTGCCCTGGCCGGGTGGAACACACAGGCGTCGCCGCACAGCCCCGCCTTGTACCCGCCCTTCGCCCCCAGCACCGGCGAGGTCCAGTCGGTGGCGGGGGTGCGGGTCCGCTGGAAGATCTCCCGGGTGATCTGGTCCCGGTCGATCGCCATGGACAGACCGCGCCGCATCTTCTCCGCGCCCGGGTGGTTCCACCGCTTGTCGTACATGGGGAAGGCCAGGGTCTGGATGATCCCGGCCGGCTGGTTGATGTAGCGGCCCCCGAGGTCCGTCTTCACATGCCCCAGCTGCGCGGCGGGCACATCGTCGACCAGGTCGAGATTGCCCGCCTGCAGATCGGTGTAGGCGGTGTTGTTGTCCGTGTAGACCCGCAGGTCGATTCCGCCGTTCCGCGCCGGATCGTCACCCGGGTACTTCCCCCATTTCCGCATCCGCAGCACGGACCCCTTGTCATAGGAGTCCACGAGATACGGGCCGTTCCCGACAGGATTCCCGAGCCAGGCGTCATGATGGCGGAAGAACGCCCGCGGAAGCGGCATGAAGGCCGCGTAACCCAGCGTGTCGGGCCAGCCGGAGAATTTCTGGTTGAGTTTGACGGTGAAGGTGTGGTCGTCCTTCACCACCAGCCCCGACATGGTCCTGGCCCGCGGACGCCCGCTGTCCGGATGCACCTGCGCAAAGCCGTCGATGTAGGAGAAGAACGCCGCGTTCTTCTGCCTGTTGCTCAGCAGCGCACCATAATTCCAGGCATCCACGAAGGACCGGGCCGTGACCTTTTCCCCGTTACTGAAGGTCCAGCCCTTCTTCAGCGTCACCGTGAAATTCCGCGAATCCTTCGTCTCGATGCGGTCGGCAATCACATTCTCCGCCGCGCCGGTCTTCGGGTTGTAGCGCTTGAGCCCCCGGAACAGCATCTCCAGAACCTTGCCGCCCTGGACCTCATTGGTGTTCGCCGGCTCCAGCGGATTCTGCGGATCGCCCCAGGACGAGCTGACCACTCCGGAGCGGCCTGCGCCGGCCCCGCCCCCGCAGGCCGTGGCCACGAGGGCGACGACGACGGCGCAGCCGCCCCACTTCGCGCGCGTGGCTCTCCGCATGACGCCTCCTCAGGTCCGGATCATGCCTAGCCACATCAGAGCGCAAAGGGGGACGTACCGCACTTCGGCGGCGACCGCCACTGCTCCGAAGACCGGAGAAAACCCTCGGATGCCCGAGCGGGGGCGGAGCGGAGGAGCCCCCGGAAGAGACCCGGGAAAGCCCGGAGGAGCCCGGGGGGAGAGCCCGGTGAAGCCAGGGAGCCCGGAGGACCCGGGAGCCCGGAGAAGCCCGAGGAGCCCCGGGGAGAGCCCCGCGAAAGCCCCGCGAAGGCCCGGGGAAGGCTCCGGGAGAGGTCCGGGGCGCACCCCGGTCCTCTCCCCGGCAGTCCCTATATGTGATGCACGGACTCCACCGCGAACAGTCGCGGATCGAACCCCTCCGCCAGCGCCGCGGCCTGGGTCATGTGCTCCTGCGCGGTCGGGTCGGCCAGCATCGTCCGGAAGTGCTCCTCGCTTTCCCACTGCGCGTAATTGACGACCCGTTCGCCGTCCGCGCTCGCGTGGATGTTCGCCGAGATGAACCCCGGCCGGTCCTTCATCGTCTCCTCGGTGGCCCGGCTGAGCACCGCCACCAGCTCCGCCTGCCGCTCGGGCAGGACGGTGAACACATTGATGAGCGTGGCGATCTCGCGCCCGGTCTCGATCCTCGTTGTAGCTGCCATACCGACAGTCTGCCCCCGACCACTGACAACGCGGCCGTGGCCGGGATGCCGCAGCCGCGGAGCCCCTGCCGCCACCCCCCGCGCGAGCCGCCCCCGCCCTGCCCGGATACGGAAACGGGGCGCCCCTCACGCGGAGGGGCGCCCCGTTTCCCCGGGCCGGTGTCCCGGCCCGGACCACCGTCGGTGTTACCGCTTGGCGCGCGACGCGGTGCGGCCGCGCTCCTTCTGGTCCAGGACGACCTTGCGGATACGGACCGTCTCCGGGGTGACCTCGATGCACTCGTCGTCGCGGCAGAACTCCAGCGACTGCTCCAGGGAGAGCTTGCGCGGCGGGACGACGTTCTCGGTGGTGTCCGCCGAAGCCGCACGCATGTTGGTGAGCTTCTTCTCCTTGGTGATGTTCACGTCCATGTCGTCGGAGCGCGAGTTCTCACCGATGATCATGCCCTCGTACACCTCGGTGCCCGGCTCCGTGAAGATCACGCCGCGCTCCTGGAGGTTGATCATCGCGAACGGCGTGACCGAACCGGCGCGGTCCGCGACCAGCGAACCGTTGTGGCGGGTGCGCAGCTCGCCGAACCACGGCTCGTGGCCCTCGAAGAGGGAGTGCGCGATGCCCGTACCGCGGGTCTGGGTCAGGAACTCCGTACGGAAGCCGATCAGGCCACGCGACGGCACGATCCACTCCATACGGATCCAGCCGGAACCGTGGTTGGTCATGGTCTCCATACGGCCCTTACGGGTCGCCATCAGCTGCGTGATCGCGCCCAGGTGCTCCTCGGGGGAGTCGATCGTCAGGCGCTCGATCGGCTCGTGCAGCTTGCCGTCGACCTGCTTGGTGACGACCTCGGGCTTGCCGACGGTGAGCTCGAAGCCCTCCCGGCGCATGGTCTCGACGAGGATCGCCAGCGCCAGCTCGCCACGGCCCTGGACCTCCCAGGCGTCGGGACGCTCGGTGTCCAGGACACGGAGCGAGACGTTACCGATCAGCTCCTTGTCCAGGCGGTCCTTGACCTGGCGGGCGGTGACCTTGTGGCCCTTGCCGCCCTTGCCGACCAGCGGCGAGGTGTTCGTACCGATGGTCATCGAGATGGCCGGCTCGTCGACCGTGATCAGCGGCAGCGCGACCGGGTTCTCCGGGTCGGCCAGCGTCTCGCCGATCATGATGTCCGGGATACCGGCGACGGCGCAGATGTCACCGGGGCCGGCCTTCTCGGCGGGCTTGCGGGTGAGCGCCTCGGTCATCATCAGCTCGGTGATGCGGACGTTGGACATGGTGCCGTCACGCTTGATCCACGCGACGGTCTGGCCCTTCTTCAGCTCGCCCTGCTCGACACGGAGCAGCGCGATACGGCCGAGGAAGTTGTCCGCGTCGAGGTTGGTGACGTGGGCCTGGAGCGGGGCGTCGGCGTCGTACTCCGGCGCCGGGGCGTGCTCCAGCAGCGTGGTGAAGAACGGCTGGAGGTTCTCGCTGTCGGCCGGGACGGTGCCGTCCTCCGGCTTGGTCAGCGAGGCGACGCCGTCACGGGCGCAGGCGTAGACGATCGGGAACTCGATCTGGTCCTCGTCCGCGTCCAGGTCCAGGAAGAGGTCGTAGGTCTCGTTGACGACCTCGTCGATCCGGGAGTCGGGGCGGTCGGTCTTGTTGATGCACAGGATGACCGGCATCCGGGCCGAAAGGGCCTTGCGGAGCACGAAGCGGGTCTGCGGGAGCGGACCCTCGGAAGCGTCGACCAGCAGGACGACCGCGTCGACCATCGACAGACCGCGCTCGACCTCGCCACCGAAGTCGGCGTGGCCGGGGGTGTCGATGATGTTGATCGTGATCGGGTCCCCGCCGTCCTTGGGGTGATACTTCACCGCCGTGTTCTTGGCGAGGATCGTGATGCCCTTCTCACGCTCCAGGTCGTTGGAGTCCATCATCCGGTCGTCGAGCTTCTCGGCGGCGTGCTCGGCGAACGCGCCGGCCTGCTTGAGCATGGCGTCGACGAGGGTCGTCTTCCCGTGGTCGACGTGGGCGACGATGGCTACGTTACGAATGTCGTGGCGCGTGGGCATACTGGCGGCGCTTCTCCCGGAATCGTGGGTGGCGGCACGTCCATCCGGTACGCGCGCCTGCCGGGCATAACCAAGCCACGGCCTCACCCCATCGTACGGGGCTGCGGCGGCATTGGCCGCCGCAGCCCGTACCTACGCCGTCTGACCTGCGGTTTCTTACCTTTTATTCGCCAGGGTGGCTGCCCTGCTACATCTGGTAACCGATGTCCTGGAAGCGGGGCGTGGCGAAGCCGAAGGCGCCGACGTTGGCAAGCGTCTTCTTCGTGGCCACCAACTCGGGCCGCTGGTAGAGCGGAATCGATCCGGCGGCCGCCCAGATCCTGGCGTCGGCCTGCTCGACCAGCGTGTGCGCGGCGTTCTCGTCCAGCTCGGAGGCGGCCTGGTCGAAGAGCTGGTCGATGTGGTCGGTGCCGACCCGGGTGTAGTTCTGCTCGACGGTCAGCGAGCCGTCGGGCGCGGGCTGCGGCTTGGCGTAGATCGGCCGGGCGTCGGTCGCCGGGTAGGCGGTGCCGGGCCAGGAGTACAGCGCCAGGTCGTAGTCGCCGGAGGCGATGTGGTCCTGGAAGTAGCTGGCGTCGGAGACCCGCTGGAGGGAGGTCTGTACGCCGATCTTGCCGAGCATTTCGGCGATCTGCCGTCCGACGGTGCGCAGCTGTGCGGAGCCGGCCCCGTCGGGGAGCACGAAGCGCAGGGTGAGGGGCCTGCCGTTCTTCTTGACGGCGGCGATCTTGGCCCCCTTGTGGCCGGCCGGCCGCGGTGCGAAGGCCGCGTCGGCGGGCCGCTCGGCGGCCGCGCGCAGGGCGCCCGGGTGGCCGCCGGACCCCGGCAGATTCGGGGCCTGCCCGGTCTCGATCAGCTCGGCCGCGCCGAGCGTCTGTGCCGCGCGCTTCTTGTACTGCTTGTACCTGGCGTACGCCGCGGACCCGGTGTCACCGTCCGCTTGGTCCTTCTCGTTGGCTGCCGCCTCCTTGTAGAACGAGGCGCTCTGCCGCAGCAGGGCTGCCTGCTGGACCTCGGAGCCGACCGCGCCGGTGAAGGACAGTGGGGCCTCGGCGGCGGCGGGCCGCATGCCGTCCCGCCGGCCGCCGTTGGCGGGCGGGGCGGCATGGCCGTGGCCGGAGCGGGCCGGGTTGCGGTCGTCGGCATCCCCGTCGTCCCCGCCGTCGGGCCGGTCGCCGGCCCGCTCGTCCCCGTAGCGGTCGTCCGAGGTGTCGTAGCCGTCCTCGTCGGCGGCGCGGCCCGCACCGGGCGCCGGTGCGCCCGCCTTCTCGCCTGCCTGCTGGCGGTCGGTGTCGTCGCTCTTCCAGCCGGCCTCCGCGAGCAGCGCCTTGGCCGCCCCGGTGTCCTGGCCGCCGAGCGCATCGCTGTGATCCTGGTAGCCGTGCTGCTCGGCCATCAGCAGATGGCTGCCGAGCGGCCTGGACGGCAGGTCGAGCGGCTTGAGGACGGTGTCCGCGAGCTCCTGGCGGTCGAGGGCGCGGGCCACCGCGCGGCGCACCCGGTCGTCGGCCAGCGGCCCGCTGCTGCCGTTGAGGGCGAGCTGGGTGTAGGCGGGCTCCAGGGCCCTGCGGATGGTGTAGCCGCGCAGTACGAGGTTCTTCGCGGCGGCGGCCTTGGCGTCCGAGCGGGCCCCGGCCCGCTTCCCCTCGTCCTGCGGGCCCGCGTTGCCGTCGCCGCGCTCGTGGGGGCCCGCGGAGGCGGCGCGCCGGGCGGAGGCGACCCGCTTCGCGGCGGCCTGGTCGACCGCGGCGACGTCGATGCTCCCGTCCGCGAGCGCCGCGGCCCGCTTGTCGCCGGGCAGCGACTGCAGGACGATCCTCTTGAGCATGGCGGGATCGCCCCACCACTTCGGGTTGCGTACGAGGACGACGCGCCCCTCCTTGGCGTCCCGCTTCTGGAAGAGGAACGGCCCGGCGCTGACACTCAGTTGCTCGCGGGCGCCGTCGTTGAAGGCGTCGGCGCTGCCCATCACGCTCTTGGGGTAGAGCGGGGTGAACAGCGACTCCCAGTCGGCGTAGGGGCGGGCGAAGGTGACCTTGACCTCGTGGGAGTCCGCGCCCTGTTCGACCTTGCCGATGCGGTCGTAGCCGGCATTGCGGGCGGTCCAGAACGCGTTGTCCTTGCCGCGCAGCGCGGTCCACTGGGCGATGAAGTCGGCGGCGGTGACCGGCCTGCCGTCGCTCCACCGCGCCTTGGGGTTGATCTTGTAAGTGACGACCTGCTTGGGGTCGCGGGCGCTGATGTCCGCGGCGTCCAGGTAGTCGGCGTTGCGCTGCGGCCTGCCGTTCGCGTCGATGGTGAACATGCTGGGCAGCACCGCGCCGGTGATCCGCGTGGTGGCCGCGTTGGCGTCGGCCTGGAAGGCGTTCAGCGTGCCGGGCATCGCGTCGACGGCCCAGCGCAGGGTGCCGCCCTTCTTCAGTTCGCCGCGGGGCGCGGGGGCGATGTCCTGGGATGTGGCGACGGACGTGTCCCGGGCCTCGTCACTGCATCCGGTCAGGGCCGGCAGCGGGAGCAGCACCCCGGCCGCGACGAGCGCGGCACACCGGCGCCTGCGGCACGCCGCGCGGCGGCCTGAGGGGTGGTCGTGGTCGGTCATGACGGTTACCTCCGGGCTCGCCCGCGCCGCGCCGTGCGCCGCCTGGGGCCTGACCGGCGCACCACGTTCGGCCGACTTTGGGGCTCATCACATCTATGGCCCCCCTACTGAAAGCGAGCGCGCGCGCCGTGTCCGCCCGACACGTCGGCCGGGGCCCCAAGCCCACCCGCCCGGCCCAACACCGGGCCCCTCAGCGGCCGGAATCGGCGCACCCGGGAGCCCGGAACACCCCCGCGTACCGGCGGTTGTCGTATCCACGTTCGACCTACGCCGAGGCGCATGGTTGCCGGAACGCACCGGTTCGAGTCGTAATCACGCTCGCCCCCTTCCCAACGCCTACTGTGACGCGCGACACTCTCGGGCGCATGAGATCGCCCACCACACCTTCAAAAGTGAGGGCACGCTATGTCCCTTCAGGACGAATTGACGGCGGTTGAACGCAACCTGGACGGTCTGGCCCGTTCGGTGGGGCGGCTGGAGGCGCAGCTCGACGCCTGTCTGGACATCCGCCGGCTCCGCAGCGACACGGACCACCTGCGCGAAAGCCTGACCTTGCTCAAGCAGAGCGTGGCGGCCGGCCCGCCCCGCCGTCCGAGCGCCGTCGTCGAGGAGATGGTGACGATCCCCGACGCCCCGTACAACTCCGCGTTGTGGACCGATGCCGAGGACGAGGGGCTCGGCTCCCGGAACGGCCACGCGCCCTGACGACGTAGCACGAGTCCCGCTCACCGCCCCTCATCCCGTCCCGCCCCGCCCCGGCGGTGCCTTCGCCGCCCCCGCCCCGACGGAGCACCCTTCACGGAGACCGACGTTGGCCACTGGCACCGAACCCTCCCCACCAGCGCCCGCGAACGGTGTGCACACCGCCTCGCGCGCCGCCATCCCCGCCCGTCATCTGCGCACCGACCGCTGGTGGCTGGCGCCGGCCGGCACCGCCGCCGGACTGTTCGCGTTCATCGTCTACTCGACCTGGCGGGCGTTCGCGAACGCCGACTACTACCACGCGCCCTATGTCTCGCCGTTCTACTCGCCCTGCCTGGCGGAGAACTGCGCCACCATGCGCGGCGGCCCCAACTGGGAGCTCTTCGGCAGCTGGTGGGGCCTGTCCCCCGCGCTGCTGATCCTGATCTTCCCGCTGGGCTTCCGGCTGACCTGCTACTACTACCGCAAGGCCTACTACCGCGGCTTCTGGGCCTCGCCGCCGGCCTGCGCGGTCGCCGAGCCGCACAAGAAGTACACCGGTGAGACCCGCTTCCCGCTGATCCTGCAGAACATCCACCGCTACTTCTTCTACTTCGCGGTGCTGGTCGCGGGCGTGCTGACCTACGACACGGCGCTCACCTTCCGCGACGAGAACTACGCCTGGGGCCACATGGGCCTGGGCACCCTGGTCTTCCTCGCCAACATCGTGCTGATCTGGGCGTACACCCTCTCCTGTCACTCCTGCCGGCACATCATCGGCGGCCGGCTGCGGCACTTCTCCAAGCACCCGGTGCGCTACCGGCTGTGGGGCTGGGTCGGCAAGCTCAACGAGCGGCACATGCTGCTCGCGTGGTCCTCCCTGATCAGCGTGGCCGTCGCCGACTTCTATGTCTTCCTGCTGGCCAGCGGGGCCATCACGGACCCGCGTTTCTTCTAGACGACAGCATCTCCTAAGGAAAGGTGTGCCCTCTGATGGCGCATGTGGACCGGCAGGCATGGGACGTGGTCGTGGTGGGCGCCGGCGGCGCCGGGCTGCGTGCCGCCATCGAGGCCCGCGAGGCCGGCATGCGGACGGCCGTGATCTGCAAGTCCCTGTTCGGCAAGGCGCATACGGTGATGGCCGAGGGCGGCATCGCCGCCAGCATGGGCAATGCCAACGAGCACGACAACTGGCAGGTCCACTTCCGCGACACCATGCGCGGCGGGAAGTTCCTCAACCAGTGGCGGATGGCCGAGCTGCACGCGCGTGAGGCCCCGGACCGGGTGTGGGAGCTGGAGACCTGGGGCGCGCTCTTCGACCGCACCGCGGACGGCCGGATCTCCCAGCGCAACTTCGGCGGCCACGAGTACCCGCGCCTCGCGCACGTCGGCGACCGTACGGGCCTGGAGCTGATCCGCACCCTCCAGCAGAAGATCGTTTCGCTGCAGCAGGAGGACGAGAAGGAGTTCGGCGCGTACGACGCCCGGCTGAAGGTCTTCCAGGAGTGCACGGTCACCCGGGTGCTCACGGAGTCGTTCAGCGGCTCCGCCGCGGGGTCCGGCAAGGTCTCCGGCGCCTTCTGCTACGAGCGGGAGTCCGGCCGCTTCTTCGTGCTGGAGGCCCCGGCGGTGGTGCTGGCCACCGGCGGGATCGGCAAGTCCTTCAAGGTGACCTCGAACTCCTGGGAGTACACCGGCGACGGGCACGCGCTGGCGCTGCTGGCCGGGGCGCCGCTGATCAACATGGAGTTCGTGCAGTTCCACCCCACCGGCATGGTCTGGCCGCCGTCGGTCAAGGGCATCCTCGTGACCGAGTCGGTCCGCGGGGACGGCGGGGTGCTGCGCAACAGCGAGGGCAAGCGCTTCATGTTCGACTACATCCCGGACGTCTTCAAGGACAAGTACGCCCAGACCGAGGAGGAGGGCGACCGCTGGTACGAGGATCCGGACCACAACCGCCGCCCGCCCGAACTGCTGCCCCGCGACGAGGTCGCCCGCGCCATCAACTCCGAGGTCAAGGCGGGCCGCGGCTCCCCGCACGGCGGCGTCTATCTGGATGTCTCCACCCGGATGCCGGCCGAGGTGATCAAACGCCGGCTGCCGTCGATGCACCACCAGTTCAAGGAGCTGGCGGACGTGGACATCACCGCCGAGCCGATGGAGGTCGGCCCGACCTGCCACTACGTGATGGGCGGGGTGGACGTGGACCCGGACACCGCGGCGGCGACCGGCGTACCGGGCCTGTTCGCGGCCGGTGAGGTGGCCGGCGGGATGCACGGCTCCAACAGGCTCGGCGGCAACTCGCTGTCCGACCTGCTGGTCTTCGGCCGGCGGGCCGGGCTGCACGCGGCCGAGTACGCCCGGTCGCTGGCCGAACGCCCGGCCGTCGACCCGCTGCAGATCGACGCGGCGGAGGCGGAGGCGCTGCGCCCCTTCAGCGCCGAGCTCGTCGAGACGGACGCCGGCCGCGAACCCGGCCCGGCGGAAAATCCGTACACCTTGCACCAAGAGCTCCAGCAGTCGATGAACGACCTGGTCGGCATCATCCGCAAGGAAGGCGAGATGTTCGAGGCCCTGAAACGGCTGGCCGATCTGCGGGTGCGGGCCCGGCGGGCCGGCGTCGAGGGGCACCGGCAGTACAACCCCGGCTGGCATCTGTCCCTCGATCTGCGGAACATGCTGCTGGTCAGCGAGTGCGTGGCGCGGGCGGCGCTGGAACGCGAGGAGAGCCGTGGCGGGCACACCCGCGACGACCATCCGGCGATGGACCGCACCTGGCGCAACATCAACCTGGTCTGTGAACTCGCCGACCCGCAGGGCGACGCGCGGGCCGCCGAGGCGGCGCTGGGCCAGATCCGCCTCTCCCGCCGCGAGACCCCGCCGATCCGCCGCGACCTGCTGGAACTGTTCGAGAAGGACGAGCTGGCGAAGTATCTGACCGACGAGGAGCTGAGCCGGTGAGCGTGTCGCAGGAAGAGCAGCAGCAGTCCGGCGTCTACCAGGCGCACTTCCGGGTGTGGCGGGGCGACACGGACTCCGGTGACCTGGAGGACTTCAAGGTCGAGGTGCACGACGGCGAGGTGGTGCTGGACATCGTCCACCGCCTGCAGGCGACCCAGGCACCCGATCTCGCCGTGCGCTGGAACTGCAAGGCCGGCAAGTGCGGTTCGTGCAGCGCGGAGATCAACGGGCGGCCGCGGCTGCTGTGCATGACCCGGATGTCGGTCTTCGACCGTACGGAGACCATCACCATCACGCCCCTGCGGGCCTTCCCGGTCATCCGCGATCTGGTCACCGATGTGTCCTTCAACTACACCAAGGCCCGCGAGATCCCGGCGTTCGTACCGCCCCCGGAGCTGGGCCCCGGTGAGTACCGGATGCAGCAGGAGGACGTGGGCCGGTCGCAGGAGTTCCGGAAGTGCATCGAGTGCTTCCTGTGCCAGGACACCTGCCATGTCGTCCGGGACCACGAGGAGAACAAGGAGGCCTTCGCGGGTCCGCGCTTCCTGATGCGGATCGCCGAGCTCGACATGCACCCGCTGGACGCGGCCACGGAGGCCGGTCTCGACCGCAAGCGCACCGCGCAGGACGAGCACGGGCTGGGCTACTGCAACATCACCAAGTGCTGCACCGAGGTCTGCCCCGAACACATCAAGATCACCGACAATGCGTTGATCCCGCTGAAGGAGCGCGCCGCGGACCGCAAGTACGACCCGCTGGTGTGGCTCGGGAACAAGATCCGGCGTCGTGGCGAATGACCGGAGGGGCGGGGCGGGGCCCGGGGTCCACGCCCCGGGCCCTCCCGCGTCCTTGGCTCCTCAGTTCCTCAGGTCAGGTCCTCGGTTCCCCAGTTCCCCAGGTCCTCAGTTCCCCAGGTCAGGTCCTCGGTTCCCCAGTTCCCCAGGTCCTCAGTTCCCCAGGCCCTCAGAACAGACTCAGCAGCGCCTCGGCCGGGTCCACCGCCGCCGACTCCCCGTCCGGCAGCGCGAGCTCGAACCACACGGTCTTGCCGCGCGGGGTACGGCGGCTGCCCCAGCCCTGGCTCAGCAGGCCGACCAGCTGCAGTCCGCGGCCGCCCTCGTCGGTGTCCCGGGCCCGGCGGCGGCGCGGCTGGGCGAGATCGGCGTCCCAGACCTCGCAGACCAGGGTGCGGTCCAGCAGCAGCCGGAGCCGGATCTCGCCGTGGCCGTGCCGTAGCGCATTGGTCACCAGCTCGCTGACCAGCAGCTCCGTGGTGTCGACCAGCTCCTGCAGACCCCAGTCCGTCAGCTGGTCACGGGCGAGTTCACGGGCGCGGGCCACCGAACGGGCCTCCGGCGCCAGGCTCCAGTCGCCCACCGCGTCCTTGGGCAGCCCGTACACCCGCGCCATCAGCAGTGCGATGTCGTCCTCGCCGTGCGAGGTGTCCATGGCGCTCAGGACCTGGTCGCAGGCGTCCTCCAGCGGACGGTCGGCGTGCGAGAGGGCCGTGCGGAACGCCTGCAGCCCCTCCTCCAGCGGATGGTGGCGGGACTCCACCAGACCGTCGGTGTAGAGCGCCAGCAGCGCCCCGTCGGGCAGCTCGACCTCGATCTCCTCGAACGGTTCGCCGCCCACTCCCAGCGGCATCCCCGGCGGCACGTCGAGCAGCAGGGCGTCCTCGCCGTCCTCGACCACCGCCGGCGGCAGATGCCCGGCGTTGGCGAACGTGGCGCGCCGGGTGACCGGGTCGTAGACGGCGTAGACGCAGGTGGCGAGGTAGACCTCGGAGAGATCGGCGGTACCGGCGGAGCGCCGCTGCTCCCCCGTGCCCTCGCCGGACCCGGACCGGCTGCGGGCGGAGCGTGCGGTCGACGACCTGCCGTCGCCGTCGCCGCCGAGCCCGCGGGCGATCTCGTCGAGCGCCGACAGCACCTCGGCGGGCTCCAGGTCCAGCAGCGCCAAGGTCCGTACGGCGGTGCGCAGTTCCCCCATCGCCACGGCTGCGCGCAGCCCGCGTCCCATGACATCACCGACGACCAGCGCCGTGCGGTGGCCCGGGAGCTCGATGACATCGAACCAGTCGCCGCCGACCTCGGTGGCGGTGGTGCCGGGCAGATAGCGGCAGGCGATGTCCAGACCGGCGGCCTCGGGGTCGCCGGGCGGCAGCAGGCTGCGCTGCAATATCAGGGCGCGCTCGTGCTCCCGGCGGTAGAGGCGGGCGTTGTCGATACAGACCGCGGCGCGCGCGGCCAGCTCGACGGCGAGCGCGGTGTCGCGCTCCCCGAAGGGCTCGCTGCCCTTCGTGCGGGAGAACTGCACCAGTCCGACGACGGTGTCCCTCGCGACCATCGGGACGGCGAGGGTGGAGTGCACCACCGCGCCCAGCTCCGGCCCGTCGTCACTCTCCCGGCCCGGGATGATCTGTGCGTGGGCGGTCCGCAGCGCGCCCGCGCAGGGGGAGTTGAAGGGGTAGCGGTGGACGGCGCCGACCGCGACCGGGCCCGGTGCGTCGCCGGGCACACCGGGGGCGGTGGCGAGCGGGGCGTCCGACACGGCGCTGGCGAAGGCGACCCGGCGCAGCTCCGCGCTGCCGTCGGTCATGCCGGGCGGGGCCTCGTCGCCCGCCAGCAGGCCCTGGTAGAGGTCCACCGAGGCCAGATCGCAGAACTGCGGTACGGCGACGTCCAGGAGGGTGCGGGCGGTGGTCTCCAGATCGAGGGAGTTGCCTATCCGGGCGCCGGCTTCGTTGAGCAGGGCGAGGTTGCGGCGGGCGTTGGCGGCCTCGCGCTCGGCCCGCCGACGGCCCGTCACATCGGCGGCCAGCGCCGCGACGCCGATCGGGCGGCCGCTGGCGCCGTGCAGCCGGTAGAGCGACACCGACCAGCGGCGGCGGTCCTCCTCGCCGGGCGCCATCCCGACCAGCTGCATCTCGGTGACCGGCTCGCCGGTGTCCAGGACGCGGCGCAGCGCGACGGTCATCCGCTCGGCCTCGGAGCGCGGCAGGAAGTCGTGCGGACCGCAGCCGCGGTACTTGCTCGCCGGACCGCCGAAGACCGTGGCGAAACGTTCGTTGACCCGCAGCAGCCGCAGGTCCGTGCCGAACAGGGTGAAACCCATGGGAGATTGACCGAAAACGGCCTGCGAAGCGGCGAGGTCGGTCTCGATGCCGCGCAGCGCGCGGACATCGACGACGAGGCAGACCGCGGCCCGCTCACCGTTCTCGTCGCGCGAGGGCATCACATAGATCTCGGCGAGCCCGTCGGCGTCCGCGCCCTCTGCCCGGCGGTAGGGCACCAGGCCGGTCCACTCCCGGCCGTCGAGTATCTCGGACACCTTGCGGCGCCCGGTCGCCCGCAACTCGCGGGGGACGAAGGCCTCGACGGGGTCCTTGCCGAGCGCGTACCGCGCGGGTATGCCGAGCATGTGCTCCGCCCGCTCGCTCCACTGGTCGATCCGCCCGTCGGGACCGAGCGAGAAGGAGGCCACGCGAATGTAGTCATAGATCGATCCGGGCCGGCTGCTCTGCCACACGGGCGGGCCCGCCGGCTCGTGCGGGTGGCCACTTGGATCACCGGAGCCGTCCGCACCGCCCTGACCATCGGCCTGCGCGGGTTCTTCCCCGCCAGATGACATCTCGCTCACGAGCCCCGTCCCCTCCAGCTCATCGTGCCCGGACCGGACCCGCCTGAGTATCCAGTACCCCGGCTATCCGGAACACGGTCTTCACGATCACAGCACAGTCTCGATCGCAGCCCACCCACAGAATGTCGATGAATTGGCAACGATCAGGACCCACCTGTCTCCTAACCAGCCACCGACAGCTCGAACCACACTGTCTTGCCACTCTTTCCGCGACGGGTCCCCCAGCGCCGCGAACTGCATGCGACCAGCTGCAATCCACGGCCTCCCTCGTCGTCGGGAGCGGCGTCGCGCTCCTGCGGCGGGTCGGGCAGCGGATCGGAGACCTCGACGAGCAGCCCGTCGGTGTTGAGGAGCACCATACGGACTCCGATCGGCCCGCTGGCGTGACGCAGGGAGTTGGTGACGAGCTCGCTCACGAGTAGTACGGCCATGTCGGCGGCGCCGTTCAGCCCCCAGTCGTCCAGCACCTGCCGCACCGCCGTGCGGGCCGTGCGCACCGCCCCGGGGTCGGCCGGAAAGCTCCATTCGGCACTGGGTGCACCGGAGGCCCTGCCGCGCCTGCGGACGTGCCCGGAGTCCGGCTCCGGGACCCCTGCCGCTGCGCTGTCGCTCACGCCGATCACATCCCAGCCCGATGGCAATCCCCGTCGCCTTGCCTGCATCGAAGGGGTCAATCAGGACATACCCGCTATCTATCCCGCAGTACCGCCTGCAGCGGCGCACTGTGGCACAAATGAAACATATCGGCGTGCTGGGATGGGGCAGTGCAGAGGGGCGGGCAGCGCGGGCGGACGGGCAGTGCGGGCGGACCGGCAATGCAGGCGGGCGGGTGGCGCAGGCAGACGGGCGGGTGGCGCAGGCAGACGTGCGGACGGGCGGACCCAGGCGGGCGGACCAGCGCGCCGAGGGCGCCCGTACGGGCAGGGGTACGGCGGCGCGCGGTCGCCGGTTGACCGGCGACCGCACGCACGGGCCGCGTACGGGGCCCGCAGGGCGTGCACGCCGTGGGACGGCGACTACGGCCGTACGCCCGGCACCCCGGCCGTCCCCGCCAGCCGGCGCATCGCCTCGGCCACCGCGGGGCGGTCCTGGTCCAGCCAGTCGACCTGGGACTCCTCGCCGGGCAGCAGCCAGCGCAGCTCGTCGTGATCCTGCAGGGGCCGCGGCGCGCCTGACAGCAGCCGGGCCGTCCACACCTGCAGGACATAGCCGGGCCGCAGCACCCACTCCCCCGGAATCCGCTCCTGGGCCGCCGCCTCGACACCCAGCTCCTCGCGCAGCTCTCGCTCCAGCGCCTGCTCGGGTGTCTCGTCGTCCTCCACCTTGCCGCCGGGCAGCTCCCAGCGGCCGGCCAGGGCGGGCGGTGCACTGCGCCGTGCGGCCAGCAGCCGCCCGCGCTCGCACACCGCTCCGCCCACCACTACGCGCACGGTCGTCATGCGCGGCAGCCTACGTCCCCCGCCCTCGTCCCGCTTCCCGCTCGCCGCCTCTCAGGTCGTCGCCCGGTCGGCCTTCTCGACCACGTAAAGCTGCTGGTGGCCGCGCGGTCCGAGCCGGTCGGCCACCCGCTCCGCCTCCGCTCGGGTGGCATAGCGGCCCACGCGATAGCGGTTGCCGCCTTCGTCCTGGCGGATGACGAGCCAGGGGAGCACCGCTCCGCCCTCGGTCATTGCGCCCCTCCGTCCGCCGCGTAGCGCGCCGTCGCACGCCCCTGGTCTGCTGATGCCGAAATCGCAATCCGCATATGCCCGAGCCTACGCCCGACCTTTACTCACCGCATATGGATTTACACAAAGAGGTACCGAACCGGCCACCCGCAGGCCTCCGGGCGTACCGGAAGAGGCCTGCGAGTGGCCGGTGGTCCCGAGGAGTCCCGGGCGATGTGTACGAAGTGGTGCGGGGGCGGTTTGGGGTGCCCTCTCAGGCGCCGACGGGCGCCTTGGCCCCTTCGGCCGCGGCCTCGTCCTCGTCCGCCGCCTGGGCCGCGGCCTCAGCCGCGGCCTCGGCCTCGGCCTGGAGCAGCGTCGGGTTACGCCAGGAGCTGCGCACGCCCCAGTAGTAGAAGGCGAGACCGATCACGGCGACCAGGAGGATGTCCCAGCCCTCCGGCAGATAGCCCTTGCCGCCGAAGTCCTTGCCGCCCAGGTACGAGGCAGCGGCCATGACCAGCAGATACGCCACCATCCAGGCGCCGGCCTTGAGGTGCGGTCGCAGCTCGGCCCACGGCTTGCGGCCCTGGGTCAGCGGCTTGCCGATCTCGTACCAGGCCCAGACCGGCAGACCGACGGCCATGATCAGGATGACCTTGCCGGTCAGCGGCCAGCGGCCCCAGTACAGGACCAGCGAACCGAAGACCATCGCGATCGGCGCGATGACCGGCATCGCCCGCAGCTTGACCGGGCGCGCCAGGTCCGGCGACAGCCGGCGCAGCGACATCACGGCGACCGGCCCGGTGATGTACGAGATGACCGTGGCGACCGAAACGATCTCGGCGAGCGAGCCCCAGCCGCGGAAGACCGCGAGGAACAGGAAGGCGATCGCGAGGTTGAGCAGCAGCGCCGGACGCGGCACACCGGTCTTCTTGTCCACCTTGCCGAAGATGCCGGGCAGATGACCGTTCTCCTGCACACCGTGGATCATGCGCGAGGTGGTGGCCGCGTAGATCATGCCCGTGCCGGACGGCGAGACAAAGGCGTCCGCGTACAGCAGCAGCGCCAGCCAGTTCAGGCCCCAGGCCACCGCGAGGTCGGCGAGCGGCGAGTTGAAGCCGAGAGAGGCCCAGCCACCGCCGGCGGTCAGCTTGTCGCCGGGCACCGCCATCAGGAACGCGACCTGCAGTGCGACATAGATGACCAGCGCGATGACGATCGACCACACCACGGCCTTCGGCAGCGACTTGCCGGGGTTGCGGGCCTCACCGGCCATGTTCAGCGGGGACTGGAAGCCGTTGTAGGCCCAGACTATGCCGGACACGGCGACGGCGGTGAAGACCGAGCTCCAGCCGTTGGGCGTGAAGCCACCGTGGTGGGTGATGTTGCCGGTGTCGAAGTGCGCCGCCATCAGCGCGCTCGCGGTCAGCACCGGGACGACGACCTTGAAGACCGTGATCGCGGTGTTGGTCTTCGCGAACAGCGAGATCGCGAACCAGTTGAGGAAGAAGTAGAAGATCAGCAGGATGCTGGCGAGCCCGACGCCGGTGCCGGTCAGCTCCTTGCCGTCGTAGAGCGCATGCGCCCAGCCGAAGTCCCAGGAACTCATGTACTGGACGGAGGCGGTGGCCTCACCCGGGATGACCGAGACGATCGCGATCCAGTTCGCCCAGGCCGCGAGGTACCCGGCGAGCGAGCCGTGCGAGTACTGGCCGTAGCGGACCATGCCGCCGGCCTTCGGGAACATCGAGCCGAGCTCGGTGTAGGTGAGCGCGATCGTGAGGGCGACGAGCGCCCCGATGACCCAGGCGAGAATCGCGGCCGGGCCCGCAATGGCGGCGGCGCGTTCGGCTCCGAAGAGCCAGCCGGAGCCGATGATGGACCCGAGACCCGTGGCGGTCAGGGCGATGGTCCCGAGGGACCGACGGTAATTCGAGTGCGAGCCCTGCTCCGCGCTCGGGGTCTTCGTCGTGCTCACGTGCTTGGTCTCCTGGTCTTCCCCCGTGCCGTGCACAAACTTCGCCATCGTAAGAGCGAATCGGAGCGTCGGCTTCCCACAGCAGCCCGAAAAAGGCGTCGAGTTGAGGGTCTGTGACTTATCCAACACAGGGTTTCAGCCATATTTTGCGTACGAATAGCCACAAACCGGACGCCCAGCAGAGAACCGGGACCGAGATCAGGGCGTCTCGCGCACGCGCACAGGTGGGTTTGGGGCGTCTTGCGCATGCGTATGGGGACTCGGGAGGCGCCTCGCGCAGGTGCCGGCGCAGCGGGTTGGCGCAGGCACACACGCACTGGGATGCGGGAGCGGCGGCAGGGGCGACAGCGGGAGCCGGAGCGGTGCGGAAGCCGGAGCGGGAACCAGAGAGGAAGCCGGAGCGGGAACCGGAGAGGCCGCGGTCCGCGGCAGCAGCAGCGGTCCGCGGCTACTTCACCGGCAGGTGATACGTGACCCGGTACCGGTCCGCGAGGGTGACGACATCGGCCGTCTCGACCGGCCTGCCGCCCGCGAAGTACGTACGCGACACGACCAGCACGCCGTGGCCGGGAACCCCGCCCAGCGTCATGGCCTCCTCCGCCAGCGCGGGCCGCGCCCCGACCTCCTCGACGACGTTGTCCACCACCACATCGATGGCCGCCATCCGCTCGACCACCCCGCGCCCCGCCAGCGGCCCCTCCTCCGGCAGCATCACGGGCGTCCGCCCGGTCACCTCCAGGGGCTCCCAGGAGGTCGAGAGCATCGACGGCTCCCCCTCCGCCCGGAAGACATAGCGCGTCCGCATCACCTTGGCGTCCTGCGGGATGCGCAGCCGGGCGGCGATCGCCGCACCGGCCGGCTCCTGCTCGCTGTGGGACTCCCAGGTGCCCCGCACCCGCTCGTCCGTCTGCTCCTGCCGGAACGGCGTACAGCCGCCCGCCGAGTGGAAGCCGACGCGGGCGATACGGCGCGGGACGGGCTGTTCGCGTACGTAGGTGCCCGACCCCGAGCGGCCCTCGACCAGCCCCTCGGCCATCAGGACCTTGCGCGCCTCCAGGGCGACGGTGTCCGAGACGCCGTACTCCTCGCGGATGCGCGCCTGGGAGGGAAGGCGGGTGTGCGGCGGCAGCACCCCGTCGACGATCTTCTGGCGCAGGTCGCCGGCGACGCGGAGGTATGCGGGCTGCTCACCGAAAGGCACGTGCCCCTCCCAACAGCTTGACGGTGAGCAACAGCGTGGCAACCGCGCGTTGCCGATCGCAAGCTTGGGCCAGATATTCACCTGATGTGATGAAACCCAGCTCAGCCCGTGTAAACGACCGAGGCCGGGCACCGTGGGCTCTCGTACCCCCACCCCGCGCCACCCCACCCTTCCTTTCCACCCGGTGGCCGCCGCCCATGCGTGTCACGATCGAAAAGAAAGCACGGTCGGGCCGCAGGCGGCAGACAGCAGACACGGCAGACGGAGCAGACGCAGCAGACGGAGCGGACGGAAGAGGGCACAGCACCCGGCGACGGAACGCGGGACGCGGTATCAGGACGCGAAGAAAGGGACTCCATGCCCGCCGAAACCCAGCTCTCCCCCATGCCCAAGGACTGGCAGCGGGCGCTCGCCGTCGTCGCGCACCCCGACGACCTCGAATACGGCGCCGCGGCCGCCATCGCCGAATGGACCGCCGCCGGGCGCGAGGTCAGCTACCTCCTGGTCACCCGCGGCGAGGCCGGCATCGACGGACTCGCGCCCGGGGAGGCCGCCACGGTCCGCGAGACCGAGCAGCGGGCCGGCGCCGCACTGGTCGGCGTCCACACCGTCGAATTCCTCGACCACCACCACGACGGCATCATCGAGCCCGGCCGGGCGCTGCGCCGCGATCTGTCCGCGGCCATCCGGCGCCACCGCCCCGAGCTGCTGCTCACCCTCAACCACCACGACACCTGGGGCGGCGGCCACTGGAACAGTCCGGACCACCGGGTCGTCGGCCGCGCCGTCCTCGACGCCGCGGGCGACGCCGGCAACCGCTGGATCTTCCCCGAACTCGCCGGCGCGAAGGGACTGGCGCCCTGGAACGGCGTCCGCTGGGTGGCCGTGGCGGGCTCTTCGCACCCCACGCACGCCGCGGAGGTGGGCCCCGGCATCGACCGCGCGGTCGACTCGCTGGCGGCACACGGCGCGTACATCAAGGGCCTGCGTGGCGCCGGACAGGATCCGCACGCGTACGCCCGCACCTTCATCGAGCAGATGCTGCGCACCGGCGGCGAACGCTACCGGGGCCGCCCCGCCACGCTCTTCCAGCTCTTCCCCCGCTGACCGCCCGCCGAGCGCCCGCCAAGGGCACCCCCGGCACCTGGCGCCCCCGGCCACCCCGGGATACCCCTGACACCCCGGGCAGCTACTCGCCCCTTCCGCTTGTCACCCCTTCCGCGCCACGTAGTAGATGTTCAGGATGTCGCCCGGCACCTCCCGGGTCCCGACCTCGCCGAACCCCGCCTCCGCCAGCATCCGCAGCGCGGCCTGCCGCCCCCAGACCGTGCCCAGCCCCGCGCCGCCCTCCGCGAGGGAGACGGTCATGCAGTAGAAGACCGACAGGGCGTAGAGGGTGGGCCCCAGTGGATGGCCGACGTTCTCCGACAGCTCACTGGAGGCCGCGATGTCGCCCATCAGGAAGATCCCGTCGTCCCGCAGGCCGTTCGCGACGGCGGCCAGTGTGCGGGCGGGACGCGCCAGGTCATGGATCACGTCGAAGGCCGTGATCAGGTCGTAGGAGCCGGTGAGTTCGGCCGTATCGGCCACCTCGAAGCGGGCGTTGCCCAGCTCCCACCGTGCGGCCTCCGCCCGTGCCGTGGCGATGCCCGCGGCGGAGATGTCCATCCCCACGAACCGGCTTGCGGGGAAGGCGCGCGCCAGCAGATTGACGGCGTGCCCCTGCCCGGTGCCGATGTCCAAGACGTCGATCCCGGAGCGAAGTTGGTCCGTGAGCCCCGGCACCAGCGGCACGATCGTGTCGGTCAGCGCGGCGTCGTACACCCGCGCCGTCTCCTCGGCCTGCACGTCCTGGAAGTGCGGATACGAGGAGTACGGCACCCCGCCACCGGCCCGGAACGCCGCAAGGACCTCGTCCTCCACGTCACCCATCATCGCCAAGTACTGCATGAAGGCGGCCATGTTGTCCGGCCCCGCGGCCCGGGACAGCACGGCGGCGTGCTCGGGCGGCAGCCGGTAGCACCCGTCCTCGGGCGCGTACTCGACCACGCCCCCGACAGTCATCCCGCCCAGCCACTCCCGCACATAGCGCTCGTCCAGCCCGGCCGCCTCGGCGATCTGCGCACTGGTCGCCGGCGGCAGACCGGACATCACGTCGAACAGGCCCGCACGGTGGCCGAGGCTGCAAAGGTGCCCCAGACACGAGTCGTTCAGCACCTGGATCATCCTGCCCGCGAACTCCTCCTGGCGCACCGCATCCAAGGTCCGCTCAGTCATCGCCGCCTCCTCCCGGCACCCGGAGTACGGTGCGAGGCCCCGCGCGGGCGGAACGGCGCGACGCGGGCGCACCGTGCCACCATCGGCCACACCGCCCCACTTCTCCACTTTGCGATCCATTTACCCCCTTTTCGATGCTACGCGGAGGCCGGGAAGCCCACACGGCGCCAGGACATCGAGCCACCATCCCGGCCCCTTCCTGTGGGCCGTCGGTGGCAAAGTGGCCCGCGCCCGCTTGCGCCTGCCGTCGGGCGCCGCCCTCGTGCTGGACGATCGCCCCTGGTCAACACGTACGGACGCGTCTGAGGACTGAGGGGAACGACCCATGGGCGGAGTGGGACAACCGGATCGCAGAGCACTGCTCGCCGGCGGAGTCGCGGCCGCGACCGTCGCGCTGGCGGGGTGCGCCACGACCAGCGCCGCTCCCTTGGCGGCCGGCGCTCCGTCGCCGGCACGGCCGGCCACGCCCGAAGCGGCATTCCAAAGACTGCTGGACGGCAATGAGCGCTGGGTGAGCGGAGACCTTCAGCATCCCGACCGCGACCCGAACCGGCGCCAGTTCGTGGCCGAGAAGCAGAAGCCGTTCGGCTCCGTCCTCTCGTGCATCGACTCCCGGGTCCCGCCCGAGCTCCTCTTCGACACCGGCCTGGGCGACCTCTACGTGATGCGCACCGGCGGGGAGGCCGTCGACCCGGTCGTCACCGGCTCCGTGGAGTACGGTCCCCTCACGAGCGACACCCCCCTCATCGTGGTCCTCGGACACCAGCGCTGCGGCGCCGTCGAGGCGTCCTACAAGTCCTTCCGCGACGGCAAGCCCCTGCCCGGCAACCTGCAGGCGATCGCCAGGGCCCTGCGGCCGGCGTACGAGCAGACGGTCCGCGAGGGCGGCGACGACCCCGTCGACACCATGGCCCGCGCCCAGGTCAAGCTGACCGCGGCCAGCCTGCGCTCCAACCAGGACCTGGCCCCGCTCGTGGCCAAGGGCAGCCTCGCCGTGGTGGGCGCCTACTACTCACTCGACAGCGGCAAGGTGGAAGTCCTGGCCGGGGCGCCGTCCTGACCGCGGCGCGGTCTTCCGGCTCCGGCACACCGCGCCGGTTTCCCGGTCACGGCGAAGAGCCCAAATCCACCCCACCGGTGCCGGCGAAGCCCCCAGCCGTTATCGGTGCGGTTCAGTCAAGCGCGGCGGGACTGTCGGGACTGCGGGGAGTGCGCGGAGCGGTGCCGCGAGAGCGCGGGCGCATAATCAGCGCCGCGACGTAATAGGTGCACGCCGTCCGGCCCGGGTTCGCGTACGCGTGCACCGCGTCCGCGGCGAAGTAGGCGGAGTCCCCCGCCTCCAGGTGGACGGTGGTCTCCCCGGCGGTCAGCCGCAGGGTGCCGGACTCCACGAAGACGTACTCATGGGACCCGGTGGCGTAGGCGGGGTACTCGCCGGCGTCGCAGTGCGGCGGAAGAACCGAGCGGATCCACTCGAAGTTCACGCCCGCCACGACCGGCGTCAGGATCGTCCGGCTCCAGCCCCCGGGTTCTTCGACGACTTCCTGATCAGCCGCGCGCCGCACGCTGAGGTGTTCGGGTTCCGCGAGGAGATGGGCCGCGGTGACGCCGAGCCCCTCCGCGATGCGTCCCACCACCGTGACCGTGGGCGCCTTCCGGCCGCGCTCCACGGAGGAGAGCATGCTCACGCTCACCCCCGCGCGGTCCGCGAGGTCCTGCAGGGTCAGGGACTGAGCCAGCCGGAGTTCCTGAATCCGGCTGCCCAGTGTTGCCAAGGCGATCATAGTAAGTACTATAGCGATGTGATTTTCTCTATAGAGAACAGGAGGGGGAAACTTCTCCGGGCCACACCGTCGGAGGAACCGGAGTTACGCCGAGTTCTGCTCGCACTGTCCGTCACGGAGATCGTCAGCTGGGGCACGCTCTACTACGCGTTCCCGGTGAGCTTGCCCAGCATCACCCGTGCCACGGGCTGGCCGGTGACCGCAACCATGTGCGCCTTCTCCCTCGGGCTGATCACCAGTGCGGTGGCCGGCATTCCGGTGGGCCGGCTACTGGACCGGTACGGCCCGCGCAGGGTGATGAGTGCGGGATCAGTTCTCGGCTGCGTAGCGCTGACAGCGGTGGCCACCGCCCCGGGGCTGGTGTGGTTCGCCGCGGCGTGGGCACTCGTCGGCGTCGCCCAGGCCGCGGCACTCTACCCGCCGGCCTTCGCGGCACTCACCCGGTGGTACGGCTCCCGTCGGTTGCGTCCCCTCACGCTCCTGTCCCTGGCAGGCGGTCTCGCCAGCGTTCTCTTCGCGCCGCTCACAGCGGCTCTCCTGGCCCACTTGGACTGGCGCACCACGTACCTCCTGCTCGCGGCGGTCCTGCTGGCGGCGAACACACCACTGCACCTGCTCTGTCTGCGCGTGCCATGGCCCGGAGCAGGAGCCACGCACCCCAGCTCGTCGTTCGCCGAGGTACGTCCGGTGGTGCTCAGCAGGGAGTTCGTCCTCCTGTCCACGACGCTGGCCCTCGCCGCCCTCGGTCTCTACGCCACCACCCTCAACCTCGTCCCGTTCCTGGTCGACAGAGGTCTCAGCACCGGCACCGCGGCCATCGCCCTCTCCCTCTGCGGGACGGGGCAGATCGTCGGACGGCTCGGCTATCCGACCCTGACCCGCCGCACCAGCATGCAGCGCCGGATGACCGTCCTGCTGACGGCCGGGGCCCTCGCCATAGCGCTCCTCGCGGCTCTCCCCGGGCCGACGCCGCTGCTCTGCGTGGCGGCCATGGCCGCCGGGGCAGTACGCGGCATGTACACCCTGCTGCAGGCCACGGCGGTCAGCGACATCTGGGGAGTGCAGCGGTACGCCACGCTCAACGCCTTCGCCACGGCTCCCGCCACGGCCGCCCTCGCGGTGGCACCCGCCCTGGGAGCGGTGCTCGCCGCCGAACTGAGCAGCTATCCCCTCGCGTTCTTCGGGCTGGCCGGGTGCGTTGCGGCCGGTGCCGTACTGACGTCCACCACGAACTCAGGAAAGGACCGACCACAGTAGCCTGCATTCGGTAGCGCGCGCTCCCAGTTGAAACCTGCTACTGACCCCGAGCTTGCCCATGAGATCCGTTATCACCCGCCGGAGGGTCCGCGTGGAAATCCCGAGAGAACGCGCCATGGCCACATCCTTCATGCCATTGGCCAACAAGCGCAGAATGATGACCTCGCGGTCGGACACATCAATAGCATCGACCGTCTCGCACGCTTTCGACGACGTTCTCGTCACCCAGCAGTAGTCGAATACCCGGTGCACGAACTGGCAGGTTTCCGGACTCTTGATCTCCAGTGTCGAATTCTCGCCGTGACGGTCGACGACACTGATATAGGCGAACATCCGGTCCACGAGCATGAGCCGGAACGGCAACAGGGGGGCCACCCGGATCTCCGCCCCCGCCGCCTGGAGCTCCTGGATGTACGACCGGCCACCCGGCAGGTTGACCATCGACTCCGCGCAGATGCACCGTACGGCCACCCCCCGGAGGAAGGCTCCATGAACGCATTCGAGCAGATAGGAGAATCGCTCCTGCTCAAGATCGGCCGGATCCAGACAGAGCAGCACCTCGCCTTTGGCGGCCACCAGGGGATCCATCGCGAAACAGCCCGCCGCGCATTGTTCCGCTTCGAGCGACGAGCAGTCGGTGCGCGTCAGGGAGCTGCGCACCAGCTCGCCGAGCGCGGACTCCAGGGCTTCCAGCAGCCGGCTTTGATCCGCCACCACTTTGCGGTGGGCACTCAGCAGCCGCGTCACGGCGCCCTCGGCGTCCCCTGCCTGCGGGTCTTCGGCATCGGGGGCCGGTGGGGCCGGGACCGTCAGCGAGCCTTTCCCCCCATCCGGTCCATCGGATTCCCATACCGCGTACGGGATCTCACGCGCCGCCATCTGATGAAAAGTCAATGCCGCCTCCCCGTAAACTCCACGTGCGGCACCCTTGACGCACAAACTCAGATGTAAATCTTCAGTGTAGAGAGTCAGCCCGTCGAGGCAAGATCATCCGACCCGTGAACAGGGTATGTCTTGAAATTGCCCTGGAGGAATCCAGACCCCTCCGGCGAACCTCAGACGCAATGCCACTTTCACCTACACAGGCGGAAAATCAGGCATGCCGCTCGAAGTCCGGAGACAAAGACTGCGCCGGCGATGCCGGTCCGTCACGCGTATCGGGCACGGACCGCGGCAGTCCGATCGCCGTCAGGGCCGTCACCAGGCACAGCACCGCCACGTACCAGGGGAAGAAGTCATTGAGCCCCATGGATGTGAGCCATGTGCCCACGTAGGGCGCGGTGCCGCCGAACAACGCCACCGACGCCGCGTACGGAAGTCCAATGCCGCGCCCCCTCAGCTCCTGCGGAAACAGTTCGGCGTTGATCGCGCCGGAGACCGACGTGTACGCGGTGAGGACGAGCATCCCGGCACATTGCACGGCCAGCACCGACCAGAACCATCCGGACATCGCCGTCAGGAGGGGCACCGTCAGCACGGCGGCGGCGACGCCGAAGCCGATCATCATGACCCGCCCGCCGATCCGTTCGCAGAGCAGACCGCCGAGTGGCTGGATCAAGCCGAAGAAAATGAGCGAGACGGTGCCCGCCAGTACGGCGCCGTCCTTGTCCGCGCCCGTGCTCACCGTGGCGTAGGTGGGCAAGTAGGTGGTCCACGTGTAAAAGGCGACATTGCCGCCGATGGTGAGGCCAACAACCAGCAGCGTCTGTCTCGGGTGGGAGCGCAGCGCCGCGAACGCGCCCGTGCGGGTCTTCTTTCGGCCACCTTCCGTCCCGGTGGGCAAGGTCTCCTCTGCCGTGCTCCGGATGACGAGCCCGGCCAGGCAGATCACCGCCCCCCAGACGAACGGCAGCCGCCATCCCCAACGGTCCATACCGTCCCCGGAAATCTGGGAGGCGGCCAGCGTGGACAGTCCCGCCAAGATGTGGCCGACCGACGACGCCACGTACTGGAAACTGCTGAACAGCGCCCGGCGACCGGGAGCCGCGGACTCGACGAGGAAGGTGGTCGCGGCGCCGTATTCGCCGCCGAGCGAGAAGCCCTGGACCAGGCGGGCCGCTATCAGCATCACCGGGGCGAGGGGCCCCGCCGTCGCGTAACTCGGGGTGAGCCCGATCATCAGGCTGCCGAGGCCCATGAGCAGGATGGTCACGATCAGGGCGCTGCGGCGGCCGAAGCGGTCGGCGTACCAGCCCATCACCGTGGCGCCGACCGGGCGGGCGGCGAAGGCCAGCGCGAAGACGGCGAAGGTGTTGAGCAGCGGCACCAAGGGGTCACCGGACGACTTGGGGAAGATGTCGTCCGAGAAGTAGACGGCGAGGAAGGTATAGACGTACCAGTCATGCGACTCGACGGTGTGGCCTATGCCGCCGCACACCAGCTGGCGAAGGGACCGGGACCGCGGAACGGTCGTCCGGCCGCTCTCCCTCACAGTCATGTACAGGCCTCCCGGGACAGAGCGGGTATCAGCTCGGACAGCAGGTCCTTGGTGTGCGAGAACGGGTAGAAGTGATCCCCCGGCATCTCCAGCAGGCGGAATTCGCCACTGGTGGCCTCGGCCCAGGAACTCATCAGGGCCGCCGGGCTCGCCGGATCCGACCGCCCGGCGAAGGCGAGCACGGGTGCCCGCACCTGTGTGACGGGGGAAGCCGGGTGGGTCTCCAGCAGACGGCAGTCGTCGCGGAGCACGGGCAGCAAAAGCTCTCGCAGCTCCGGGTCGGCGTAGGCGTCGGCGTTCGGCTGGATGCCCATGCCCCGGGTACGGGCGATCAGGGCGTCGTCGTCGAGCAGGTGCAGTCCGGCGTGCTCGACCTGGAGCGGGCCCTCCCGGGCGGAGACGGCCAGCAGAGCCGGCCGGAAATCGTGGCTGTTCTCCAGCCGTACGGCGACCTCGTGCGCGATGACCGCGCCCATGCTGTGGCCGAAGAGCGCCAGGGGGACGTCCCGGCTGAGACCTGCGGCGACCGCCGCCGCGAGGTCGTCGGCCAGTTCGCCCAGGCTGGCGGCGAAGGGATGCGCCAGCCGGTCTTCGCGTCCGGGGTAGCGGGCAGCCCACAGTTCGGCGTACGACGGCATGTCCTCGGCCCACGGCCGGTAGACGCCGGGCCCGGCACCAGCGTGCGGAAAGCACAGCAGCCGGACCCGAGGACCGGGGACACTGCGATGGGCCCGCAGCCACTGGGCCGGGTCAGCCGGCCGCTGCTCTCCCGTCACTCGGGCCTCCCCGGGTGTGCCGCCCTCGCGCCGGCCAGCGCCAGGGAGCGGACGCGGGAGACCGCGTCATCGCTCTCGTGCAGGAAGAAGTGCCCGCCGGGCAGCGCCCGCGCGCTGAACTCCCCGGTCGTATGGCGCCGCCAGCCGTGCAGGTCCGTGACCGTCACATAAGGGTCGTCGGCGCCGACCAGCGCATGGATGTCCACGGAGAGGGGTTCGGTCAGCCGGTGGCGGTAGCCCTCGAACGCGGCGAAGTCCGCGCGCAGCATGGGCAGCATGAGCTCGAACAACTCGTCCTCGTCGAGCACGGCGGGCGGGACGCCACCGACCTCGCGCAACCGCTGCCGCAGGTCATCGGCGCTGCCGTCGCCGTAGGGGCGCTCGGTGCGCAGCCGGTCGGGTGCCGGGTAGGAGGCGACGACCAGGCAGTCGGGCGGGGCGGCGCCCCGGCGGCGCAGGGCGCAGGCTGTCTCGAACGCGAGCAGCGCGCCCATGCAGTCACCGAAGAGCACGTACGGGCGGGCAGGCAGGGTGGTGAGGGCGGTGGCCACCTCTTCGGCGATCTCGTGCAGATCGCTCAGCGGTGGCTCGTGGAAGCGGTCGAGCCGTCCCGGCAGTTGGACCGCAGCCAACTCCACGTCATCACCGATGGGTTCGCGCCACCGGTCGAAGTCGCGTGCACTGCCGCCCGCCCGGGACAGGCACACCACCCGGGCCACGGCGCCGGGCGCGGAGACGCTCTGGATCCAGTCGGTCACTTCAGGACCTCCCCCGTGGCCGTGCGCAGAAAGGCCCCGGCCGCCTCGATGGCCCGGCGCCCCTCGGGCAGCACCGGGTGGTACCAGTGCCAGACGTGGAACATCTCCGGCCACTCCTCGAAGGTGACGGGTACGCCGGCCTTCAGCGCCGCCCGCTCCAGCGCCCGCGCGTCGTCATGGAGGACCTCCTCGGAACCGACCTGGATGAGGAGGGGCGGCAGACCGGTCAGGTCGCCGTGGGCGGGTGAGGCGAGCGGGTGCCGGGGGTCGGTGCCGGCCAGATAGCGCTCCGCCATGCGACGCAGGTCCTCGGTATCCAGCAGGATCTCCCGCGCCTTGCGGGTGGTGTGCGACGCCCCCTCGCAGGCCAGGTCGGCCCAGGGTGAGATGCACACCGCGGCGGCCGGCAGTGGGGTCCCGGCGTCCCGCAGGGCCTGCAGGGCCGCGACGGCGAGCCCGGCGCCGGCCGAGTCGCCGGCAAGCGTGATCCGGCCCGGCGGGCAGCCCTGTTCCAGCAGCATGCGGTAGGCGGCCACGGCGTCCTCGAGCGCTGCCGGGAAGGGTGACTCGGGCGGTCTGCGGTAGTGCAGGGCGAGCACCGCGGCTCCTGCGGCTTCGCCGAGGGCACTGGAGAGATGCCGGTGCGACTGCGGTGAGCCCAGCGCGTACGACCCGCCGTGCAGGTACAGCAGGGTCCTGCCGTCCCGCCGTGCGGGCCGTACCCACTCCGCGGTGCAATGGCCCACGGTGACGACTTCGCCCGGGGGGACGCCGAGGTCGCCGAAGGCCTCCTGGGCACGGTCGTACGCGATCCGCCGCGGTTCCACCTCACCATTGCGGGTATGCCAGTTGAGTTCGATGAGTTCCCGTACCAGCTCCAACTCGGGCGATGCCACGCGCACTCCGTTCAGATCTCGGTGACGGGCAGGACCGGGCGGGGCGGCACCGGCAGCGTGAAGTCCAGCTGCCAAAAACCCACGTCATGCCAGTTCCCGTGTTTGAAGCCGGCTGCCCGCAGCATGCCGCGGGGGGCATATCCGAGCGCCTCGTGCATGCGCACGCTCGGGTCGTTGGGCAGCCCGATGACAGCGACCACGCTCTTGAAGCCCTGCGCCTCCAGCGACTTCAGCAGGTGGGTGTAGAGCGTGGAGCCCAGTCCCGTCCGCTGGTGGCGGGGGGAGACGTACACGGTCGACTCGGCCGTCCAGTCGTAGGCGCTGCGTGCCTTCCAGGGGCCCGCGTAGGCGATGCCGGTGACCTCGCCGTCCACCTCGGCGACGAGCCATGGGTAGCGCTCCCGGAGACGGACGAGGTCGTCCGTCCACTCCTGCGGAGCCTGCGGCTCGGTACGGAAATTGACCGTGCTTGTCTCGATGTAGTGGTTGACGATGGTGCAGACCGCCGGCATGTCCGCCTCGGTGGCGAGGCGGATGTCGGCCGGGCGTCGTTCTGGGCTCACGTGTGGTCTTCCTTCGGTCTTCCTCGGCGCCGGAACCGGGCCCCTCGCCCCGTGTCCGGACTCGTGTACGTCGTCGATCGTTTTACGCGTCGTCGAGTCCGCGCAGTACGGATTCGGCCACCGCTTCCACAGAGGGCGTCTCGAAAATGACAGCGAGCTTGAGCGGGACGCCGAACTCCTTACGGATGCGGGAGACGACCCGCAGTGCCGAGATCGACGTGCCGCCGAGGGAGAAGAAGTCGTCTCCCGGCATCACGGGCCCGGCCCCGAGGACGTCGCTCCAGATACCGGCCACCTGGGCGAGTACCTGCGCCCGGCGGTCGTCGGAGCCCTCGCCGGCACCGGCGGCCGGTGGGGCGAAAACCGCTGAAGCGGCGGTCGCCGGGGCGGCAGGCGGCCGGGCGGCAGGCGTCTGTGCGGCGGTCGTGCCGGAGGAGGACGCGGTCGCCGGGTCGGGTAGCGCCTTGCGGTCGATCTTGCCGTTGCGGGTTCGTGGCATCCGGGGCACCACCAGGACGGCGGCAGGCACCAGATGGGCCGGCAGGGTCGCGGCCAGGGCGCGCCGGAGACCTGCCTCGGTGAGGTCAGGGTCCTTCGCGACCACATACGCGGCGAGTTCGGTCTCCGCGTCGGCCGCCTGGTAGGGGACGACCGCCACCTCGGCCACGCCGGTCACCGCAGAGACGGCGGACTCGACCTCGATGATCTCGATTCGGTAGCCACGCACCTTGACCATGCCGTCGGCGCGGCCGAGGTGGACCAACAGGCCGGCTTCGTCCAGCCGGCCGCGGTCGCCGGTGCGGAACTCCTGGCGGGCCGGTCCACCACCCGGGCCGGCCCCCGGCACGGGCTCGGCAAGGGGCCGGGGGCCCTCGGCCGTCCACTCGGCTCCGTGCAGGTACGGACTGCACACGACGATCCCCCCGGCCTCGCCCCTGCCCGCCGGCCGGCCCGACGCGGTCTCCACGCGGACCTCGACGCCGGGCACCGGCCCGCCGACGGGCACGGGGTCGGGCACGGCGGCGTCCGGGGGAATCAGGTGGAGCCGGGTGAGGCCGGTCTCCGTGGAGTTCAGCCCGACCGCGATGGTGGCGGCCGGGAACAGCCGCCGGGCGGCAAGGACGTCGCTGTGGTGCACGCTCTCCCCGCCGAGGTAGGCCAGGCGGACGCTGCTCGCCGTGCGTCCCTCGGCCACCGTTGCCGCCTGCCTGAGGAAGGAGGGGAAGGAGTAATAGACGGTGACCCCCGCCTCGTCCAGGCGCTCGACCAGATCGTGCACGCCGTCGCCCTGGAAGGAGTACGGCACCAGGGCCGCGCCGTTGAGGAGCGCCATATACGGGTTGGACACCGCGGCGACGAAGCCGTCGGCATTGATCAGGGTGACCCGGTCGTGCGGTCCGATGCCGAGCGCCGCGTGCCGCTCGACGTTCTGTCGCATGTCGGCCCGTTGCTGCAGGATGCCCTTGGGCAAGCCGGTCGAGCCCGAGGTGTACAGCGCGTACGCCCACTCGTCCGGGCCGGTGGCGGCATGCGGCGGACCGGGCGTGCCGGGCCGCACGTCGAGGTCGGCGATGCGGAGCACGGTGGCGTCGGTAAGCGGCTCCGGGACGCCGGGGGCGTCGGTGACGACCAGGGCGGCGCCCAGCCGGTTCAACAGCTCGCGGTTGCGGGCCGCCGGGTGGTGCGGATTGAGCGGAACGTAGAACTTGCCCGCCTTGAGCACGCCCAGGCAGGCGGCGAGCATCCAGGCCGGGTCCAGCACCATCAGGGGGACCGGCTCGGCCCCCTCGCCCCGGCGGTCGATGAGTGCGCGGCCGACGGCGTCGGCGCGCGCGCCCAGCTCCCGGTAGTCGACCGTCTCGCCGGGCAGGACGACGGCGGGCCGCTCCGGGCCGGTCCGCACCTGGTGCTCGAACTCCGCGACGACGGGGCAGGACGGCGGGCCGCCGGTGCTGCCCGACGCCTTACCTGATGTGGCGACGGTCATGAGGGGTTGCCTCCTCGCGCCGGTCCCTTCATGTCAGCCCACTCCTTCCTCGGTGGCGAACACCTTCTCGACCACCGGCTCCAACTCGTCCCACTCGACGGCCGAGA
The DNA here is from genome assembly GCF_043199875.1 of Streptomyces sp. NPDC048516. Classification (NCBI taxonomy): domain Bacteria; kingdom Bacillati; phylum Actinomycetota; class Actinomycetes; order Kitasatosporales; family Streptomycetaceae; genus Streptomyces; species Streptomyces sp. NPDC048516. The sequence goes on along the minus strand of NZ_JBICWS010000002.1, from coordinate 413,399 downwards.
CCCGGCCGGCGTCCCACTGCCGGCCCATCCAGGCCAGAACCTCCGCGACCCGCGGGTCACCCTTCTCCAGTTGCAGCCCGAGCCGCTTTTTCAGCACGAACAGCAGCCCCGCCTGGCCGGAGTCCTTGGTGAGGGCGACGTCCAGCTCCCGGCCGGTGAGCAGCGGGGCGTTGAACGGTGCGTACATCCACCAGAACTTGTTCAGGCCGTCGGCGTGGATGCCGGCCCGGGTGACGTAGGCGTCGCGGCCGAAGAAGGGGTACTTCTGCGACGGGCCGGATCCGATGCCCTCGTACAGCTCCACGAGCTTGTTGACCGCGGGCAGGTTGACCCGGGCCCCGGACCAGTAGCCCATCCCGAGCAGGTGCACCATGACGGCCTCCAGCGGCGCATTGCCGGTGCGTTCACCCGTGCCCAGCGTCGTCCCGCTGATCACGCCGCAGCCCTCGCGGATGGCCGCCAGGCAGTTGGCGACGACCAGCCAGGTGTCGTTGTGAGGGTGCAGCTCGATCTGGGACGGGGAGAGGCCGAAGCCGCGCAGCAGCCGGATCCAGCGCGGGATGCTGCGGGGCAGGCTCACGTCGTCGTAGGGCAGGCCGATGCCGAGGGTGTCGCAGACCCGGAAGCGGGGCTGGAGTTCGTCCGGGTAGCGTTCGGCGACCTTCAGTACCTCTTCGACCAGGGCGCGGACGAAGTCGGCAGAGGAGCGGGTCGTGTCCTCCAGGTGGACGCGGGGCCGGATGCCGTGGTCGAGCGCCATGGTCACCGCGTCCAGGTACATCGACGCGGCCTGGGTCCGGCCGCCCGAGCCGAACTTGTGGAAGGTGTGGTAGTCCGAGGAGGAGCTGAGCAGACCGGTCTCGGTGACGCCGATCCGCTTGATCAGCTCGACGTCCTCCCGGCGGGCCCGGATCCAGGTGGTGGGCTCGATCGGAGCGCCGTCCCGGTGCCTTTCCAGGGCGTAGATCAGGGCGTTGCGGTCGGAGTCGCGGTAGGGGAAGAACTCGGCGTGGCGGATCGCCGTGGAGTCGTCCGTGATCTCGCAGAGGATGTCGTAGATGCGGCGGCTGGTGTCCAGCGACAGGGGCAGCCCCCCTTGCTGGCCGTCCCGGTGGGTGGTCTCCGACAGCCACACCTCGTGCGGCAGAGTGATCGGCCGCATGCCCTCGTCCCAGGCGTACTGGGGGAAGGCGTCTTGAGGGAAGACCTCCGGGAAGTACTCGGGTTCCTGAGGATTCTGGACGGTCATCGAAACTCACTCCCTGCGGTGCGGTAGCGGGCGGGTGCCAGGTCCAGGCCGGTGACGAAGTCGCGGAACCGGCGCTCCGCGGTGGCGGCCTCCGCCGCGCTGCCGCGGGAGACGTTGGCCACGGTGAGCGGTTTGGCGAGGTCGAGGAACCGGACGATCTCGGCGTGGTTCATGCCCTTGCCCAGGAGGTAGGGGACGCCCCAGAAGTCGAGTCCGTTCACGGGCATCCAGGCGGCGTTGACCACCGAGTCAAATATCTCGTCGGCGGCTTCGAGAGCCTGATGAGAGTTCATGGTGCGGTGCGACCAGGTGTGGCCGTTGCCGGTGAGGTCGAACTGGGGCGCCCGGACGTGGATGGGCGTGGACTGCATGTAGTACCAGTGGTTGACCGCGAAGGTGTCCGGACCCGCGGAGTTGATGAAGTCGATGGTGTTCCGCACGGTCTGGGGGCTTTCCCCTGGGAAACCGACGACGAACGAAGCGTGAGTGAAGATGCCCCGGGCCTTGAGCTGTTCAATGCCGTTCTGGTAGTGCGCCGTGGTGGCCCGCTTGTCCATGTTGAGCAGCACTTGGTCATCGCCCGACTCGATGCCGAGCAACACGCCCCGGCAGCCGGAGTCGTACATCAGGTCATAGACGTCGGGGTCGCGGGCGTGGCCGCAGCGGAAGTACGAGAACCACTCGATCCCGAAGTCGCGGCGCACCAGCATCCGGCACAGGTCCTTGAACCGGCGCATCGGCACGTTGAAGGTGTCGTCGATGAAGGCGACGCGCTTGACCCCCAGGTCGGCCAGTTCCTCCAGTTCGCGCTCGACCGTGGACAGGTCGGCCAGGGTGAGGGCGCCTGCCCGTTCCGGGTAGTCGCAGAAGGCGCAGCTGAAGGCGCAGCTGCGGGCGGTGCGGGTGGACAGCGTCGGCCCGAGGACGGTGGGGTCGAAGCGGTTCCAGCGCACCGAGAAGGCGTTGAGGTCGTTGACCTCGGGGCGCTTGCGCGTCAGCCGCCATTCGCCGGTGGCGGCTGAGCGCAGGAAGACGTTGGGCACCTCCGTGGGGGCGTCACCGTTGACGATGGCGCCGACCACGTCTCCCAGAGCGGCCTCGCCCTGGGACTCCCAGACGTAGTAGTCGGCTCCGACCCGGTCGAAGAACCGGTTGAGCTTGTCGCCACGGCCCGCCCGGCACTGGTTGTCGACGAGCGGGCCGCCGACGATGATCGGGACGTTCGCGTTGTGCCGCCGGATGAAGCGGATGATCTCGATCACCGGGGCGGGCATCATGTAGAAGGTCGTGGTGATCGCGACCGATGCGGGGTTGTCGGCGAGCAGTTTGACCAGCTGGTCCTGCTCGAAGCTGAAGCTGTTGACGAAGTCGGCCGGATGGCCGTGCTCCTCCAGGTAGTTGACGAGGTACAGGGTGCCCAGACTCGGCAGCTCGGAGACGGTGTACGCGTGGTCCGTTCCCGGGCCCTCGTTGCGCACCAGGCTGAGGGCGTCCATGTACGAATAGTGGCTGCCGCCAAATGTGATCTTGGTGCGGAGCATGCTGCGGATGGGCGCGGGCAGGTCGTCTCCCCCGTGCTCCAGGGCAAGTTGCAGCTCCTCGCCGGACATGTCGGTCTCGTGGTAACCCACGACTATGCAGTGCTTCACCGTCTTCTCCTTTCGCGGAACCAGCTGAATCAGCCGCCGGCAGGGGGAAATCAGTTGGTTCCGTAGGGGCCGGGGAGGGTCACCGTCTTGGTCACGGTCATCTCGGCGATCGCGTACCGGATGCCCTCCCGGCCGATGCCACTGGCCTTGACACCGCCGAAGGGGATGTGCGGCGAGTCGAAGTGGGGGCCCTCGCCGAGGTTCACGGCGCCGACCCGCAGACGGGCGGCGATGTCCCAGAATTGGGCGCTGTCCCGGGTGACCACGCCCGCCTGGAGGCCGTACGCCGTCGAGTTGGACAGCCGGACCGCCTCGTCGGCACCGCGGACCCGGATCACCGGCGCCACCGGGCCGAAGGTCTCCTCGCGCACCAGTTCCGTGTCGGCCGGTACCCGGTCGAGCACGGCGGGGCGCACCAGCGCGCCGTCCCGTTCGCCGCCCGTGACCAGACGAGCGCCGTCCCGGACCGCGTCGGCGATCCGGCGTTCCACCACGAGCGCCGCCTCCTCGCTGATCAGGGGGCCGAGGTCGGTGTCGTTCCGTCGCGGGTCGCCGGCCTGTTTGCCGGCGACCTCAGTGCTCAGCAGGTCGGTGAACTCGTCGGCGACCTCCTCCCAGACGAAGAGCCGCTTGATGCCGCGGCAGGACTGGCCGGCGGTGGCGCAGGCGCCGCCGGCGGCCAGCCGTGCCGCGTGCGGCAGGTCGGCGTCGGGGAGGACGAACAGCGGGTCGTTGCCGCCCAGTTCGAGCAGCTGCCGCTTACCTGCCGCCAGTGCGGCCACCGAGTGACCGGTGGCGACACTGCCGGTGAAGGTCACCATGGCGACGTCCGGGTGGGACGCGAGGAGCGGTCCCAGTTCGCCGGGGTCTCCGGTGACCACGCCGAGCATGTCCTTGGCGCAGCCGGCTTCGATCAGCAGATCGGCGAAGGCCAGTGCCGTCAGCGGGGTCTTCTCCGATGGTTTGAGCAGCAGCGGACACCCGGCGGCCAGGGCAGGCGCCGCCTTCACCACGACTTGGTTGAGGGGCCGGTTGAAGGGCGTGATGCCGAGGACGACACCCACCGGCTCGGGCAGCGTGACGGCCAGCCGGGTGCCATCGGGCAGGGGGATGGACTCGCCGCGGATGCGTTCCGCCTCCGCGGCGGCCACCTTGAGATTCCCTGCCGCGCGGGACACTTCGCGCAGCGTCTCCTTACGGCACACCCCCGACTCGGCCGTGATGAGTGCCGAGAACTCCTCCGCCCGGGACTCCAGCAGGGCGGCCGCGCGGCCCAGGACGGCCGAGCGCTGCTGCGGAGTCATGGCACAGCGCGCCGCGGCCAGCGCGGACACGGCGGCCGACGCCTCCGCCGCACCGTCCCGCGGCACGGATCCGATGGACTCGCCCGTCCAGCGGTCGTACACAGTGAGGTGGTGGCGGGCAGGCTGCAGTGCTCCATCGACGAACATGGTGTCTCCCGTGCCGCGTGGGATCGAAGGAATTGCTGAGGACTTCGGGGGAGTTGCCAGTAAGGCCCGGGGTCAGTCCTGGTCGCGGACGAAGCGAGCCTCAAGCTCGGAGATCTTCGAGTACTCGAAGACCTCGAAGAGTTCGGCGAAGGACATCTTCAAGCCCATGTCGTCCCAGAACTTCTGGGTGGTGCCGGCCTCCCTCAGCTCGGTGAACAGCTTGCGCAGCACCGAGGCGGCGGCCATCCAGCCGGACAGCGGGTAGATCGCCAGGTTGTAGCCGATCGACTCCAGTTCCTTGGTGGTCAGCCAGGGCGTCTTGCCTCCCTCGACCATGTTGGCCAGCAGAGGGGCGTCGATCTCGTCACGTACCCGCTTCATCTCCTCGACGTCGAGCATGGCCTCCAGGAAGATGCAGTCGGCGCCGGCCGCCACGTACTCGCGGGAGCGGCGGATGGCCTCGTCCAGGCCGAACGACTCGCGGGCATCGGTGCGCGCGATGATCGTGAAGTCCTCGTCCTCGCGGGCCTCGACGGCCGCCTCGATCTTGCCGGTCATCTCCTCGGTCGAGATCAGCCGCTTGCCTTCGAGGTGGCCGCAGCGCTTGGGGTTCACCTGGTCCTCCAGGTGGTAGCCGACGATGCCGACCCGCTCGAACTCCCGGGTGGCCCGCCACACCGACATGGCGTTGCCGTAGCCGGCGTCGGCGTCCATGATCACCGGCACGTCCACGGCGAGCACGATGTTCTTGGCGTTGGTGGCCTGCTCCGAGACACTGGTGAAGCCCAGGTCGGGGAGGCCGAGCATGCTGGCTGACGTGCCCGAGCCGGTCATGTGTACCGCGGGGAAGCCGGCCTGCTGGATGACCTTGGCGCTCAGAGCGTCGTACGCACTGGGGACGACGAGGATCTCGGGGGCGTTCATCAGCTCGCGGAACGTACGTGCCTTGGTCACGGCCATCTGTTCTCTCCTCGGTGTGCTGTGTCGGAGCCGGCGCGGGGCCGCACCAGCGGTTCATGGGAGTCAGGGGCGGATCACGGGGCCGCCACGGACTCGTCGAGCCGGAGAAGCTGGTTGTACTTGGCCAGGCGGTCGCCGCGGCGCGGACCGCCCACCTTGATGAGCTCCGCGCCGACCGCAACGGCGAGGTCGCACATCGCGGTGTCCTCGGTCTCGCCCGAGCGGTGAGAGACGGAGAGCAGCATCCCGGCGCGGCGGGCCGCCGCGGCGGCGGCGAGCGTGGCGGTGACGGTGCCGGCCTGGCTGAGCTTGAGCAGGATGCCGTCCGCCTTCCCCGGCTCGATCCGGGTCGCGTCGGTGGCGAACAGGTCGTCGCCCACGACGCTGGTGGTGGCCGGGAGAGCCCCGCGCAGCCGGGCCCAGCCGACATCGTCCGCCGCGTCGAAGGGGTCCTCCAGGAAGCTCATCCGGAAGCGGTGTGCCAGGCCGGCCAGGTGGTCGGCGAAGTCCGGGGCGGTGAGGACCCGGTCGCCGAACCGATAGCGTCCGGGCTCGGTGAGCAGGTGTTCGGCTGCCACGTCGACACCGAGCGTGCACACCTCGGTGTGGCCGGTTTCGGTCACCGCAGCCTGCAGCAGGTCGAGTTGTTCGGCGCTGTCCAGCGGGACCATCAGCCCGCTGGAGGCGGAGAGCGTCACGGGCCCGAAGCGGCGCTCGACGCTCCGGTGGGCGGCGGTGAACACCCGGTCGGCCACCTCGATGTCGGTGTGGAGCCGACCAGTGGCGGGCAGCACCATCACCTGCTGGAACCCGCGCGGTGGCCCGGTGCGGTGGATGCCGCCGGAGAACACGTTGACCATCAGCCGGGGCAGCCCCGGCGCGGTGAGGCCCCCGTACAGCTGCCCGAGGTGGGTGTGGAGCGGGATGCCCCGGGCTGCCGCGTCGGCCCGGGCGTGTGCCAGGGACACCGCCAGGGTGAGGTCCGAGCCGGCCTCGCCCGCCTCGTGCAGGCCGACGAGCCGTGTGTCGCACTGCTGTTGTCCCTGGACGGTGCCGTCGGTGAGCGCCGCGGACACGGCCGGAGCGGTGATCGGGCCGAGTGCCGGCTCAGGACCGCGTCGCCGCTCCAGCCGGCCAGGGGCGATCGCCCGGGGGGCGGAACCGGTGCCGGTGTGGCCGGAGGCGAGGGTGACCTCGGCCTCCAGGGTGACGCGGGCCCGGGAGTCGAGGATGCCGCGAAGCCTGACGGCGGTGATCGTCATCCGCGCTCTCCGTCCGGCGCGTGCAGCAGGGCGGCCAGGAGGTCGCTGGCACGGTCCGCGCCGAGCGTGCCGCCGAGTGCGGCCTTCTCGCCGAACCCGGCCACCCGGTCGGCGGCCACCCCTGGGCCGACGGCGACCGCCGGCACCGGGTCGGGGCTGTGGATGCCCAGTTCGCAGGGGGTCGCGTGGTCGCAGGTGACGACCAGCGTGTCGGCCGGGGTGAGCGCGTCGGCCAGCGGACCGACGAAGTGCGCGTCGATCTCCTCGATGGCCCGGACCTTGTCATGGGGCCGACCGTCGTGGCCGGGCTCATCCGGGCCCTTGAGGTGGACGAACACCATGTCCGCGGGGTCGGCGAGCAGTTGGGGCAACAACTGCCGGTAGTAGTCGGGCTCGCTCTGGCCGCGGGCAGGCCGGGAGCGGGTGAAGCGTGCCCCGATGAGCCGGGCCAGGCCACGCTCGGCGGGCACCTGACCGTACATGGACAGCGACAGCCCGGTGCGTTCGGTGAAGCCGGGCAGCTTGGGCAGGGTGTCACCCGCGTCCCGCACCAGCAGCAGGTTGGCGGGGCGCCGGCCGGCGGCCCTGCGGCGCTCGTTGACCGCGCTGCGCTGCATCACCTCGGCGCTGGCGCGGACGAACCGGTTGACAAGCCGTGCCGTGGCCGCGGCGTCCGGGCCCTCGCCGAAGGGCGTGCAGGTGGCCGGGGTCGCAGCGGGGGTGTTCACGGGGACGCCGAACGGGCCCCGGCTGACGAAGCCCGGGTCGGTGTTGGTGACCTGACCGGACAGCGGAACCGTGTCGCTGGTCAAGGCGAGGATCCCGCGGTGCCGGCCGAAGCCGGTGAGGCGGAAGGCGACGTCGTCGCCGAGCGTCACCTGTGCGGTGATCTCCTCGACCAGGGCGGTCTGGTCGTCTTCCTCGAGGTCGCGGGAGGTGCGCCGGTCGAGTCGTCCGGTAGCCGGGTCCCAGCTGGCGAAGTTGACCCGGAAGGCCACCGAGTAGCCGTCCGGCTGCCAGAAGTCCATGCCGAGGCCTTCCAGCGGGCCACGTCCGGTGTAGTGGGTGACCGGGTCGTAGCCGAGCAGGGCCATGGCACCCGAATCGGACTCCGGGGGAATGCCGGGAGCGATCACCTCCAGCACGGCGGAACTGCCGCGCCGGGCAAGGATGTCCAGGTGGGGGGTGGCCGCCGCCTCGAAAGGGGTCAGGCCGCCGAGTTCGGCCACCGGCCGGTCGGCCCCGCCGCACAGGACGGTGATGAACAGCCGCCCCCGGGACGGTGCGGCGCCCGGCTCGGCGGGGCGGGCGTCAGCCCCGGATGCGCTCATCGATTCCACACTCCTTCACGACCTTCGCGACGGCGGGCGGCACCAGGTGCTCCCAGGGCTCTCCGGCGGCGATCGACCGGCGGACCCGGCCGCCGCTGATCGGCTTGTCCTGCTCCGTACGGCGCCACATGACCTCGGTGCGTAGCCCGAGGGCGTGGAACCGGTCGAGTTTCGCGTCACCCCAGTCGTCGTAGACGGTGACCAGGTACCGGGCATCCGCGGGCGCGTAGTGCGCCAGCCGCTCCGGGAAGCTGTGCGGGAACGGGACGATGCGCAGGCGCTCGCGGGCGATCCCGGCCTCGGTGAGCGCGCCCTCGACCATGAGGTAACGCTCGTAGAAGGTGCACGGGTTGGACTCGGGAAGGCCACGCTCGGGGTCGGTGGCCTCGTCGGCGGTGCTCCATGGATCGGGATTGGTGATGCCGACGATCAGGGTGTGGCATCGTTCGGCGCCGGCCAGCAGGTACTCCAGGTGGCCCAGGTGCAGGGGCTGGAAGCGCCCGTGGATGACGCCCGTCCCGGCGATCGGCGCGCTCATCGGTCACCCGCCCTTCCGGCCGCGGCCGGGGTGCCGGAGCCGACCGCGGGGGCGGGCCATGGCTCGGTGGCGAACTCACGGAAGCGGCGGGCCACTTCGTGCGGCTGGACCTTCGGCCGGCCCAGCGCGGCCAGCGACCCGGGTCTGATCGGCAGGTGGATGAGGGTGGGTCCGTCCGTGGTGAGGGCACCGACGAGTGCGGCGGTCAGGTCGTCGAGGGAGCCGCAGGCATGGACCGCCCGGTAGCCGCAGGCGGCAGCCACCGCGGGCAGGTCGACGGCGGAGGACAGGGTCCGCTGGCCCCCGGTGGAGTCGTGGACTCCGTTGTCGAGGATGAGGTGGACCAGATTGCCGGGGGCATGGGCCGCGACGGTCGCCAGGCTTCCCAGTCGCATCAACGCCGAGCCGTCGCCGTCGACGACCACCACCGGCCTGGGCGTGTGCAGAGCGACGCCGAGACCGACGGTGGCCGCCGAGCCCATCGCCCCGACCATGTAGAAGTGCTGATCCCGGTCGTCGAGGGTGTACAGCTCCCGGCTGGTCTTGCCGGTGGTGGACACCACCGCAGCGGCCGGGGGCAGTTCGGCCAGCAGCCGTTCCAGGGCCGCGATCCGGGTGGGTGGGGTGTCGGACACCCCGGTTCGTGCGTGCTGTACCAGCCGTCCGGCCCGGGAGCGGGGTGCCTCCTCGTCCAGCGGCTCGTCAGCGATGACCCCCTGCGGGAGCAGGAAGCCGTACGGCAGTTCGCGGCGTGCCAGCGCCGCACGGCACACGTCGAACTCGTCGCGCAGGGCGTTGGGGGTGTCGGGAAGCAGGGACCACTCCATGTCGCACAGACCGAGCAGATCTCCGGTGACACGGCCCATCAGGTGGTGCTGGGGCTCGTCCTTCTCACCAGGACGTCCCCGCCAGGTGGTGATCACGACCGCCGGAATCCGAGCGGGGTGCAACAGGGAGGTGAGCGGGTTGGTCATATTGCCCAAGCCGGAGTTCTGCGTGATGGCGCACCCCAGCCCGCCGCCGAGCCAGGAGCCGGCGGCGACGGCGGCGGCCTCGCCCTCCTGCGTGACCGTCAGGTACCGCGTCGCGCGGTCGCTGATGACCCGGTTGATCAACGGTGTCAGGTAGGAGCAGGGCACTCCGGCGACAGTGGTGACGCCGAGGCCGGTGAGCCCCGCCAGCATGTCGGACGCACTGATCATCCCTGCACCGCGGCCAGATCGGGGTCCTGTGTGTAGCAGCTCTCGTCCTTCTCCAGGCCCTCGTAGTCGAAGAGGCCGAAGATCTCCTTCAGGGGCGCCACCTGCTCCTCGACGCCGAAGATGCCGCGGTCGGTGCGGATCCGCTGGCACACGTCGCGCATCGCGGCGAACGCGGCCCGCATACTGTGGTTGGCCCAGATGCAGCCGGCGATGCCGAGCGCAGCGAAGTCGTCGACGGACGGCGTGTGGTAGGTGGTGGGCGCGATCAGGACGGGAGTACTGCCCTCCCAGCGCTCCATGAAGGTGGCGATCTGCTGCGGGGTGCTCATCCGGGAGTGGATGAACAGGGCGTCGGCACCGGCCTCGGCATAGGCCGCGGCCCGGTCCAGCGCCTCTTCCATCGGCAGGTTGGAGATCAGCGCCTCGGTCCGCGCCACCACGACGAAGTCAGGGTCACGCTGGGCGTCCTTGGAGGCCCGGATCTTTCCGCAGAACTCAGCGACCGGGGCCAGCTCGTGGCCGTCGCCGAAGAAGGAGTTCATCTTCGGGAAGACCTTGTCCTCGAAGCACACCCCGGCCGCGCCGACCCGCTCCGCGCGGCCGGCGAACCGGCGGGCGGTGTTGAAGTTGCCATAGCCGGTGTCGCCGTCGACGAGGACGGGCACGCCGGGGACGGCGTCGGTCATGGTGCCGACGAGCGTGAGCAGTTCCGTCCAGGACGCCTCATCGCTGTCCCGGACACCACGCGCCGTGGACATGCACAGGCCGGACGCCCACAGCGCCTCGAACCCCTCGGCGACGGCAATCCGGGCGCTCAGTCCGTCGTGCACACCCATCAGCTGGCAGGCGCCTGGGGTGTGCAGCAGGTGCCTGAGCCGGCCGCCGGCGGATCGTGTGGAGCCCAGGTCGCTGCTCGATGCCTGCTCCGTCGCGTTCATGAGTGCCTCCAATGGGGGACGTGCGGTGCTGTGTTGGTTGGGGTCATGCCACGCGGCCCTCGGCGGGCGGACTGCCGTCCCGGAGCACCGAGCGAACCCCCTCGGCCACGCGGCGGCGCAGGCTCTCCTCCGACTCGGCGGAAAGGAACGCGCGGTGGGAACTGACGATGACGTCGTCGCGTTCCAGGAGCTTGCGGGCCACCGGTGATTGGTTGGGGTCCTCGGGGGAGAAGACGTCCGAGGCGAAGCCGCCGAGCTGTTCGCTCTCCAGGGCGCGCAGCACGCACCCCGGGTCGACGAGGGCGCCACGGGCGGTATTGACGAGGAAGGCACCCGGTTTTGCCCGTTCCAGGACGGATCCGCTGATGAGGTTGCGGGTCTCCTCGGTGAGCGCGGTGTGCAGGACGACCGCGTCACACCGTTCGAGCAGTTCCTCCAGTGTGTCGACCGGCGTCACACCGTGGCCGGCCATGACGTCGGCATGGACGTACGGGTCGACGGCGAGCACCTGGCGGTAGAAGGGCTGGAGTTTGCGGGTGGTGGCACGACCGATGCGGCCGAAGCCGACGATGCCGACGGTGCGCGCGCAGGTGCGGCGCGGGATGCCGCCCCGGTGGATCCCCCACCGGTCGGCGCGGACGAGCCGGTCCTGAACGCTGACTCCGCGTTCCAGGGCGAGCAGCAGGGCGAGGGTGTGCGTGCTCACTTCGTCGCCGCAGTAGTCGGGGACGTTGAAGCCGATGATCTGGCTGTCGGCGAGCAGGGGAGCGTTGAGGTTGTCCACGCCCACACCGCTACGGGCGATGACCTTGCATCCGGGTGAGACGGCGTCGAGGAGTTCCGGGGTGACCTGGCAGCGGTAGATGACGAGGGCGTCCGCGCCGCGCACGTGCTGGAGGAAGCGGTCGCCGGAGGTGACGAAGGAGTCTTCGAAGCAGCCGAGTTCGATGTCGATGTCCGGGCCGAGCACGGAACGTTCGACAGCGGCCAGGGCGGGGTCGGGACGGCCATCGGCGTCCAGAGCCCAGGCGGGGTCGGTGTAGACGACGCGCACGGGTCTCCTCCTAGTTGTCGTAGCCCCAGCCGGCCACGTCGCGCCGGCCGCGGCGCAGGGTGACCGTGGGTTCGTAGGTGTTGGTCAGCTCCAGCCAGTCCTGGTAGCCGAGGTGAGCACCGGAGCCGAACTTCAGGACCGTGCCGATGCCGTGCCAGCGGTGCCGGACGAACGGGGCCGTCCAGGCTGAGCCGTCGGGCCCCAGTTCCACCGAGGCGGGGCCGTCGGGGCCGTCCCATTCAAGGGTGAGCCGCCCGTCGGCCACGAAGTAGTGGTTCTCGGCGTGGTCGATCAGATCGGCGCCGTTGCCCTCGCCGTCGACCCGCAGGAAGGTTCCGGTCAGGTCGGGGAGATGGGAGGCGGAAGCCATGGAGGCCGCCTGATAGGTGCCCCAGGCACGCGCCGAGCGACGGGAGTCGTCGATCGTGGTCCAGGTCTTGCCGACGCCGTCGTGCTGATCGTCGGCGGGCAGCAGGACCCGGTAGTCGAATCCGAGGGCGCGACCGAGCCGCCGCATGACGTCGATGCCGTGCTCGGAAAGGGGAGCCCGCACCGCCTCTTCCAGTTCGAGCGGTTCGAGTCCGGCCACCGCGGCGGCGGAGGTGCGGGTGTGGACGCGGCGAGCGAGGAAGAGGTCCAGGACCGGGCCGGCGGTCACCTTGCCGGACAGGGCCTTCAGCGCCTCCTCGAACGCCCCGGGAGACCAGCTGTTCGCCTCTGCCATGAGGGGAGCCACGTTCGACCGGGCGGTGTAGGAGACGATCCGGGCGGGCGCATCGCCGGCGAGCGAGTAGCTGTGCGGGCAGTACGACGGCTCGACGTAGGAGTCGCCCACGATCCAGTGGTCGGTTCCCTGGTTGGCGTGCAGCACCCGCCAGGTCTGCGGAGTGATCTCCTCGCCCCACCGGCCATTGATGTCACCGGGGCCCAGATTGACGGTGATGGCCGGTTCGAGATGGCCGTTGTTGAGCGCGGGCAGCCGGTCGGGCGGGCAGAGGATATCGAGGACGACGGGGGCGACCCGGCCCTCGGGGGCGGCCAGCGTGTAGTAGTTGTAGAAGTGGATGCCGTCACGCTGGATGGGGCGGCGGGAGGCAAGCATCTCGTCCGCGGACTTGTGCACCACGGTGAGGTTGCGCTGTGCGTCTCCGGCGAGCTGGGCGGGTTCCAGGCTCAGGGCTGCGGCCAGGGCGCTCGCCTGCGCCGGGTCGAGACCGCGGTCCTCGTCGGAGAGCAGACGGCGCAGGTCGTCGTGCGGGAGCCCGGCGCGGTCGGCGGTCTGGGCGAGCGTGTACTTGCGGGCATTCATCCAGTGAGCGAGCTTGAACGGGTCTATCCGCACATCTCCTCCGTTTCCGATCGTTCGCCCAGGAGCCGGCTGAGGGACTCTTGGTCCAGCCGGCGGGGGTTGTCGTGGCAGCGCGGGTACGACACGGCGTCCGTGGCCACGGCACGGTGGTCCACGGCGAGGTCGTCGTACCGGGTCAGTCCGCACGCGGCGATGAAGCGCTCCAGGCGGGCGGCGGCCCGGTCCGGCGAGCCGCCGAGCGGAGCGGTGAGTGTGTCGAGCACACGGTGCACATGGCCGGGGCCGCGTGGGTCGGCGCAGTCGCCCGGGGACACCGCGCGGTTGTAGCGGAGCAGCCGGCCCAGGGTCACTCCGCAGGCGTGGCCGTGGGGCAGCCCCAGACGGAGCGTCAGGGGGTAGGACAGGGCGTGGCAGGAGGAGGTCTGGGCGAGGGCGATGGCCCGCCCGGAGTGGTGGGCGGCCTCCTGGAGCGTGAGCCGTGCCGCGCCGTCCAGGGTGCCGTCCTCGACGCGGTCGAGGACCTGGGCCGCCCTGCGGACGGCCGAGACGCCCCAGCGCATGGAGCCCTCGGTGGAACGGATCGACCAGGCTGCCTCCGCGCCCTGGCAGAGGGCGTCCAGGATGCCCGTGGCGAGGTCGCGGCGGCCGAGTCCGGCCAGCAGGCCGGGGTCGAGCACGGCAGCGCGGGGGCGCACTCCGGGCCCGGTGAGGGACAGCTTCCGGCGGGTGTCCAGGTCCCACAGGGTGGCGAACGGAGTGGCCTCGGCACCGGTCCCGGCCGTGGTGGGGACGGCGATGACCTGGAACGGGGCATCGAGATCCGGGGGGACGGTGCCGGTCGCGCAAACCCGCCGTACACGCTCGACGTCGGTGGGGCCGGTGCGGGCCAGAGCCGCCGCCGCCTTCGCCGCGTCCATGACGGTGCCGCCGCCCACGGCCACCACCGCGTCCGCCCCGGCCGCGGACAGCCGGCGCGCGAGCGCGGCGACGCCGGCCGGGGTGGTCGGCCCTTCGTGTACCAGCAGCGTCGGGCCGAGGGGCCGCAGCGCCCGGGTCACCCGGGCCGACCAGGCTCGTCCGGCGAAGCCGGGGCCCACCACCTGCGCCACCCGTGGCGCGCGGTGGCGCGGGCCGAGCACGCGCCGGATGACGTCGGCGAGGGCATCCGCGGCGCCCACCCCTTCGGACACCGTCAGCCAGTCGGCAGCCGCCCCGTCAAGGGAAATCACAGCACCCTCCTTTCTGCGACGTGCAATACGGACAGGAAACACATGGAGGCATACGAGAAACGCACAGCGAATCACGAACGGGGAATGTCCAGGAGGGCAGGACCGGTCAACTGCCGTTCAGTCCGAGCACACTGCGCAGGGTGTACGGCAGGATTCCACCGTGTCTGATGAATTCCGCTTCCATGGGAGTATCGACCCGGACGACAGCGTCGAAGGAAACCGTTCCCGCGGAAACCTGGACGGTATGTGGCACGGATTCAGCGAATCTCTTGACGCCGACGATGTCGAACTCCTCGGACCCGGTGAGGCCAAGTGTCCGCGCGCTCTCGCCGGGCGGAAATTCCAGCGGAAGAATCCCCATTCCGACAAGGTTCGACCGGTGGATTCTTTCGAAGGACTCCGCGATCACCGCACGGACCCCGATCAGCGCCGGGCCCTTGGCCGCCCAGTCCCGGGAGGACCCGGTGCCGTACTCCCGTCCGGCCAGGATGACAAGCGGGACGCCCGCCTGCCGGTATGCGCGTGCCGCCTCGTACATGCCGGTGGTGCCACCGCTGAGGTGGTCCCTCGTGTAGCCGCCCACCGTGTCGGGCACCAGGCGGTTGCGCAGCCGGGCGTTCGAGAACAAGCCGCGCAACAGCACCTCGTGGTTGCAGCGCCGGGCGCCGTAGGAGTTGAACTCCTCGGGCCGTACGCCGAGGCCACGCAGGTAGGCGCCGGCCGGCGATTCTTCCGGGATGCTGCCGGCGGGTGAGATGTGGTCGGTCGTGACCGAGTCCCCGAGGTAGGCCAGCACCCGGGCGCCGGCGATGTCGTCGAGCGCCGGCGGCTCGGCCGCGGTGCCGTCGAAGTACGGCGGCGGCGCGACGTAGGCGGACTCCTCCGACCACGGGTACAACTCCCTGGGCTGCGCCGGGAGGGCGCGCCAACGGTCGTCGCCGGCCACGAGGGATTCGTACATGGCGGTGTACACGTCGGGGCTGACGGCCGTCCGGGCCACGTCGGCCACCTCCCGGCCGTCCGGCCAGATGTCGGCCAGCCGGACCGGGCTGCCGTCGGGCGCGGCCCCGATCGGGTCGTGGGTGAGGTCGATGTCCATCGTCCCGGCCAGGGCGTAAGCCACCACCAGCGGCGGTGAGGCCAGGTAGTTCATGCGCACATCGGGGTTGATCCGGCCCTCGAAGTTGCGGTTGCCGGACAGCACCGCCACCGAGGCCAGGCCGGATTCCCGCACGGCGGCGCCCACACCGTCCGGGAGCGGTCCGGAGTTGCCGATGCAGGAGGTACAGCCGTACGCCACCAGGTTGAAGCCGAGCTTGGCGAGGTAGGTGTCCAGGCCGGCGTGAGCCAGGTACTCCATCACGGCGGCCGACCCCGGGGCAAGGGTGCTCTTGACCCAGGGGCGTGGCTGCAGACCACGTTCGACGGCCTTCTTGGCGAGCAGGCCGGCCGCGATCATCAGGGCGGGATTGGAGGTGTTCGTGCACGAGGTGATGGCGGCCAGCACCACGGCGCCGTCGGCGAGGGTGTGGCGGCTGCCGTCGGGAGCGGTGACCTCGGCCCGCTGCGGTTTGCCCCCGTTGAGGTCGGGCAGGGCAGCGGCGAAGGCTGCGCGCGCGTCGGCCAGCGGCACCCGGTCCTGGGGGCGCCGGGGCCCGGCGATCGACGGGACGACCGAGGCCAGGTCGAAAGCGATCCGCTCGGTGTACCGGAAGCCGGCCACGTCCGCAGGGTCGTACCACAGCCCCTGTTCCTCGGCGTAAGCACGCACCCGGTCCACATGGGCCGGCGAACGCCCGGTGGCGCGCAGGTAGCGCAGGACCTCCTCGTCGATGGGGAACAACGCCGAGGTCGCGCCGTACTCCGGGCACATGTTGGCGATGGTGGCCCGGTCGGCGGCACTCAGCGCGGCCAGACCGGGGCCGTGGAACTCGATGAACGAGCCCACCACACCGTGCGCGCGCAGCCGTTCGGTGAGGGTCAGGACGATGTCGGTGGCCGTCACCCCGCCCAGGGGGCGGCCGCTCAGCTCGCAGGCGATGACCCGGGGCGTGCGCAGCGACAGCGGCTGTCCGAGCATCGCCGCCACCGCCTCGATGCCGCCGACGCCCCAGCCGAGCACGCCCAGGCCGTTGACCATGGGGGTGTGCGAGTCCGTACCGACCACCGTGTCCGGGTAGAGGGCGGCGGTGCCCGTGCCGTCGTCGGCGATCACCACGCCGGCCAGCCGTTCGAGGTTGACCTGATGGATGATGCCGGTGTTCGGCGGGACGACCTTCAGCCGTTCGAAGGTGGACTCGGCCCAGCGCAGCAGCTCGTAGCGCTCCCGGTTGCGGGCGTGGTCGAGCGCGGCGTTGCGGGCGTAGGCGTCGGGCGTGCCGAAGGCATCGGCCATGACCGAGTGGTCCACGACGAGGTCCACCGGGACACGGGGGCTGATGGCCGAGGCCTGGCCACCGAGGCGTACGGCCGCCTCCCGCATGGCGGCCATATCGACCAGGCACGGCACGCCGCTGTAGTCCTGCATGACCACCCGGGCGGGGTGGAAGAGGACCTCGGGCCCGGGCTGTGCCGGGTCCCAGCCGGCGAGCGCGGTGACGTGGTCGGCCCGTACGCGAACGCCGTCCTCGTGCCGCAGCAGGTTTTCCAGCAGAATGCGGATGCTGTACGGAAGAGAGTCCGCTCCCGGTACCGCATTCTGCAGCCGGAAGATTTCAAAGGTGTCCCCCGCGACGGTCAGGCGAGCGCGGGCATCGAAACTGTCGGGGTGTTTCACCTGCCGGGACCGATGGCTCACGCAGCTCTCCTCCGCATATGGCAGTGAACTATTTTCGCGCCACACCAATCATCAGGCGCCTCAAGCAGCGAACGCCAGAGTTCTTGGCGTTCCACTTGTGGTCATGTCCGGCTACGGAAGTTCAGCGGACCGCCGTTTGCGGTGACACTTTTGGCAAGTCCGGACACGGTGGATTCCACGAACAGGGTGCGCACCGGCAGCCGGGTGCCGAAAATCTGGTTGAGCCGGGCCATCACCCGCGTCGCGGACAGGGAGTTTCCGCCCACTTCGAAGAAATTGTCGGCGCCGCCGGGCAGGGTGATGCCGAGGACCTCCCGCCAGACCTCGGCGACCTGCGCCTCCACCGGGCCCAGAGCCGGCCTGTCCTCCCCCGCGCTGTCGGCGGACCACTGGAGCGGGTCGGGCAGGGCGTCGCGGTCGAGCTTGCCGTTGGGGCCGGTGGGCAGGGCGTCGAGCAGGACGAACAGCTCCGGGATCATGTATCCGGGCAGCCGGTCCTTGAGCCACTGACGCAGGTCCGCCGAGGTCGGCCGGGCCTGGCCGGGCGCGGGTACGGCGTAGCCGGCCAGGCGCCGTCCGGTGCCTTCGCCGCGGACCTGGGCGACGGCGGCGCGCACCCCCGGGTGGTCCTCCAGCCGGCTCTCGATCTCTCCCAGCTCGATCCGGAAACCGCGCAGCTTCACCTGGTGGTCGGCGCGGCCCAGGAATTCCAGCTCGCCGTCGGCGCCCCAGCGCACCAGGTCACCCGTCCGGTAGAGGCGGGCGCCGGGTTGGGAGCCGACCGGGTCGGGGAGGAAGCTCAGTGCGGTGGCCTCGGGCCGGCCGAGGTAGCCGCGGGCGAGACCTACGCCGCCGAGGTACAGCTCTCCTTGCCGCCCGAAGGGGACGGGGCGCCGTGAGTCGTCCAGGACGTGGACCGTGTAGCCGGCGACCGGGCGGCCGAGCGGCGGTACCCGGTCCGGGGTACAGCGCGCAACGGTGGCGAGGACGGTCGCCTCGGTGGGCCCGTACCCGTTGAAGACCTCCCGGCCGGCGCACCACTGCTGGGCGAGTTCGAGGGTCGCGGCCTCCCCCGCCATCACCACGGTGCGCAGGCCGGGCAGTTCGCTGCCGGTGAGCGTGGAGAGTGCCGATGGCGACAGCAGGACGGTCGTGATCGCGCGGTCCCTGATCAGCTGGGCCAGGTCGTCACCGGGTACGAGCGTGGCCCTCGGCTCGACGACCAGGGTGGCTCCGGCGTCGAACGTCATCAACAGTTCGAGGAGGGAGACGTCGAAGCTCGGTGAGGCGAAGCGCAGGACGCGGCTGTCCGGGGTCTGTGCGAACTGCTCGGCGCTGCGGGTCAGGCTGCCGATGCCGCGGTGCGGCACCATGACGCCCTTGGGCAAGCCGGTGGAACCCGAGGTGAAGATGAGGTAGGCGAGCCGGTCCAGCGGGATGGACACCTCCGGCCGTCGCTCCGGCCTGGCTGCGATCGCGGCGCGAGTCGCGTCGTCGTCCAGGAGCAGCGGGGTGACGTCATCGGCGAAGGCGAAGCGGTCGGCCAGGGCCCGCTGGGTGAGCAGGAGCCGCACGCCGCTGCTGCCCGTGATGTCGGCAAGCCGCGCCGGGGGGTACTCAGGGTCGAGCGGCAGCAGCGCGGCACCGGCCTTGAGGACGCCGAAAGTGGCCACCACGGCGTCCGCTGTGCCGTCCAGGGCCACACCGACCGGCTGTTCGGGGCCGACGCCGAGAGCGACCAGGTGGTGGGCGAGCCGGTTGGCCGCCGTGTCCAGCTCGAGGTAGGTGAGGTGGCGGTCCGGTGCCTCCACCGCGGTGTGGGCCGGGTGGCGCCGCGCGGCCTCTTCGAGCACCTGGTGCAAGGTCCGGTGGTGCCGGGGGTCGTCCGGGACCGGGGCGTTGATCTGCCGCAGGTGATCGGTCTCGTCCCGGGTGAGGACGGGCAGGGCGGCCAGGTCGCGGTCAGGGTCGGTGGTGACCGCCCGCGCAAGCAGTTCCAGCCGCTCGGTGAGGCGGTCGATGGTCACCGGGTCGAAGAGGGCGTAGCTGTACTCGAAGTAACCGGTGAAGGTGTGCTCGCGGTCGGTGAGCACCAGGGTCAGGTCGAACTTGGCGGAGTCCGGGGTGTGGGTGTCGCGGGCGTGCCCGGGCAACAGGTTGTCCAGCTCGCTGGCGTCCCGGCCGTCCTCCATGACGAACGCGACCTGGAACAGCGGATTGTGGGTGAGGCTGCGCTGCGTCCTCACCTGCTCCACCAACCGTTCGAACGGCAGATCCTGCCTGGCCAGCGCCTCCACCGTGGTCTGCCGGACCTGGGCCAGCACGTCCTCGAAGGTAGTGCCGGGCTCCACCTGGACGCGCATCGCCAGGGTGTTGGCGAAGAAGCCGATCAGGTTCTCCAACTCGGGGTGGGCACGGTTGGCCACCGGGGTGCCGATGACCATGTCGCGCTCTCCGCTCCACCGGTGCAACAGGGTGGCGAACAGCGCGAGCAGGGCCATGAAGGGAGTGGCACCGCAGCGTGCGGCCAGCTCGCGCACGGCCCCGGTCAGCTCGGCGGACAGGGCGAATCGCCGGCGGGCCCCCTCGTAGGTCGCTTCGGCGGGCCGGGGATGGTCGAAGGGCAGATTGATGGCCGGGGGCGCGCCGCGCATCCGGTCCTGCCAGTAGTCGAGCAGTTCGGCGAGGCGCTGGTCGTCCAGCCGGCGGCGCTGCCAGTCGGCGAAGTCGGCGTACTGCACCGGCAACGGGGGCAGCAGGGCCTCCTCGCCCGACTCGGCGGTGCGCAGCAGGGCGTTCAGGTCACGCCGCAGCAGGCCGATCGACCAGCCGTCGAAGACGGTGTGATGGAAGGTCAGGAACAGCAGCGCCTCGTCGTCGCGCAGCCGTAGCAGCAGGCAGCGCAGCAGGGGGCCGGACGCCAGGTCGAAGGGCTGTTGCTTGTCCTGCCCGCACAGCCGCAGCGCGGCTGCCGCCCGGGCGCTCTCCGGCATGCCGCGCAGGTTGATTTCGGTCAGCGGCGGGGCGAGGTTCGCGGCGATGCACTGCCGGGGCTCACCCCCGTCGGCCGGGAAGGTGGTGCGTAGCGTCTCGTGCCGCCGGGTCAGCTCGCCCAGGGCGGTGCGGACCGTCTCGGTGGACACAGGGCGGCGCAGCCTGAGCGAGGCGGAAACGTTGTAGACGGCGCGGCCCGGCTCCAGTTGGTCGAGGAACCACAGCCGGTGCTGGGCGAAGGACAGCGGCACCGGCCTGCCGTCGTCGGGCCTGCGCGTGATCCCGGTGTCCCGCCCCTGACCGGCCGCCCGCAGACGGCTCTCGAACAGCGCTCGCTGCTTGGGCGGCAGCGCGGCGATCCTGCTCTGGAGGTCTTCCACTGCTGTGCCTTCCCTCTCTGTGGGACGACGCCGAAGCCGTGTCCGGCGGCGGGTTCACGGTGCCCGGCTAGCCGATGGCCCGGGCTGCGACGATCACGGCCGAGACAACGCCCTCTCCGATGACCAGGCCGGAGGCCACCGTGCCCACCCATTCCTTCAGGTGGGGCGCCTTGCGTGTGATCAGCCAGGCCGCGCCGCCGCCCAGGGACATCGTCAGGACCGTCGCGGGCGGCAGCAACATGCCCAGCCCCAGGGCGGAGGGCGAGACCGGAGCGAAGGTGAGCAGGAAGCCGGCCGGCACGGCGGCGGCGAGCGACGGTCCGACCTGGTGCGCTTGGGAGGAGCCCAGGGTGTAGGCAGTCGCGACGAAGTCGAAGGCGCGGGCCAGCGGAGCGGGGAACTCCGGCTGTCCTACCAGGCCGGAGCGCAGCAGCACGGCCATCAGGAACAGGCCGACGATCGCGCCCAGCCAGCCACCGAGGGCCTGGGTGGACAGCGTCGTGCGCGGCGCGGGCCGCGCGGCCACCGCGGTGTCGGACACACGGACCGCGTACGTGTAGTACAGCGCGGCCATGGCGGCGCCGGAGACGGCCGTACTGAGCACGATCGCGTCGCCCACCGGCAGCCCCGCCAAGCGCAGCAGGATGATGCCGAGGAAGATGGCCGGGGACAGCGGGGCGATGCCGGTCTCGGCGCCGACCCGGACGAAGAACAGCGCGAACAGCAGCGTCATGGCCGACAGGAGCAGCGCGACGCCCAGGCCGCGGCCCGCCCCGTAGTACCAGCACAGGGCTGCGGCGCCGACCAGGAGCAGCCCGCACAGGGCCGCACCCGCACGGCGCTCGCCGCCGACACGGGGGGCGGCGCCGCGCCTCATCACCCGCAGCGACCTGACCAGGGTGGCGACCGAGTATCCGGTGATGACACCGATACCGATGGCCAGGATGGGGCCGGTCGACAGGTGCTCGGTGTAGCTGTCCGCCGGGTCGGTCCGGCTCCAGACGATGGCGGAGCACACGCCGCCGACGAGCATCCACACCGCGGAGCGGCTGCCGGCGAGCGCACCGACGCCGAGCAGCATGGGCGACAGGGCGAGCCCGACGAATCCGGGTGTACCGGGCAGGTGCACGGACCCGTCGGCCGTCGTCAGGGAGACGGCCAGCGCGACGGCGGCCGAGGCCAGCGCCGACCACACCAGCGGGCGGGCCGAGACATCCCGCGCGCGGCTGAAGCCCTCCATCAGCACGATGGCGGGCCGAAGCGTGGGGAACGGCAGTTCCTCCCGCTTGAGCATACGGGCGGTGAGGAGGCCGAGCACCAGTCCCACGGCGTTGGAGAGCAGGACGACGGCGGCGAGGGCCGCCCACGGAGGCACCGACCCGTCCCTGAGGTGGTTGGCAGCGATCCCGGAGCCGATGGCAGCGGCCGAGAGGTATCCGCTGGAGGCGATGGAGAAGACAACGAACAGGCTGTGCCAGGCCAGCCGCCGCCGCAGCCGCAGCCAGACCGCCCCCACCACCACGACCAGGGCCGACCCGCCGAAGGCCACCCCCGTCTTGAAGATGACGAGGATGTTGAACACACACAGCAGGGCGCCGATCAGAATGCCGCCCGTCACCGCCCACCAGTCGGTGCGGGCGGATTCCCGCTCGGGGGTGGCCTGGGCAGCTGTACGGGGCGCGTCGCCCTCGAAGCCGCGGCAGGCTCCGGCCTGACCGTCTTTCACCGAATACCTCGCAGGCCGTTCCCGGCATCGCCGTCCGCATCGGCGGCACCGGGCGCATCGGTATCGCCGACCGTGCCGGTGGCAACGGGGCCATCCGCGCCGGTGCCGGTCTCCTCCTCCGCCTCGGCCAGGGCCTCCAGCTCTGCCAGCAGCCGCTGCGTCTCCGCACTGTCCACGGCCGCTCGGGCGGCCACGGCCGCGAGCGCGAACTCCCCCAGCGTGGGATGTTCGAAAGCCAGGCCGACCGACAGGTCCAAGCCGAGCGCCACGCCCGCACGGCTGGTCATACGGGCCGCCAGGAGCGAGTGGCCGCCGATCTCGAAGAAGTTGTCCTCGACAACGATGCCCTCGGCACCCAGTACCTCCGACCAGACCAGGGCCAGTTCGCGTTCCACGGGGGTGCGGGGCGGGGTGCCGGTACGGGTGGTGCTCCCCTCGCCCGGCCCCGGGTCGGGCAGCGCCTTGCGGTCCGTCTTACCGCTCGCCGTCAACGGCATTCGTTCCAGAATGACGTAGGTGCTCGGCCGCATGTAGGCGGGAAGCCGGGCGGTGGCCAGCGCGCGGATCTCGTCGACCAGCTCCGCGGCCCGCTCGGGCCGGGCGGGCCGCACGTAGGCGACGAGCCGCTTGCCGAGTGCGTCCGTTCCCCGGACGTCGACCACCACGTCGGCCTCCCCGGCGGGACCGGTCAGGGCCGCCTCGATCTCGCTCAGTTCGATGCGCTGGCCGTGCAGCTTCACCTGGCCGTCCTCGCGCCCCAGGTATTCGAGGACGCCATCGCGGCGCCGGCGGGCCAGGTCGCCGGAGCGGTACATCCGTGATCCCGCCGGGCCGTAGGGGTCCGGCAGGAAGCGCTCCCCGGTCAGATCGGGCCGGCCGTGGTATCCGCGGGCGACCGGCAGGCCGCCGAGCCACAGCTCGCCGGGCACCCCCGGGGGCACCGGCTGGAGTTCGGCATCGAGGACATAGCACCGGGCGTTGGCGATGGGGCGACCGATCGGCACAGCGGATTCGCCGGGGCTGCAGCACCAGTGCGTCACCTCGATGGCCGCTTCGGTCGGGCCGTACAGGTTGTGCAGTTCCACTTGGGGCAGCCGGGCGAAGAGCTGGTCGCGCAGTGCCGCGGGAAGCGCCTCGCCGCTGCAGAACACCCGGCGCAGCCGCAGCCCGTCGAGGAGCGGACCGCCGTCAAGGAACACCGCGAGCATGGACGGTACGAAGTGCACGTCCGTGACGCCCTCGTCGGCGAGCAGACGTGCCAGGTAGGCGGGGTCGCGGTGGCCGCCGGGCCGGGCGAGCACGAGCGTCGCGCCGGAGGAAAGCGTCCAGAAGATCTCCCACACGGAGATGTCGAAGTGGATCGGCGTCTTCTGCAGCACCGTGCCGCCCAGGCCGAGCGGGAACGCCGCCATGCCCCAGCGGATCCGGTTGCACACCGCCCCGTGCTCGTTCAGGACGCCCTTCGGCCGGCCGGTGGAACCCGAGGTGTAGATGAGGTAGGCGAGGTGGCCGGGGGCCAGGGTGGGCAGGGTGGGCAGGGGCGGCGTGTCGTCCTCCGCACCGTCGAACAGCTGGAGGTCATCGAGAGGGACGACGCTCGTCCCGGGCATGTCGGGCAGCCCCTGGGCATGCCTGGCCAGGGTCAGTACGAACGGGGTGCCGCTGTCGTGCAGCACGTACCGGGTGCGCTCGGAGGGGTCTTCGGGGTCGACGGGCAGGTACGCGCCGCCCGCCTTGAGCACCCCCAGCAGCGCCACGACCATTTCCACGGAGCGCTCGCAGGCAACGGCCACCACGTCCTCCGGGGCGAGCCCACGGTCGAGCAGCGACCTCGCCAACCGGTCACCGGCTCGCACTAACTGTCCGTACGTCACCTCTGTGCCGTCGTCGGTCCGCACGGCCACGGCGTCGGGCGTACGCCGGGCCTGGGCGTCGACGAGCGCGGGCAGCGTGTCCGCGTCCGGGCCACCGGGCAGGTCGATCGCGATCGTGTCGTTCCAGGCATGGACCACGCGGTCTCGCTCCTGGGGGTCCTGGAGCGGCAGGGTGGCGACGGGCAGGTCAGGGCGGTCGAGGGCCGCGTCGAGGAGAGTGACGATCTGATGTCCGAGATCGCCGATGCGGTCCTCGTCGAAGAGGTCGCTGTCGTACTCCCATTCCCCCCGGAGGCCGGAGCCGGACCGGGTGAGGAAGAGCGTGAGGTCGAACATCGCGGTGCCGGTGTCGGCAGCATCGTCCTCTCGCAGAAACGGTCCTCGGTCGACGTTGCCGCCGTCACGGTCGGGCGTGTTCTGCAGCGCGAGCATCACCTGCACGAGCGGTGTGTAGGCGGGGCTGCGCACCGGCGCGAGGTGCTCCACCAGGCGGTGGAAGGGGAGTTCCTGGAGTGCGAAGCATTCCGCGGCCGAGGTGCGCGTCCGCCTGACCAGTTCCAAGAAGGAGGGCCTCCCGGTCAGGGTGCAACGCACCGCCACCGTGTTGACGAAGAGACCGACCAGGCCCTCGGTGTCGGTGCGGGTCCGGTTCGCCACAGGCGAGCCGACAAGAAAGTCCTGCTGCCCCGTCAGCCGGTGCAGCAGCGCGCCGAATCCGGCGAGAAGCACGGTGTAGAGGGTCGTCCCCTCGGCCCCGGCGAGCAGTTCGAGCCGTCGGGCGACGGACTCCGGTATGTCGAAAGTGAGCCTGCGGCCCCGGTGACGCTGGACCGCCGGCCGCGGCCGGTCGGCGGGAAGTTCCAGCACGGTGGGCACGCCCTCGAGGTACCGGCGCCACCGGTCGAGCTGCTCGGCCTCGGTCCGGGCCGACTCCGAGCGCTGACGCCGCGCCCAGTCCTGGTAGGTGACCGGGAGCGGCGGTAAAGCGGGGGCCGTCCCCCGGGAACGCGCGCGGTACAGGTGGTTGAGTTCCCGCACCAGAATGTCGTCGGACCAGGCATCGGTGATGAGGTGCGGCAGAGTCACCAGCAGACGGTGACACGTCTCGGTGAGGTGCAGGACGCGGAGGCGAAGCAGCGGTCCGGCCGCAAGGTCGAAGGGGGCGCGCGCGTCCCGGGTCGCGATCCGGGCAGCCTGGGCCTGCCGTTCGGGCTCGGGAAGTTCCCGCAGGTCGGATACCTCCACCGGTACCCGCAAGTGCTCCAGAACCCGCTGGACGGGCCGGCCCCCGACGGTGGGGAAGACGGTGCGCAGGACCGTGTGGCGTTCGATGAGATCACGTACGCACTGGTCGAGGACGCCGAGGTCCAGCGGCCCCTCGAAGCGCGCCGCGAAGTGGATGTGGTACGTGGCGCTGCCCGGCTGAAGCTGGTCGAACAGCCACATGGGCTCCTGCTGGAAGGCCAGGGGGGCGGTCGCCGGATCCTCGTGCGCCTCTTCGCCGTCCGCGGTTGCGGCCCCCGGCGGGGTGGGCGTCGGAGGGGCGGAGGGTGCGGCCCGAACCCGCTCGGCGAGCGCCGCAGCGGACGGTGACTCGAACACGTCCCGCAGCGGCAGCGGGGTGTTCAGCGCCTCACGGATGCGAGCGGCGGCCCGGACCGCCATGACCGAACTCGCCCCGAGCCGGAAGACGTTGTCATCGGGTGCGATCTCCGGGCGGTCGAGGAGCTCGGCCCAGATGGCGGCGATCTGTGCGGTAACGGTGTCGGCCGTGCCGGGGAGCGTCACGCGGCGCCCTCCGACGGGTCCTGCCGCAGGGACAGGGGCCGCATGTCGTGCCAGTGCGCACGGATATGATCCAGGCATTCGGCACGCGTCCCGCCGGTGCCGTGGGGCCGCCAGCCGGCCGGTGGCTCTCGGTCCTCGGGCCACAGGGAGAATTGACCCTCTTCGTTGCTGACCACCAGGAAGCGTGTCGATTCACAGTCGAGCATCCCTCTCCCCCTCCACCGTTTTGTCACCTGCCCGCACAGTTCACAACTGTTCGCAGGAACCAGCAGACCAGTTCTGATCATCGTCCACCGGTCCGCGGCTTTCACCCGACGCGGACTTCCGCCAGCGGACATGGCCACAAGTGGACTTGCCTCGACCGCCACGCCTCCATCGCGCGCGGCGCCCCGGCACTGACGACCCGGTATCCAGCGATGACAGCGAGCCGCGAGAATCACGGACTCCCTGCCCGTGACCAGGTGGACAAGGCGGTGCCCGTCGTCGATCCGCCGCGACCAGGCCCCGGGGGGAACCGGACCCCACGCCCTCCGGCACCACTACGCCAGCCTGCTGATCAAGCACGGCGAGTCCGTGAAGACGGTCTCCGAGCGTCTCGGCCACACCCACGCGGCCATGACGCTGAACGTCTGCACCCACCTGTGGCCCGACTCCGAGGAGCGGACCCGGGCCGCCGTCGACAAGGCGTACGCGGACCGCCCTGCGGACGGCGAGACGGCGGTCGACGAAGGGGCCTAGCCGCTCCCCCGCCCGCCGGACTCGTCCAGCACGCTGCGGACCCCGCACGGACAGCAAAGGCCGCCCAACCCGCTCCGCCGCAGGTCAGACGGCCATTCGCCGTGCGCCTCAGACGTTGAACCGGAACTCCACCACATCCCCGTCCTGCATCACATACTCCTTGCCCTCCATGCGGGCCTTGCCCGCGGCGCGGGCGTCCGCGACCGAGCCGGTTTCGACGAGGTCGGCGAAGGAGATGATCTCGGCCTTGATGAAGCCCTTCTGGAAGTCGGTGTGGATGACTCCGGCGGCCTCGGGGGCGGTGGCGCCCTTCTTGATGGTCCAGGCGCGGGTTTCCTTGGGGCCGGCCGTCAGATAGGTCTGCAGGCCGAGGGTGTTGAAGCCGACGTGGGCGAGGGTGGCCAGGCCCGGCTCTTCCTGGCCGACGGACTGGAGGAGTTCCAGGGCCTCGTCCTCGTCCAGCTCGGCGAGGTCGGCCTCCAGCTTGGCGTTCAGGAAGATGGCCTCGGCGGGGGCGACCAGGGCGCGCTGCTCGTTCTTGAAGTCCTCGTCGGTCAGCTCGTCCTCGTCGACGTTGAAGACGTAGAGGAAGGGCTTGGTGGTGAGGAGGTGGAGGTCGTGCAGGAGCTCTTCGTTGCCGGAGCCCTGGACGATTCCGGCGGAGAAGAGCGTGTCGCCCTTCTCCAGGATCGCCTTGGCCTCCTCGACGGCCTTGACCTTCGGGGCCACGTCCTTCTTGATGCGCGACTCCTTCTGGAGACGCGGCAGCACCTTCTCGATGGTCTGGAGGTCGGCGAGGATCAGCTCGGTGTTGATGGTCTCGATGTCGTTCTTGGGCGAGACCTTGCCGTCGACGTGGACGACGTTCTCGTCCTTGAAGGCGCGGATGACCTGGCAGATCGCATCGGACTCGCGGATGTTCGCGAGGAACTTGTTGCCCAGGCCCTCGCCCTCGGAGGCGCCGCGGACGATGCCCGCGATGTCGACGAAGTCGACGGTGGCGGGGAGGATCTTCTGCGAGGAGAAGATCTCGGCGAGCTTGGCGAGGCGGGTGTCGGGGACGCCGACGACGCCGACGTTCGGCTCGATGGTGGCGAACGGGTAGTTGGCCGCCAGCACGTCGTTCTTGGTCAGGGCATTGAACATGGTCGACTTGCCGACATTCGGCAGGCCGACGATTCCGATCGTGAGCGACACGTGGCGACTCGACTTCCGAGCGAGAGGTGGTGGGGTGGGCACGGCCCCGGGAGGGCCGATCCACCAGTCTACGGGGCAGCCGGGGCCGAGCCGCCGCCACCGGGACCGGCCGCGCCCCCGTCCGGCTCCGGACGCGGGAGGAATCCGCAACGGGCTCGGCCCAATGCGCGTGTCCCGTAGCCGGTTAATCCCACTTAGCGGCCTACCGTTGACGAGTGGAGCAACACGAAGCGCGCACCCCCCAGCACAGCCCGCCGCGGTCCGCACGTCCGCCCGCGGGCCAGGACGCCAGGCTCCCGCGCCCCGCGGAGGCCGTGGCCCCCGACCCCGACGACGACTTCCTCACCGCGATGCGGGCCTCCGGGTTCGCGGCCGTACCGGCGTCCGCGCCCGCGGTCGTGCGGACCGCGGGACGCGGTCCCGCACCGGCCGGCCCCCTCCGCGCGCCCGCCCGGGTGCCCGGGGCCGCGGCCCCGGGACGTGCCCCTGCCCCACCGGAGGGCGTGGAGTCCGCGACCGTCTACCGGGCGCGCCCGCAGCGCCCGCTGCCGTCCCCGCCGCCCGCCCTGCGGCGCCGGATGCCGGCGGCCAAGCTCACCGGGCTCGGCTGCTGGCTGCTGGCGACGCTGGTGCTGCTGGCCTTCGCCTTCCTGGACCGGCTGCTGCTCGGCGGCGCACCGGCCCCGTACGGCGTCTTCTATGTACTGGTCGGGGTCGGCGCGGCGCTCTGGGTCAGGCCGTTCGACCTGGTCATTGCGCCGGTCACGCTGCCGATCGCGTTCACGCTCGGTGCGCTGCCGCTGCAGCGCGGCGCGGGCGGGTTCGACGGGCTGCTGATGGGCGTCTTCACCGTCCTCGCGCTGAACGCCGGCTGGCTCTACACCGGCACGCTGATCAGCGCGCTGCTCGCGATCGTCCGACGGGTGCTGATCATTGCCCGGCGTCGGGCCAGCCGACCGGCGAGTCGACCGCAGAGCGCACCGCGCGGTCCGCAGGACCGGCCGACGGGGCGGGCGCCCGAGAGGGAGCGGCCGCGGCCGGGGAACCGTCCGCGGCAGGTGGCTCGCCAGCCCGAGCGGCGTACGCAGCCATCGCGGCACCCACAATCCCCGCATTGTTCTGAAGCTGAGCCGGCACGATCTCCGCGCTGACGCCCTCGATCAGCGGCAGGAACTTCTCCGCCTTGCGGCTCACCCCGCCGCCGATCACGAACAGCTCGGGTGAGAAAAGCATCTCCACATGGGCGAGGTACTTCTGGACCCGGTGCGCCCAGTGCTGCCAGCTCAGCTCCTCGTCCTCCTTGGCCTTGGTGGAGGCCCGCTTCTCGGCGTCGTGGCCGTGCAGCTCCAGGTGGCCGAGCTCGGAGTTGGGCACCAGGCGGCCGTCGGTGAAGACGGCGCTGCCGATGCCCGTGCCGAGGGTGAGCACGATGACCGTGCCGGTCCGGCCGCGGCCCGCGCCGAAGCGCAGTTCGGCCAGGCCGGCCGCGTCGGCGTCGTTGAGCACGGTGACGGGGCTGCCGCCGGCCTCGCCGCCGAGCCGCGTGGTCAGCAGCGCGGCCGCGTCGAGTCCGATCCAGCCCTTGTCGACATTGGCGGCGGTACGGGTCGTCCCGTCGGTGACCACACCGGGGAAGGTCGCGCCGACCGGCCCCGACCACCCGAAGTGGTCCACGACCTCTTTGACGCCGGCCGCGACCGCGTCCGGGGTGGCCGGATGCGGGGTCAGCACCTTGTGGCGCTCCTCCGCGAGCTCACCGCGCTCCAGATCCACCGGGGCACCCTTGATGCCCGATCCACCGATGTCCACACCGAAGACCTTCATGGGAAAAGGCTAGGCGTCGGCGCGGCGGCCCGCCCCCGGGATGCCGCGACCGGTGGCCCGGCGAACGCGGCGGGCTCAGTCCTCGGTTGCCGCCTTGGCCTCGGCGCGCAGGTCCCGGCGGAGCTCCTTGGGCAGCGAGAAGTGGATGGACTCCTCGGCGGCCGTGAGGGTCTCCACGTCCTCGTAGCCGCGCTGGGCGAGCCAGTCCAGGACGCCGTGGACGAGCACGTCGGGGACCGAGGCGCCGGAGGTGACACCGACCGTGCCGACGCCCTCCAGCCAGGCCTCGTCGATCTCCTCGGCGTAGTCGACCAGATGGGCGGCGCGGGCGCCCGCGCCCAGCGCCACCTCGACCAGGCGCACGGAGTTCGAGGAGTTCTTGGAGCCGACGACGATGACGAGGTCGGCCTGGGCGCCCATCTGCTTCACCGCGATCTGGCGGTTCTGGGTGGCGTAGCAGATGTCGTCGCTGGGCGGCGAGAGGAGGTTGGGGTAGCGGCCCTTGAGGGCGTCCACCGTCTCCATGGTCTCGTCGACCGAGAGGGTGGTCTGGGAGAGCCAGACGACCTTGTCCGGGTCGCGGACCTCGACGTTGCCGACGTCCTCGGGGCCGTCGACCAGCGTGATGTGCTCGGGCGCCTCACCGCTGGTGCCGATGACCTCTTCGTGGCCCTCGTGGCCGATCAGGAGGATGTCGTAGTCCTCCTTGGCGTAGCGGACGGCTTCCTTGTGGACCTTGGTGACCAGCGGGCAGGTGGCGTCGATGGTGGCGAGCTTGCCGCGCTTGGCCTCGTCGTGGACGGCGGGCGCCACGCCGTGCGCGGAGAAGATGACGATGTTGCCCTCGGGCACCTCCTCCGTCTCGTCGACGAAGATGGCGCCCTTCTTCTCCAGGGTCTTCACGACGTACTTGTTGTGGACGATCTCGTGGCGTACGTAAACGGGGGCGCCGTACTGCTCAAGGGCCTTCTCGACAGCGATCACGGCGCGGTCCACGCCCGCACAGTAGCCACGGGGGGCGGCGAGCAGGACCTTGCGCCGGTCGCTGCGGCGCGAAGCGTCTTCGCCCGGGGTGGTGGCGGGCGTCGGGCTGGGCGAGGAAGTCATGCGTCCCATCGTAAAGGCGTGGCCCGCCCCGGAAGATCGCGCCGTTGTCGGAGACTGGGACGGCACGGAGCGAGGAGGCAGGATGCCGGGCACCAGTGGCGGCACGGGCGGGGCGGGGGCGGGCGGCGGGGAGCCCGGCGGCGGCGCGGACACCACGGCCGGCGCGGGCGGGGGCTCCGGTGTCCCCGGTGCGCTGCGGCGGACGCTGACATTCCGGGATCTGGTCGTCTACGGTCTGCTGTTCATCGCCCCGATGGCGCCGGTCGGGATCTTCGGCACGCTGCAGGCCACCTCGCACGGTGCGGTCACCGCCGTCTACCTCGTCGCGACGGTCGCGATGGCGTTCACCGCCTACTCGTACGCCCAGATGGTGCGGGTCGCCCCGCAGGCCGGCTCGGTCTATACGTACGCCCGGGTGGGTCTGGGCGAGGGTGCGGGGTTCGTCGCCGGATGGATGGCGATGCTGGACTATCTGCTGATTCCGGCGGTGGCGTATCTGTTCTCCGGGATCGCGCTGCATGCGCTGGTGCCGTCCGTGCACCAGTGGGTGTGGACGGCGCTGGCGGTGGCCGTGACCACGCTGCTGAATCTGTGGGGCGTGCGGACGGCGGCCCGGGTGGGCTTCGCGGTGCTGGCGATGGAGATCGCGGTGCTCGCGGTGTTCGTGGTGTCGGCGGTCGCCGAACTGGTCGCGCACGGGGCTGCGCGGGGCTGGGCCGAGCCGCTGACCGGCGAGGGCGGGTTCTCGGTGCGCGCGGTGCTGGCCGCGGTGTCGGTGGCGGTGTTGTCGTATCTGGGGTTCGACGCGATCGCGTCGTTCGCGGAGGAGGCCGGGGGGCGGGGGTCTGCGGGGGCGGCCGGGGGCCAGGGGCCTGCGGGGACAGCGGGCGCCCGGGGAGCCGGCGGGCCGGAGTGGGTGGCCGGCGGGCCGGAGTGGGTGGCGCGGGCGGTGCTGGCCTGTCTCGCGGTGGCCGGTGTGCTGTTCGCGGCGCAGACGTATCTGGCGGCGCTGCTGATGCCGATGAGCGCGACGGAGCTGGCGGCCCGGCCGGGCGAGCAGGGCGGCGCCTTCTACGCCACGGTCGACGCGTCGGTGGGCCGCTGGCTGCACGACCTGGTGGCGGTGAGCAAGGCCATCGGCGCGGCGTTCGCGGCACTGGCGGGGCAGGCGGCGGCCGGCCGGCTGCTGTTCGCGATGGCCCGGGACCGGCGGCTGCCCGGGGCGATCTCGAAGGTGGACGCGGGCAGCGGGGTACCGCGCAGGGCGCTGCTGGGCGCGGCGCTGGTGTCGCTGGTGGCGGCGGTGTGGGCGGCCCGCAGGGACGACGGGCTCGACCAGCTGTCCTCGGTCGTGAACGTGGGGGCGCTGACCGCGTTCGGGCTGCTGCACGCGTCGGTGACCGGCTGGTTCTGGATCCGCCGGGCGGACGGGACACCGAGCGTGCTGCGGCATCTGGTGGTGCCGTTGCTGGGGCTGGCGGTGGTGGTCGCGGTGATCGTCGAGGCCTCGGCCGCCGCGCAGGCCGTGGGTGGGGGCTGGCTGGTGGTGGGACTGGTGGTGCTGGCGATGCAGTACCGGGGGTGGGTGCGCGGGGGCGGGGTGCGGGGGTGAGGGGTCGGGGCGAGGCGGGGATGCGGGGATGCGGGGATGCCCGCTGGGCACGGTGGCCTTACGGGCAGGCGGGGTCGGCCCGCCGGATCACGTACCGCGCGAGCGCGCCGCCACTGTCAGTGCCCGCCGCTAGTCTCGCTCGTATGGCAGTTTCTACGTCCCCGGAAACGCCGATCCCGGTCGGCGAGGTGTCCCGGCTCATCGGCGGTTGGATCGACCGGCTCGGCGCGGTGTGGGTCGAGGGGCAGATCACCCAGCTCTCGCGGCGCCCCGGCGCGGGAGTGGTCTTTCTGACGCTGCGCGACCCCTCGTACGACATCTCGGTGAGCGTGACGTGCTACCGCCAGGTCTTCGACAAGGTTGCCGACGTGGTGAGCGAGGGCGCCCGGGTGGTGGTGCACGCCAAGCCCGAGTGGTACGCCCCGCGCGGCCAGCTGTCCCTGCGGGCCGCCGAGATCAAGCCGGTCGGGGTCGGTGAACTCCTCGCCCGGCTGGAGCAGTTGAAGAAGTCGCTGGCGGCAGAGGGGCTGTTCGCCGCGGACCGCAAGAAGCCGCTGCCGTTCCTGCCGCAGCTGATCGGGCTGGTCTGCGGCCGGGCGAGCGCCGCCGAGCGGGACGTCCTGGAGAACGCCCGGCACCGCTGGCCGGCCGTCCGTTTCGCGGTGCGCAATGTGCCGGTGCAGGGGGTGCATGCGGTCCCGCAGGTGGTCGCGGCGGTCCAGGAACTGGACGCGCTGCCCGAGGTGGACGTGATCATCGTCGCGCGGGGCGGCGGCAGCGTGGAGGATCTGCTGCCGTTCTCCGACGAACAGCTCGTCCGGGCCGTGAGCGCGGCCGTGACGCCCGTCGTCTCGGCGATCGGCCATGAGCCGGACACCCCGCTGCTGGACCTGGTCGCCGATCTGCGTGCCTCGACGCCGACGGACGCGGCGAAGAAGGTGGTGCCGGACGTCGGCGAGGAGCTGGCCCGGGTCCAGCAGCTGCGGGAGCGGGCGCTGCGCGCCGTCGACGGCATTCTGCAGCGGGAGGAGCGGGGGCTCGCCTCGGCGCTGCAGCGGCCGTGCATACAGCGGCCGCAGCGGATGGTCGAGGACCGCGAGGAGCAGGTCACGGCGCTGCTGGAGCGCGGCCGGCGGACCCTGGGGCATCTGCTGGACCGCGCCGACTCGGAGCTGACGCACACCCTGGCCCGAGTGGTCGCACTCTCCCCCAAGGCGACGCTGGAGCGCGGCTATGCGGTGCTCCAGAAACCGGACGGCGCGGCGGTCCGCTCACCGGACGAGGTCGGCGCGGACGAGGCGTTGCGGGCCCGGGTGGCCGAGGGCGAGTTCAGGGTGCGGGTGGACGGCGTCCCGGGCGCGGTCACACCCCCCGAATAGTGCAAAGGCAGACTCTTAGGGTGGGAGACATGGCGAAGGCGAAGACGGATGGCGCGGCGGACGCGGAGCAGGGTGCGGCGGCCGGCACCGCGGCCCCGGCGGAATCGGTGGAGTCGGTGGAGTCGGTGGAGTCGGTGGAGTCGGTGGACTCCACACTCGGTTACGAGCAGGCGCGGGACGAGCTGATCGAGGTCGTCCGCAGCCTGGAGGCGGGCGGCACGACCCTGGAGGAGTCGCTTGCGCTGTGGGAGCGCGGCGAGGCACTGGCGAAGGTCTGCCGACGCTGGCTGGACGGCGCGCGGGCGCGGCTGGACGCGGCGCTGGCCCAGTCGCCGGACGGGCCCGAGGCGGAGCGCGCGTAGCGGCGGAACGCTCTGGGGGCAGGCCCCGGCCGCCCCCTCTGCCCCGCCTCGAAGCCCACAAGGACAAGGCAAACCCCTGTGAACCGACTCACAGTCCCGCTTTAGTTGAAACTTAATCTATCTGCATTACAGTGGTTTGCCGTACGCCCCCTGCAGTGCGTGCATGATCACTATTGTCTGCAGTGCCGCAGAAGCCACAGAACCTGAACCTGAACCCCAGCTCACTCACCGAGGTGCCTTTATGTCTCTCGCCCTTGACGCCGCCGCTCAGGACCTCCTGTTCCGGGAGGCCCAGACCGCCAACACGTTCACGGACGAGCCGGTGACGGACGAGCAGGTCCAGGCCATCTACGACCTGGTGAAGTTCGGCCCGACCGCTTTCAACCAGTCGCCGCTGCGGATAACCCTGGTCCGCTCCCAGGAGGCCCGCGAGCGCCTGGTGAACCACGCCATGGGCGCCAACGGCGCGAAGACCCTCAGCGCCCCGCTGACCGCGATCCTCTCCGTGGACCTGGACTTCCACGAGAAGCTGCCGCAGCTCTTCCCGCACGCCCCCGGCATCAAGGACTCCTTCTTCTCCGAGGCCGCGCGCCGCGAGGTCGCCGGGACCCAGAACGCCACCCTCCAGGCCGGTTACTTCATCGTCGGCATCCGGGCCGCCGGCCTTGCCGCAGGCCCCATGACCGGCTTCGACTTCACCGGCGTCGACAAGGAGTTCTTCGGCGACGGCAAGCAGAAGTCGTTCCTCATCATCAACATCGGCAAGCCGGGCACCGACGCGTTCTTCCCGCGCGGCCCGCGACTGACCTTCGACGAGGCCGTCGCCACCGTCTGAGCGGGCGCCGAGGATCGCCGTCCGCGCAGGACGGCCCCGGTCCGCCCCACGCACGAGGCCGCCGCACCCCTCCCTCCCGGGTGCGGCGGCCTCATCGCTCTCCTGCTCGGCGTCCGCGCCGCTCAGCTCTTCGTCTCAGCTCTTCTTCTCAGCTCTTCTTCGCCACCAGCGCGGCGGCCAGGTCGGCGAGCCGCCCGTAGGGCGCGGTGCCGGTGACGACCGTGGTCACCCCGCGCTCCTCACGGACCAGCGCGTTGTACTTGTCGCCCTTGTAGCGGTCCCACTTCTTGCTGCCGACGGCCTGCTTGCCCTCGGCCTTGGTCGCGCCGAGCGTGACCTCCTGTATGAACTTCCGCGGCATGGCGTCGCTCTGCTCGACGGCCGCGTACTCCTGCTCCGGGTCGAGCATGCCCAGATGCCAGGCACCGCCCTTGCCGTCCTCGTTCGCCTTGTACGAGACGGAGGTGGCACGCCAGGTCTTGGGCAGCCCCTCGGGCGCGGCGACCGGGTAGGGCGCCGCCCGCCGGGCCGTGATCAGTTCGACGCGGTAGTCGACCTTCTTGACCGCGTTCCGCGCCGCGTCCGCGCTCTCGTCGTGCGGGATGAAGAGATAGATCGCCCCGACGAGGATGCCGATCACCGCCAGTGACAGGACCATGTCCCGCACCGTTTGCCTGCCTCGCATACCTGCCACGCCCCTATGGTCCCCCATCCCCGCCGCGGCCCTGACAGGCCCCCCGGCAAAGCCCGTCACCCGTGCAAACACCCAGGTGACCAGCTCCCCCGCCGCTGCTCATGCGTAGGGCCCTCTGCTCATTTTGGCGGCCTGGAGATACTGTGAACCTCCGGGGAAACCCCCGCACCCCCGCACAGCCACCCTCATTCCTTCACGGCCGTCGCCGTTCAGAAAGGTGCGCTCGATGAGCGAGCATCATCTCCCGTCCCAACTCGAGGTCAGCCCCGAGGCGCCGGACCGCAACCTCGCCCTGGAACTCGTCCGGGTCACCGAGGCCGGTGCCATGGCATCGGGCCGCTGGGTGGGGCGAGGTGACAAGAACGGCGCGGACGGCGCGGCGGTGAAGGCCATGCGCGCCCTGATCCACACCGTCTCCATGAACGGCGTCGTGGTCATCGGGGAGGGCGAGAAGGACAACGCCCCGATGCTCTACAACGGCGAGCGCGTGGGAGACGGCACCGGCGCGGAGTGCGACGTGGCCGTGGACCCGGTGGACGGGACGACGCTGACCGCCAAGGGCATGGCGAACGCCGTGTCCGTGATGGCGGTGGCCGAGCGCGGCTCGATGTTCGACCCGTCCGCGGTCTTCTACATGGACAAGCTCGCCACGGGCCCGGAGGCGGCGGACTTCGTCGACATCACGGCGCCGGTGGCCGTGAACATCAAGCGGATCGCGAAGGCGAAGAAGTCCGCGGTCGAGGACGTCACCGTGGTCATCCTGGACCGGCCCCGCCACGAGGGCCTGGTCAAGGAGGTCCGGGAGGCCGGGGCCCGGATCAAGTTCATCGCCGACGGCGATGTCGCCGGCGCGATCATGGCGGCCCGTGAGGGCACCGGCGTGGACCTGCTGCTGGGCATCGGCGGTACGCCCGAGGGCATCATCGCGGCCTGTGCGCTGAAGTGTCTGGGCGGCGCCTTCCAGGGCAAGCTGTGGCCCAAGGACGACGAGGAGCGGCAGCGGGCGCTGGACGCCGGTCACGACCTGGACAAGGTCCTGGAGATCGGCGACCTGGTCCGCGGCGACAACGTCTTCTTCGTCGCCACCGGCATCACCGACGGCGAACTGCTGCGCGGCGTGCGCTACCGCGCCGAGAACGCCTACACCCAGTCCCTGGTGATGCGCTCCAAGTCCGGCACCATCCGCCAGATCGATTCCCAGCACCGGCTGTCCAAGCTGCGTGCGTACAGCTCGGTGGACTTCGAGCGCCCCAGCTAGCGGCTGGTGCGGCCGGCCCGTGCAGCCGGCCCGCCCGTCCACACACTTCGCCCCCGCCGGAGAGTCTCCGGCGGGGGCGAAGTGGCCCATGCGCCCTGGGGTGCGTCCTCGGGCCGAAGCCTCGCGCGGCCGTCTAGCCCGCCGCGGGCATATGGGCGGCTCGCTGGAGCTCGGCCTCACGGCGCCGCCGACGGGTGAGCACGACCCGGCGCTCGGCCGCGGTCAGACCGCCCCAGACGCCGTACGGCTCGGGCTGGAGCAGCGCATGCTCCCGGCATTCGACCATCACGGGGCAGCGGGCGCAGACCCGCTTCGCGGCCTCTTCTCTGGCCAGCCGCGCGGCGGTCGGCTCCTTGGACGGGGCGAAGAACAGCCCGGCTTCGTCCCGGCGGCACACCGCCTCCGAATGCCAGGGGCCGGCCTCGTCGCGATCAGGCACTTGCTGGGACGGAACGACAGCGGCATCCTGCAGGGGCTGATGCGGTAGCAGCACGGTCTACTCCTGACGACGGCTTCGGCGCGAGAATCACCCTTGCCCGTCTCGCTGCGCACGGCCGATTTCCGCACCCCGCAGCCGTACGAGAGACGATGCACCAGCCCTACCCGCTGTACGCACGCTTATGCACACCGTGGCGATCGTGCGACAACGAGACAATCGCGGGTGGCGCCGCGTCCAGGCCGCCTCCGAGCCGCCTCCGACGGGTCACCCGCGCCCGGGCGGTGGCCGATCGCCCTACGCGTCCCCACAGGCGCGTGGCCCCGCCCCCGGACACCCGCCGCCCGGCCCCCTGCTCCTGCCCGCGGTCCCGCGGCCCTCCGCGCCCTCCCGCGCCGCCCCGAGCCCTTACCGGAACCGGTCCCGGCGCTCGCGCCGTGCGGAGTGCATCCTTTCCTGCCACTCGTGGCGGTCGTGGCGCAGTTGGTGATACCACTCACGGCGCTCCTCACGCAGTTCGTGGCGCAGCTCCCGGTGCCCCTCGCGCAGCCGGTCGCGCAGGTCGCGGATCCAGGCGCCGCGCTTGGGCTTGGCCTCCACGCTGCCCAGCACGGCATAGCCGTTGACCAGGACCTGCGGGGCGTTGACGTCCTCGGCGTCATGGGTCTCGATCTCGAAGTTGCCGAGAATGCCGGAGCCGCTGCTGCGCAGGGTGATGTTCTCCGGGACCCGGATCTCCACGCTGCCGAAGACGGCCGTGACGTTGATCTGGACCTGCTGCTGCGGGAAGACCGCCTCGGTGAGGTCGATCTCGACGCTGCCGAAGAGCGCGAAGGCGTTGATCCGCGCGGGGGCCTGCCACCGGCCCTTGCGGACGGAGGCACTGAAGATCGCGACGAGGTTCTGGTCCGGGACCGGGGCGCGCGGGCCGTAGACGTACGCGTCCGGGCCCGCCTGCCCGCGTCCGGCGCCCGCCGCGGGCAGATCCCGTACGACGGGCTCCAGTTCGCCCATGGTCTTGGCGCGGTAGACCGTGTCGATCCGGTCGGCGTGCTCCTCCGGGTCCAGCCGGCCCTCGGCCAGTGCCTCGCGAAGGATCTCGGCGACCCGGTCGCGGTCCGCGTCGGACGCCCGGATGTCCCCCTCGGCCACCGCCGGCGGCGCGGACGGCGCGGACGGCGGCTTGGTCATGTTCACCGGCTGCCGCTCCTGCCGTTCGTCCTGCTTCTGAAGCGGTCCGGGCGGGTTCTCGGGGCCCGGTCGTCCCCCGTTGTCTGCGTCCACGGGCTCAGCGTACCGAAACGCGATAGATCGCGACTAGGGATCGGCAGGGACGGCTCTCGCGCCAACTGAGCCTGACCTCACAGCGGCGTCCGCGCCCCGGGGTTCTACGCTGTGGAGGCGCTGCCGTAGATGCCAGCCGGACCTCTCCGAGTAAGGAATGACCTTCGATGCCGGAATTCGCCTACACCGACCTTCTCCCCGTAGGTGAGGACACCACCCCGTACCGCCTCGTCACCGCGGAGGG
This sequence comes from Streptomyces sp. NPDC048516, assembly GCF_043199875.1. Classification (NCBI taxonomy): domain Bacteria; kingdom Bacillati; phylum Actinomycetota; class Actinomycetes; order Kitasatosporales; family Streptomycetaceae; genus Streptomyces; species Streptomyces sp. NPDC048516. The sequence goes on along the minus strand of NZ_JBICWS010000002.1, from coordinate 374,698 downwards.
CGTGAGCACCTTCGAGGCCGACGGACGGACGTTCCTCAAGGTCGAGCCGGAGGCGCTGCGCAAGCTGGCCGCCGAGGCGATGCACGACATTTCGCACTATCTGCGTCCGGCCCACCTCGCCCAGCTCCGCAAGATCCTGGACGACCCCGAGGCCAGCGGCAACGACCGCTTCGTCGCGCTCGACCTGCTGAAGAACGCCAACATCGCCGCCGCGGGCGTCCTGCCCATGTGCCAGGACACCGGCACCGCGATCGTGATGGGCAAGCGCGGCCAGCAGGTCCTGACCGAGGGCGGCGACGAGGCGGCCCTCTCCCGCGGCATCTACGACGCCTACACCCAGCTGAACCTGCGCTACTCGCAGATGGCCCCGCTGACGATGTGGGACGAGAAGAACACCGGCTCCAACCTGCCGGCCCAGATCGAGCTGTACGCGACCGACGGCGGCGCCTACAAGTTCCTCTTCATGGCCAAGGGCGGCGGCAGCGCCAACAAGTCCTTCCTCTTCCAGGAGACCAAGGCGGTCCTCAACGAGGCCTCCATGATGAAGTTCCTGGAGCAGAAGATCCGTTCGCTCGGCACGGCCGCCTGCCCGCCGTACCACCTGGCGATCGTCGTCGGCGGCACCAGCGCCGAGTACGCGATGAAGACCGCCAAGTACGCCTCCGCGCACTACCTCGACGAGCTGCCTGCCGAGGGCTCGCCCACCGGCCACGGCTTCCGCGACAAGGAGCTGGAGGAGAAGGTCTTCGAGCTGACGCAGAAGATCGGCATCGGCGCGCAGTTCGGCGGCAAGTACTTCTGCCACGACGTCCGCGTCGTCCGCCTGCCCCGCCACGGCGCGTCCTGCCCGGTCGCCATCGCCGTCTCCTGCTCCGCGGACCGCCAGGCCGTCGCGAAGATCACCGCCGAGGGCGTCTTCCTGGAGCAGCTGGAGACCGACCCGGCCCGCTTCCTCCCGGAGACCACCGACGAGGAGCTGACCGAGGGCGCCGGCCCCGACCTCGACGCGGTCGCCATCGACCTCAACCGCCCCATGGACGACGTCCTGGCCGAGCTGACCAAGCACCCGGTCAAGACCCGTCTCTCCCTGACCGGCACCCTGGTCGTCGCCCGCGACATCGCCCACGCGAAGATCAAGGAGCGGCTGGACGCCGGCGAGGAGATGCCGCAGTACCTCAAGGACCACCCGGTCTACTACGCGGGCCCGGCCAAGACCCCCGAGGGCTACGCCTCCGGCTCCTTCGGCCCGACCACGGCCGGCCGGATGGACGCCTACGTCGAGCAGTTCCAGGCAGCCGGCGGCTCCAAGGTCATGCTGGCCAAGGGCAACCGCTCCCAGCAGGTCACCGAGGCCTGCGGCACGCACGGCGGCTTCTACCTCGGCTCCATCGGCGGCCCGGCCGCGCGCCTGGCCCAGGACTGCATCAAGAAGGTCGAGGTCCTGGAGTACGAGGAGCTGGGCATGGAGGCGGTCTGGAAGATCGAGGTCGAGGACTTCCCGGCCTTCATCGTCGTCGACGACAAGGGCAACGACTTCTTCCAGGACCCGGCACCGGCGCCTACGTTCACGAGCATCCCGGTGCGCTCGGGAAGCTGACGCACCGCAGAACCCGGAGAGCCCCCGGCCTTTCGCCGGGGGCTCTTTTGCCGGCTCCCGGGGCTGCGCCGGGTCCCACCCTCAGGCCAACGGCGCACGAGGAATGCCGCCGGAGGCTCCGCGCGAGCCTGCCCCGCAGGGCGGCGACGGGAAGTAGGTACCGGTACCTGACTCCCACGGGGGTGCCGCGGTCCTGACCTGAATCGGCCCGCCGCCCCGCTGGCCCCATCCGTCCGCCCCGTCCGTCCACCCCATCCGTCCGCACCCCCGTGGCAGACGGACGGGCTCCCGTTGCAGCGGCGGGAATCCCTCGGCCGTCCACTCGGCCCGCGGCGCCGCGAAGAGGGCCTGCCTACCCCCGCCGGGCCGCGCTGCGGCGGAGGTGGGCGCGCACCGCCCGCTGGGCGACCGGGCCCAGGTCCTCCAGTACGCCGACCAGGCCGGACAGTTGCTCCAGGGCGTCCAGGGCCGCCAGGGCCCCGGCCGGGTCCACGCCCTCGTACAGTTCCAGGCCGACGAAGCCCGCGGCGAGCGCGCGGGAGAGGCCGGCGACGTCCACGAAGGCGGCGATCGGGGTCCCGGCCAGTACCCGGGCCAGCACCGCTTCGATCTCCTCGATCCACGAGGCGAGTCCGGCGGCGGTCGCGGGGGCGAGGCGGGGCTGGGTCTGGGCGCCGGCCAGGAGTTGGCCGAGGACGGCGACATGGCCCGCGGCGCGTTCCTCTGCGTGCAGTTCCCGTCCCAGTTCCAGGAGTTCGGCGAGGCTGCCGACCCGGGCGAAGCGTTCGCGGTAGCGCTCGACGCGCTGCTCGGCGCCGTAGCGGCAGGCGGCGGCGAGGAGTTCGTCGACGCTGCCGAAGTGGTAGAAGACCAAGGCCTGGTTGACTCCGGCGGCGGCGGCGATGGTGCGGGCCGAGGTCTTGGTGATGCCCTGCTCGGTGAGCGTCCGCAGCGCGCCGGCGAGCAGTTTCGTACGGGTGTCGGCGCTCATGCCCGGACCTCCTCGCGCACCGGCCGCAGCCCGTCGCGGACACCGCGCTCGTCGGCGTTCACGAACTCGGCGGTGAAGGACCCCTCGTAGCCGAAGAGCGGGCCGAACCGGCGGTTGCCGACCCGTACCTGGATACGGAAGCGCCCGGCCGACTCGTCGTACGACTCGCGCACCACCGCGTCGCCCCCGATCAGGTCCGGCACCCGGACGTCGACCGGCCCCTCCCGGAAGCGGTGCTCTCCGGAGCGGATGACCAGGGCGCCGGTCTCGTCGACCGTGAAGTGCAGGTCGGTGGCGAGGTGCTGGTGCGTGCCCAGGTAGTCGACGACGCAGCCGCGCTCGGGGCTGAAGACCATGGTGGCGTCGAAGCGGCGGGGGCGGCGCGGGAAGGCGAAGGTCCTCACGAAGGTGACGGTCTCGCGGCCGAAGGAGTCCGGGTAGGGGACGTTCTCGATGACGAAGGGGATGTCCCGGCCGGTCTGCGGGACGAGGATGTTGCGGCTGCCGCCGAGCGCCAGGAACGGCCGGACGAAGCTGCGGCCGTGCCAGATCCGGTCCATCGTGCCCCGCCCGACGCACGCCTCACCGCTGTCCAGCCCGACGGAGAAGCGCCGCCGGATCTGCGGGTGGAGCCGGTCGAAGTCGGCGCCCAGGGCGCGCTGGAATATCGAGGTCATGGCTGCTCCAGGGTAGCGAGGAGGGCGCTCGGGGCGGCGGCACTCCGGCCGCGTGCGGCGGCCCGCTCCGGCGGGCGGCGCAGACAGCGGCGGGCCGCGGGGGTGGTGGGCAGGGGCGGCAGCAGCAGCGCGGCGGCCGCCACGGCGGGCACGGTCGCGGCGAGTACGGCGACCGTGGCGACGGGGGCCGCGGGAGCCAGGGCCGCGGTGGCGGCGACGGCGGCTATCCGGACGAACAGCTCCGCGAGGGCGTGGCGCAGCGACCGCTCGGGGGTGATCCCGCGCTCGCACCACAGCCGCAGCCGGTCGAAGGACCAGGCGGTGGCCCAGCCCATGAGGGGCCGGAAGAGGAGACGGTCGACGACGCGGCCGAAGCGCCCCCAGCGCGGCCGGTAGTCGTATCCGGTCAGGAACCGCAGCTCCTCGCCGTCCGGGACGTACCGCCAGTAGCCGCTGCCTTCCTCGATGAGCGACAACGGATGCGCCGAGGCGAAGCGGAGGGCTGAAGTCCGGGTGCCGTCAGGCCGGTTGCGCTCACCGGCCGAGATGCCGGTGCCGTCGACGGTGAGCAACGGCAGGACGCGGGTGGCGTAGCGGAAGCGTTGCGGCTCCCCCGGCGCGCACGGCAGGTAGTCGATCTCGCTGAACCTCAGGTCCCAGCGTTGGTGCCGGTCCGGCAGCTGACTGCGGTCCCACACCACGTCGAGCCCGGCGCGGATGCGCGCCTCCACGTACAACCCCATGCGACATCCCCCCACGTGTTTGAGCGACTGCTCAAAACGCAGCGTAGAGGGTTTTGAGCAGTCGCTCAACAACAACGTCAGGCGCTCAAGGCAGACAGGTACTCAAGGCCGTCAGGTACTCGCGGCAGTCAGGTGCTCAAGGCCGCAGACACTCAAGGCCGGCGTCCGGAGCGGAGGTTGAACCGGCCGGCACGCCTCTCGGGGCCACGCGTCGCACCGACGCATCCCGCACCACGACCAGCTTCCCGCGGCTGCGCTCCTGCACCATCCGCACTGTTGAGCGTGGCCAGGGTGAGGTCGTCGCGTTCGTGGGCGCCGGGTTCCGGGGCGGGTCAGGTGAGGTTCATCAGGTGGCGTTCATCGGGTGGCGTTCATCGGGTGGCGTTCATCGGGTGGCGTTCATCGGGTGGCGTTCTTCAGCCGGCCGCCGCGTCGTACACCGCACTCAGTCGTCGCGTTGCGCAGACACCCGAAAGGCCGCCGGCAGGGCGGGACCCGTGCCGGCGGCCTACAGGGGTGCCGGAAGAATGTGTACCGGACCTCTCCGGAAGGAGCTTCGCGGGATTCGTTTTCTCGCGAACGGGATGGGGGCTATCGGAATACACAGCAGCGGTCAGAGCGGAATTACCGCGAGCCCCTGCGTGAGCGAATGCAGCGCCACCCGAAATAGAGCACGCCCAGCGCTCCCCCGACTGCGCCGGCTCCGCACATGACGGTCGCCCATGGGGACAGGTCCCGCGTGAACCACAGCAAACTCACTACGGCGAGAGCCATGGAGAGCACGCACCGCTCTCCATGGCCCGGTCCGCGGCGACCGGTCAGTCCCGGATGTTGCCGCACTTGTAGGTAACGCCCTTCATTTTGATATCCCGGTACCCCGTGAAAGCGGCGAAGTCAGTGCCGCCACCGCCGCCGCCACCTTCCTTCCGGCAGGAATAGCCAAGCGCCTCGAGCTTCCCGAGATCACTCTTCGCCTGGTAGTTCTTGTACGACTTGATCATGGCGGCTCGCTTTTGCGCAGGCGTGGCCTGCTTCGCCTTCGTGTACGCATAGCACCCCACACTGGCGCCGATGCCTACCCACGAAGCCCCCTTGGCCAGAGCCTTGGTAAGGCCTGCCGCGCCGCTGCCAATCCCCAGAACGGCGCAGATTTCATCGGCTCCAGCAGCGTGGACTTGCGCTCTCGCTGCCGATCGCGCGACGGTTGCGCCCCCTTCACCTTCCCCCGAAGCTGCACTTGCACCGTGTGCGCTCATACCGCACATCGCGCCGGCCATGGCGAAGGCGATCGCGGTCGAGATCCCCTTGCTTCGCATGCTCACGAAGTCATTCCCCCAATAACGCTCTGAAGCGTGTTGATCTTTACGCAAAAGACGCTACCAGCGCGACTATACGCACGCAATGAGTTTACTCGGAAAAGGGTTTTCTCAATGTGGCCGACTCAATGGAACCGGATGAATTTCGCGTAATTTTGCGTAATTCGCAAACCCGGGCGTCCCGGCCGCGGACCGACATAAACCGTTCGGGGGTGGTTTGGGCCGATCATTCGGGCCGTGCCCTCACGACCCGCCGGTGGCGCCGAGCCGTTGCGTCGGACCGGCGAAGGGCAGGAACGTGGTCCGGGTGGCGAGGAGCCAGCCGCCGTCGACCTTGCGGAAGGTGTCCTCGTAGTGCCCCACTTGGGCCGGGGGCCGGGGCGGCACCATGCCCTCCTGGTAGCCGTCGACCCGGTAGGTGGCGAAGTAGGTGGTGGCGGTGGCCGTCGTCGAAGAGGTGGCGGTGACCAGGATGTTGGTGCACATACGGCGCGACAGCCGGTCCTCGGGCCGGGAGCCGAAGTAGCTGCGGAGCGCGTCGCGCCCCTGCACCCGGCGGTCGCCATGCGGCCACTCCCAGACCCCGTCAGGGGTGAACAGGTCCGCCACCGATCCCGGGTCCCCGAGATCGAGCCGGCGGACGAAGTCGACGATCAGACGCTCGCAGGCCCGCTCCGTGAGCAGGCATTCCATGGGGTCAAGGGCTTCGGTCTCCATACCCACTTCGTAGCAGCGCTCCACGCGCCGCCACCACTGCTTTGCGGGCGGCGGGCGGTGCTGACGCCCGCCGCCCGGGCCGTCTTCATGACGGGACTGAGGGGTGCGCGCCCCGCAGCCAGGTGACTTGCGGCCGTGCCCGGGAACAGATTGCCGTTCCCGGGCACTGACATAGGTATGAGTGACAACAGCGCATTCGGCGACTCCGGCGGCTTTCGGACCGAGCACGACTCCATGGGCGAGGTGCAGGTGCCCGCGTATGCGAAATGGCGGGCGCAGACGCAGCGTGCGGTGGAGAACTTTCCGGTCTCGGGGCAGCGCCTTGAGCGGGCGCACATCGAGGCGCTGGCCCGGATCAAGGGCGCGGCGGCCAAGGTGAACGGCGAGCTGGGGGTGCTGGACAAGGACATCGCGGAGGCCGTGCAGGAGGCCGCCGCGGCCGTCGCGGAGGGGCAGTGGGACGACCACTTCCCCGTTGACGTGTTCCAGACCGGGTCCGGGACGTCGTCGAACATGAACACCAACGAGGTCATCGCGACGCTGGCGGGTGAGCGGCTGGGCCGGGAGGTCCATCCGAACGACCATGTCAATGCCAGTCAGTCGTCCAATGACGTCTTTCCGTCCTCGATTCATATCGCGGCGACGTCGGCGGTCCTCAACGATCTGATTCCGGCACTGGAGCATCTGGCGGAGGCGCTGGAGCGCAAGGCGGAGGAGTTCGCCGAGGTCGTGAAGTCGGGGCGGACGCATCTGATGGATGCGACGCCGGTGACACTGGGGCAGGAGTTCGGCGGCTATGCCGCCCAGGTGCGCTACGGCGTCGAGCGGCTGCGGGCATCGCTGCCGCGGCTGGCGGAACTGCCGCTGGGTGGTACGGCGGTGGGGACCGGGATCAACACCCCGCCCGGGTTCCCGGCCGCGGTCATTGCCGAAGTGGCGCGGGCGACGGGGCTACCGCTGACCGAGGCGCGCGATCACTTCGAGGCGCAGGGGGCGCGCGACGGGATCGTCGAGGTGAGTGGACAGCTGCGGACGATCGGGGTCGGGCTGACGAAGATCGCCAACGATCTGCGGTGGATGGCGTCCGGGCCGCGCACCGGGCTCGCGGAGATCGCGCTGCCGGATCTGCAGCCGGGCTCGTCGATCATGCCGGGGAAGGTCAACCCGGTGATCCCGGAAGCGGTGCTGATGGTTGCGGCGCAGGTCACCGGCAATGACGCGACGGTGGCGGCGGCCGGGGCGGCCGGCAACTTCGAGCTGAATGTGATGCTGCCGGTGATCGGGAAGAACGTGCTGGAGTCGGTGCGGCTGCTGGCCAATGTCTCCCGGCTGCTGGCGGACCGTACGGTCGACGGGATCACCGCGAACGCGGAACGCGCCCGGGAGTACGCCGAGTCGTCGCCGTCGGTCGTCACTCCGCTCAACAAGTACCTCGGGTACGAGGAGGCCGCGAAGGTCGCCAAGAGGTCGCTCGCCGAGCGGAAGACCATTCGCGAAGTGGTCCTGGAGGGCGGCTATGTCGAGCGGGGGCTGCTGAGCGAGGAACAGTTGGACGAGGCGCTGGACGTGCTGCGGATGACGCGGCCCTGAGCCCCGCCCCGGACCTGAGCCCCGCCCGGACCTGAGCCCGGCCCTCACCTGAGCCCGCCCGCCCGTCGTCGCGCGCGCCGACGCCGCTTCGCCCGGTAAACCGCCCGCGCCGGCGCTCCTGTTGCGGCGCGGGTTCGGGCAACGGCCCCCCTTATCATGCCCGTAACGCCCGGTGCTTCTCATGGCACGGCGCGCGTCATGCCGCGCAACTAAGATCTGCGCATGACAGCGGACATGGTGGACACGACGGAAGGCGAGACGCCCGGCGGACGCGGGACGGCCGGGGCGATGCGGGCGGCGGGCGGTGCGGCGGGAGCGTCACACTGGGCGCCAGGAGACCACATCCTCTGGCGCTACCGCGACAATGCCGACGCCGGACGTTTCCACATCTGTCGTCCGATGACCGTTGTCCAGGACACCGACGAACTGCTCGCGGTGTGGATGGCACCGGGCACGCCCTGCATCAAGCCGGTGCTCGCCGACGGCACACCGGTGCACCGCGAACCGCTGTCCACCCGTTACACCAAACCGCGCCGGACCAGCCACGACCAGTGGTTCGGCACCGGCGTGCTGAAGCTGGCCCGGCCCGGCGACCCGTGGTCGGTGTGGCTGTTCTGGGAACGCGGCTGGCAGTTCAAGAACTGGTACGTCAATCTGGAGGAGCCGCGCCGCCGTTGGGCGGGTGGCATTGACTCAGAGGACCACTTTCTCGACATCTGTGTCTACCCGGACCGGCACTGGGAGTGGCGGGACGAGGACGAGTTCGCGCAGGCGCAGCGGGACGGGCTGATGACCGACGCACAGGCCGCCGAGGTCAGATCGGCGGGCCGGGCCGCGATCGCACAGATCACGGCCTGGCGCGAGCCGTACGCGGACGGCTGGGAGGACTGGCGGCCCGATCCGGCCTGGGACGTTCCCCGGCTCCCGGAGAACTGGGACCGCGCACCGGATCGTTTGCGGTCGTGAGGGAGCGAAGTGAAACCACACGAGTGAAGGGGGCGAGCCGTGGGAAGCTGCGCCTATGGGCAATGCTGTTTCCTGCGGGGCGAGGAGCGGGGCCGAGCCCCCTTGCTGCGCCCCGGGTCTTCAAACGTAGGATCGTCCTCCGCAAGACTGCACAGGCGCAACTCCAGAACAGGAAAACGAACTTGACTGCGGTCGCAGGAGGGGCGAGGTCGTGAGTGCAACTCACTACGACGGATACGAGGGGCTCAACCGGTTAGCACTGGACCGGGCCGGCCAGGCCGAGGCGTTCGACGCCATCGGCGACCGGTATGACGACGCCTTCCCGCACAAGGAGGGCCAGCTCGCCTCGGGCACCTGGCTGGCCGACACCCTCCCCGCAGGCTCACGCATCCTGGATCTCGGATGCGGTACGGGTCTGCCGACCGCCCGTCAGCTCTCGGACGCCGGACACCGCGTCGTGGGAATCGATCTCTCCCCCTCGATGGTCGCACTGGCCCGGGAGAACGTCCCGGACGCCGACTTCCACCGGCTGGACATCGCCGATCTGCGCGGCGGCCGGCTCGACGGCGCCGGCTCCTTCGACGGTATCGCCGCTTATTTTTCCCTTCTGATGCTGCCCCGTGCGGAAATCCCTTACGCACTGGGCATGCTCCATGATCTGCTACGTCCCGAGGGGCTGCTCGCCCTGTCCATGGTCGAGGCGGATGTGGACGACTTCACCATTCCGTTCCTGGGCAACTCGGTCCGGGTATCGGGTTACCTGCGGGACGACCTGCGCCGGGTCGTGCACGACGCGGGTTTCGACGTCGTCGGGGAGGATGCCTACGCATACGCCCCGTCGAGCACGGACGTACCACCCGAGATCCAGCTCTTTCTGCACCTGCGACGCGCCTGACACGCAGCGCGTTGGGCGCGTCCCGTACGGGCGGCGCGCTCGCAACGCGGCGCGTTCGGCGCACAGCCCCGGACGGATGGAATCCCACGCGTGACGGAGCACCCCACCTCCCACGAATCGCGGCGGTCGGCCTCGACCGCCGCGCCCTCGGCGTCCCCTGCTCAGGGGCCGGCCCGGACCGCGTCGTTCGGCGCGGTCCCCGACCCGCGCAGCGCCCTGCAGCAGCCCACCGCGGCGGGGTTCGCCCCGTCGCCCGGCGCCGGGTTCGCGGTACGCGGCGGTGACGACATAGGCCTCGCCGGTGTCGCCGTCACGGCCTCGGCCGGTCCGCCGGCCGGCCCCCACGGCGGCGAGCCGCCCGTGAACCACGGCGCGGCGCGGCGGGACCCGTCGGCGGACGCGGACGGCGCTGCCGCGGGCCACACCGGCGGGCGCACCAGTGATCACAGCGCCGCTCACAGCGGCGGTCATGCCGCCGCACGGGACGTCTCGCTCCCGTACGGGGAGGCATACGGCGACACGTACGGGGAGGTGGCCATGCCTGCGGGAGGACGGTCGGGCGGGGCAGCGGACGCGGGGCGGGAGACCGCCCGTGCCGGGCGGCGGGTGGCGCAGGGTGCCGTCGGCCGCGCCGAGGCGCCGGAGCCGGGCGGGGAGCCGCACCACGGACCGCGCCCGCGGCACGACGGCGAGGGTATCGGGCGGCCCCGGGAGGGCGGCGGCCCGGCCGGCGGCGGGCGCCCGCGCGGCGGCGGGTCTGGCGGGACGGTGCCGGGGCAGTCGCCGGCGCCGCACGGCGGACGGTCCGCCGGCCCGGGCGCCCACGGCGAGGCCTCGCATCCGGCGGCCGGCGAGCCCACCGCGGCCCCGGTGCCCGGTCAGGCCGACCCGCCGCAGGAGCCGCCGGCCGCTCCCCCGGTTCGCTCGGCGCATCCGGGCGAGAGCAGTGAGGTGGCCGCGGCCCGGCAGGCCGGCGGCGACCGGCTGCGCTTCATCGGGGCGGCGACGCGGCGGATCGCCCGCGGTATCGACCTCGACGAGATCGTGCTCGGGCTGTGCCGGGCGACGGTGCCGACGTTCGCCGACGCCATCCTCGTCTATCTGCGCGATCCGCTGCCGGTGGGCGACGAGCGTCCGACCGGCCCGGTGGTGCTGCGGCTGCGCCGTACCGACCGGATCCCGGAGGAGCCGGACACCAACGGCGGCCGGCTGCCGGTGCTGCCCGCGCAGCCCGATCTGGGCCCGGCGATGGGCGGCACCGCGGCGGAGCTGGCCGAGGTGGAGCCCGGCGGTCCGCTGGCCGAGGTACTGCGGGGCGTACGGCCGCTGTTCGGCGAGGCGCAGGCGGCGCGGACGGCGCTGCCGGAGCTGCTGGGTCCGGATCCGCGGCTGCCCGGCGGCCACCGGGTGATCCTGGCGCCGCTGCGCGGCCGCCGCCGGGTGATCGGTGCCGCGGTGTTCCTGCGCCGCCCCGACCGCCCGGCGTTCGAGCCGGACGATCTGCTGGTGGCCGCGCAGTTGGCGACGCACACCGCGCTGGGCGTGGACAAGGCGGTGCTCTACGGCCGTGAGGCGTACATCGCCGACGCGCTGCAGCGCACCATGCTGCCGGACTCGCTGCCGCAGCCGACCGGGGTCCGGCTGGCCAGCCGCTACCTGCCGGCCGCCGAGACCGCCCGGGTGGGCGGCGACTGGTACGACGCGATCCCGCTGCCGGGCAGCCGGGTGGCGCTGGTGGTCGGCGACGTCATGGGCCACTCGATGACCTCGGCCGCGATCATGGGGCAGCTGCGCACGACCGCACAGACGCTGGCCGGGCTGGACCTGCCGCCGCAGGAGGTGCTGCACCATCTCGACGAGCAGGCACAGCGGCTGGGCACGGACCGGATGGCGACCTGCATGTACGCGGTGTACGACCCGGTGGCGCACCGGATCACCATCGCGAATGCCGGGCATCCGCCGCCGGTGATGCTGCACCGCGGCGGGCGTGCCGAGGTGCTGCGGGTGCCGTCGGGCGCCCCGATCGGCGTCGGCGGGGTGGATTTCGAGGCGGTGGAGCTGGACGCCCCCGCGGGTGCCACGCTGGTCCTCTATACCGACGGCCTGGTCGAGTCGCGCATCCGGGACGTATGGACCGGTATCGAGCAGCTGCGGGAGCGGCTGGCGGAGACGGCCCGGCTGACGGGTCCCAACCCGCCGCCGCTGGAGCCGATGTGCGACGAGGTGCTGGACATTCTGGGCCCCGGTGACCGCGATGACGACATCGCGCTGCTGGCGGCCCGGTTCGACGGGATCGCGCCGAGCGATGTCGCGTACTGGTATCTGGACCCGAAGGCGCAGACGGCCGGGCAGGCCCGCAGGCTGGCCCGGCGGGCGCTGGCGCGCTGGGGTCTGGAGGAGCTGACCGACCAGCTGGAGCTGCTGGTCAGCGAGGTGGTGACGAATGCCGTGCGGTATGCGGAGCGGCCGATCACCCTGCGGTTGCTGCGAACGGACGTACTGCGCTGCGAGGTGGGTGACGACGTTCCGCAGCTTCCGCGGCTGCGTCAGGCCCGGCCGTCGGACGAGGGCGGGCGCGGCCTCTACCTCGTCAACCGGATGGCACGGCGCTGGGGCGCGACCCGTCTGAGCATGGGAAAGGTCGTCTGGTTCGAGCTGTCGATGCCGCCGGGGGCGCTGCGCCGCTGACGCCGCGCGGGCTCCGCCCGCCCGTCCCATATGTTGGACCCCGTCTGAGATCGGACGGGGTCCAACTCTTGCCGACGTGCCGTCGGGGTAGTTGACTGCTTGGGTGGATGTAAGGGACTGACTCGCCCAATTCGGGACTGACCGACCCCTACTCCCAGTCGTCGAAACAGGAGGCATTCCTCCATGTCCAGCACCGCGCACAATGTCCCGCGCACGACGAACAACGCCGGCATTCCGGTGGAGAGCGACGAACACTCACTCACTGTGAGCCCGGACGGCCCCATCCTGCTCCAGGACCACTACGTCATCGAGAAGATGGCCCAGTTCAACCGCGAACGGGTCCCCGAGCGGGTGGTACACGCCAAGGGCGCCGGCGCCTACGGCTTCTTCCAGGTCACCAACGACGTCAGCCAGTTCACCAAGGCGGATCTCTTCCAGCCGGGCAAGACCACCGACATGCTGGCCCGCTTCTCGACCGTCGCGGGCGAGCAGGGCTCCCCCGACACCTGGCGCGACCCCCGCGGCTTCGCGCTGAAGTTCTACACCGAGGACGGCAACTACGACCTGGTGGGGAACAACACCCCGGTCTTCTTCGTCCGGGACACGATCAAGTTCCAGGACTTCATCCGCTCGCAGAAGCGCCGCCCGGACAACGGGATGCGCGACAACGACATGCAGTGGGACTTCTGGACGCTGTCGCCGGAGTCCGCCCACCAGGTCACCTGGCTGATGGGCGACCGCGGCATTCCCAAGACCTACCGCCACATGAACGGCTACGGCTCGCACACCTACATGTGGGTCAACGCCGGCGGCGAGAAGTTCTGGATCAAGTACCACTTCAAGACCGACCAGGGCATCGACTACCTCACCCAGGAGGACGCGGACCGGATCGCCGGCGAGGACGCCGACTACCACCGCCGTGATCTGTTCGAGGCCGTCGACGGCGGCAACGCACCGTCGTGGACGCTGTATGTGCAGGTCATGCCGTTCGCGGACGCCCCGGACTACCGGTTCAACCCGTTCGATCTGACCAAGGTGTGGCCGCACGGCGACTACCCGCTGATCGAGGTCGGGCGGATGACGCTCAACAAGAACCCCGAGGACTACTTCATCCACATCGAGCAGGCGGCGTTCGAACCGTCCAACATGGTGCCGGGCGTCGGCCCGTCGCCGGACAAGATGCTGCTGGGCCGGCTGTTCTCCTACCCGGACACCCACCGGTACCGCATCGGCCCGAACTACCTGCAGCTGCCGCCCAACCGGCCGCATGTCCCCGTCCACTCGTACGCGAAGGACGGCCCGATGCGGTACGACCCGGCCCGTACGGCCCGGCCCTACGCCCCGAACAGCTACGGCGGCCCGGCGGCGGACACCCTGCGCTACGGGGAGCCCGCGGGCTGGGAGACCAGCGGCGAGATGGTCCGCGAGGCCTACACGCTGCGCCGTGACGACGACGACTTCGGCCAGCCGGGCACCATGGTCCGCCAGGTCCTCGACGACGCGGCCCGCGACCGGCTCGTCGGCAATGTCTCCGGCCATCTGCTGAACGGCGTCAGCCGCCCGGTGCTGGACCGCGCGCTGCAGTACTGGCGCAACATCGACAAGAACGTGGGCGACCGGATCGCCCACAAGGTGAACGGCGGCTGAGGCGCCACCGCTCCGTCACAACAGCACGGCCCCCGCCCGGTGAGGCGGGGGCCGCGGTGTGGTGCGCGCGGGTCGGCGTCAGTCAAAGCCGGGCAGGCTGTCGGCCTTGTTCCCGCCGGTCTCGTTCCCGGTACCACCGGTCGGGTTGCCGTCACCGCCGGCGCCGCCGCCGGCCGCCCCGCCGTCCGGCGAGCCGGAGCCGGACGGGACGGGCGGGCTCGGCCGCCCGCTGTGGGTCGGCGAGGGCGGCCCGCTCGGCTTCGACGGGGTCGGCGAGGGCGGCCCGCTCGGCGTCTTGGACGGGCTCGGGCTGGACGACGGCTTGTGGCTCGGCGTCGGGGTGGGGGTCGGGGGGATCGCGGCACCCATGTCGGTGTCCAGCTCGAAGTCCGCGCCGGTGTTGCCGTTCAGCGCCGCCTCGGTGTAGTCCGCCCACACCCGGGCCGGGTAGCCGCCGCCGTTGACCCGGCCGTCGCCGCCCGCGTTCTTGAGGGTGACCTGCCGGCCGCCGTTGGGCGACTCGCCGAACATGCCGACGGCGGTGACCAGCTTGGGCGTGTAGCCCACGAACCACGCCGACTTGTCGTCATCGGAGGTGCCGGTCTTGCCGGCCGCCTTGTAGGCGGTGTTCTTCACGGCCTCCGAGGCGGTGCCGTCGTTGACCACACCCGTCAGTACGGAGGTGACGGTGTCGGCGGTCTTGGGGCTGAGCACCTGGTCGCCGATCGGGTCCTTCAGCGGGACCTTCGTCTCGATGCCGTTGACGCTGTGCGTGGCCTTGGTGACCATGGTCGGGGTGACCTTTTTGCCGTGGTTGTCCAAGGTGGCGTAGGCGCCGGCCATCTGGAGCGGGCTGGCGCCCATGGTGCCCAGGGTCATGGCGGGCTTGACGTCCATCGTGTCGTCCATGCCGAGGCTGACCGCGGTCTTCTTGACGGCGTCCAGGCCGGCGTCCGCGCCCATCTGCGCGAAGACCGCGTTGACGGAGTTGTTGGTAGCCGTCTGGACGCTGATCTTCCCGTACGGCTGCTCGTCCTCGTTGGGCGGCGCGAAGGGGATCTTGCCGCCGACGACCGGACGGCGGTTACGGCCGTCGTAGATGGTGTTCGGAGTGATCGGGACGCCGTCCTGGGTCACTGCGTTGTTCTCCATCGCGGAGGCCAGGATCAGCGGCTTGAAGGTGGAGGCGGCCTGGTAGTCGGTGCGGGTGGCGTTGTTCCGGTAGTGCTTGGGCGGGCCCTCGCCGCCGTACATCGCCACGATGTGCCCCGTGTGGGGATCCACCGAGGTGGCACCGAGCTGGGCGTCCGCGTCGACCTTGCGCTTCTTGGGGTCGAGGTCGGCGAGCAGCTTGCGCTTGACGGACGCCTCCAGCGCCTTCTGCTTGTTCTTGTCGATGCCGAGGGTGACCGTCCAGCCGCCGGCCGCGAACTGCTTCTCGTCGACACCCTGGGCGAAGAGCTCCTGCTTGGCCTGCTCGACGAGGTAGTTGGTCTGGCCGCTCACGCCGCTCAGCGGCTTGGGGTCCTTCGGCCGCTGGAACCTCTGCTTGCGGCGGTCCTCCGCGGAGAGCCACTTCATCTCGACCATGTTGTCGAGGGTGTAGGCCCAGCGCTCCTGGACGCGCTTCTTGCCGGCGTCGGTCGCCAGGGTCCAGTCGTACTGGTTCGGGGCCTGGAGCAGCGAGGCCAGGTAGGCGCCCTGCGACACGGTGAGCTTGTCGACGTCCACGCCGTAGTAGGCCTGCGCGGCGGCCTGGATGCCGTAGGCGCCGCGGCCGTAGTAGCTGGTGTTGATGTAGCCGGCGAGGATGTCGTCCTTGCCGAACTTGTTGTCCACCTTGAGCGAGATGACGATCTCCTGGAGCTTGCGGGAAACCGTCTGCTCCTGGCTCAGGTAGTAGTTCTTGACGTACTGCTGGGTGATCGTCGAACCACCCTGCTTGCCGCGGCCCATCACCGTGTTGAAGATGCCGCGCAGGGTGCCCATCAGGTCGACACCGGAGTCGTGGAAGAAGTTCTTGTTCTCCGCGGCGACGAAGGTGCGCTGCACGTCCTTGGGTATCCGGCTGAGCGGGACGTTCTCCCGGTTGCGCAGACCCGTACGCGCCATGACCTTGCCGTTGGCGTACTTGTAGACGTTGCTCTGCAGCTTGGCTTCGTTGTTGCCCTTGGGTATGTCCACGTACAGATACAGGCCGATGAAGCCGAGGATGCCCAGCAGGCACACCCCGAGGAAGGCTCCGAGGAGCTTCTTCCAGGTGAAGAAGCGGCGTATGCCGGACTTCTTGCCCTTCGTTCTGGCCCGGCGGGCGCTTTCCTGTCGCGCCCGTCTCGCGTCCGCTCGGCCCATCGCTTCAGCAACTCCAGTCGTTCCGCCCCCAGCTAACTCAGCTGTTGAAGCTAACACCGCATCTGTCAACAAATACTCATCGATCAAGGCTTTTCCCGACGTGACAAACAGCACCCGGCGCGACGGAACCAAGGGGTGGGTTTTGTGCGTCGCCCGGGCCTCACCTGGGATGTTGCCGCCGAAGGATCCTCGCACGACCACTGGACAGCCCCCGGACCGCGGTATTAAAGTGCTATCACTTTGATAGATCGGTGACATCATCCGTTGCGGCGGACATCACCCGCCGCAATGGGGAGAAACGGGGATTCCATGTCCGATCAGACACCCGCCGGCCCCTCCGCAGGGCCCGGCGAAGACCTCGCCGTCGACGCGCCCGAGATGCCCCGCCCGCAGGTCCGCGAGACCCCGGCGCACAGCATTCCGGGCGGCCTCGCCCTGCTGCTGAGCGTGCTCGGGGTGGCGCTGGGCATCGCCATGATCGTCGTCGGCGGGATCCTCAGCGACGGCGGCGACAAGGCGGTGGGAGCGCCGGTGATCATCGTCGGCGTGGCGCTGCTGCTCGGCTCGTTCTTCTGCATGACCGGGGTGAAGATGGTCGCCCCCGGCGAGGCCCGGGTGATCCAGCTCTTCGGACGGTACGTCGGCACCATCCGCACGGACGGCCTGCGCTGGGTCAACCCGCTCACCACCGCGCAGAAGATCTCCACCCGGGTGCGCAACCACGAGACCGCGGTCCTCAAGGTCAACGACGCCTACGGCAACCCGATCGAGCTGGCCTCGATCGTGGTCTGGCAGGTCGAGGACACCGCCCAGGCGCTCTTCGAGGTCGACGACTTCCTGGAGTTCGTCGCCACCCAGACCGAGGCGGCCGTCCGGCACATCGCCATCGAGTACCCCTATGACGCACACGACGAGGACGCCCTGTCGCTGCGCGGCAACGCCGAGGAGATCACCGAGAAGCTTGCCCTGGAGCTGACCGCACGGGTCCAGGCCGCCGGCGTACGGATCATCGAGTCCCGCTTCAGCCACCTCGCCTACGCCCCCGAGATCGCCTCGGCGATGCTCCAGCGGCAGCAGGCCGGCGCGGTGGTCGCGGCCCGCCAGCAGATCGTCGAAGGTGCGGTCGGCATGGTCGAGCAGGCGCTGGACCGGATCAGCGAGCAGGGCATCGTCGAGCTGGACGAGGAGCGGAAGGCGGCCATGGTCAGCAATCTGATGGTGGTGCTGTGCGGCGACCGGGCCGCCCAGCCGGTCCTGAACACGGGCTCCCTCTACCAGTGAGCGAGCGCAGCGAGCGAACCACGGGAAGGCGCGCGCCGGGCGAATGCGAGGCCGGGCGAAGCGAGGCTTCGGCATGAGTGACGACGCCCCGGAGGGGTCCGGCGCCGGCGGCGGGCGGACCCCGGCGCGACGGCCGCAGCGGCGCAAGCAGGTGCTGCTGCGGCTGGACCCGCTGATCCATGACGCCCTGGCGCGCTGGGCCGACGACGAACTCCGCAGCGCCAACGCGCAGATCGAGTTCCTGCTGCGCAAGGCGCTGTCCGACGCGGGCCGGCTGCCCCGGGACGCGGGGTCGATCCCTCGGCGGGGGCGGCCGCCCAAGAAGCCGCCTGCCGGAGAGCGGCCACCCGGGGGGCCACCGGCCGGCGGGCCGCCCCGGAGCCCCGGGCCGGACGGAGGCTGAGCCTCCCCGCTCCCACGTCACCTCACCTCGTCACCGGCGTGGGAGCCGGCGTGGGAGCAGGCGTGGGAGCCGGCGTGGGCTCCCCGCTCGCTATACCGCCCGCGTATACACCAGCGATAGAGCCCCCAGTAAGGTGGTCGTCATGTCAATCGGTCATACGCTGCTGGGCCTCCTGGAGTCCGGCCCCCGCCATGGCTACGACCTCAAGCGGGCCTTCGACGAACACTTCGGCCAGGACCGCCCGCTGCACTACGGGCAGGTCTACTCCACGATGTCCCGGCTGTTGAAGAACGGCCTGGTCGAGGTGGACGCCGTGGAGGCCGGCGCGGGCCCGGAGCGCAAGCGGTATGCGATCACGGACGCCGGGGTCACCGACGTCGCCCAGTGGCTGGCCCGTCCGGAGAAGCCCGAGCCGTACCTCCATTCGACGCTCTACACCAAGGTCGTCCTGGCCCTGATGACCGGCCGCAACGCCGCCGAACTGCTGGACTCCCAGCGCGCCGAGCATCTGCGGCTGATGCGCCAACTGACCGAGCGCAAGCGCACCGGCGACCTCGCCGACCAGCTGATCTGCGATCACGCGCTGTTCCACCTCGAAGCCGATCTGCGCTGGCTGGAGCTGACCGCCGCCCGGCTCGACAAGCTGGCGGAAGCGGTCCGTGCATGACACCGGAGGGATCCTCCCCCAGCTCCGCCGGGAGGCGCCCCCTGCTCGCCGCGGAGGGGCTGTACAAGACCTACGGGGCGACACGGGCGCTGGACGGTGCGGAGTTCTCCATCCACCCGGGTGAGGTCGTCGCCGTCATGGGCCCCTCGGGCTCCGGCAAATCGACCCTGCTGCACTGCCTCGCCGGGATCATCGGCCCGGACTCCGGCACCGTCCGCTACGGCCCGCACACCCTGAACGCGCTCAGCGACGCCCGGCGCAGCGCCCTGCGTCGTACCGACTTCGGTTTCGTCTTCCAATTCGGCCAGCTGGTACCGGAGTTGACCGTGCTGGAGAACGTCGCGCTGCCCCTGCGGCTGAACGGCACCAAGCGCAAGGAGGCCGAACGGCAGGCCCGCGAGTGGCTGGAGCGGCTGGAGGTCGAGAAGGTGCACGGCCGGCGGCCCGGCGAGATATCCGGCGGCCAGGGCCAGCGGATCGCGGTCGCCCGCGCCCTCGCCACCCGCCCGCGGGTCATCTTCGCGGACGAGCCCACCGGCGCCCTGGACTCGCTCAACGGCGAACGCGTCCTGACCCTGCTGACCAACGCCGCCCGGGAGACCCACGCCGCGGTCGTCCTGGTCACCCACGAGGCCCGGGTCGCCGCCTACTCCGACCGGGAGATCGTGGTCCGGGACGGCAAAGTGAAGGACATGCTGGCGGGCTTGGTATGAGCCTGCTGCGCTCGTCCACCGGCAGCGGCGGCGCCGGCGACAGCGGCGGCAGCAGCGGCAGCGGCAGCGGCCGGGGTGACGACCGCACCCCCGGACCGTCCGCCCCCCGGGGCCCGTCCGCCGCCCCCCGCACCGGCCCCGCGGCCTGGGCCCGTGACCTCGCGATGGGGATGCGGTTCGCGGCCGGCGGCGGCCGCGAGGGCTGGACCCGTACGGCGCTGACCGCGCTCGGTGTAGGACTGGGCGTGGCCGTCCTGCTGCTGTGCTCGTCCGTACCGCCCTTGATGGACGCCTGGCACGGCCGGGAGAAGGCCCGCGAGAACCTGGGCCAGGAACACAACCCGCCGCGCTCCGACCGCACCCTGCTCTGCGCCTCCGCCGACACCACTTTCCGTGGTGCGCCGGTCCGCGGGCGCCTGGTGCGCCCGGACGGCGCGCATCCGCCCGTACCGCCCGGCATCGGCCGTCTCCCCGGCCCCGGACGGATGCTGGTCTCCCCGGCGCTCAAGGACCTGCTGGACTCCCCCGAAGGGGCGCTGCTGCGCGACCGGCTGCACTACGACGTGGCCGGGGTGATCGGCGACGAGGGTCTGCTCGGCCCGCAAGAGCTCACCTACGTCGCGCAGAGCGCCACGCTCGCCACGCCCGGCGGTTACCGCATCGACCGCTTCGGCAAGAACTGGGACGCGCCACCGATGCGGGCGCCCGCCGTGGTTCTCGTGGTCATGACGGGTGTGACGCTGATGATGCCGGTGCTCGCCTTCCTCGGCACGTCCATACGGTTCGGCAATGAGCGGCGCGAGCGCCGGCTGGCCGCGCTCCGGCTGGTCGGCGCCGATGTCCCCACGACCCGCCGGATCGCCTCCGGTGAGGCGCTGTTCGGTTCGCTGCTGGGGCTGGCGGGAGGCGGCGCGCTGTTCCTGGCCGGCCGGCAGAGCGCTTCGGTGATCACGCTGTGGGGCGTCAACGTCTTCCCCTCGGACGTGACGCCCGCCCCGCTCGCCGCCGCGCTGATCGCCGTACTCGTGCCGACGGCGGCGGTCGTGGTGACGCTGTTCGCCCAGCGCGGCATCACCATCGAGCCGCTGGGCATCGTCCGCAACCGCCCCGTGCTGCGCCGCCGGTTGTGGTGGCGGGTGGCGCTGCCTGCCGTGGGCATCGCGCTGCTGGTGCCGCTGGCCCGGGCGCAGCCGTGGCGCGACACCCCGCTCAACGCCTTCCAGCTCGCGACCGGCTCGATACTGCTGCTGCTCGGCGTCACCGTCCTGCTGCCCTGGCTGGTGGACGCGGTGGTCGGCCGGCTGCACGGCGGCCCGGTCGCCTGGCAACTCGCGGTCCGCCGCCTGCAGCTGAGCAGCGGCTCGGCCACCCGCGCGGTCAGCGGCATCACCGTCGCGGTGGCCGGCGCCATCGCGATCCATATGCTCATGACCGGTATGCAGGCCGGCTACGCCGAGGCGTACGCGGAGTCCGGCAAGCTTCCGCGGATCGGCCTGTGGGCCGACGCCCACGGATGGCCGCAGACGCAGCGGGCACTCGGCGCGCTGCGCGCCACGCCCGGGGTGACGGCGGTCCGCGGCACGATCGACGCGAACATCGGCCGGCTGCCGGCAGGCCGGCGTCCGGTGTCCGGTGCACCGCTCTCGACGCTCGCCGTCGGCAGCTGCGCCGAGCTGCACAAACTGGCCCGCCTGGGCTCCTGCCGCGACGGCGAGGTGTTCCTCACCGATGCCACGGGCCGGGACGCCGCCCTCGCGCCCGGGGCGACGATCAACCTCGGCCCCCCGTACGCCGGCCAAAGCCCGCAGCCCCCGCGCCCCTGGACGATCCCGGCGGCGGCCCGCACGGTCCGGCTCCTCGACCGCGTACGCGCCCCCGACCACTTCTCGTACGACCTGCTGGCCACCCCGTCCGCACTCGACACCGGCCGGCTCGACCAGCCCACCGCGGAGTTCAAGGTCGACTTCGACCGCGGCACCCCGGACGCCGTGGAGTACATCCGCAACACCGTGGCCCGCATCAACCCGGCGATGAACGAGTCCTCCGCCGTCGACAACCCGCACGACGCGCAGTTCAACAGCGTCCGCAAGGGCCTGTTCGCCGGTGCCGTCGTCACCCTGCTGCTGATCGGCTCGGGCCTGGTCATCTCCACCGTCGAACAGCTCCACGAGCGCCGCCGGCTGCTGTCCACCCTCGATGCGTACGGCACCCGCCGCGCCACCCTGGGCTGGTCGGTGCTGTGGCAGACCGCCCTCCCCGTACTGCTCGGACTGGGCCTGGCGCTGGGCTGCGGGCTGGCGCTGGGGACGCTGCTGCTGACGGTGATCGACAGCACGGTGACGGTCGACTGGCCGGTGGTCGCGGGCATCGCCGCGGCCGGCGGCGGCATGATCTTCTTCGTCACGCTGCTGAGCCTGCCGCCGCTGTGGCGGATGATGCGGCCCGACGGGCTGCGGACGGAGTGAGCGCGGCACCGTGATCATCGATCGCAAGCACAGCCGCATGCAGGTCCGAACCGACCCGGGCGAGAACGGCTACGGCAGCCACCGCGCCCACGCCCCCGGCGAGCAAGTCACCCACCCCGCCTTGCTCGGTGCCGAAGTGAGGCTCGACGCCGAGGCGCTGCCCAGGGCCGGTCGGGACTAAGCCTGACCCTCACCCCCGGCCATCCGCACCGGCAGCCCGCGCAGCGCCCCCCGCAGCGCCGCCGCGAACTCCTCGAACTCGCCCTGGCGGGCGGCGCCCGTGCGCATGGCGAGTGCGATCGTCCGCGAGGGGGCCGGGTCGGCGAAGTAGCCGGTGGTGAGCTGGTCGTTGCGGCCGGTCTCGACCCGTAGCGCGGTGCGGGGCAGCAGGGTCACGCCGAGCCCGCCGGCCACCAGTTGCACCAGGGTGGACAGGCCCGCCGCGCTGGTCGTCACGGGGGTGTTCTCGTCCCGGCCGGCCTCCCGGCAGATGTCCAGGGCCTGGTCCCTCAGGCAGTGCCCCTCGTCGAGCAGCAGCAGGTCCAGCTCCTGGAGGGCCTGGCGCGGGATGTCGCCGCGGCCGCCGAGCCAGTGGTCCTTGGGTGCGACCAGGACGAAGTCCTCGTCGAAGAGCGGGAGTTCGGTGATCTGGGGGACGCCGAGCGGCACCGCGAGCAGGAGCAGGTCGAGGCGCCCGTGGGCCAGGCCGTCCAGGAGCGAGGCGGTCTGCTCCTCGTGCACCTGGAGGTCCAGGTCGGGGTAGGCCTCATGGACCAGCCGCAGGACGGCCGGCAGCAGATACGGGGCGACGGTCGGGATGACGCCGAGCCGCAGCACGCCCGTGAACGGCGCGCGGGCCGCCTCCGCCTCCTCCATCAGATCGCCGACGGCCTCCAGTACCGTCCTGGCCCGCGCGGCCACCCGCTCCCCCGCGGGCGACAGCAGCACCTTGCGCGTCGTACGCTCCAGCAGCTGCACTCCCAGGGTCTCTTCCAGTGCGGAGACCGACCCGGACAGCGCGGGCTGGCTCATACCGATCTCGGCCGCCGCCTCGCGGAAATGCAGATGCTCGGCCACCGCCACGAACGCGCGCAGCTGGGCCAGGCTGGGCTGGCGGGGTCTGCCGCCCTGACTCGCCGGTGAAGCCACTGATAACCACCTCCGATCAACATCAACCAGTCTAGCTATTTCCCTGATCAATGCTTGCTGTGGCAGTGTGTAACCCGTCCAAGCCTCAAGGAAAGGCCCCAAAAGGGACTTTCTGCGCAACAAGGAGAGTACGTGCTCACTGTCGGTGACAAGTTCCCCGAGTTCGACCTGACCGCCTGCGTTTCGCTGGAAAAGGGCCAGGAGTTCGAGCAGATCAACCACAAGACCTACGAGGGCAAGTGGAAGATCGTCTTTGCGTGGCCCAAGGACTTCACCTTCGTGTGCCCGACCGAGATCGCCGCCTTCGGCAAGCTGAACGACGAGTTCGCCGACCGTGACGCCCAGGTCCTCGGCTTCTCCGGCGACTCCGAGTTCGTGCACCACGCCTGGCGCAAGGACCACCCGGACCTGACCGACCTGCCCTTCCCGATGCTCGCCGACTCCAAGCACGAGCTCATGCGCGACCTGGGCATCGAGGGCGAGGACGGCTTCGCGCAGCGCGCCGTCTTCATCGTGGACCAGAACAACGAGATCCAGTTCACCATGGTGACCGCCGGTTCCGTCGGCCGTAACCCCAAGGAGGTCCTGCGGGTCCTCGACGCCCTGCAGACGGACGAGCTGTGCCCCTGCAACTGGTCCAAGGGCGAGGACACCCTCGACCCGGTCGCGCTGCTCTCGGGCGAGTGACACTCCGCTAGCGAACTGGAGGCTGATCTGACATGGCTCTCGACGAACTGAAGTCCGCCGTACCGGACTACGCCAAGGACCTCAAGCTGAACCTCGGCTCGGTCATCGGCAACAGCGACCTCCCGCAGCAGCAGCTGTGGGGCACCGTGCTGGCCTGCGCGATCGCTTCGCGCTCGCCGAAGGTGCTGCGCGAGCTGGAGCCGGAGGCGAAGGCCAACCTCTCCGCCGAGGCCTACAGCGCCGCGAAGTCGGCCGCCGCCATCATGGCGATGAACAACGTCTTCTACCGGACCCGGCACCTGCTCTCGGACCCGGAGTACGGCACCCTGCGCGCCGGTCTGCGGATGAACGTCATCGGCAACCCGGGCGTGGACAAGGTCGACTTCGAGCTGTGGTCGCTGGCCGTCTCGGCCATCAACGGCTGCGGAATGTGCCTGGACTCGCACGAGCAGGTGCTCCGTAAGGCCGGTGTGGACCGCGAGACGATCCAGGAGGCCGTCAAGATCGCGTCCGTCCTGCAGGCCGTCGGCGCCACCCTCGACGCCGAGGCCGCGCTCGCCGAGTAATCCCCGGCACAGCGCGGGACACCCGCACACAGAACCCCGCAGACCTGGCGTCTGCGGGGTTCTTTGCGTCCGGTGCCCGGCACTGTCCGGGAAGCTTCTTCCGGATCGCCCGGCCGGTCCGGGTGGACCGGTCCAGGCGGACCGGTCCGGGTGATCCGGTCCGGGTGATCCAAAAGACGCGCCCTACGCCCCGGGTTCCTCGGGCCTGGCCCGCACCGGGGGCGGGGTCGGCGCCACCGAGATCGCGGTGGCGCCGCGCGGGGCCACCGACATCCGTACCGCCTGCTCCCTGGAGTACGAACGCAGGTAGCCGACCACCGTGTTGGTGACCGCCACCAGCGGCACCGCGACCACCGCACCGCCGATGCCCGCGATCAGCCCGCCCGCGGCGACCGACAGGATCACCGCGAGCGGATGGACCCGGACCGCCCGGCCCAGGATGAACGGCTGCAGGACGTGCCCCTCGATCTGCTGGACGGCCAGCACGACCGCCAGCACCATCAGCGCCGTGAACACCCCATTGGCGACCAGCGCGATGACACACGCCAGCGCACCCGAGACCACCGCGCCGACCAGCGGAATGAAGGCGAACAGGAAGATGAAGACGGCGAGCGGCACGGCCAGCGGCACATTGAGGAAGTAGAGGCCGATACCGATGAAGATGGCATCGATCAGGGCGACGACCACCGTGCCGCGCACATAGGCGGTCAGCGTCCGCCAGGCCCGCGGCCCGGCGCCCGCCACTCCCTCGCGGGCCGCGCTCGGGACCAGCTTGAGCACCCAGTTCCAGATCCGCCGGCCGTCGTAGAGCAGGAAGAGCGTGGTGAACATCGCCAGCAGGATGCCGGTGAGCACTTCGAGGACGACGGTGACGCCCTCCAGGCCGGCCGAGGTGATGGCCTCGGTGTTGGCGCCGACCGCGTCCTGCAGATTCTTGGCGATCTGGGTGATCTGAGACTCGGTCACATGGAACGGGCTCTTCAGCAGCCAGCCCTTGAGCTCGGTGATGCCCTCCTGGATACGGCTGGAGACCGAATCGATGTTGTCCTGGACCTGCCAGACCACAAACCAGCCGACCAGGCCCATGATGACGAACCCGCCGATGAAGGTCAGCGCGGTGGCCGGTCCGCGCGGCAGCCCGCGCCGGCGCAGCCAGCCCACGCTGGGCTGCAGCAGCGCGGTGATCAGCGTCGCCGCGATGAAGGCGAGCACCACCAGTTCGATGGTGGTGATGACGCGTGCGAGGACCCACAGCGTGGCCGCCAGCACCAGCAGCCGCCAGCCCGCCTCGGCGGCGACCCGTACGCCCCACGGCACCGCGTCGACCGGATCGGGGCGGGCCGCGACGGCCGGGGCGTACGACGGCGGCGGGGGGACGTTCTCCGGCGGGACGGCGCCGGGGGACGGCGCGGCGAGCTCCGTCGCGGGGTGCGGCACCCCGTCCGTCGCTTCCGGCAGCTGGGTACGGGGGACCGTGAGCGTGGCCGGCGCACCGGCGCGCGACGCACCGCCGTCCGCCGGACCGCCGTCCGCAGCAGTCCCGTCCGCCGGACCGCCGGCCGCGGGGGCATCCGCATGACCGGCGCGCCTCAGCTCTTCCGAGTCGTCGGCCTCCACCGAGGAGTCCGGGAAACTCCCGCCGGGGGGAGCCCCCACCGCGGCTTCCGCACGGCGGTGCTGATCCTCCATCCGCTGCGAGAGCCGGGTCAGACCGGCGCCGAGGCCACCGACCCACTGAGGCAATCTGGACATGTGCCTTCCTCTTCCCCTCCCACGCACCACAACCTGACGGGCACGACGTTACCTGCGCCGGACGCACGAAACCCCCGACGCTGCCGCGTTCGGGGGTTTCGGAAGTGCGTGGTACTGCCGGCGGGCCTAGTACCAGCTGTTGGCCTGCCAGAACGACCAGGCACCACAGGGGCTGCCGTAGCGGTCGTTCATGTAGTTCAGCCCCCACTTGATCTGGGTGGCCGGGTTGGTCTGCCAGTCGGAGCCCGCAGAGGACATCTTGGAGCCGGGCAGCGCCTGGACGAGGCCGTAGGCGCCCGAGCCGGCGTTGGTGGCCTTGTAGTTCCAGCCGGACTCGTGGTCCACGATGTGGCTGAAGCACTGGAACTGGTCGCCGGCCATCATCTGCCGCGCGATGGACTGCGTGTCGGCGATGGAGTACGAGCCCTTGCCGAGGAGGTCGCCCAGGTCGCCGCGCGCGGAGGAGCGGGACGCGGCCAGCTTCTCCTTGCGTGCGTCGGCTTCCTTCTTGGCCTTCGCCTCCTCCGCCGCGTCCTTCTTGCTCTTGGCGGTCTCAGCGGCGGCCTTGCGGGCCGACTCCTGAGCGGACTTCAGCGCTGCCGTGTCGGCCTGGGTGGACTGGTCGTCCGCCTGCTGCGTCAGGGAAGCCGTCTGCACCTGGGCCTGTGCGCCCGCGGGAATGTCGGCGATCGTCGCGTCGGCAGCGGTGGCCTCGGTGTTGCCGACCGAGGCGGGCTCGTTGCCTGCAGCGACGCCGACCACGGCGCCGACGGTGGTGACCGCGGTGGCGGATGCCACGGCGAATCCCCGGACCGAGATCCGGCTCACACGATTTCCTTCCAGCATCGCCCGCATAGGTGACCTCGCGGGCGCAATCGTGCCCCTGACGCTGACCTCCCCTTGTTCCGGACCCTGTTGAGCGGGCGGGTCCGACTGGTCACGGGAGGCACTGGCCCGGTACGTCCCCCTCGGGGTCCGCGTGGTGCTCGGGCGGCATACGGCGCATCGCTATGAAGTTCGTTGGTTCTACACACCGCTGGGGGTGCTTGATGCCGTATGCGGGGCCTGACAGGACCCAGACTCTGCCCGACCGGGAGGCCGGGAGGCAATTCCCCGCTGGGTGTGAAAGCTCACACCTCGTTTACGGCAAACGATTTTCGGATATCCACTCGCAGCACTGCGCCGCCCGGCTAAGCTCCTTCGCTTTGCCGGGCGGCGCCGTGTTCACAACCGGTCAGATCCGGCCGTCCTCCAGCAATTCGGTCACCAGTGCCGCGATCGGCGAACGCTCCGAGCGGTTCAGCGTGACGTGGGCGAACAGGGGATGCCCCTTCAGCTTCTCGACGACGGCGACCACACCGTCGTACCGCCCGACCCGGAGGTTGTCGCGCTGGGCGACATCATGCGTCAGCACCACCCGGGAGTTGGCGCCGATACGGGACAGAACCGTCAAAAGGACGTTCCGCTCCAGCGACTGGGCCTCGTCCACGATGACGAATGCGTCATGCAGCGAACGCCCCCGGATATGGGTCAGCGGCAGCACCTCCAACATGCCGCGCCCCACCACCTCTTCGATGACGTCCTTGCTGGTCACTGCGGACAACGTGTCGAAGACGGCCTGAGCCCAGGGGCTCATCTTCTCCGCCTCGCTGCCCGGCAGGTAGCCCAGTTCCTGTCCGCCGACGGCGTACAGCGGGCGGAACACCATCACCTTGCGGTGCTGCCGGCGCTCCAATACGGCCTCCAGGCCCGCGCACAGCGCCAGCGCCGACTTGCCCGTACCGGCCCGGCCGCCCATCGAGACGATGCCGACCTCCGGGTCGAGCAGCAGATCCAGCGCGATGCGCTGCTCGGCGCTGCGGCCGTGGATCCCGAACGCCTCCCGGTCGCCCCGCACCAGCCGGACCGCGCCCTCCGCGGTGACCCGGCCGAGCGCCTTGCCGCGGTCGGACTGCAGCACAAGTCCGGTATGTACCGGAAGTTCGGAGACCTCCGGTACATGAGTGGTCTCGGCGGCGAAGAGATCGTCGATCTGCTCGGCGGAGACGGTCAGCTCGGCCATCCCCGTCCAGCCGGAATCGGTGATCGCCAGCTCGGCGCGGTACTCCTCGGCCAGCAGCCCGACCGAGGACGCCTTGATGCGCAGCGGCAGATCCTTGGAGACGACCGTGACGTCGTACCCCTCGGCCTGCAGATTGCGCGCCACGGCGAGGATCCGCGAGTCGTTGTCGCCGAGCCGGAAGCCCGCGGGCAGTATTCCGGGATCGGAGTGGTTCAGCTCGACCCGGAGCGACCCGCCGAGATCCCCGATGGGGATGGGCGAGTCCAGCCGCCCGAACTGCACCCGGTACTCGTCCAGCAGGCGCAGCGCCTGCCGTGCGAAGTAGCCGAGCTCGGGGTGGTGCCGTTTGGCCTCCAGTTCCGTGACCACCACGACCGGCAGCACGACCTCGTGCTCGTCGAAGCGGGCCATGGCTCCTGGATCCGCCAGCAGCACACTGGTGTCGAGGACATAAGTGCGCCGGTCGTGCTCACGGCGCTGCTTGATGTTCACCACGGGTGGACGAACCCCCTCGGATGAGGTTGGGGTGCGACGGCGTCGCGGGGCGGTGTACTCCCGGGGGCGCCGCCTGACCAGCTGTCGCTGGGCAGCGTCTCCGGGACCCCCGGCCATCTGGTGACCGGACCGGGCTCGGACCACAATGCGCGGGCCGAGCACCGGCCCTCCGCGTCGACCGTGACGTACGCACGGACCTCCGTGATGTGCAAAGGGCCTCCCGGGCGGACGACCCCATGCCGTCCGCTGAGATGCGGCGCCCGATGGCTTGTTCCGGACGCCGACCTGGAAGGGATATTCCCTCGAACCTGCGTAGCCATGCCACGGCATATGACGCACGGTCGATGAACCTTGGGTAACGCCTGCTCGCCGAGCGGCGGCGGCGCCAAGGTGGTACCCGAGGGGAAGGTGTGTCAGAAGAGGCCCCGTCAGCGGCACATGAAGCTGACGGGGCTGGTGATGCCCCGCAACGGAAGGGGCATCAAGGACTTCAGGGGTGAATCGGGCTTACGGGGCGTGAGTAACCCGCCTGGCCGAATGCGGCGGAGAGTGGTGGAGTGCTCCCGAGCGCCGTCTAGAAGCCGTAGCGCCGGTGCCGGGCGGCGTAGTCGCGCAGGGCACGCAGGAAGTCGACCTTCCGGAACGCCGGCCAGAAAACTTCGCAGAAGTAGTACTCCGAATGGGCGCTCTGCCACAGCATGAAGCCCGACAGCCGCTGCTCGCCGCTCGTACGGATCACCAGGTCCGGGTCGGGCTGGCCGCGGGTGTAGAGGTGCTCGGAGATCAGGTCGATGTCGACGATCTCGGCGAGCTGCTCGAAGGAGGTGCCGCGTTCGGCGTGGTCCAGCAGCAAGGAGCGCACCGCGTCGGCGATCTCCTGGCGGCCGCCGTAGCCGATCGCCACATTCACCAGCACGCCGGTGTTGTCGCGGGTGGCCTGCTCGGACTCCTTGAGCACCTGCTGCGTGGCGGTCGGCAGCAGATCGCGGTTGCCGACGTGGTGCACCCGCCAGCGGCCGTCGGAAGCCAGATCGCGGACGGTGTTCTCGATGATGCCGAGCAGCGGCTTCAGCTCCTCCTCGGGCCGGTCGAGGTTGTCCGTCGACAGCAGCCAGAGCGTGACCACCTCGACGTCGGTCTCCTCGCACCAGCCCAGCAGCTCACTGATCTTGGCCGCGCCGGCCTGGTGGCCCTGCTCGGTCGTCCGCCCGTCGGCCCGCGCCCAGCGCCGGTTGCCGTCCAGGATGACGCCGATGTGCTTGGGCACCTGGGTGTGATCCAGGCGACCCTCCACCCTGCGCGCGTACAGCCGGTAGACCAGATTGCGCAGTGCAGGCGGATAAGGGATGCGCATCCCGGAAGATCGCAGCATGTGTGGTCCAGCCCCTCCGTGCCAATGGCGGTCGCCCCGTCGCCTCAAGTGGGCAACTTTACTTCTCGGCTGTCTCGACAGCCCAATCAGGTAGGTCACAGGTACGTGATAGGGAGATGAGCATGACTGGCACCGACTACCGCGCCGCGGATTCCCGCTACGACTCGATGAAGTACCGGAGAACGGGTCGCAGCGGACTCAAACTCCCCGCTATCTCCCTTGGACTGTGGCACAACTTCGGGGATGACCGCACCCTGAGCTCCCAGCGGGACATCCTGCGCCGCGCCTTCGACCTGGGCGTGACCCACTTCGATCTGGCCAACAACTACGGTCCGCCACCCGGGTCCGCCGAGCTGAACTTCGGGAAGATCTTCGCGCAGGACTTCCGTGGCTACCGCGACGAGATGATTCTGTCGACGAAGGCCGGATATCTGATGCACCCGGGCCCCTACGGTGAATGGGGTTCGCGGAAATATCTCCTCTCGTCGCTGGATGCCTCACTGAAGCGGATGGGCGTCGATTACGTCGATATCTTCTACTCGCACCGCTTCGATCCGGACACCCCGCTGGAGGAGACGATGGGCGCGCTGGCGTCCGCCGTCCAGCAGGGCAAGGCCCTGTATGTCGGGGTTTCCTCCTACAACGCCGAGCAGACCCGTGAAGCGGCCGGAATCCTCCGGGAAATGGGCGTCCGCGCGCTGATCCACCAGCCCTCTTACTCGATGATCAACCGCTGGACCGAGGACGATCTGCTGCTGGACACCCTCGAAGCCGAGGGCATGGGCTGCATCTCTTTTGCGCCACTTGCGCAGGGCATGCTCACGGACAAGTACCTGCACGGGATCCCCGAAGGCTCGCGGGCCTCCCTGGGCAAGTCCCTGGACCCGGGCCTGCTGTCCGACGAGGTCGTCCGCCGCCTCCGCGGCCTCAACGACATCGCCGCCCGGCGCGGCCAGTCGCTGGCCCAGCTCGCGCTGCGCTGGGTGCTGCGCGACGACCGGATGACCTCCGCCCTGATCGGCGCCAGCAGCGTCGCCCAGCTGGAGGCCAATATCGCCGCCCTCGACGCCCCCGCGATCACGGATGCCGAGCTGGCCGAGATCGACGAGTTCGCCGAGACGACGGACGGCGTGAACATCTGGGCGCGGCGGTAGCGCCGGTCCGGCGGTCGCACCGGTCGGGCAGTAGCACCGGTCCGGCAGTAGCAGGCCGAATGCCCGCGGGGGGCTGTCGCCCGGGCGGGTGCCCGGCGGTCTCCACGGCGAGTGCGTCGCCCGTCCAGGGACCTGCCCGGCGCACGGAACAAAAAGCGGGCCGGTCCGTGGGGGGATACGGACCGGCCCGAGGGGGGGTTTCCACCATAACCCCGCGGGAGGGATGCTTCGTGCACCGGCGCGCGCGGCGGCGTGGCCCGTTCTCCGGCGGGGCCGGGGGCAGGCGGGCGCGTGGGCGCGTGGGCGCGTGAAGCAGAGAAGGGGGCGGTCCCGCGGGCGGGATCCGTCCCCTTTCTCTGTTCGGGTGCGGGTGCGGGTTGCGGTTGCGGGGTGCGGCCCCGTCAGCCCGCCGCCGCGGCGGCACCCAGGAGCAGCACACCGAACGCCCCGAGGATCATGAAGGGCCCCAGGGGCATGGCCGCTCCCCGTGCACCGCGCCGGACGATCAGCAGCCCCGCGCCGTAGAGCGCACCGAGCAGCACGCCGGCCGCCCCGCCGTAGACAAGGGTGCGCCAGCCGTACCACCCGAGGGCGATCCCCAGCCCGACCGCCAGCTTGACGTCGCCCAGCCCGATGCCCTGCGGGTTGACGACATAGAGCAGGAGGTAGCACGCGCCCAGGACGAGTCCGCCCAGCAGGGCCCGCCGCCACGCCGCGCCCTCATCGGTGAACCAGCCGCCGAGCCCCAGCAGCACCGCCGCCATCACGGCGAGCGACAGCGTCAGCGCGTCCGGGAGGCGCCGGATGCGCCAGTCGACGGCCACCAGCAGCACCGCGACCGGCGTCATCGCCAGCCAGGCGACGAGTTCCGGCCGCGGTCCGGCGGCCCCCGCCAGGGCCGCACAGGCCAGTGCGGTGGCCACCGCCATCGGCAGCGCCCCCGGTCCGTACGCCCCGCAGTCCGGGCAGTGCCCCCGCCCCAGCCAGCCCCGCGCCACCCCCGTGATCGCATGCCCGCGGGGACAGACCGCGCACCACTCCTCCTCGGGCTCAACGGCCATCCGGTGGGCGGGCCGTGGCAGGAGCACCCCGGCCGCGGCCCCGTAGGCGGCGGCGAGAACGATCAGCATCACTGGCACGTGCCGACCTTAGGGTGTCCGGCTTCGCGTCCGGGGGCGGATGGCGGATCCGGCATGCGGGAGCTGATAGAACGCTGTGCATGGTGCGTGGGGAGAACGGCCCGGGGGTCCTGCACGGCGCGGAGGCCGTCATTCCGGTGGAGATCGCGGCGTCCTGGCGTGCCCGCACCCGCGGGCTGTTGGGCCGCGACGGCGTCGAAGGGGCACTGCTGCTGACCCCGGCGAGCAGTGTGCACACCTTCCGGATGCGGTTTGCGATCGATGTCGCCTATCTGAGCCGGGACTTCACCGTGCTGGCCGTACGGACCATGGGTCCGGGCCGGCTGGGACTCCCCCGGCTCCGCGCCCGGCACGTCCTGGAGGCGGAGGCCGGCACGATGGCGCGCTGGGGCCTGCGCCCCGGCCTCCGGCTCGACCTCAGGATCGGTACCGGTCCCGTCCGCTGACGGACCGGTCCGGCGTCCGGCCGAGCCCGGGCGCCGGCTATCCGGCCGCGTACGCCGGGCAGTCGACGGCGGGTGCGCCGGGGCGCTCCGTGTGCCGTTGCAGTACGGCGGCCCACGCCGTGGCGGCGAGGGCCAGCACTCCGGTGCCGGCGCCGACCCAGGCCACCGAGGTGAAGCCGAGGCCCGCGTCGATGGTGAGGCCGCCCAGCATCGGGGTGAGCGTGATGCCGACGTTGAAGGCGGAGGTGTTCACCGCGCCTGCCATCGTCGGCGCATCGGGGGCGAGGCGGAACACCCGTGACTGCAGGACAGGGTTGACGACGAATGCGGTGAACCCGAGGACGAAGACCAGGGCGATGGTGGTGCCGAGACTCCCCGCCGTGAGCGCGAGCGCCGCGGAGACGACGGTCAGCGCTCCCACGCCGGTGCCCAGTGTCCGTAGCGGCATCGCGTCGGCGATCCGTCCGCCGACCGAGAGTCCCAACAGTCCGCCGACCCCGTAGAGGGCGAGAACCGCGGGCACCCACTTCGCGGGAAGCCCGCTCACCTCCGTCAGCAGCGGGGCGAGGTAGCTGAAGGTGACGACCCCCGCGCCGAAGGTCAGTGCGGTGACGAGGTAGGACACCCACAGGGCCGGCCGGGCCAGGCCCCTCGTCTCGCGCCGTACGGTCAGGGTTTCACCGCCGGGGCCGTGCCCCGCGGGCAGCACGGCCCGGAGCGAGAGTGCACTGAGCACGGTCAGAGCGGCCACGCCCCAGAACGCCGCGCGCCAGCCCGCGTGCTGGCTGAGGACCGTACCGGCCGGCACGCCCACAACGGTGGCAAGGGTGAGCCCCATGGCAACCACCGACAGCACCTTCCCCTTGGCACCCGGCGGCACCAGGCTCACCGCCGTCGCCGCGGCTACCGACCAGAAACCGGCGTAGGCGAGGGCGCTCACCACGCGGGTCGCGAACAGCAGGCCGTATGCCGGTGCGAGCGCACCGGCCACGTGCCCGGCGACGAAGACGAGTTGAAAGGCGATCAGCGCGGTGCGGCGGGGCACCCGCAGCGTGGCCACGGCGAGCACGGGTGCGCCGAGGAACATGCCGAGGGCGAAGGCGGAGACCAGCAGACCGGCGTCGGGGATGGAGACGCCGAGGTCGGCGGCGATGTCGGGGAGGAGCCCGGAGAGCATGAATTCGGAGGTGCCCTGGGCGAAGATACCCAGGCCGAGGAGGTAGACAGCAAGTGGCATGGCGGAGCGCTCCGTTATGTGAGGGGAGGAGGGTGAGGAAGGTTCGAGTGGCGGTTCGGATTTTTTGGAACGATCGGTTCAAAATGTGCCCGTGATGCGGCCGGGCTCCGAAGTCGCCCCCAGGAGACGTCAGGGGTGCGGATCAGGACGTATAAGTCAGGACGCAAGTCAGGACATATGAAGCAGAACGTGCGGACCAGGGCGCCCGGACCAGGGCATGCGGGTTCGGGTGCGCAGATTCGGGTGCGGACCTTCGGATGCGCGGATCAGAACGCGCTCAGCGTCGCCTCCACCACACCTTCCAGGGCGGCGCGTTCCACGCCGGACCGCGCCGAGACACGCAGCCCGCCGATCGTGGCGATCACCAGGTGAGCAAGGGTGCGGGCATCTTTTTCCGCCGCGATGTCACCGTCGCGCTGACCGGACTCGATCACGGCACGGAGGGCTTCCAGCCGCAGGCCGTAGTCCCGCTCCAGCGAAGTGGCGACCGACGGGTCATGGGCCGACACCTCGACACAGGTATTGACGACCAGACAGCCGCGGCCGTCCGCACCCTCGGCGAACTCCTCGCCGAGCACCCGCCACAGCAGTGCGCGGACCTTCTGCAGTGCAGGAAGTTCGCCCTCCATGAGCGCGAACAACTCGCGGTTCTTGTGGTCCATATAGCGGGCCAGCGCTCGTTCAAAGAGGTCGTGCTTGCTCTTGAACGTGTTGTAGATGCTGCTGCGCCCCAGACCCGTGGCCTCACACAGGTCCTGGGTGGAGGTCGCTTCATATCCGAAGGCCCAGAACGCCTCCATCGCGGCATGCAGCGCCCGCTCCTCGTCGAACTTCCTGGGTCGCGCCATACCGGTGACGCTAGCAGGTATTGTATCGACTGGTCCAATACTGGCCGCCCGCGTCTGCCTTGCCTCCGCGCCGCCGGCCATTTCACCAGGGTCTGTCGCCCTAGGCGCGCGGGAAGCTGACCTCGACCCGGCGGTTCTTCTTACGGCCTGCCTCGGTGGCGTTGTCGGCGATCGGGTACTGCTCGCCGTAGCCGCGGATCTGGAAGCTGACGGACGAGCCGAGGTCCTTGGCCAGCTCCTGCTGGACGGCGTTGGCCCGCTGCTTGGACAGGACCAGGCCGTGACTCGCCGAGCCGAGATTGTCGGTGAAGCCGAAGACCCGCAGACGGGTGGCGTTCTGCTTCTTGATCTCCGCCGCGATGGTGCCGATGCGCGACAGCGCGTCCGACGACAGCTTGGCGCTGTCCTTGTCGAACAGGACCTCCGCCTGCAGCGAGAAGGTCACATTGTCGTTGGTGTCCTGGCGGCGCTCGGCGCCGTCGTCGGTCTCGACGATGGACTTGATGTTGAGGACCTTGGACGGGGCGAGCTTGGCGCCCTGGACCATGCGCAGATCGGGGTCATTGGGGTCGATGTGGACCGGGGGGCTGGAGTCCTCGGTCAGGCCCGGCGGATCGGCGTGGGCGGCCGGGACCGTCAGCGCCGCGGTCAGCAGCAGGGCGACGGCGGCGGTGACGGCCGTACGGGGCGCTCGGCGCGCGCGGCGCCCTCGGGGCATCTCGGCCGCGGACATCTCGGTCGCGGTCATCGAGGTCGCGGGCCTCTCGGTCGCGGGCATCGGGGTCGCGGTCATGGGTGCCCGCTCAGTCCGTGATCTGCACGCTGGCGGGGGGCATGGTCGGCAATTGGAAGTCGACCTGGGTCACCTTGGCCGGCGGCGCAGGGAACTGCGCGAAGATCGGGCGGCTGCCCCCCGGCATCAGCCCGCTGAGGCCGGTCGTGCACAGGCATTCGCCACTGGTGTCCCGCAGCACCAAATACCGCTTCTTGCCCGCCTTGTCGACGAGGGTGGCTCCGGAGATCGAGGAACGGGACCGCAGCTCGGTCTCGTTGGAACGCCAGTCGATCGCGTTGAAGGCACGGTTGCCGTGATTGGACACCGTTCCGTTGACGGTGACGAAGCCGCCGGAGTCACGGACGACGGAGTGCAGCGTGACCACCACGCCGTCCGGCCCCTTCATCTCACCGATCACCTTGTCGGAGTCGGCCGCCGGGCTGCCGGGGTCGCTGCCCTTGGGGGCGGTGCTGCGGGCCGGGGGCTTGTCGCCGTCCGTCCCCTTCGTACCGCCGTCGCCACCACCACAGCCGGCCACGACGAGAGCCAGGCCGACAGCACTCGCCATGGCGACCGCTCCTCTGGCGGCCTTCGTGGTGCGCCGAATGCTCATGGGATGCGATTCCTTTGATCGTCGTCTGGTCGTCTCGGAGGTGCCGGGGTGCGGGTCGGGGTGCGCATCGGGTACGGGTGGGCGGTCAATGGGCGAGGCGTACGGAGAAGAGGTCGGAGGCGTCGGGCAGCTGCCGGAGGTCGTCGGGGTCGAGCGTCCAGCGCTTTCCGTCGCAGGTGATGTGGAGGGGCGCGGCCTTGGCGGCGTCCTTGCCCTTGCCGTCCTTGCCGCCCTTGCCCTCCTTGCCGCCCTTGCCCTCCTTGCCGCCCTTGTCCCCCTCGTCGCTCTTGCCGCCGGGCCCGCCCGTACCTCCGGTGGCGCCCGTACCCCCCGTGCCGTCCGTGGCGGGATCGAGGGTGCAGCGGGGCTCGACGACGGACTTCGCCTCGGCCTCCCCATGAGCACCTTTGGTCATCGGGATGACCGAATTGCCCACGGGGTTGCGGGTCTTGACCGCGACGGCGAACGAGGTGGGCCAGGAGTCCGGGATGCAGCCGCCCGCTCCGGGACCGGTCCCGGAGCGGGCGCCGGAGAGGTAGGCGCCGTTGCGCCCGGCGAACCAGCTCGCGCGCTCGCAGGCCTCGTCGGACAGGACGCCGCGCCCGTTCAGCAGGTCTTTCCACGCGGCCCGGTCGCTTTCGTAGCTCCCGTCGCGGAGGCCGTCGAGGAAGCTCTTGGTCAGCAGATCGCGGTACTTCTGGCCGGCGGCGAGCGCGGCCGCGTCAGCGGCGGTCTGGGCACCGTTGCGGGTGGCCGCGGCCTGCCCTACGGCGAAGAAAGCGAGCGCGAGAAAGAGCAGGCCCGCGACCGCAACGATGTAGAGCGGAAAGGCCTGCCCGGCGTCGCGCCGGCGGCGCGGGACGGTGGCCGGCACGACCGCGGCGGCAGCGACGGGGCCTAAATGCCGACGACGTCGGAGATCTTGTTGGCGATCGCGTTCGCGATCTGGCTGCCGAAGTCCGTGGTCGACAGGACCAGGACGATCGCCACGACCACCGCGATGATGCCGAGGTACTCGATCGAGGTCTGTCCCCGGTCGTTCCCCAAAATACGCTTCGCCATCGTCTTCCCCTCCATGGGCGGCCGTACCGCTCTGGTCCGGCTGGTCAGTCCCCGTGGTGCCGGCGCGGTCGACCGCGCTCACGACACGAGAAAAGTACGCCGGAACAGCGTGCCCGGAACAGGGAATCCGTGCCCAATCCTCATTCGGGATCACAGATGACGGGCACAACGGCGCATTTCGGCCACTCAGTCGCACCTCACCCACCCCCGCTCCCCCTCCGGCACCATGCCCCGCTCCCCTGCCCATGTGGACCGGGCGACCTCTCCGCGCCGTAGCGCGAATGAAACCGTCCGCCCACCCACTGTGACACAACTCGTTGCTCGTGCGAAGGAGTTGACGAGAAGCGGACGGTGAAGCACCCCCATCCGGCCGGATGCGGGCCGCTGCAGCCGACTGCGGGCGGTGCGGCGGTCCGCCCAGCGGCCGACACGTCGGCCCGCCCGGCGTCCCCCACCCCAAGATGTGCATCCGCAAGGGCTAGCCGACGTCATGGCCGTCATGGAAGATGCCGGCGAAGGAGACGGCGCGAAGGGCGGAAGGAGCCGCACAGAGGTGAGCCTGCGTGGGCGTGCCGGGCCGGACCGGCGGCGCCAGGTGGCTTCGGGCGGGGCCGGCGGCGGGAGCTGTGGCACGATTCACTCCCCCATCAGCGAGCCGAAGCTGGTCCCCGAGCCCAGGAAGAACCCGGCGATGAGCAGGATCATCGTGGCCGGCACCATAAAAGTGGTAACGACCATGGTGGCCTTGGGGACCGCGCGGGCGGCACGGCGCCGGGCGTTCTGGGCGTCGGTGCGGCGCATGTCGTTGGCGATCTGGATCAGCGTCTCGACGATCGGCGAGCCCAGTTCCTCGCCCTGCTGGAGGGCGGTGACGAACTGGGCGACCTGTTCGGAGTCGTTGCGTTTGCGTAGCTCCTCGAAGGCCGCCCGGCGGCTGACGCCCATGTCCATCTGCCGCAGCGTGATCCGGAGTTCATCGGCCCATGGACCCTCGTACTTCTCCGCGACCCGGTCCAGCGCCTGACGGAAGCTCAATCCCGCGCTGACCACGACCGCCAGCACGTCCAGAAAGTCCGGAAGGGTGCGTTCGATGGTGTCCCTGCGCTGGCGGATCGCGGCCCAGATGCCGACCTCGGTCCAGAAGAGACCG
Source organism: Streptomyces sp. NPDC048516 (assembly GCF_043199875.1). NCBI lineage: Bacteria > Bacillati > Actinomycetota > Actinomycetes > Kitasatosporales > Streptomycetaceae > Streptomyces > Streptomyces sp. NPDC048516. Next base: position 336,483 of record NZ_JBICWS010000002.1, on the reverse strand, counting down.
AAGAGCACCATCAGGACGCCGAGCAGCGGCTGACCGCGCAGGAACATCACCAGCGCGCCGAAGAAGCCGAGGGCCCCGTAGACGGCGCGCCGGGCGGCGTACCGGTCGACGGTCAGCCCGCCGGGATTGCCGGCCAGGTCGATCCGCCGGCGGACCCGGGCGGTGCGCTTGTCGCCCATCAGCCGGAGCACCAGCGGCGCGTAGCGCATGCCGGTGCGGTCCACGGCCGAACCGACCACCGTGGTGCGGGTCGCGCCGACCTCCAGGGACAGCGCCAGGTCGGGCGGCAGCCGGGCCTCTCGGCGGTAGAGCGCGATACCGCAGCAGATGCCGGCGACCGAGAGGGCGAAGGCCGCGGCCAGCAGAATTCCGATTCCCATTCCTGTTCCTCTGGGGATACCGATGCCGGTGTCGATGCCGGGGACGGTTCGGTTCGGTGTCTAGACGTCGATCTTGGACAGCCGGCGGATGAAGAAGAACCCGAGCCCGTAGAGGACGAAGGCCACCACGACCGCGAGCTGGCCGAGGAAGGAGGAGGTCATCCGGTCGATGGCGCCCGGCGCGATCCGGTTCATCAGCAGCAGGGTGCCGATGCCGAGCAGCGGGACGACGTAGGCGGTGACGACGACCTGGGAGAGCTGGGTGCGGACCTCGCGGCGGGTCTCCTTGCGCTCCTCCAGGGTCGTGGTGAGGTTGCGCAGCGAGCCGACGACGGTGCCGCCGGCGCGGTTGGAGAGCACCAAGGTGGTCACCAGGACGACGAGTTCGCGGGAGGGGAGGCGTTCGGCCAGCTCGCCCAGCGCCTCGTCGATGGAGTGGCCGACGGAGAGCTTGTCGGAGACCTTGGCCAGCTCCTCACCGGCCGGGGCCTCCAGCTCCTCGGCCGCCATGCCCAGCGCCGTCCGCAACGCCAGTCCGGCCTGGGTGGCGTTGGCGAGGATCCGGGAGAGCTCGGGCAGCTGGTTGATGAACTTCTCGATGCGCTTCTGCCGCTGCCAGCCCAGGAACGCGAACGCCGCCCAGACGGCGACCAGCGCGGCGATCGGGCCGAAGAACGGGGCGAGGGTGGCCTGCGCGACCAGCCACAGCGCGAGCACCGCGCCGAGCATGTAGACGAAGAATTCGCCGGGGGTGACATCCAGGCCGGTGGCGGCCAGCCGCAGTTCGAGGCGACGGCCGAAGCGGGTGCCGCGCAGGGCGCGGTCGACGGACGGGAAGCGGCGCCGGCGTCCGTCGGCCGGCAGCCTGCGCTCGTCGTCGAGGCGGTCGACGACGGCCTGCCGCTGGGCGTGCCCGGCGGCATAGGTCCGTACGCCGGCGATCGCGAGCACCCCGCACAGCAGGGCGGCCCCGAGGGCGAGCAGGGCAAGGGGGTTCCCGCCGGTCATGAGAGGGCCTTCCGGGTGGCGAGTTGAGCGTCATCGGTGGCGACGCCGAAGGCGGGCGGGGTGGGCTCGCTCGCCATGAAGAGGCGTTCGGCGACCCGCCGCGGCAGGGGGAAGTAGCAAAACCGCCCGTGCACGATGCGGTCCGCGCCCATCGGCTCGGCGTCGAAGCGGCAGACCGTCGCGATGCGGTAGTCCTCGTGGCCGCGCGAGTCGAGGAGGGCGATTTCGCTGATCCGGCGGGAGCCGTCGGCGTGCCGGGTGAGCTGGACGATGCAGTCGACGGCGCTGTTGATCTGGTCCCGCAGCGCCTCGAAGGGGATCTTGACGTCCGACATGGAGGCCAGGGTCTGCAGCCGCATCAGGGCGTCCTCGGCGCTGTTGGCGTGGACGGTGGCGAGCGAACCGTCGTGGCCGGTGGACATCGCCTGGAGCATGTCGAGGGTCTCGCCGCCGCGCACCTCGCCGACGATGATGCGGTCGGGGCGCATGCGCAGGGAGTTGCGGACGAGGTCGCGGATGGTGATCCGGCCCTTGCCCTCGACATTGGGCGGCCGGGACTCCAGCCGGATGACGTGGCTCTGCTGGAGCTGGAGTTCGGCGGCGTCCTCGACGGTGATGATCCGCTCCCCGTCCGGGATCAGTCCGGAGAGCGCATTGAGAAGCGTGGTCTTGCCCGCGCCGGTGGCACCGGAGACCACCACGTTGAACTTGGCCCTCACCAGCCCCGCCAGCAGCATCAGCATCTGCTCGTCGAGCGTGCCCATGCCGATGAGTTCGGCGAGCGTGTAGGCGCGCGGGAAGCGGCGGATGGTGAGGGTGGCGCCGTTCAGGGCGAGCGGCGGGATGATGACGTTGACGCGTTCGCCGGACGGCAGCCGGGCGTCGACCATCGGATTCGACTCGTCGACCCGCCGGTTGACGGTGGAGACGATCCGCTCGATGGTCTGCATCAGCTGCTCGTGCGAGGCGAAGCGGACGGGCAGCAGCTCGACCCGGCCGGCCCGCTCGACGTACACCTGGTCGGGGCCGTTGACCATGATCTCGGTGATCGAAGCGTCTTCGAGCAGCGGCTCCAGCACCCCGAGGCCCAGCGCCTCGTCCACCACCCGGCGGATGAGCTGGGCGCGTTCGGCGGTGGAGAGCACCGGGCCCTCACGGCTGATGATGTGGCCCAGCACGCGTTCCAGCCGCCCACGGCGCTCGGCCGCGGCCAGCGAGGACATCTCGGCGAGATCGATCTCTTCGAGCAGTTTGGCGCGGTAGACGGCGACCAAATTGCTGTCCTGGCGCGCCTCACCAGCCGGCTCGGGTGCGACGATCCGGGCTTTGAGGCTCATCGCGGGGGTGCTCCTTCGTATGTGCCCACTTCGTACGTCTCCACGGCGGGTCCGAGTCCCAGGGCGCCGGGTTTCTGCGGGCGGGGCATGGTGGCGCTGCGGGAGGCGGTGCCGAAGTCGTGGACGCCGGGCAGCAGCGAGGGGATGGTGACGCGCACGGTCGCGCTGACCGCGTCGCCCCCGCCGCCGTCCACCGAGACCCGCGCGTCGCGGGCGACCCAGCCGGTCATCGCGGCCCGGCCGGCGGCCTGCGGGTCGGGTGGGTGGTCGGTCTCGTCCATCGAGGCGGTACGGGCCGCGGCGCGCGCTCCCGTACCGGCCTGCTGGACGGCGAAAGCCGCCAGCCCGAGCTGGACCACGGCCAGCCCGACGACCAGCAGGATCGGCAGGAAGCCGAGGAATTCGATGGACACCGTGCCCCGGTCGCGGCCGTGGCCACGGAGCCGGGCAGCAAGCCGGATCCGGAGCCGGGCGGGCAGCGGGAGGGGGACGGGCTGCCGGAGCCGGTCGGGCTGCCGGAGCCGGTCGGGCGGACGTACGGCGCTCATCGGGGGTCCTCCTTCGCCGCGCCGGCGGAGCCCTGCACCGGCCACGGGAAGCTGCCCGTGCCGGGGAAGAGCACCGGGACCTCGATATGGACCGTCGCCTTCCACACGCCCGCTTCGGGGGCGCAGGAGATGCGGGCACCGCCCCGCCAGGAACCGGGCAGGTCCTCCTCGGCGGCGGCATGGCACGCGCCGGTGCCGCCGCCTTCCGTTGCCGTACCGGCCCGCGCGCCCCGGTCAGCGGCGTGGGCGGCGAGCGAGAACGCGTAGCCGACCAGCACCAGCTGCCACAGCAGTGCGAGAACCAGCAGGATCAGCGGGAGCATTCCCATGAACTCCACGGCGACCTGCCCCCGGTCGTTGCCGCCCAGTGGGCGCCGCACCGCTCAGCCCTCCTCGTAGGGACCGGCCGGATCGAACGGACCCGAGCCGCCGGCCGCCGCCGCGGAGCCCCGCCGTGCGCCGAAGCGGATACCGGACCCCGACCCCGACCCGGAGGCCGGCCCCGGTGCCGGACCCTGACCTGTCCCGGAACCGGGAGCCGCCCCCGGCGTTATGGCCTTGCGCCTGCGCCCCGTCAGCGTCGGGCGCGCCCGGTGGCTGCCCCGGCCTTCCCGCCGCACGGCCGGTGACTCGACCAGGCCGAGCTCGCCCGCCAGCGCCCACAGCGCCTGCCGGACCGTCGACCGCCCGTCGAGGTCCTGCATCCGGCCCGCGTCGACACAGGGCTGGAGCTCCTTGAAGGCGGCCGGCACATGGGTCCTGGCGACCTGGGTGCCGGTGGCCTTGGCGACCAGCGGCGGCTGGATCTCGGTGTTACGGGTGAGGCGGTTGACCACGGTCGTGGTGTCCTCCGCCTGACGGATCTGCAGCCGGTCCCACAGCCGCACCTGCCGCTTGGCGGCCCGTACGGCCACCACGTCCGGCGTGGTCACCAGCAGGGCCGCATCGGCGAGTTCGACGGCCGCGGCGTTCGCGGACTGCATCTGGGAGCCGCAGTCGACCAGCACCACTTCGTAGCGGGAGCGCAGCGCGCCGATGATCTGGCGGGCCGCCCGGTCGTCGACCTCCTCGCCGCGCTCCCCCTCCTCGGGCGCCAGCAGCAGCCCCAGCCCCGTGTGGTGGTCGTGCACCGCGTCCTGGAGCACCCGTACGGAGATGTCCGCGATGCCCGCGAGATCAACGATCGAACGGCGGAACTGGACGTCCAGGTAGGAGGCCACATCGCCGGACTGCAGATCCAGGTCCACCAGCGCGACGCTACGGCCCGCGGCCCGTGCGGCCAGCGCCAGCTGCACGGCGGTGACGGTGGTGCCGACCCCGCCCTTGGCGCCGGTCACGGTCACCAGGGTGCCGGCCGGCCCGGGGGCCGCCTCCTGGCTGCCCCCCAGGTGAACCCGCACGCCCGCCGACCACTGGGCGGCGGACTGCACCCGGGCCGCCAACTCGTCATAGCCGAGCGGGAATCCCACGATGCCGCGGGCACCGGCGTCCATCGCCGCGGAGAACAGCGCGGGCCCGGCATCCGTGGTGATCAGTACGACGCCGACGGCGGGGAAGCGCAGCGCCACCTCGCGGATCAGCTCCAGCGCCGGCGTCGGCCCGATCCGCTCGTGGACGAGCACGACCTCGGGGAGCGCTTCGACTCCGGACGGCGGACCGGCCTCGGACGGAGCGCCGGCGAACGTCCCGCCGGCCCCCTGGGCGGCGGCGCCGGCCAGCGCGTTGAGCAGCGCGGCGGAGTCGGCGACGGCGGGTGCGGGCTCGGCGTCCGGCAGCTGGTTGAGCAGCGAGGACACCGCTCGTGCGGCGTCCGGGTCGCCGATTGCCGGGAGGATACGGATGGTCACCTGAGCCTCCGGGTCACTTGTCGCCGTCGAGGGTGTAAGTGCGCTGGCCCGGCGGGACGGTGGCCTCGCTGCCGGGGGCGATCAGGGCGAGCCGGACGTGCGAGGCGAAGGACTCGGCGTACGCGACCCGTTGGGCGTCCTGGGTGTTCAGCGCGAAGGTGATCGGGACGGCGTCACCTGCCTGCCGCCCTGTGGTGGTGCTGGTGTCGCCCGGGTCCTTGGCCTCCAGCGGCGTCAGCTTGCCGACGTCGATCACCTGGGCGCCGGAGACGATGACCTTGGAGACCGGCTTGTCCTCGGGGCGCTTGCCCTCGAAGGTGGCGTAGATGTTCACCCGGGCACCGGGGTTGATCTTTCCGGCCACCCCGGTGGCCGCGTCGATCATGATGGCGATCTCCTGCTGTCCGGCCTTCAGCGCGGGCCGCTCGACGATCATGTCGTCCTGCAGCAGCGACCCCTTCTTCAGCGGTGTCACCGCGATCCTGCCGCTGACCTTGTCCAGGTCGGTCACGGCGGTGGGCGGCAGCCACCGCTCGGGCATCTTCACCTTCTCGAACTGCCCAGGATCCAGCGCTTTATAGGCCGCGACATCCGTCTTCAGCCGGTACGCCGTCTTTTCGGGACCGACCTTGGACTCGACGTTCTTGATCACCGACAGTACGCCGACGAACGCGCCGACCGCACAGAGAACCGACAGGAGCAGCAGGATCACTCCGCGGCGCTGGCGTGAGTTCATGGGGGAGGGACCTCGATCGGGACGGGGAGGGGACGGACGGGGAAGGGACGGACGGGGAGGGGACGGACGGACAGGGGCGGGACGGACAGGGGCGGGCGGCTGACCGGGCCGGCCGAGGGGCTGACGGGGCGGCAGCAGACGGCAGGGCGAGGGCGGCCCGGTGACGGCGGGGCGCGGACGGCCCGGTGGCTCAGCGCACTCGGGCCACCGTCCGCGGGGTACCCGGGGTACCCGGGGTCTCCGGCCGGCCGGACTGGTCCGGGTAGCCGGGATGCTCCGGGTGAGCGTGATGCTGCGGGTGACCGGGGTGGTGCGGGTGACCGGGGTGCTGCGGGTCATGCTGCACCCAGTGGCCGGTGAAATCGGGGTGACCGGGCAGGTCCCGGTGGCCGGGGGCACGGGGGCCGTCGGACGCGTAGGGGTTGCCCGGCACCGGGCGCCCGGACCCGTACGGGTTCCCTGACGTGTCCGGGCCGCCCACCGCGGGATCCGGCCCGCGGACGTCCCACTGCCCCTGCCCCGGCTCTCCGGGCCGGCCGCTACTTCGTACACCCGCCGCGCCCGGCACACCGAGCACACCCGCCACACCGGGAGGTGTCACCGGCGAGAGGCCGCGCGAGCCCCAGGGCGGGAGAGGACGACCGGCCGCCGGCTCCGGGGGAGCGGCAGAGGACGCACCCCCCGAAGCCGCCGGCGGAGCGGGAGCGGAGGCGGGAGCGGAGGCGGGAGCGGAGGCGGGAGCGGAGGCGGGAGCGGAGGCGGGAGCGGAGGCGGGAGCGGAGGCGGGAGCGGAGGCGGGAGCCGTCGCCGAGGCGGAATCCGCAGCCTTGGCTGAAGCCGAAGCCTCCGAGGAAGCCGCCGCCAGAGCCTGCGCAGCGGCCGCCGGCCCCCCTCCCGGCCGGTGTTCGGGGCCGCCTATGGCCGCCGGCCCCTGGCCCGAGCCGCCACCCCCCGCCGCCCGTGCCCGTGCCAGCGGCGCCGCACAGAACGCACAGTGGTCGCCGAGGAGTTCCAGGCCACACCAGCCGCACTCCTCGCGCCGTACGGAGGCCACCAGCTGTCGCAGGACCGCCACGTCCGGTATGGCCGCCGCGAATTCGATCAGCTTCTGGGTTCCCCACCACCGGGCGGACTCGGCGGGCAGCCGGGCCTCGCACACCCCCTGCACGCGCCAGGCGGGGGCGAGTGTTCCGGTCACCCACTCGGAGGTGAGCTGGCCACGGGCCACCGTGAGCTGGGTGGCGAACCCGGGGGCGGGCAGCCCGGCCTCGCTACTGTGCCGGTCCACGTGATGCAGCTGCGGCTCGGGATGCGCCAGCACCGCGAAGTGCGCGCCGGGCAGCCAGGACTTCATATGGGACCGCAGATCGACCTCGATCCGGTCCAGGCCGCTGACGCTGCCCAGCAGCGCGCCGGTGTGAAGGTAGTGGGTCAGCAGCCGTGCGGCGCTGGCCAGCACGCCGGGGCTGAAGTCGCACAGCGACAACTGCCTTAGCTGACGGGCCAGTAAGGCCACGCCCAGCGGCGGCAGGGGCAGCGGCACGAGGGCGATCCGGTCGCTCTCCAGGACGGCGCGCAGGGTGTGCATCCGGCGGATGTGCTCCGGCGGGCAGGCCGAGGAGTACAGCACGATGAGGTGGCCGTGGTGTTCCAGGACGGCACTGGTCTCCGTCAGGGCGTCGTCCAGCGGCTGGAGATGAGGGGCCTGGAGGACGACGGCGGCCGGGGTCTGCCGGTCGGTCGGCGGCAGCGCGAGGTCCGGGCTGGTGACTGCAATCGCGGTCGGCACGTCGCTCCCCCACTCCTTAACGGCCGCCGGGGGCCCCGGGACCGCGGATCGGCACAGCTCTGCGCCAGAGGCGCCATACGCTCAGCACTTTATCCACAGAGATACGTCCCAGAGAACACGTTCTGGGCTACTCGTCATGGCCATCACCCCGGAGTGAAATGGCGGATACCGGCCGAGCGTCCCTCCTGGGAACGCCTGCTTCCGCCAGATCTCTTGACAGGGCGAAGGGTCCGGACCCGTAGGACGGGAGGCATCGGCGCCCTCCAGACGCGCATCCACCCTCATTCCCGCCCCGTCTTTCCCGTCCCTCCTCCTCACCCCTCCTCCTCACCCCTCCTCCTCACCTCTCTTCCTCGTCCTCAATACACCGCCAGGTCCCGCGCACCCTGTGCACGGGACCTGGCATCGCGCTTCGCGTCATGTCACCTACGGACGGCCGCCGGCTTGGGCAGCGCACAGCCGGCCGCGCTCAGGTCCAGCTTGTTGCCGGCGCCGAAGCACTTCGGTATCCCGTATGTCTCCTCGGCGTAGTTGATGCCCTGGTGCACCGTGACATTGCCGTTCTCGTCAACCTCGCACGGGTTGTTGACGGTGCACTTCTCGCCGTCCTCGTTGCCCGTGTTGTTGATGGCCGCGACCTTGCCGGTGGCGGTGTCAATCACCGGCGACCCGGACGTGCCACCGATCGTCTTGCACTGCGGGGTGTAGCGGACCGAGTCCTTCCAGGTCCAGTCACCCTCCTTGAGGGTGGGCACGAACCCGTCGATGTTGCAGGAGTAGATCTTCTTCCAGTAGCCGGAAACGACGCTGATCGCCGCGCCCTTGGCCGGGTGTTCCGTGGCCAGCTCCAGCGGCTTGATCCCGTACTTCTGCTCGATCTGCGCGTACGTCGACGAGGTCTGGTAGAGCGAGACATCGGTGTCGGTCATGGTGGCGTAGGCGATCTTGGTGGCCCTGATCGTGCCCGCCCGGCCGGCCGACTTGTCGAGCAGGGTGAAGCTGCGGCTGGACGGCTGGTCGACGATGACCTCGCCGGCACCGGGCATACCGCTTTCCAGACAGTGGCCGTTGGACATCACCAGGGCCGGGTCGTTCGGCTGAGAGGCGGGCATCCGGACGACCGAGCCCGAGCAGTTGCTCAGCGCGACGGTGCCGGCGAAGTCCACCGCCTTGGTCTTGTGCTGCGTGAGGTGCTGCGCCCCGTGCTGCGTGAGGTGCTGCGCCCCGTGCTGCGGCGCCGCGTGGGCCGTTCCGACGGTGCCCGCCAGGGCTGCGGCTCCCAGCACGGCCGTGGCCAGGGTGCCGACGAGAGGTCTGTTCATGTGGGGGTCCTCTCCGCTTATGTCACCGAAGCGCCCTCAGGCGCGTTCGGCTTTGTCGTGCGCATTGTTGGCGCCACGGCCCTGGGTGGCAATCAATTGAGCGGAAACGATGGGAAGTTGCCGGGACCATCCGTTACGGAACGCCCTGCCCGGCGGCTCCGCATCTGGCCGTACGACGCCTTGACCCGACCATGCCAACGCACCAACACTGACGCCGTCGCTTCGCTCACACCCCACAGGAGACCGCATGCGACCACGTCTCCGCGGCGGACGGACCACCGTCCTCGCCGCGCTCCTCTCCCTCGCACTCGCCGCCCCGATCGCCGCCGCCCAGGCCCAGGCCGCCCCCGTGGACGGGCCCGCCGCCGGCACCGCGGCACGCCCCGAACTCCCCCATCAGTACGAGGTCACCGGCCCCGCCACCCCCGCCCGGCGCACCGCCCTCACCGCGACCGGCGTCACCCTCGACGAGGTCCACGCCGGGAAGGTCGTCATCACGGCGGACCGCGCCCAGGCCCGCGCGGTCCGCCACCTCGGCTACGCGCTCCGCAGGTTGCCCGACCCTCCCGCCACCAAGCCCGCGCCCTCCGGCACCCGGGTCAAGGACTTCCCCACCGGCTACACGAAGTACCACACCTACGACGAGGCCACGAAGGAGATCGATGCCCTCGTCGCCAAGTACCCGGCCCTCCTGAGCAAGCAGGTCATCGGCACCTCCCACGAGGGGCGCGCCCTCCTCGCCCTCAAGCTCAGCAAGAACGTCGCCGAGGACGAGGCGGAGCCCGAAGTCCTCTTCACCGCCCACCAGCACGCCAGGGAACACCTCACCGTCGAGATGGCCCTCTACCTCCTGAACGAGTTCACCTCGAAGTACGGGACCGACCCCCGCATCACCAAGATGCTCGACTCCCGCGAGATCTGGATCGTCCCGGACCTCAATCCGGACGGCGGCGCCTACGACATCGCCTCCGGCTCGTTCCGCAGCTGGCGCAAAAACCGCCAGCCCAATGCCGGTTCCCGCAACATCGGCACCGACCTCAACCGCAACTGGGACTTCAAGTGGGGCTGCTGCGGCGGCTCTTCGTCCAGCCCCTCCTCCGAGACCTACCGCGGCACGTCCCCCGCCTCCGCCCCCGAGGTCCAGGTCATCTCGAAATTCGTGCACAGCCGGATCGTCGGCGGCAAGCAGCAGATCAAGGCCGCCATCGACTTCCACACCTACAGCGAACTGGTCCTGTGGCCCTTCGGTTTCACCGACGACGACACCGGCCCCGGCATGACCCAGGACGACCACGACACCTTCGCCACCATCGGCAAGGACATGGCCGCCACCAACGGCTACACCCCCGAGCAGTCCAGCGACCTGTACATCACCGACGGCGCGATCGACGACTGGCTGTGGGGCGACCAGAAGGTGTTCGCCTACACCTTCGAGATGTACCCCTCCTCCTTCGGCTCCGGCGGCTTCTACCCCCGCGACACCGTCATCCCGAAGGAAACCTCCCGCAACCGCGAGGCGGTGCTACGGCTCCTGGAGATAGCCGACTGCCCCTACCGGGCGATCGGGAAGGAGAACCAATACTGCAAGGGGAGCTGAGCCGCACGACCGCCGACAAGGGGCACCCGGCACGGTTCGGGCCCGGGTGCCCCCTCGTCACGTCCTCAACGACGCGGCCCCACGGCACACTGCGTCAGTCCTCGCGGCTGATGACTTCCAGGAGGTGCATGCCGAACTGGGTCTTCACCGGTCCCTGGACCACTCCGACCGGCGCCGAGAACACGACCTGGTCGAATTCCGGGACCATCTGTCCGGGACCGAACGACCCGAGGTTGCCCCCGTCACGGGACGAGGGGCACGAGGAGTGCTTCTTGGCGAGCTCGGCGAAGTCCGCTCCGGCGGCGATCTGCTCCTTCAGATTCAACGCCTCTGCCTCGGTGTTGACCAAGATGTGACGTGCAGTAGCCCTAGCCATGTTCTACGTCCTTTCGAGTCCTCATCAACGCCATCCACGATCGCGTACCTGGCAGGACCTGCCGATGGCAGGAGCTGCCGGTGGCAGCGACCACCGGCCCGGCCCACCGCAGGTACACGTGCCGCCTCCGTAGGTCGGGCAAGCGCCACCTCAGAATCCCACAGGCGATCACCTGCGCAGGGCACCGGCTGATCGCGGCCCCCGCAGGAAACGTGCGGTCCGGCGAACCTTCCGCGCCGGGCCCGCGTCTTCCCCCGCGACGGCCCCCGCACCTTGCTGAGCCGCCGCCGCACCCGGGCCGCGGCCACCGAGGGGACGAACCAACGGGAAACCCGGGACAGCCCTCAGAGCAGGTGATCGGCCTTGCCAGCCTTTATCTCGCGGATGAGCGTGCGGAGCGCTTCGCGGGTGTCGGTGACGTAGGCGTCCTCGGCGCCTGCTACGGCGATGTAGGAGTGGCCCTGGTCGTCGGTCCCTACGCGGAAGCAGTTGTTGCCTTCGCCGCAGTAGGGCTCTTCCCAGTTGATGTCTCGCATGGTGACCTTCCTAGAGTGAGCGCGCGACGTTGCGGATGAAGTCACGCGAAGCCGGGGCCGACAGAGACGCATTGTCCATCCAGTCCAGGTGGGCGCGGTACTTCGCGAGCTGGGCTTCGGCGTGCGTGAATTCCGGGCCGTGGGCAGAGTCCAGCTGCACGGTGTCGAGCTGCGGAACGATGCCTTCGGCGTACAGGAGAGCATGTCCAGCTCCAGGGAAAGTGCCCACATCCACCGAGAGGACCCGCACGTCGACGCCGTCACGTTCCGACGCGTGGCACAGGTGCTGGAGCTGGTGACGCATGACGCCGGCTCCGCCGAACCTCATACGCAGCGCCGCTTCGTGTACGTAGGCCACATAGGTGGGTGGCTCAGGCCGCTCGAAGACCTGCTGGCGCTCCACACGGTGCGCGACGCGCAGTTCGACTTCAAGTCGTGTCGGCGGTGGCAAGACCGCGGTGAAGACGGCTCGGGCGTAGTCCTCGGTCTGGAACAGCCCCGGAATGTGGACCGTTTGCGTCGTGCTGATGCGAGTGGCATGCCATTCGAGCTCCGCAATGTCCAGCATCCCGGCGGCGAGTGTGCCCCGATACCGCTCCCACCAGCCGCGCTCCCGGTTCGCAGCCATGTCGACCAGGGCCTCGACGTACGGCTCCTCCGGGCAGGCGTAGTTGCAGGCCAGCGTGCGCACACGCTCAGGGGAGACCGGCCTGAGGCCGCCCTCCATGTTGGAGATCCGCGTCCGGTCGATGCCCAGCAGCCCGGCTGCGTATTCGGTGGTGGCTCCGGCAGCGAGTCGCATCTTGCGCAGCTCTGCTCCAAGTCGCTGCTGGCGCACCGTCGGTGTCGTCCTGGTCGGCATGCGGCCCCTTCTCGCGCGGTGATCGGGGTCAGTCTGCCTCTGCGCTGCCACGCCAGTCCATCACACCTAGGGGTAAATACCCCTCAACGAGGTGGACACCGTGCCCCACCCTCCCTACATTCAGTAACACACCGCTTACGCTCCACGCAGTCGGAAGCGCATCGCGCGAGCCTGCCCGCATTCTCCTGCCCTGGGAGGGGACGGTCGCGTCAGGGAGACAGGCCACTGACTGCCGCGCCTTCAACCAGACCTCTGCAACAGGGAGTTGCTGCCATGCCCGCAGCCGTGACCGTCTGTCCGCATACCGTCGAGACGCGTACACCTCGCGTCCCGGAAACCGTGGCCTACAGCCTCACCCTTCCCGCCGTGCTCGCCAGTCCGGCCGTGGCCCGCTCGGCCGCCCGTACGATCCTGGAGGCGCACGGGCTGCAGGACGTGACCGCCGCCGCGGTTCAGGTGATCGGTGAACTCGCCGCTTGTGCCTGCCTGTTCACACCGTCCGACAGCGTCTATCTGTCGCTGCGCTATCGCGGCGACGCCCTGCGCATCAGCCTCTACGACGGGCACCCGCGCCACACCCATCGCCGTCTCGCAGCGGCCTGCGATGGCAGGCGGCGGTCCGTGCTCCTGCTGCTGGCTTGTGTGATGCACGCCTGTGACGGCGAGTGGGGATTCGGGGAGTCATCGGAGCCCGGCGACGGGACGCGATTGTGGGCCGTGCTGCCGCGCGAAGGGGCCCGGGCGTACGGGGAGGTGACGTAAACGCCGGTGGGGCGCCCGGTGTCGGACGCCCCACAGGCGTACGGAGACGGGACGAGCGACTGGCGCCTACACCACCAGGCTCACCAGCGCCGCCACCGCGAACCCCGCGACCGAGAGCACTGACTCCAGCACCGTCCAGGACTTGAGGGTGTCGCGCTCCGTGATCCCGAAGTACTTGCTGACCATCCAGAATCCCCCGTCGTTCACATGTGAAGCGAAGATCGAGCCCGCCGAGATGGCCATGATGATCAGCGCGAGGTGGGCCTGGGACATGCCCTGGCCCTCGACGAGGGGGACGACGATGCCGGCCGTGGTGACGATGGCGACCGTGGCCGAGCCCTGGGCGACGCGCAGGACGAGGGAGAGGAGGTAGGCGAGGACGATGACCGGGAGGCCGACGTTGTGGAAGGTGTCGGAGAGGGCGGTGGCCACACCGCTGCCCTTGAGGACGGCGCCGAAAATGCCGCCGGCGCCGACGACCAGGATGATGTTGCCGACCGGCTTGAGCGAGGCGGTGGAGACCGTCTCCAGGGACTTGCGGGACCAGCCGCGGCGGACGCCCAGCAAGTAGTACGACATCAGCAGGGCGAGGGTCAGGGCGACGAAGGGGTGGCCGAAGAACTCGATCACCGAGCGGCCGGTCGAGGGGGCCAGGGCGATGGAGGAGAAGGTCGCCAGGAGGATGAGGAGCAGCGGGGTGCCGATGATGGTGAGGACGGTGGCCAGGGGGACCGGTGCCTCGTCGGGCCTGACGCCGGCCGCGGCCTTCTCCGCGGTGACCGCGGCCTTGGCTTCGTCCGCCGCCTCGACCATGTCCTGGGGGACGGGCACGAAGAGCCGCTTGCCGATCCAGGCCGCGTAGCCCCAGGCGGCGAGCACTGCCGGGATGCCGCAGAGGATGCCCATGAGGATGATCCAGCCGAGGTCGACCTTGAAGAGGCCGGCGGCGGCGACCGGGCCGGGGTGGGGCGGCAGGAAGGCGTGGGTCATGGACAGCCCTGCCAGCAGCGGCATGCAGTAGAGCAGGATCGACTTGCCACTCCGCTTCGCCGCCGCGTAGACGATCGGCGCGAGGACGAAGATGCCGACGTCGAAGAAGACCGGGATGCCGAAGATCAGGCCGGTCAGGCCCATGGCGAGCGGTTCGCGCCCCTCTCCGAAGAGGCGCAGCAGCCGGGAGCTCAGCACCTCGGCGCCGCCGGAGACTTCGAGGATCGCGCCGAGCATGGTTCCCAGGCCGATGATGATGGCGACGTGCCCGAGGATGCCGCCCATGCCGGTCTCGATCATCGAGACGGCGTCGGATTTCTGGACCGTGCCGAAGAGTTCGGTGACGGAGAGTCCGGCGGCCAGGCCCACCGCGATGGAGACCGTCAGCAGCGCGACGAACGGCTGCAGACGGACCTTGATGATCAGGACGAGGAGCAGGGCGATGCCCAGGGCGGCGACCGTCAGAAGCCCCGCGGTGCCCGGTATGAGGGCGATCAGTCCACCGGTGTGGGGTGTTGGTGGCGGGGTGGCGGGCGTGGCGGCGAGGAACATGGGGTGACTCCGTTGTCAGGCAGGGGCGGTTCCCGGGAGGTCCGGGGTGTCCCCTGGAAGGCATCTCCAGGCAGGGGGGACCGCGGCACGGCGCCCCGTCGGTACGGGGCACCGTGCCGTGCGGCGAACGGTGCACGTGCGGTAGTGCTAACGGCAGGCGGGGCAAGGGGTTCGGTGCCTCAGCTCAGGACCGCGAGGGCGTCGATCTCGATGAGCAGGCCCTTGGGCAGTCCGACGTAGACGGTGGTGCGGGCCGCGGGGGCTTCCTTGAGGCCCTGCTCCTCGAAGTAGGCGTTGTAGATCTCGTTCATCTCGGCGAAGTGGTCCACGTCGGTGAGGTAGACGCGGATCATCATCGCGTCGTCCCAGCTTGCGCCGCCCTCTTCGAGGATGGCCTGGACGTTGGCGAGGGTCTGCAGGGTCTGCTCACGCAGGGTGGGGCCGGCGGGGGTGGGGGCCTGGCCCTCGACGGCGGGGAGGAAGCCGACCTGGCCCGCGACCTGAAGGATGTTGCCCTTCTTGACGCCGTGGGAGAACTTCGCGGGCGGGGTGGTGTGGGTGGCCGGGGTGAGCGCGGTCTTCTCGGTCATGGTGTTCAGGCTTTCTGTGCGGGGGCGGTGGTTACGGGGGCGGTGGTTACAGGACCGGTGGTGAGCCGGTCGTTACGGGGCCGGAATTACCGGCCGGGCCGGTGGATGGTTACTGGGGAATGGCGGTTCCGGAGTACTCCCGGCTGATGGCGTCGGCAGTGCGGCGTACCAGCGGGAGCAGTGTGAGGAGTTCTTCGGCAGTGACGACGACATTCGGTGCGGAGACCGACATGGCGGCGACCAGGCGCCCGTCCGCACCGCGGATGGGCGCCGCGACGCAGTTGATGGACTCCTCGTGGCCACCGAGGTCGGTGGCCCAGCCCTGTTCACGGACCTTGGCCAGTTCGGCCAGGAAGGCCGTGGCGTGGGGAGTCGAACGGGGCGTGTAGAGGGGGTAGTCGAGCTTTTCCGCGAGGGCGCGGCGCTCGGGTTCGGGCAGGTCGGCGAGGAGCAGCTTGGCGACCGCGGCGACGGTGATCGCGACGGGTTTGCCGATCCGGGAGTACATCCGGACCGGATAGCGGCTCTCCACCTTGTCGATGTACAGGACCTCGTTCTCCTCATGGACCGCGAGGTGGACGGTGTGCCCGCATTTCTCGTTGAGTTCGACGAGGTGGGGGTGGGCGATCTCGCGTACGTCGAGGTTTTCGACGGCCTGCTGGGCGAGGGCGAAGAGCCGGGCGCCGAGGCGGTAGCGCTGGTCGGACTGGCGGTAGACGAGGCCGTGTTCGTGGAGGGTGCGCAGTAGCCGGAGGGCCGTGGACTTGTGGACACCGAGTCGGTCGGCGACCTGCCCGAGGTCCGCGGGGCCCTCGGCGAGCAGCGGCAGGATGCTCAGTGCGCGGTCGACGGTCTGGCTCATGCGCGTGCCTCGTTTCGCCCGTCCCTGCCGTTGCCGGGGGCGTGCCTCTCGTCGGCGGCTGTCTCGCGTCGCTCGTTCACGGTGTCCGTACCTCCTCGTCGGCCCTGTGGCCGCAAGCGCCGGCTTCGGTCCAGCCGGGGCCGAGGTGCAGTCTCCCCCAGGCCTCGTCGTCGAGGTCCGCCAGCCGGTCGGCGTGCGCGCGGCCGGGCGGGGTCGCCAGGTCGCCGGGGACGGTGAGGGCGGCGGCGGCCCACAGGTGTCCGTGACGGATGCGGGTGCGGACGGGGAGGGCGCGGAGGGTGGCGGAGAGGAATCCGGCGGCGAAGGCGTCGCCGGCGCCGGTGGCCGCCACGAGGTCGACGTTCAGGGACGGGACGAAGGTGGCGGTCTCGGTGCGGGTGGCGGTGGCTTCGTCGCGGCCCACGACGGTCTCGGTACCGGTGGCGGTGGCTTCGTCGCGCCCCACGACGGTCTCGGTACCGGTGGCCTCGTCGCGGCGCCCGCCCGTCCCGGTGGTCCGCCGGCGGTGGAAGACGGTGGCCCCGCGCTTGCCCTGCTTGACGACCAGGAGGTCCGGTTCCGGCAGCGCCTCGCTGATGGCCCGTGACCCGTGCAGGCCCCATGCGTCCCGGGCCTCGTCCTCGCCTACGAAAACCAGGTCGGCGCCCCGCGCCAGTTCGAGCAGCGCCCGTGCCTGTGACCGCTCACGCCACAGCCCCGGCCGGTAGTTGACGTCGAAGGAGAGCAGCGGCCGCCCCGGGCGGCGGGCGGTCAGCTCACGCATCAGGCCGAGGCAGTCCTCGGACAGCGCCGCCGTGATGCCGGACAGGTGCAGGATCCGGCCGGAGCGGATGGCGTCCTGGTCCAGGTGCGCGGCCGTCATGGCGGAGGCGGCGGAACCGGCACGGTAGTAGGCGACCTCGTGGGTGTCGGTTGCGCGGTCTTCCGCGGTGCGGAAGTAGATGCCGGTGGGGCGCAGTGGGTCGCGTCGGACGTGGGTGACATCGACGCCGCAGTCGGCGACGGCGGCCAGGAGGTGGTCGCCGAAGCCGTCGGTGCCGACCCGGGAGATCCAGCGTGCGGTGTGGCCGGTGCGGGCAAGGGTGCAGGCGACGTTGGACTCGGCGCCGCCGATCGCGCGGTCGAAGGACGGTACGTCGGCGAGCCGGCCGGGCAGCCGCGGCAGGAAGGTGACCATGGACTCGCCGAGGCAGACGACGTCGACGTCCGGGCCGGGGGTGCCGCCCGGGAGGGGGGCGCCTCCCGGGAAGGGGGCGCCTCCCGGAAAGGGGGCGCCTCCCGGAAAGGGGGCGCCTCCCGGAAAGGGGGCGCCGCCGGCGTTCGAGGGCCTGGTCACGATCGGTTTCGCTCCTTCGCTGTGGTGCCTCCCGGACCGGGTGCCGCACGGAGTTCCAGCCGTGTGCCGCACGGGAGGTTCCAGCCGTGTGCCGCACGACGTACCGGCCGTACGCCCGCCCGTTCCCCGCCGCTTCCCACCCCGCTTACCACCGTTGACCGGGCGATGGCTCGGATGTTAGACAGCGGTCAGCGATATGCGCAATGACTGTTGCAGACAGTGCAACGAGGACTTTCGAGGAGGCCCCATGGCCGGTGAACGGCTCGCGCAGGGACTCAAGGGACTCGCGGACGAGCGGGTCGATCACCGCTTCAAGGCGCTGCCCCCGGACGCCGAGGGCCGGACCGTCGGCCGGCTGGCCGCCGAACGCCGCAACCTCTTCCGCGATGGGTTCACCACCCCCGTCCTCGCCCTCTCCGCCGAGTCGGTCGCCCACAACCTGGCCCTGATGGAGACCTACGCCGCCCGGCACGGTCTGGCCTTCGCCCCGCACGGCAAGACCTGCATGGCACCGCAGCTCTTCGCCCGCCAGCTGGAGCACGGCGCCTGGGGCATCACCGCCGCCGTCCCCCACCAGGTCCGCGTCTACCGCCACTACGGCATCCAGCAGATCTTCCTGGCCAACGAGCTCGTGGACGCGGCCGCGCTGCGCTGGCTCGCCGGTGAGCTCGCCGCCGACCCCGGTTTCCGCTTCGTGTGTTACGTCGACTCACTGCGCGGCATCGAGCTGATGGACACCGCGCTGCGCGAGGCCGGCGCCACCCGACCCGTGGATGTCGTCGTCGAGCTCGGCGCCGGCGAGGGCGCGCGGACCGGCGTGCGGACCGAGACCGAATGCCTCGAACTCGCCGACGCCATCGCGGGCGTGGACACCCTCCGCCTGGTCGGCGTGGCCGGCTACGAGGGCGAGGTGCCCGACGCCACCCCCGAGCGGGTGACCGCCTGGCTGCGCCGACTGGTCGCACTGGCCGTGGAGTTCGACCGGGCGGGCCGGTTCGCCGACCTCGACCAGATCGTCATCAGCGCGGGCGGCAGCGCCTGGTTCGATGCGGTGGCCGAGGTCTTCGCCGAGATCCCCGCACTGACCGCCCCGCCTCTCAAGCTGCTGCGCTCGGGCGCGTACGTCTCGCACGACGACGGTCACTACCGCGAGGTCACCCCCTTCAACCGCGTCCCGGAGGAGGGCACCCTGCAGCCCGCCTTCCGCCTCTGGGCGCAGGTCGTCTCCCGCCCCACACCCGAGCAGGCGTTCCTCAACGCGGGCAAGCGCGATGCGGCGTACGACCTGCATCTGCCGCGGGCCCAGGTCGTACGGTCCGGCCGGGACGGCACTTGGCGCCCGGCGGACGGCGTCACCGTCACCGGACTGTCCGACCAGCACGCCTGGGTCCGCACCGAGCGGGCCGGCGACCTGGAGGTCGGCGACTGGGTCGGGCTCGGCCTGTCGCACCCCTGTACGTCCTTCGACAAGTGGCAGCTGATCCCGCTGGTCGAGCAGGACGGCACGGTCACCGATTTCATCCGCACCTTCTTCTAGGAGCCCTTGGGAGTCCTTGGGAGCCTTGGAAACCCTTGGTTGCCCTTAGGCAGCCTTGGAAACCCTTGGTTGCGCTTAGGGGCCATAAACGAAGGCACCGAGAAAGGCAGTCCCAGCCATGGACACCGTGCTCCGCGACGTACGCGTCCTCGACGGGGCCGGCGGTCCGTCCTACCGCGCCGACGTCGCCCTCGCCGGCGGCCGGATCGCCGCGATCCACCGCGAGTCGGACGGCGGCCGGCGCCCGGACGCCGCCCGCGTGGTGGACGGCCACGGCCTCGCCCTCTCCCCCGGTTTCATCGACATGCATGCGCACAGCGACCTCGCGCTGCTGCGTGACCCGGCGCACGAGGCGAAGGCCGCCCAGGGCGTCACCCTCGAAGTCATCGGCCAGGACGGCCTGTCGTACGCGCCGGTCGACGACCGGACCCTCGCCCAGGTCCGCACCCAGATCACCGGCTGGAACGGCGGTGGCCCCGGGGACACCTCCGTCGACTTCTCCTGGCGTACGGTCGGCGGCTACCTCGACCGTCTCGACCACGGCTTCGACGGCCACGGCATCGCCGTCAACGCCGCCTACCTCATCCCGCAGGGCACCGTCCGCATGCTCGCCCTCGGCTGGGACGACCGCCCCGCCACCGCCCGCGAGCTGACGCGGATGAAACAGCTGGTCGCCGAGGGCCTGGAGCAGGGCGCGGTGGGCCTGTCCTCCGGTCTGACCTACACCCCCGGCATGTACGCCTCCGACGCGGAACTCACCGAACTGTGCCGGGTGGTGGCCCGCTACAACGGCTACTACTGCCCGCATCACCGCTCCTACGGGGCCGGCGCCCTCCAGGCGTACGAGGAGATGGTGGCGCTCACCCGCGAGGCCGGCTGCGCGCTGCATCTGGCGCACGCCACCATGAACTTCGGCGTCAACGAGGGTCGCGCGCCCCAACTGCTCTCACTCCTGGACAGGGCGCTGGACGCGGGCGCGGACCTCACCCTCGACACCTACCCCTACACCCCCGGCTGTACGACCCTGGTCGCGATGCTGCCGAGCTGGGCGAGCGAGGGCGGTCCCGAGGCGATCCTCGCCCGCCTCCGCGATGAGGTGACGGCAGAGCGGATCCGCCGGGCCATGGAGATCGACGGGGCGGACGGCTGCCACGGGGTGCCCATCGACTGGGACACCATCGAGATCTCCGGTGTCGCGAACCCCGCTCTGACCGGCTACGTCGGCAAGACCGTCGCCCGCAGCGCGGCCGAGCGCGGCGAGGAGCCGTGGGTGGCCGCCCGGCGTCTGCTGACCGATGACCGCCTGGGCTCGACGATCCTGCAGCACGTCGGCCACGAGGAGAACGTCCGCCAGATCATGCGCCACCGGGTGCACACCGGCGGCAGCGACGGCATCCTCCAGGGCCTCAAGCCGCATCCGCGCGCGTACGGGACCTTTCCTCAGTACCTCGGCAGGTACGTCCGCGAGCTGGGTGTGCTCTCCCTGGAGGAGTGCGTCGCCCATCTGACCGGCCGCCCGGCCGCCCGCCTGCGGCTCCCCGACCGCGGCCTCGTCCGTGAGGGCTACCGCGCCGACCTCGTCCTCTTCGACCCCGAAACGGTCGCCGCCGGCTCCACCTTCGACGCCCCGCGCACCCTGCCCACCGGCATCCCGCATGTGCTCATCGACGGCCGGTTCGTGATCGAGGACGGCCGGCGGACGGATGTCCTGGCGGGACGGTCGGTACGGCGCACGGAGACGGACCGGGGATAGGACCGGCCCCGCGTCGCCGGGCCCTTCCCACGCCGACTGGCCCTCCCGCCGCCCATGAGCGGTGGAAGGGCCGGCGGCCAGCAGACAGGGACCAGCGGACGGGGACCAGCGGACCGAGCAGCCCCCGGGACCGAGCAGTCCTCTGGACCGAGCAGTCCCCGGATCAGACCGCCGGAGCCGGGTAGGTCGGGTACTCCACCCCGGAGACGTGCTGGACGACGCGGATGACCTGGCAGGAGTAGCCGAACTCGTTGTCGTACCAGAGGTAGAGGATCGCGTTGTCGCCGTCGACCTTGGTGGCGCCGGCATCGACGATCGAGGCGTGACGCGAACCCATGAAGTCGCTCGACACCGCGTCGGGCGCCGTGGTGAAGTCGATCTGGCGCTTGAGCGGCGAGGTGAGCGACACGTCGCGGAGGTAGTCAAGGACCTCCTCGCGGCTGGTCTCACGGCCGAGCCGGAGGCTGAGGATCGCGATCGAGACGTCCGGCACCGGGACCCGGATCGAGCTGCCGGTGATCGGGGCCGTGAGCTCGGGCAGTGCCTTGGCGACGGCGGAGGCGGCGCCGGTCTCGGTGATCACCATGTTGAGCGGCGCCGAGCGGCCGCGACGGTCGGCCTTGTGGTAATTGTCCAGCAGGTTCTGGTCGTTGGTGAACGAGTGAACGGTCTCCACATGGCCGCGCAGCACGCCGTACTCGTCCGCCATCGCCTTCAGCGGCGGCACGATCGCGTTGGTGGTGCAGGACGCGCAGGACAGGATCTGCTCGTCCGGCTTGATCGTGTCGTGGTTGACGCCGTGCACGATGTTGGGGACGTCGCCCTTGCCCGGCGCGGTCAGGACGACCTTGTCGATGCCGGGGCGCAGGTGCTTCGACAGACCCTCGCGGTCACGCCACTTGCCGGTGTTGTCGATGAGGATGGCGCTCTTGATGCCGTACGCCGTGTAGTCGACCTCCGAGGGGTCGTTGGCGTAGATCACCTTGATCTCGTTGCCGTTGGCGATGATCGTGCTGTTCGCCTCGTCAACGGTGATCGTGCCCTGGAACTGCCCGTGGATGGAGTCGCGGCGCAGCAGCGAGGCACGCTTGACGATGTCCTGCTCGCCGCCCTGGCGGACGACGATGGCGCGCAGCCGCAGTCCGTTGCCGGAACCGGTCTTCTCGATCAGCAGGCGGGCGACGAGGCGGCCGATGCGGCCGAAGCCGTAGAGGACGACATCGCGCGGCTCGCGGCGCTCGATCTTGTCGGTACCGGTGGCGCCGGCGACGGCCTCGGCGGTGAACTCCTCCACCGACAGACCGCGGTCGTCAGTGCGGTACGCCTCGGCGAGCAGGGCGATGTCGATCTGGGACGGGCCGAGGTCGAGCGAGGTGAGTGCCTGCAGGAACGGCAGCGTCTCGGTGACCGAGAGTTCCACACCGGCGATCTGCCGGGCGAACCGGTGGGTCTTGAGGATGCTGACCACCGACTTGTTCACCAAGGAGCGGCTGTGGAGCAGGACCGTGACGTCCCGTTCCCGGTGCAGCTTCCCGATGATCGGGATCATCGACTCCGCGATCTCTTCGCGGTTTTTCCAGTTGGTGAACGAGTCGTCATTGACAGTCACAGGCTTATCTTTCGAGCTAGGCGGTGCTCATATGCTACCGCCCCGCTCTTTTCATCATTCAAACGGTGTCGCTCAAGGGGGATGGCGCACTCACCCCCAGCCGCCACACCCGCCCCACCAGGCCCGATGGGCCCGATGGACCCGATGGGCCCGACAGACCCAACAGTCAGGAGTGCGGGCGGGCCAACGGTCGCGCACCGCACCCCGGGGCGCCCCCCTAGCGGGCACTGCCGATGCCGCGATCGGCGTCGGAGCCCCGAAGCATCAGGGTGGTCTCCTCGATGCGGCCGAACCGGCCGTCGGGCGTGAGGTCGGCGAACACATAGACCTCCATGCTCACGGTCGAGCCGTCCTTCTTCGTGATGTGCGCGGTGTGCCGGTCGGCGTACTTGCCGCCGCCGCCGTACAGCTCTTCGTACAGCTCTTCGTGCACCTCGACATGGCCGCCGGCGACGAGGGTGCGCACGTGGGTGATGTGCTCAAGGAACTCGGCGCGGTCGGCCCACTGCCCGTCCGTGCGCTGGCGGTACTCCGGGGCGAAGTGGCGGTCGGCGGCCTCCTGCAGGGTGATCTCGTCGTTGAAGAGCAGGTCGTTCAGGGCGGCCTCGATGCCGGTGAGAGTCATGGGAGTTCCTTCAAAGGAGGAGAGATGCGTGCGTTGCGCACGCACTTCCTGGACTGTAGCAGCAAATGCGTGCGTCACGCACGCTATTCTTTGGGGCGTGGAGAACATCGAGAACGAAGTAGGGCATGAGATCGCCGACGCGCTGGGCCTCCTGCTCAGGCGCACCACTCGCGCACAGCTGCACAAGCAGCTCACCGAGGGCATGGGTGAGGCGGTGGACGAATTGACGTACCCGGTCCTCAGCGCGCTGGCCCGGACCGGCCCCCGCAGCGCCGCCGACCTGGCGCCCGACGCCGGAGTCGACCGCTCCGGCGTCACCCGCCGCGCCTCCCGCCTGGAGGCCGCCGGCCTCGTCCGCCGCGAGGCGGACCCCACCGACCGGCGCGCACAGCTGCTCGTCCTCACCGAGCGGGGCCAGTTGGCAGTGGCAGAGCTGCGCGGACGCCTGGCCGCCCACATCATGACGAGCCTGTCCTCATGGCCGCCCGGCGAGGCCGAGACCTTCGCTCACCACCTGCGCCGCTTCACGGCCGAAGGCCCCTTCACCTGACGGAGGGCGGGCGCTCGAGGCAGGGGGCAGGCGCCCGGACCGGCCATCCCGCCAGTCCCGGCCGCCCGCCCCACCGCCCACAGGACGTCACTTTGCGTGACGCACCCCACACCATCCGCTGGCCAACGTGGGGAAGAACACCGGGCAGGGGTCGATACGCAGCCGTAAGGTGGCGGACATGCAGGTGATCCAGTCAACGAAGCTCGCCAACGTCTGCTACGAAATCCGTGGCCCGGTGCTCGAGGAGGCCATGCGGCTGGAGGCGGCGGGTCACCGCATCCTCAAGCTCAACACCGGCAACCCGGCGGCGTTCGGCTTCGAGTGCCCGCCCGAGATCCTGGAGGACATCCTCCGCTCGGTCGGTACGGCACACGGCTACGGCGACGCGAAGGGCCTGCTCTCCGCCCGTCGCGCGGTGATGCAGCACTACCAGACCAAGGGCGTCGAGCTCTCGGTCGACGACATCTACCTCGGCAACGGCGTCTCCGAGCTCATCCAGATGTCGATGCAGGCGCTGCTGGACGACGGCGACGAGGTGCTGGTCCCGGCCCCGGACTACCCGCTGTGGACGGCGTCCGTGTCCCTGTCCGGCGGTACGGCCGTGCACTACCGCTGTGACGAGCAGGCCGACTGGATGCCGGACCTCGCCGACATCGAGCGCAAGGTCACCGACCGCACCAAGGCCATCGTCGTCATCAACCCCAACAACCCCACGGGCGCGGTGTACGACGACGAGCTGCTGCGAGGCATCGCGGAGATCGCCCGTCGGCACAACCTGATCGTCTGCGCCGACGAGATCTACGACAAGATCCTCTACGACGGCGTCACCCACACCCCCTTCGCCTCGCTCGCCCCCGACCTGCTGACCCTGACCTTCAACGGGCTGTCCAAGTCGTACCGGGTGGCGGGCTACCGCAGCGGCTGGATGGCGGTCTGCGGCCCGAAGGCGCACGCCGCCTCGTACATCGAGGGGCTGACGATCCTCGCCAACATGCGGCTGTGCGCCAATATGCCGGCCCAGCACGCGGTCGCCACGGCACTCGGCGGCCGCCAGTCGATCAACGAACTGGTGCTGCCCGGCGGCCGGCTGCTGGAGCAGCGCGACACGGCGTACGAGCTGCTGACGCAGATCCCCGGCGTCAGCTGCGTCAAGCCGAAGGGCGCGCTGTACGCCTTCCCCCGGCTGGATCCCAAGGTCTACAAGGTCAAGGACGACCGGCGGATGGTGCTCGACCTGCTGCGCGCCGAGAAGATCATGATCGTGCACGGCACCGGCTTCAACTGGCCGGAGCCGGATCACTTCCGCCTGGTCACGCTGCCCAGCAAGGACGATCTGACGGACGCCGTCACCCGGATCGGCTCCTTCCTCGACGGTTACGGACAGTGCTGAGCCCGAACGACTCCTCCACGGATCAATACGGATCTCAACTTTAGACATCGTCTAAGCTAGGATGACCTCCTAGACGCTTTTCAGGAGGCCGTCCCATGTACGAACCGATCCGCACCAAGTCGGTCCACACCATGGCCGCCGCCCCGGAGGTCCCGCACCGCTCCCGCGAGGAGGAACTGGACATCCGGCTCGCCGGACAGCTGACCGCGCTGCTCACCGTCACCGACGAACTGCACGCCCTGGCGACGCGGCCGGACGGCGGCGCAGCCGACGGGGCCACACCGGACGGCGATGCGCTCGCCGCCGCCGCCGAGCGCATCGCCGAGCAGGTCGCGCGGCTGAGCGGCGGCCACTACCCGTTGCGCGCCGAACCCTCCGACGGCGGCAGCCCGTCCCGGACCGAGGCCCTGCGGCAGCGCGCCCACACCCTCGCCGGGAACGCCCTGGCGGTCGCCACCTCCCGGGGTGACGCCGCGGCGATGGCCCTGGCGGCGGAGCGGATGGAGGCACACGCCGCACCGCGTCACGACCGGGATCTCGCCACGGCCTGAGCCACAGCCTGAGCCGTGGGCGGGACGGACGGGCCGGCGCCTCTTCGGCCGCCGCCGGCTCCCTGCCGCCGGCCCCGGCCCCCCGCATCACTCCACCGGCCCCTCCGGGCAGCCTTTTCGGACGCCCAACGGGCCGGGGCCCCGTACGCGATGTACGGGGCCCCGGCCGGGCGAAGTGGCGCGACGGCGGTGCGGCGACTAGCCGAGCCGCTGGACCAGTGCGCGGTACTCGTCCCACAGCTCCTTCGGCGTGTGGTCACCGAAGGTGTTGAGGTGCTCGGGAATCAGCGCCGCCTCCTCGCGCCACACGTCCTTGTCGACGGTGAGCAGGAAGTCGAGGTCGGCGTCGTCGAGGTCGAGGCCGTCGGTGTCCAGCGCGTCCTTCGTGGGCAGCACGCCGATGGGGGTCTCCACGCCGTCGGCCTTGCCGTCCAGGCGCTCGACGATCCACTTGAGCACCCGGCCGTTCTCGCCGAAGCCGGGCCAGACGAAGCGGCCCTTGTCGTCCTTGCGGAACCAGTTGACGTAGTAGATCTTCGGCAGCTTGGACTGGTCCTTGTCGGCACCGACCTTGACCCAATGGCCCATGTAATCGCCCATGTTGTAACCGCAGAACGGCAGCATGGCGAACGGGTCGCGGCGCAGCTCGCCGACCTTGCCCTCGGCCGCCGCGGTCTTCTCACTGGCGACGTTGGCACCGAGGAAGACGCCGTGCTGCCAGGTCAGCGACTCGGTCACCAGCGGTACGGCGCTGGCGCGGCGGCCGCCGAAGAGGATCGCCGAGATCGGCACGCCCTTGGGGTCTTCCCACTCGGGCGCGATGATCGGGCACTGGCCGGCCGGGACGGTGAAGCGGGCGTTGGGGTGGGCCGCCGGAGTCTCGGACTCCGGGGTCCAGTCGTTGCCCTTCCAGTCGGTCAGGTGGGCGGGCTTCTCCTCCGTCATGCCCTCCCACCAGACGTCGCCGTCGTCGGTGAGCGCGACGTTGGTGAAGACGGAGTTGCCCCACATCGTCTTCATGGCGTTGGCATTGGTGTGCTCGCCGGTGCCGGGCGCGACACCGAAGAATCCGGCCTCGGGGTTGATGGCGTAGAGGCGGCCGTCCTCACCGAAGCGCATCCAGGCGATGTCGTCACCGATGGTCTCGACGGTCCAGCCGGAGATCGTGGGCTCCAGCATCGCGAGGTTGGTCTTGCCGCAGGCGGACGGGAAGGCGGCCGCAACGTACTTGGACTCGCCCTGCGGCGGGGTGAGCTTGAGGATCAGCATGTGCTCGGCGAGCCAGCCCTCGTCACGCGCCATGACGGAGGCGATCCGCAGCGCGTAGCACTTCTTGCCGAGCAGGGCGTTGCCGCCGTAGCCCGAGCCGTAGGACCAGATCTCGCGGTCCTCGGGGAAGTGCGAGATGTACTTGGTGGAGTTGCACGGCCACGGCACGTCGGCCTCGCCCTCGGCCAGCGGGGCGCCGAGGGTGTGCACGGCCTTGACGAAGAAGCCGTCCTCGCCGAGCTCGTCGAGCACCGGCTGCCCCATGCGCGTCATGGTGCGCATCGAGACCGCGACGTAGGCGGAGTCGGTGATCTCCACACCGATCGCGGAGAGCGGCGAGCCGAGCGGGCCCATGCAGAACGGGACGACGTACATCGTCCGGCCCTTCATCGAGCCGCGGAAGATGCCCTGCTCACCGCCGGAGCCGCTGTCTCCCCCGGTAAAGAGGGCCCGCATCTCGGCGGGGGCCTTCCAGTGGTTGGTCGGGCCGGCGTCCGCCTCCTTCTCGGAGCAGATGAAGGTGCGGTCCTCGACGCGCGCCACGTCCGACGGGTCGGAGGCGGCGTAGTACGAGTTGGGGCGCTTGATCGGGTCGAGCTTCTTGAACGTGCCCTTGTCGACGAGCTCCTCGCACAGACGCTCGTACTCCGCCTCCGAGCCGTCACACCAGACGACCCGGTCGGGCTGGGTGAGCGCTGCGATCTCGTCGACCCAGGAGATGAGGTCCTGGTGACGGGTCGGATGGGCAGAGGGAGCCGCGTTGTCGCGCGCCACGATCGCTCCTAGATGAGGGTGTGGACGGATTTATGCCCGTTTTGCCGGGAAATCCGCTTCTTTTGTTTGCCTGCCCCTTGGGGGCCGCGACCCGGATGCTTCGTGACCGCTCATCCGGTGCCGACCGCACTCATTTGATCATCCGACCCCGAGGGAGTTCTGTCCAGAGGGCACTTTGGTGACCGTCACCACTCCGCCACGAATCGGTAACTTACGGTCGCGTAGGTAGCATTGCGCCATGACTTCCGCGCCCGACGCCGCCGAGAGCCAGCCCTCCTCCGCGCCGCCCACGATCGCGGCGGTCGCCGCCGCGGCCGCGCCCCTCAAACCCAAACTGCGCGGCTGGCTGCACGCCGGAATGTTTCCCGCCGCCCTCCTCGCCGGGGTCATACTGACCGCCCTCGCCGACAGCCCCCGCGGCCGCCTGGCCTGCGCCATCTACACCATGACCGCCTGCCTGCTCTTCGGGGTCAGCGCCCTTTACCACCGGGGCAATTGGGGACCGCGGGCCGACGGCGTGCTGCGCCGGCTCGACCACGCCAATATCTTCCTGATCATCGCGGGCACCTATACGCCACTGACGATGCTGCTCATGCCCGGCTCCCGCGGCCAGACGCTGCTCTGGGCGGTCTGGGGGGCCGCACTGGCCGGGATCGCCTTCCGGGTCTTCTGGGTCGGCGCTCCACGCTGGCTCTACACCCCCTGCTACATCGCCATGGGCTGGGCCGCCGTCTTCTTCCTGCCCGATTTCCTGCGCACCGGTGGCGTCGCCGTGCTGGTACTGGTCATCGTCGGCGGGCTGCTCTACAGCGCGGGCGGCGTGATCTACGGGATCAAGCGCCCCAACCCCTCACCTAGGTGGTTCGGCTTCCACGAGGTCTTCCACTCCTTCACCCTGGCGGCGTTCGTCGTGCACTACGTCGGCATCTCCCTGGTGGCCTATTCGCACGCCTGAGGCGGCGGCGCCCCGCGGCCCCGGGCGGCCACCTCGCCCCCGTGCGTCCCGAGCGTAATCCTGCATACCCACAGCGTGACATGCCCCACTGACACCGGGTGCGCCCGGTCGCTCAGCGGTTGCTCAGCGGTTGCTCGGCCTTGCCCAGTGCTTGCCCGGGCTTGCACGGGGCTTGCCCGGGGCTTGCCCAAAGTCTTGCCCGGTGATTGCTCAGCGGTTGCTCCACGCGGGCTTGCGGCCGTGGCCCCCGGAAGGCCTGATGCCTGACAATGCTGCGCATGGCCGTACGCAGCTCTGCCACCACGCCGACCGGGACACCGCAGCCCGGGCGGCGGGAGCGGAAGAAGATCCAGACCCGGCAGGCGATCCGGCGGGCCGCCTACCGGCTCTTCGAGGAACAGGGGTACGACGCGACCCCCGTCGACCAGATCGCCGCGGCCGCGGACGTCTCCCCGAGCACGGTCTTCCGCTACTTCCCCGCCAAGGAAGACATCGTGCTCACGGACGAGTACGACGCCGTACTGGAGAACGGGATCCGGGCCCGGCCCGCGGACGAGCCGGTGATCGAGTCGGTGCGGCAGGTCAGCGTCGAGACACTGCGCACGATGTCCGCACAAGAGCGTGGCGAACTCGTCCAGCGCGTCCGGCTGATCCATGAGGTGCCCGCTGTCCGGGGCCGTACGGCGGAGCACACCGCACGGGACGCCGCAATGCTCACCGCCGTGCTGGCGGAGCGCTCCGGACGCCCGGCCGACGACCTGGAGCTGCGGGTGATCAGCGCCGTGATCCTGGCCGCGCTCCAGGAGGCGCTGCTGCACTGGGGCGAGAGCGGCCGGACCACGGATCCCGCGGCGTCGGTCCACCGTGCCTTGGAGGTATTGGAGCGGGGGCTCACGCTCTGAGGGCGGCGGCGCCCGGAGACGGCGCGGCATCCAGCCGGAAGATCGGACCGCTGTCCGCCCCGGCCCGGACCGTGGCGCCCGGCCCGGCCGGCTTCCCCGGCCCGGGCTGCTTCCCCCGCTCCCCCGGCTCCGGCGCCCCGCCAACCGGTTCGCCCAGGCGTGCCGCGAGTCGTGCCCGTAATTGCGACAGCCGCTCTATACGGGCGTCCAGGTCGGCGAGCCGGCGCCGGGCCACCGCTTCCATGGCCGGACAGCGGCCGGAGCCCGGGTCCCGGGGAATGAGATCCGGTACGCCGTCGGCCGGCATCGTGTGCAGCAGATGCGCGAACGCCCGCACATCACCCACCGTCAGCCCCGCGTCCCGCAGTGCGCGCACGGCCCTCAGGCGGCGGATGTCCTCCGCGTCGTACACCCGGTGGCCTGACGGTGTCCTCCGGGCCGTGACCAGCCCCTGCTGCTCGTAGTAGCGCAGCGCCCGCGGCGTCATACCGGCGGCCACCGCGGCGTCCCCGATACGCATCTCCCCTCCCTCTCCGGCGCGTTCAGCCCTCCGGCGCGTCCGTCCCTCCGGCGTTTCCAGCCCCGCTCCGGCGTGCTCAGCCCCTCTGCGCCGGGCCCGGCCTGACGTTCTCGTGCCGCGGGCCCGCGGCGTTCAGTACGCGCTCGATTCCTGCCGCCCCGTGGAGCAGGTCTTCGTCCGCGCCGAAACCACCGACGAGTTGGAGCCCGAGCGGGAGCCCGCCCGCGGCGCGGCCGGCGGGCACGCTGACGGACGGCAGCCCGGCGTTGCTCCAGGGCAGGCACATGATCGAGCTGCCCGTGGTGGTGAGGCCGGCGGGCGCGGGGCCGGTGGCCGACGGGGCGGCCCACAGATCGACGCCCGCCTCGGCGCGGTCCGCCGCGAGCCGGGCGCAAAAGGCCGTGCGCCGTTCCCGGGCGGCTTCATAGGCGGCCTCCCCGACGGCGTGTCCCTGCCGGATCGCCGAGGTGGTCTGTGGCCGGTAGCGGTCGCCGAAGCGCGCGAACCAGTCGGCGTGGGCCCGGGCGACCTCGTAGCGGTTCATCGTGAACAGCTGGTCCACGATCTGCTCGAAGTCGTCCATCACCGGCACCTCGCGGACGACGTACCCGGCGGCGCGCAGCAGCCCGCACTGCTCCGCGAAGGCCCGCAGCGCCTCGTCGTCGGCGCGCTCCAGGTAGGGGCCGGCCGGCACGCCCAGCACCGGGAGCTCGGTCCGGCCCGCACGGTCCTGCGGCCGCCAGTCATCGACCAGCACCGACGCCGCCAGCGCGACACCGGCCACATCCGTGGCGTAGCACCCGAGGGTGTCAAAACTCGCGGCGTTGGGGATCACCCCGTCGACCGGTATGCGCCCGTAGCTCGGCTTGAAGCCGGCCACTCCGCAGTAGGCGGCGGGCCGGATCATCGAACCGACGGTCTGCGTTCCGATGGCCAGCGGCACCATCCCGGCGGCGACCGCGGCCGCGGAACCGCTGCTCGAACCGCCGGGCGTATGGGCCGGGTTGTGCGGATTACGGGTCGGCCCCGGGGCGGTCACCGCGAACTCCGCGGTGACAGTCTTGCCCGCGATCAGCGCACCGGCGGCGCACAGCCGTCCGACGACCGTGGCCTGCGGGCCGGCGAGCACCTCCGGCGGCAGCTCCGAGCCCGCGCGGGTGGGCAGTCCGTCGGCGTGCACGATGTCCTTGACGCCTACGGGAACGCCGTACAGGACCGGCCGGCCGTCGGCCGCGCCGGGACCGGCCGCCGCCCTCCGGCGCGCCGCCGCCAGGAGCCGCGTACGCCGCCCGGCCTCGGGCACAAAGGCCCGCACCTGCGGATCGACGGCGTCGATACGGTCACACGAACGGTTCGCCGCGTCGACGGGATCGTCCGTGCCGTCCCGTAGCGCCGCGGCCTCCTGGACAAGGGATCGCTGCCCGAGCAAGGTGGTCACGCGTGCAGGCTACAACCGGGCACCGACAACGGCGGGGCAATCGCCTCGCCGCACGACAGCCAGGTGCTGCGGCCTCCTGACGGGGTGCCGCGAGCTCACGGCGGCCTGGCGTCGCTGCCTCACAACTCCACGATCACCGCGCCCAGATGCCGCCCCTCGGTCAGCTCGCGCAGCGCCCGCGGCGCCTGTTCGAGCCCCCGCAGCCGGGCGTGCGGGAAGGTGAGGGTGCCGTCGCGCAGCCCCTCGCCGAACCGCTGGTTCCACTCCGGGATCAGGTCCAGGTGGTCGTACAGGGCGACGCCGCGCAGGGTGATGCTGCGGGAGAGCAGCGAGAGGGTGTCGATCTCGACGGTGGAGGGATTGCCCTCCCCGCCGAGCTGGCTGGAGAGCGCCCCGACGATGGCGATCCGGGCCCCCCGGTTGGCGAGGGCGAGGGCGGCCTGCAGCTGTTCGCCGCCGACGTTGTCGAAGACCGCGTCGATACCTTCCGGGGCGGCCTTGCGCAGTTGCTCCGCGATGGGGCCCGCACCGCGGATCACCACCGCGTCATAGCCGAATTCCTTGATCAGCCGGTCCGCCTTCTCCTGCGATCCGGTACTGCCGATGATCCGGGCCGCGCCGCGCAGCCGGGCGATCTGGCCCGCCAGGGAGCCCACCCCGCCCGCCGCACCGGTGACGAAGACGGTGTCGCCGGGGCGTACTTCGGCACCGCGCACGATGCCCATCCACGCGGTGGGGCCCTGGGAGAGGCAGGCGGCCGGGTCGGGCAGCAGACCGGGATCGAGCCGCTGCACCTGGTCGGCGTCCACCACGGCGTATTCCCGCCAGCCGAAGTGGTGTTCCACCAGGTCGCCGGGCTTGAGGTCGGTCCCCGGGGCGGCGACCACCTCGCCGACGGCGGACCCGTACAGCGGTTCGCCGATCTTGTAGGAGGGCATCGGCACCACGCTGGTCTCGTCCATCAGCGTGCGCATCACAGCGGCGACGCCCATCACGGTGTTGCGGACCAGCACCTGGCCGGGTCCGGGTTCCGGAACCGGCACCTCCACGATTTCGAAGAGATCATCGGTGACGGGCCCCTGCGGACGGGCGGCCAGGCGGATTTCACGGTGTGTGCGAGGTGTCATGCTGTGAGGCTAGAACTTGACGCGCACGTCAAGGTCAAACCGGTCGCTGGTCCTAGGACTTCCGGCCGGGGTGCCGGCCGGACCGCTACCCGCCGAGCCGTTCCGCCAGCTCCTCCGGATCCGTCGTCGGCCGCTCGCAGGTGAAGCGGCGGCAGACGTAGGCGGCCGGTTTGCCGTCGACCAAGGGGCGGTCCTGGAGGAGCGCTACCTCGTCCACCCCGGGTTCGCCCAGCGCGACGGCCGCCCCCGGGGCGGTGCCGAGCAGTGCGGCGCGATGCAGCGCGAGGGTGGCGGGATCGCCCTGCGGGCCGACGACGGCGACCTCGCGCGGACCGTCCAGCGCGGCCTCGGCGACGGCCAGCCCCCAGCCGATGAAGCGCGGGGCCCGGCCGCCGAGCGCGGTCACGATGCCCAGGGCCCGTTCCGCGGCATTCCGGTGCAGGTCGCTGCCGGTCAGCGCCGCGTACGACAGCAGGGCGCCGGCCGCCGCGGTCCACCCGGAGGGCGTGGCGTTGTCGGTCGGGTCCTGGGGGCGGCGGATCAGGGCCTCGGCGTCGGCCGCGGTGTCGTAGAGCGCGCCGTCCTCGGTGGTGAACTGGAGCAGCACGGTGTCCAGGAAGAAGCCCGCGAACTCCACCCAGACGCCCTCCCCGGTGACGGAGGCCAGGGTGAGGAAGCCCTCCGCGACATCGGCGTAGTCCTCCAGGACACCGGAGTTGGCGCCGGGCGCGCCGTCGCGGGAGGTGCGGTGCAGCCTGGCCTGCCAGTCCATGTGGACGCGTACCAGCAGGTCGGCGGCGTCGGTGGCGGCCTGGATCAGGTCCGGCCGGTCGAAGTAGGCGCCGGTCTCGGCGAGCGCGGCGATGGCCAGCCCGTTCCAGGAGGCGACGACCTTGTCGTCCCGGCCGGGGCGCGGCCGCTCCTCGCGCGCCGCGAGCAGCCGCTGCTTGACCGAGGCCATCCGGCCGGCATCCACCGGGCCTTCGGCATCCGGGAGCTGGAGGACCGAGGCGCCCTCCTCGAAGGTGCCTTCCTCGGTGACGCCGAACCGGTCGACGGCGAACTCCGCGTCCTCCTCGCCCAGTACGGCGCGCAGCTGCTCGGGCGTCCAGACGTAGTAGGCGCCCTCGACATGCCTGCCGGTGCCCGAGCCGTCGTCGCTGTCCGCGTCCAGCGCGGAGGCGAAACCGCCCTGGTCGGTGCGGAGTTCACGGACCATGAAGTCGGCGGTCTCGACGGCGATGCGACGCGCCACGTCCGAGCCGGTGGACCGCCACAGGTGGGCGTAGGTCCGGCACAGCAGGGCGTTGTCGTAGAGCATCTTCTCGAAGTGCGGCACGGTCCAGGTGGCGTCCACCGCATAGCGCGCGAAACCGCCGCCGAGCTGGTCGTAAATGCCGCCGCGGGCCATCGCCGCACAGGTCGCCTGCACCATTTCCAGGGCTCCTGCGGAGCCGGTGCGGGCGTGGTGGCGGAGCAGGAATTCCAGCACCATGGACGGCGGGAACTTGGGCGCGCCGCCGAACCCGCCGTTCACCGCGTCGAATTCGCGGGTCAGGCCCATCAGGGCGCCGTGCAGCTCCTCGGGGCGCGGGGGCCGCCGGTCCGCGGGCAGCGACTCGGTCAGGGACCGGCCGGCCAGGTCGGCGACGATCCGGCCGGCGACCTCGCCGACCTCACCGCGCCGGTCGGTCCAGGCGCTGCGTACCCCCTCCAGGATCTGCCCGAAGGACGGCATGCCATGGCGGGGCTCGGGCGGGAAGTACGTACCGAAGTAGAAGGGCTCGGCGTCCGGGGTGAGGAAGACGGTCATGGGCCAGCCGCCCTGGCCGGTGGCGGCCTGCACGGCCTCCATGTAGACGGCGTCGACGTCGGGGCGCTCCTCGCGGTCCACCTTGACGGCCACGAAGTGCTCGTTGAGCAGGGCGGCGGTGGCCGGGTCCTCAAAACTTTCGTGGGCCATGACATGGCACCAGTGGCACGAGCTGTAGCCGACGCTGAGCAGTACCGGCACGCCGCGCCGCCGTGCTTCCTCGAACGCGTCGGCCGACCACGGCCACCAGTCGACCGGGTTGTCGGCGTGCTGGAGCAGATAGGGGGAAGTCTCTTGAGCCAGGCGGTTCGGCATGGGGCCATCCTCTCCCAATAAGGCACGGGGAGCCGGGAGCGGAGGGAGTTATCCACAGGCCTGCCGGAATTCACGCGGACGCGGAACACTGTGCGTACGGCAACGATCACCGCCGGACACTGCCGGGACTGCGGGAGCTACTGGAACTGCGGGAGCTGCCGGAACTGCCGGAACTGGAACTGCTGGAGGGGGAAGGCATGCCGGGCTCACTGGCTGTGCTGCGCGACGGCCACCGGGTGGAAGCGGAAGCGCTGTTGACCAGAGCGGTCGAGGAGGAGGTACGGCGCTCGGGCGGACGGCTCGACGGCCCCGCACTGCTCAGCCGGGCGCGGGCCGCGCTGGACGACCTGGCGGGCAGCGCCGCCGAGGAGTACGCCGCCTATGTGCGGGCGCTGGACGAATCGGCCACCGGCCGGCCCACCGCCCAGCGGCTGTCGCGCAGGGAGTGGGGAACCCCTGCGGTGGCGACGGGCGTGGCGGCGCTGGCGGCTCTCAGCACGGACCTCGCGTACGGCACAGGGCCCGGACCGGCGCTGGCCGTGGCGGCGTCCGTCGTAGTGGCGGGTGCGACGGCGACGGTCTTGAAACTGACCGCCGCCCATCTGCCGGCGGCGCACCGGGAGGCGGGCCGGCGCGGCCAGCCCGGCGGAGCCGAGCAGCTGCGGCTGCAGTGGCTGACGGCGCTGGAGGTGCGGGGCATCCGGCCGTTCCTGGACCAGCAGCGGATGCTGACGGCGGCCGCCCGTGGCGGTTCGACCGCCAAGCCCGACGCCTCGAAGAGCGGCCGCGGACCGCAGCTGCGCGGCGCGGACCGCAGTGCCGCGGCCCGGCAGCGGTCCCTGCTGGAGCACTCCTTCTCCCAACTTCCGCAGCCGGACGGCCCGTTCGCGGGGCGGCGGGCGGAGCTGGCGCAGATCGCGCAGTGGGTGCACGCGGCCCGCGCGAGCACGGAGACCAAGCCGACGGTGGTGATACTCCACGGCGAGCCGGGCTCGGGGCGTACGGCGCTGGCGGTGCGGGCCGCACATCAGCTGCGCGATCAGTTCCGCGGTGCCTGTGTGGTGGACCTGCGCAGCGACACCCCTGGTGAGGTGCCGCTACCGACCCGGGACGCGCTGCTGCATCTGCTCAACCGGCTGGGCGCACCCCGCGAGCAACTGCTGTTCCGCGAGCGTCCGTCCCAGGAGCAGCACGTCAAGCGGCTCACCGATCTCTACCACCAGCACCTGACGGGCCTTCCGGTGACGGTGCTGCTGGACGACGCCGCGGATCCCGAGCAGGTGCGCACCCTGGTGCCGGAGCGGTCCGACAGCCTGGTGCTGGTCACCTGCCGTGCGGCTCTGGAGCTGCCCGAGGACATGGAGGCCTGGGTGCACCATCTGCCGGTGGGAGCACTGGACGCCTCGGGCACCGAAGAGCTGCTGCGCGCCTCCGCCGTGGCCGGCGACGACGTCCCGGACGAGACGGTCCCCTACGACGCCCAGGCCCTCGGCCAGATTTCCGAACTGTGCGCGGGCCTGCCCCTGGCGCTGCGGGTGGCGGGCTCCGCGCTGGACTCGCGCACCGCCACCGCACTGGCCACGGACCTGGCGGCCTACGGCCCGAAATCGCCCGTGGAGCGTGCGCTGTGGCTGCGCTACACCGACCAGTCGGAGACCGCGCGGCGGCTGCTGCGCCGGCTGGCACTGGTGGGCCGGGCGAGCCTGGGGGCGGCGGCCTCGGCGGCGCTGCTCGGCGTCGAGCAGGCGGAGGCGGAGCGGGAACTGACGACGCTGGCCCGGGCCGGGCTGATCGAGCATGTGCGGGGCCGGCGCTACCGCCTGCACGCCCTGGTGCACCGCTTCGCGCACGACCGGCTGATGGACGAGGAGGAGCCGGGCGAGCGCGGCGCGGCCCAGGAACGGCTGATCCGCGGCTATGCGGAGCTGGCCGACTCGGTCATCCGGCTGGTCGACGGCCGGACGTCCACCCGCGCCGACCGCTTCGGCTCGCACGGCTTCACCTCCCTGGACGCGGCCCTGCAGTGGCTGGACGACGAGACCAGCTTCATCACGGCCGCGCTGCGCCACGCCGACCAGGGCGTGGATCAGGCGGCGGTCTCGCATCTGCTGGGCGCGCTGGCCGACTACTGCCTGCTGCGCGGGGATCTCTACCGTCTCGGCGAGCTGAGCGAGCTGACCCGGGCCGTCGGGCAGGGGCTGCTGGTCCGCTCGGTGCAGTGGCGTACGGGCGTGGCGGCCCGGCAGCTCGGCGAGCTGGACAAGGCACGGACCACGCTGTCGTCGGTGGTCGATCTGTACTTCGAGGCGCAGCATCCGGCCGGCGCCGCCCGTGCGCTGCGCGATCTGGGCATCACGCTTCAGCAGCAGGGCAACCTCGTGGAGGCCGCGGCCAAGCTCCGTGAGGCGCTTCAGCTGCAGTCCGGCGCGGATATGCACGGCGACCGGGCCTGGACGCTGCACGCCCTGGCGGCGGTGGAGCGGGACCGTGCCCAGCTCGCCGACGCCCTTGCCATGCTGCGGGAGGCACTGGAGCTGCACGAGGAGAGCGAGAGCATCCACGGCCAGGCATGGGCCCATTTCCAGCTCGGCCAGGTGCACCTGCGCAGGGGCGATGTACCGGCGGCGGAGAGTGCGCTACAGGCGGCGATGGGGCTCTACGGCCGTACGCACGACGAGCGCGGCGAGGCCTGGGCGATGACGCAGCTGGCGCGCGCCCGGCTGGTGGACGGCGAGCCGGGCCCCGCGGTGGACCAGCTCCGGCAGGCTCTTCCGCTGCACCACCAGCACGAGGACGCGCGTGGTGAGGCCTGGACGATGTACTACCTGGGCCAGGCGCTGGAGGAGCGCGGCGAGCACGACGCGGCGCTGCGGCAGCTGGAACGGTCGCGGACGATGTTCAGCCGGATGCAGGACGGCTACGGCCTGGCCTGCGCCCGGCATCACTCCGGGCGGGTCACCCGCGATCTGCGGGCGGAGCAGACCGGCTCGCTGCGCAACAGCGGCTTCGCCCGGCAGCTGCTGCAGGACGCCCGTAAGGACTTCCAGCGGATAGGGGTGCCGCACGGGGAGGCGTGGTCCTGCCTGGAGCTGCTGATCATCGACGCCGGCAACGGCCGGGCTGCGCAGGCGCTGGAGCTGGCCGACGAGGCGGCGGGCCTCTTCGCGGGCTACGGCGACCGGCGCGGCGAGGACTGGGCACGGTTCCTGCGCTGCACGCTGCTGCCGCTCGCCTCGCCGGGTGGCAGCGTGGTGGGCGCGGCCGTCGCCCAGGAGGAGCTGGCGCAGCTGATCCGCGAGAAGCATGCGGCCCGCGACTCCAAGCTGGAGGACTGCGCGGAGGCGTTCGTGCTGCTGCTGGACCGCGGGGTGGAGCCGGAGACGGGGTGGCAGGCATGGCGGCTCGGCATGGTGCCCAACCGTCATGCGCGCGAGGTCATGGGGGTGCCGGTCGCCCCG
Organism: Streptomyces sp. NPDC048516; assembly: GCF_043199875.1. Lineage (NCBI taxonomy): Bacteria > Bacillati > Actinomycetota > Actinomycetes > Kitasatosporales > Streptomycetaceae > Streptomyces > Streptomyces sp. NPDC048516. The sequence goes on along the minus strand of NZ_JBICWS010000002.1, from coordinate 298,446 downwards.
ACCCCGGCGGAGTGAGGCCCCCGCACGCGGGTACGGCGGGGCCCGTCGGCAGCGACGCCACCGGCGACGGCGCCCACCGCCGGCCGGGCTCAGCGGTAGCGACGCCGCGCCGCAGGAGGCGCGGCGGAACTCACCGCCCCGCCCGTGCGCCGGCGGCGCTCGGGCGGCGTCCGGTGGCGGATCGGCCCGGCTCGCCGGCCGCTCGGGCCGACGAGCCGCCGGGCCGGTCAGCCGGCCGTGTCCATCGGCCGGCCCTCGACCGCCACCCGGTCTTCACGCACCGGCCGACCCGCCTTCGGCCGGTCCTCAGCTGGGCTCAGCTGACTCAGCTGGTCTTCGGCTCGGTTGCCGGCGTGGCGGCGGAGGCGGTGCTGCCCGCCTCACCGTCCTCCGGCTGCTCCTCGAAGTCCACCTTCTTCATCTGCTTGTTCATGGACTTCATCAGCAGCCACACGGCGCCGCCGATGACCGCGAAGACGATGAAGCCGAGGACGCCGGGGGTCACTTTGTCCTTGTCGAAGCTGTCGGCAAGGGTGACGAAGTGCGTCAGGGCGAGGGTGCTGGTCGCGCTCATCATGGACTCAATTGTTGCGGATGCCCGCGAAGAGGTCGTCCTCGGGGAGGGAAGTGTCCACCCGCGACTTCGCGAGCTCGTACTCCTCCGTCGGCCAGACCTCGCGCTGGATGTCCATCGGCACCCGGAACCAACCGCCGTCGGGGTCGATCTGGGTGGCGTGGGCGATCAGCGCCTTGTCACGGATCTCGAAGAAGTCGGCGCACGGGACGTATGTGGTCAGCGTGCGCTCCCGCCGCTCGAACTGCTTCCAGCGCTCCAGCCACTCGCCGTAGGGCGAATCCATGCCGCGCTCCAGCAGCGCCTCGTGCAGCGCGATGGTGCGCGGCTTGTTGAAGCCCTGGTTGTAGTAGAGCTTCTGGGGCTGCCAGGGCTCGCCGGCGTCCGGGTACTTCTCCGCGTCGCCGGCCGCCTCGAACGCCACCATCGTGATCTTGTGGGTCATGATGTGGTCCGGGTGCGGATAGCCGCCGTTCTCGTCGTAGGTCGTGATGACCTGCGGCTTGAATTCCCGGATCAGCTTGACCAGTCGCCCGGCCGCCTCGTCGACGTCCTGCAGCGCGAAGCAGCCGTCGGGCAGCGGCGGCAGCGGGTCGCCCTCGGGCAACCCGGAGTCGACAAAGCCGAGCCACTCCTGCTTGACGCCCAGGATTTCCCGGGCCTCGTCCATTTCCTTCTTCCGTACCTCGTGGATGTGCTCCTCGACGTACGGGTCTCCCTGGAGTTTGGGGTTGAGGATGGAACCTCGCTCACCGCCTGTGCAGGTGGCGACCAGCACGTCCACCCCCTCGGACACGTACTTGGCCATCGTGGCCGCACCCTTGCTCGACTCGTCGTCGGGGTGGGCGTGGACCGCCATCAATCGCAGCTGCTCAGTCAAGACTCGATCCTCAGTAAAGGGCCGGAGAAGATGCCTCCTATAGTGACCGAAGCGAGGGGGCGCTGTATTCCCTGGGGCAGGGACCCCCCGGGGGTTCGTGGCTCAGGTCCCCCGACCAGGAGGATGGATCATGACCGCGGTGCGCGAAGGGCTCCCCGACGGACGCTACGGCCGCTCCGCGGATGCGCGTGCGGACCGTAAGCTCAAGATCATTGGCGCGGTGCTCGGCGCCGCCCTGCTGGGCGTGATCGGCTGGTCCGGCATCTCGTACATCTCGGGGCAGGACCTCAGCGCCCGCGTGATCACCTGGGACGCGGTCTCCGATCACGCCGTCAAGGTGCATCTCGAGGTCGTCAAGGACACGGAGGACAAGGGTGTGTGCACGCTCCGCTCACAGTCCGAGGACGGCTCCGAGGTCGGCCGCAAGGATGTCACCGTCGACCAGCGCTCGGCCCAGGTGGACACCGAGGTCACGGTGCGGACGACGAAGCGGGCCACCAATGCCGTACTGGTCGGCTGCAGGGCCTCGGGCAACGGCTGACCCGCACGGCAGGCGCCCGGCCGCGCCGGCGCACGGCTCCGGATCACCCCCGCACGCCCCGCACGCCCCGCACCACGCCCGCATCCCCCGCCCCGCTGCGCCGCTCCCTCGCGGGGCGTGTCGTCACCGCCTCTGAGCAGCGACGATGCGTTCCTGTGCGGCCGCTGTGAATTTCCTCTTCCCCGTTTTGTGCCGGAATTGTTAGGCTCGTGGTTTCGCCCACCCGTGAAGGCGCAAACCTTCCTGGTAGGGCGTTTGATTTATCCCCAGTACCGACGAGGAGCACCTGTGACCCAGACCAGCGAAAACGTCACCTGGCTTACCCAGGAGGCGTATGACCAGCTCAAGGCAGAGCTGGAGCACCTGTCTGGTCCCGCACGCGCCGAGATCACCGAGAAGATCGCGGCGGCCCGCGAGGAAGGTGACCTGAAGGAGAACGCCGGGTACCACGCGGCCAAGGAAGAGCAGGGCAAGCAGGAACTGCGTGTCCGCCAGCTCACCCAGCTGCTGCAGACCGCCAAGGTCGGCGAAGCGCCTGCCGCCACCGGCGTCGTCGCCCCCGGCATGGTCGTCACCATCGCGTTCGACGGGGACCCCGACGACACGCTGTCGTTCCTTCTGGCCTCCCGGGAGTACGCGAGCTCGGACATCGAGACCTACTCCCCCCAGTCGCCGCTGGGCACCGGCGTGAACGGCAAGAAGGTCGGCGCCGAGGCGGAGTACGAGCTCCCCAACGGCAAGAAGGCGACCGTGAAGATCCTCGACGCGAAGCCGTACACCGGCTGACTCCCGAGACACCGCTCGGACGGTGAAGCGGCCCGGAGCACGATGGATGCTCCGGGCCGCTTCGTCATGTCTACGGCACCAGGCCGCTCGGGCCATACCCCTCAGGCCGCAGCCGCTCGGGCGGTTGCCGCTCGGCCCGTGGCCGCTCGTGCGATGGCCGCTCGGCCGTGGCCCTCAGGCCGTGGCCTCAGGCCGTGGCCTCAGGCCGTGGCCGACCGGTATTTGCGGACGGCCAGCGTCCGGAAGACCGCGATGATCAGGACGGACCAGATCACCGAGGCCAGCACCGGGTGGTCCATCGGCCAGGCCCCGGTCACCGACGTGGGCGCCTTGTCGATGGTGTTGCCGAACAGCTGGCGGGCGCCGGCCACCGTCGCGCTGAACGGGTTCCACTCCGCGACATGCTGCAGGAACGCCGGCATGCCGTCGACCGGCACGAACGCATTCGAGATGAAGGTCAGCGGGAAGAGCCAGATCAGCCCGCCCGAGGTGGCCGCCTCGGGCGTCCGCACCGTCAGCCCGATGAGCGCGCCGATCCAGGAGAAGGCGTAGCCCAGCAGGAGCAGCAGCGCGAAGCCGGCCAGCACCTCGGCGATGTTCTCGTGAGAACGCCAGTCGATCAGCAGCGCGACGACCGCCAGGACCACCAGCGTCAGCGCGGTCTGCACGAGGTCGGCGAGGGTACGGCCGGTGAGCACCGCACCACGGGACATCGGCAGCGACCGGAACCGGTCGATCAGGCCCTTGTGCATGTCATCGGCGATCCCCGCGCCGGCACCCGCCGTGGCGAAGGTGACGGTCTGCGCAAAGATCCCGGCCATCAGGAACTCGTGGTAGGCCTGGGCGTCGCCCGGCGGGGCGCCGGGGACGTTGATGGAACCGCCGAAGACGTAGGTGAACAGCACCACGAACATGATCGGCTGAATGAGGCCGAAGATCACTACTTCGGGGATCCGGATCATCCGGATCAGATTGCGCTTGGCGACGACCAGGGAGTCGCGTACCGACCGGCTGAAGCCGCCGTGCGACTGCGGGGTAGGGATACGGGCGTCGCCGGCCGCTTCGGTCACCGTGCTCACTTCACGCCCTCCTTGTCGGTCGGTACGCCCGCGGCCGCATCCGTCGGCACGCCCGCGTCCGCATCGGCCGCCCGGGCCGCCGGTCCCGCCCCGCCAGGACCGGTCGCCCCGGCGTCCTTGCCGTCCTTGCCGCCCCTCTTCTGCCGCCCCACGGAGCCCTTGTCGCCCGCGCCGTTCTCCTCCGCCGCCTCCGCGGCGTGCCCGGTCAGCGAGATGAACACATCGTCGAGGGTCGGACGGCGCAGCCCGATGTCATCGATCTCCACCCCGCGCATATCCAGTTCGCGGATGACCTCGGCGAGCAGCTTGGCGCCGCCCGTCACGGGGATGGTGAGCTTGCGGGTGTGCGGTTCGACGGTGCCCTCGCCCTTGCCGAAGCCGCGCAGGACCTCGTCGGCAACGGTGAGGTGCTCGGGGGCGTGCACCACGACCTCGACCCGCTCGCCGCCGGTACGCGCCTTGAGCTGGTCGGAGGTACCGCGGGCGATGACCTTGCCGTGGTCGACGACGCAGATGTCGTGGGCGAGGCGGTCGGCCTCCTCCAGATACTGCGTGGTGAGCAGCAGGGTCGTGCCCCCCGCGACCAGTTCCTGGATGACGTCCCACAGCGCCTGTCGGTTACGGGGGTCCAGGCCGGTGGTCGGCTCGTCCATGAACATCACGGGCGGGCTGACGACCAGCGCGGCAGCCAGGTCGAGCCGGCGGCGCATACCGCCCGAGTAGGTCTTGGCGGTGCGGTCGGCGGCGTCACCGAGATGGAAGCGCTCCAGCAGTTCAGCGGCCCGGCGCTTGGCGTCACGTCCGCTCATCTGGTAGAGCTGCCCGACCATTGTCAGGTTCTCCCGGCCGGTCAAGTACTCGTCCACGGCGGCGAATTGACCGGACAGGCCTATCGAGCGACGCACCTCGTCGGGCTGCGCGAGGACGTCGATGCCGGCGACCACCGCCTTGCCGCGGTCGGGCCGGAGCAGGGTCGTCAGGACACGTACGGCGGTGGTCTTGCCGGCACCGTTGGGGCCGAGCATTCCGAGGACGGTTCCTTCGGGGACGTCGAGATCGACGCCGTCCAGTGCCCGCACGTCGCCGAACGTCTTCACCAGACCTTCGGCGTAAATGGCGCCTGGCATATGGGCTCTCCCATGGCTTGGGTCAGTTCCAGGTCGAATATTACGATTGGCGGCCTATGCCCGCTCTACGGCATTTGCCCGCAACGGAACGCCACGCCTGCCTGGCACCCCGTAACCGCGACGCTACATCCAAACGCGATACATCGCGATACGAATTTCGATTTTCCGCGCACGAACGGAGGGGGGAACGGGCGTTCGTCAGCGCGTGTGGGGGTGCGCCACGTTATACCCGCAGGCCCCCCGCGCCCTATCCCTTTACGGCGATCCCTTTTGCGGTATCCCGCTACCTCGTGCGGCATCTGCGCGCACCGGCGCTCCGCAAGCCCGTATTACCGATGCGCGAGCCCGTACTGCCGATACGAGTCCGTAGTGCCGCTGCGAGGCCGTACTGCCGATGCGAGTCCGTAGTGCCGATGCGAGCCCGTGCCGCCACTACTCCGCGATGACGTACCCCGCCTCGTGCAGCGCCGTGCGCAGCTCGTCACAGTGCGCCGGCCCCTGCGTCTCCAGATGCAGCTCCACCTCGACCTCGGTCAGCCCGAGCCGGGGATCCGTCCGCACATGGCCGACGTCGAGCACATTCGCGTCGGCCTGGGACAGCACCCCGAGCAGTGTCGCCAGTGCCCCCGGCCGGTCCGTCAGCCGCAGCCGCAGCGAGAGGTAGCGCCCGCCGGCCGCCATACCGTGCCGCAGGATGCGCTGCAGCAGCAGCGGGTCGACATTGCCGCCGGACAGCACCGCGACCACCGGCCCCTGGAAGGACTCCGGATCGGCCAGCAGCGCCGCCACCGGACTCGCCCCGGCAGGTTCCACCACCAGCTTCGCCCGCTCCAGGCACAGCAGCAGCGCGCTGGAGAGCTGGCCCTCGGTGACCGTACGGACCTCGTCCACCAGCTTCTCGACCATCCCGAACGTCACCTCGCCGGGCCGCCCCACCTTGATGCCGTCCGCCATCGTCGAAAGACCCTCGATCGCCACCGGGCGCCCGGCCGCCAGCGACGGCGGATAGCAGGCCGCCCCCGCCGCCTGCACCCCGACGACCTTCACATCGGGCCGCAGCGCCTTGACCGCGAGCGCGACCCCCGCGGCGAGGCCGCCGCCGCCGACCCCGACGACGATGGTCCGCACCTCGGGGCACTGTTCCAGGATCTCCAGGCCGACGGTGCCCTGGCCGGCGATGATGTCCGGGTGGTCGAAGGGGTGGATGAAGACCGCGCCGGTCTCGCGCGCGTACTCCTGGGCGGCGGCCAGCGTCTCGTCCACGACCTGGCCGTGCAGCCGTACCTCGGCGCCGTATTCGCGGGTGGCGGCCACCTTCGGCAACGGGGCGCCGACCGGCATGAACACCGTCGACCGCACCCCCAGCAGCGACGCCGCGAGCGCCACGCCCTGTGCGTGGTTGCCGGCGCTGGCGGCCACCACACCGGCCGCCCGCTCCTGGTCCGAGAGCCCCGCGATCCGTACGTAGGCGCCACGGATTTTGAAGGAGCCGGTGCGCTGAAGGTTCTCGCACTTGAGGTGGACGGGCGCGCCGACCAGCCCGGACAGGTAGCGGCTGCCCTCCATCGCGGTGGCCCGGGAGACCCCCGAGAGCATCTTGTGCGCCTCACGTACGTCATCGACGGTCAGCGCGGCGACCGGGTTCTCGGCAAGGCGCGCGGAGGCGGAGGTTCCGTGCGCGGAGGCGGAGGTTCCGTGCGGCGTACGCGGCGTGTGGTCAGCCATATCGCCAGTCTTGCAGTTCGCCCTCCGTGGAGCGTTTTCTGCCCGAATGGCGATCAAACGCGTGGCGGGACCGCGCGGCGCGGCCCCGTACGGCCGCCCGGGGTTGCGGGGCGTTATCGGAATGGACAGCCCAAGGACGCCTCACGCCGGGTCCGCGTACGCTGTCCTCCCATCCATACGCACTTCCATCGAAGCGAGCTCCCGGCCATGCCCACCTCTTCGGACATGACGACCCACACCGACCCCGCTCTCCTCGACGCGCTGCAGCACCAAGTGGCCGTCTTCGCCCGCCGCGCAGAACAGAGCCGGCTCGGCGGCGTCGGGCAGGCGCGCAATTCCATGGACCGCGCCGCCTACCTGCTGCTCAACCGCCTCGACCAGGAGGGCCCGATGGGCGTGAAGGCCCTGGCCGCCGGTATGGGCATCGACTCCTCGACGGTCACCCGGCAGGTCGCCCCGCTGGTCGACTCCGGACTGGTCAGCCGTGCCACCCATCCGGAGGACGGCCGGGCCGTGGTGCTCCAGCTCTCCGAGCGCGGCCGCGCCCGCCTGGAGGAGGTCCGCATGTCCCGCCGCGCGCTGATGGCGCTGGTGACGGAGCAGTGGACCGAGGAGGAGCGCACGGCGTTCACCACGCTCCTGACGCGCTTCAACGCCTCCCTCTCCGACATCACCGCGTCCTTGGCTCCGGTGGGTCCGACGTCCTGACGTGGTGTCCTGGCGTGACGCCCTGCCGTGATGTCCTGGCGTGAAGCCGTGGCGTGAAGCCGTGGCGTGAAGACCCGGCGTGAAGACCCGGCGTGAAGCCGTGACGTGAAGACCTGGCGGACGCGCTGGACCGCTGACCGCCCGACCGCCTGCCTGTCCGCCTGTCCGCCTGACCGCCTGTCCGCTCGCGCGCCTGGCCGCCTGGCCGCCTGCCTCCCCGCGGACGGCCGCACCCCGTCACGCCTCTTGACCCGGTGGCCGCACTGCCGTGCCATAGGAGCCCAAGGGGCTGGGTGCCCCCAGGGGTTGTCGATCCCCGTGGGTCGGGTGTCCGTCATCCGGGAGGCGCGGTGCGAGAGCAACGGCCGGCGCAGGAGCGCCGCCGAGCCCGGGAGTTCGAGTTGTTCGTGGCGGGCGCGGCGGGCCGCCTCCTGCATGTCGCCACGCTGCTGACCGGCGAGCCCGCTTCCCGCCCCGCCCCGGCCGCCGAGGAGTTGCTGACCTGCGCGCTTTCGCGGACGTACGCCGTCTGGGACCGGCTGCGCGGCGACGATCCGTACGAGCGCACCCGCCGGGAGATGGCCGCCCGCTTCGCGCACACCGCCTGGCGGCACCGCCGGCCGCGCGGCGGACTGCTGGACCGGCTGCCCCCGCAGGAGCGCCTGGTCCTCGTCCTGCGGCTGTACGAGGGCGTGGCCGAGGAGCAGACCGCGGCCCAACTCGGACTGCCCGCCGAGCGGGTGCACGCCCTGTGCCTGCGCGCGATCGCGGAGATGCGCAGCCGCCGCACCGGGCCGGAGCCTTCCCCGGCATGAGCCTCCCCGACCGCAAGGAGACCGAGGTACGGCGGATGCTGGCCGGGCCGCATCCGCTCGTCCCGCCCGATCTCTCCGACCGGGCCGCCGCCCGAGGCCGCCGCCTGCTCGCCCACCGCAGGCTGCTGCGCCGCCTCGGCTGGCTGTGCGCGCTGCTCGCGCTGGCGGCGCTCGCCTGGGCGGCCGTGGCCGTCGATCACCCCTGGCTGCCCCCGCCGGCCGGCACCACCCCGCCCGCGGAGGGGTGGTGAGCGACCGGCGGTGAGCGACCGCTGCGTCAGCCCAGAGCCTGCGTCAGCCGAGCGCCTGCATGAGATCGGCCAGCAGGTCGTCGACCGACTCGATGCCGACCGAGAGCCGCACGAGGTCGTTGGGGACCTCCAGCAGCGACCCGGCCGTCGAGGCGTGCGTCATCAGTCCCGGGTGCTCGATCAGCGACTCGACCCCGCCCAGCGACTCGCCGAGGGTGAACAGCTTGGCACGGTTGCAGACCTCCACCGCCGCCTGCTCACCGCCCGCGACCTGGAACGACACCATGCCGCCGAAGGACCGCATCTGCTTGGCGGCGACCTCGTGGCCCGGGTGCTCGGCCAGCCCCGGGTAGTAGACGCGGGTCACCTTCTTGTGCGAGGCCAGCAGGTCCGCGATGCGTGCCGCATTGGCGCTGTGCCGGTCCATGCGGACGGCGAGCGTCTTGATGCCCCGCATCACGAGCCAGGCGTCGAACGGTCCGGCGACCGCGCCCATCGCGTTCTGGTGGTAGGCCAGTTCCTCGCCGAGGGCGTCGTCGTTGACAACCAGGGCGCCGCCGACCACATCCGAGTGCCCGCCCATGTACTTGGTCGTGGAGTAGACCACGACGTCGGCGCCGAGGGCGAGCGGCTGCTGGAGGTAGGGGCTGGCGAAGGTGTTGTCGACGACCAGCTTGACCCCGGCGTCGTGGGCGACCCCGGCCAGCGCCGCAATGTCACTGATGCCGAGCAGCGGGTTACTGGGCGTCTCGACCCAGATCGCCTTCGTACGGGGCCGCAGCGCATCGCGTACGGCCTTCGGGTCGGAGGTGTCGGCCACCGACCATTCCACACCCCAGCGCTCGACGACCTTCGAGATGAGACGGAACGTACCGCCATAGGCGTCATTGGGGATAACGACGTGGTCGCCGGGGCTCAGCAGGGTGCGCAGCAGGCAGTCCTCGGCGGCGAGGCCGGAGGCGAAGGCGAGGCCGCGGCGGCCGCCGTCGAGAGCCGCGAGGTTCTCCTCCAGAGCGGTACGGGTCGGATTGGCGCTGCGGCTGTACTCGTAGCCGCCGCGGAGCCCGCCCACTCCGTCTTGCTTGTACGTGGATACCTGGTAGATGGGCGGTACCACCGCGCCGGTGGCCTCGTCGGGCTCCTGACCTGCGTGGATGGCAACGGTTTCAAAATGCTGGTGGCGTGGTTCGCGCTGATCGCTCATGCCAACCGAGGGTAGTCGGCCTCGCGACCTTACTTTTCGGAACTTTCTGGTTGCCTGGATAGTGGATACATACGAAGAACGAAGTACCGAAGAGCTGCGGGCCGCGGAACCCCTCACCGGCCCCCACCACCCCACCCCCACCGCGTCCACCGCGCCCACTATGCGTCACCATTCGACCACTCCCCGCCATCCCGGCCGCCCTTACCGCTCCGCTCGGCCACTCCCGCCACTTTGGTCCCCGCACCGCCCCGCACCGTTAGCGTTACACCGGCAGCCGTGACCACTACGGCCCACGGCCTGCACCCCGGGTACCGCTCCCGACATCGCTACCGACAGCCGTACAGGTACAGGACACCCCACATGGACGCTCTGCTCGTTCTCTTCGCCGCGCTCGCGCTCGGTGGTTTCGTCTTCCTGCCCTGGATGCGGCGTCGGCGGGCCTTGCAGCACACCCGGCAGGGCCTGGTGGTGGCCTCCGACCCGATGGCCGGCTACGGCTTCGTACCGCTGGACGAGCTCGACGTCCGACTGCCCGGCCCCGACCAGGCACTGGCCGATGCGCTGGAGGAGATGCGCCGGACACACGACTGGCGTCCGGCGGCCGCGCTGCTGAAGGCCACCGGCGACGACTGGGAGCGGCGCTGGCAGCGGGTGCAGACGCTGGCCGGCGCCGCCGCGTTCGAGCTGGCCGCGGAGGAAGCGACGGAGCAGCAGCGGCACGGTACGGCTCCGGGGTACGGCGACGGCGGGCGGACCGGCGGGATCTGGCTGCGCACCTGGCGCTCGGAGGCCCCCAAGGACCCGGGCGGCGCCCAGACGCACGCCCAGTTCCTGGTGGTCCAGGCCCTGCGCGACCCCGGCTCGCAGGACTTCCGCATGATCCTCGAAGAGGCCCGTACGGTCTGCCGGGAGGCGGCCCTGCTGGCGCCCGGCAGCCCGATCCCGTACATCACCGAGCTAGCCGCCGCCCGCGGCCTGGGCGACCGCCCCGCCGACTACGAAGAGCTGTGGACGAAGGTCGCCCAGCGCGCCCCGCAGCACATGGGCGCACACCTCGCCGCGCTCCCCTACTGGTCCGAGAAGTGGCACGGCTCCCGCAAGGAGGCCGAAGCCTTCGCCGAGCGCGCGGCCGCCGCCGCCCCCGCCAAGACCCTCCTCCCGGCTCTCCCCCTCTTCGCGGTCTACGAGCACCTGCCCGAGGCCAACCTGGTCCGCAGCCTCTACCGGAGCGCGGTCGTCGAACGCGCCATCGAGGGCGCCCACTTCGCCCTCCGCGAGGCCCCCGCCGACCACCCCATGGCACCACACGTCCGCCACCTGCTGGTCTGGTTCCTGGTCCGCGCCGAGCGCTACGCCGAGGCCATGGAACAGCTCCGCCTGGTCGACGGCCATGTAGGCGCCGTCCCGTGGTCGTACGGCCGCAGCCCCGCCGCCGAATACGCCGCCTACCGCGCCCTGGCCATCGCGGGCTGGGAACAACTGGGCGGCAACGCGGCGGGCTATCCGCCCGCGGGGCAGTAGAGCGCGGGCGGCGCGCAGGGGACGGCCCGACGCCGAGGGCGGCCCCGGACGCCATCGCCGAACGACTCGCAACGACTCCCGATGACGCCCAACGACACCCAACGTCTCCGAAGCCTGACTCCGGCCCGCAGGCTCAACGCGCCCACGGCCGACTGTCAGTGGCCCCGTGCATCATCAACACATGACACAGAGCACCGTTGACCCGCTGCACACGCTCGCTCACACGCACCTGTCCGCCGAGATCGCCGAGCGGTGGATCGGCCTGCTGCGGCCGGGCCTGCGCCTGGAGAAGGCCACGGATCCCGGGACCGCCCCGGTCGTCGGCCGGCTCGGCGGCGTCCCGGAGCTGCCCGAGGGCGCGGAATGGCCCGTCTGGGAGGGCCACGGCCCGCTCGCCTTCATCGCTTCGCTCGACTGCGCCCTGCTCCCCTCGGGCGCCCTCGACATCGCCATACCGGCGGACGGCACGCTGGCCTTCTTCTACTTCGACGGTCAGCTCGACGACGGCGACGCCTTGGTCGCACCCGATGAACCCGACACCTGGGCGGGCGCACGCGTGCTGTACGTGCCGGCGGACGTCCCCACCGCCGCACACGCCACGCCCGTAGGACTCCGGCCCTACCCCGAGGTGCCTTTGACGGCACGCGCGGAGGCGACCGCCCCGTACACCTGGCACCCCCTGGTCCACCGGGAGTTCGACTCGCTGCCGGACGACCACCCGCTGTGGGGCGAAGACTTCCAGGAGGCCCTGTACGACCACTCCGGGGGAACCGAACACCGCCTCGGCGGCCACGCGAACCCCGTACAGGACGCGGTGGAATCCGAGGTCGCCCATGGCGCCCTGGGCAACCCGCCGTGGGACGACCCCCGCATCGAGGAGGAGGCGCTCCGTTGGGTCCTGCTCGCCCAGTTCGACACGGACAACGACGCCGACATGATGTGGGGCGACTGTGGCGCCCTCTACTGGCTCATACGCCCCGGGGACCTGGCCGAACGCCGCTTCGACCGCGCGATGTTCACTTGGCAGTGCGGCTGACAAAACGGCTGCCGGGTAACGGAGCTCGTGCGGAAGAACGCCGCCAGACCACACAAAAGGCAAGCCTGCCAAATCAAGAACAAATGGCAGCGGCACCCTTCAATTCGCCTGCAAACGGAAGGCTCCTCTCCCAGCTCACACCGGAAAGGAAAGTCCCGCCTCCGGATCGCGCTCCCCGCCCCGCCCTCCCCGCCCTCACGAGACTCGCCCCCCAGCCCCCTCCCCAACTCTCACCCTCCCCTCCCCTCCCCTCCCCTCCCGAGCCGGAATACCTCTCGCCCCCCAGGCGTTCTCAACCACAACGCCGTCTGCAGCTTCCCAGCCCAGCCCAGGAGCCTGATCCCATGCTCTTCTCCCGCTTCAAGACCCATCTCCCCACGCCGGACGAAGCGCTCGAAGGGCGCCCTGAGCGGGCCTTCACCGTCCCCGACCGGCACACGGTCCTGGGCAACCCGCTGCTCGGCCCGTACCCGGACGGCCTGGAGATCGCCGACTTCGGCCTGGGCTGCTTCTGGGGCGCCGAGCGGAAGTTCTGGCAGACCGAGGGCGTCTGGACCACCCTCGTCGGCTACCAGGGCGGCCACACCCCGAACCCCACCTACGAAGAGGTCTGCAGCGGCCACACCGGCCATACCGAGGCCGTACGCGTCGTCTTCGACCCCAAGATCATCTCGTACGGCACCCTGCTGAAGCTCTTCTGGGAGTCCCACGACCCCACCCAGGGCTTCCGCCAGGGCAACGACGTCGGCACCCAGTACCGCTCCGCCATCTACACCCACTCCCCCGCCCAGCAACAGGCCGCCGAAGCCTCCCGCGACGCCTACCGCACCGTCCTCCACAACTCCGGCCACGCCGACATCACCACCGAAATCCTCCCCGCCGACGCCTCCCGACCGTTCTATCCGGCAGAGGGGTACCACCAGCAGTACCTGGACAAGAACCCGGCGGGGTACTGCGGCATCGGCGGGACGGGGGTCAAGCTGAGTGCCCCGTCGGAGACGAACTGGGGGCGGTCGTGCCCGACGGGGGTCGCGCCCGCCCCGGAAGTCACGGAGCAGTAGAAGGCTCCCGCCAAGCCGGTCCGGGCGCGGGTAGCCACTCGGCCTCTCCCTCACTCGTTCGAGCGGAGGCTGAGCACTTGTGCCGGATACGCTGGCGCTCGGGATCAGAATCACGCCCATGGGAGCAGCAGCCACGACCACCTCCGCCGCTGGGCAGCCACTCACTCCCCAGCGCCCTGCCACGGTTGCCGCACTGCGGCAGGCGATCAGTCAGATCGCGCCCGCAGCGCTTCCGGCCTTCACACGGGAGTTGGACCAAGCGGCCGACCAGTCCCGGCAGGGCTCCGACCTGGCACCGCTCCAGCGGTTCATCGCCCGGTGGGCCGCCTATGTCCACATCCAGCGTCAGCCCGATGCGGCAGCGGACCTCCGCCGGTGGGAGAACGCCGCCGAATCGGGCGACGCGGCTCAGGCACGGCAGGCCGCCTCCGAGATCGGCTGGATCCTGGACGAAGCCCATGCCGCCATCGGCCTCCCGGCCCGGTGAGCGCTGACTGGCGCTGGGAGTACGACCACGACCACGTGGCGGCGGCATCCCAGGTCACGTGGTGGCGGAAGTGGAACGTCTGGCCGGCCAGCTCGTAGACCTTGCCAGGACGGGCATCGACGTCAGCGATTTCGGCAACGGCCCCCGACCGGGAGGCCTGCGCCGCATGGACGCCGCCGGCGGCTGGTTCTACTTCCTCGCGGCACCGCGTGCCCCGCTGATCATGATCGTCCGCATCATGCCACCGTTCGACACGCTGTAACCGTCACCACTGAGCACCTTGCGCGAGGGGGCTACTTGGCACACGGGCCCCGTAGGGACGGGCATGAGCTGCCCGGTAGGCGTAGCTCCGGGCGGGGACCGGCTCGGTCTCGTCACCCCAGGCAGGGGCGCTCCCGGCGTTCCAGGGGGGACGTACACCGATCCCCGCCGCGTGATCGCCTACAGCGGTTGCGTGGATGTGATTGCCGGTAAACACGCTGGACGAGACGTTTCGTCTCGCCTAGGGTGGGGCCCATGACGAACCCGAAGTCACGCAGACGTGCGCATATCGCCATGTTCTCCATTGCCGCGCATGGGCATGTGAACCCGAGCCTCGAGGTGATCCGCGAGCTCGTTGCCCGTGGGCACCGTGTCACGTATGCGATCCCGCCCCTTTTCGAGGAGAAGGTTGCCGAGACCGGCGCCGAGCCTGTCCTCTACCGCACTACGCTGCCCTCGCCCGACGACGACCCGTCGGCCTGGGGGACCACGCTCCTCGACAACGTCGAGCCGTTCCTGAACGACGCGATCCAGGCGCTGCCGCAGCTCATCACGGCGTATCAAGGCGATGAGCCGGACCTCGTGTTGCACGACATCACCTCGTACCCGGCACGCGTTCTCGCTCACCGCTGGGGCGTGCCCGCGATCTCCCTCTCGCCGAACCTGGTCGCGTGGGAGGGGTACGAGGAGGAGGTCGCCGAGCCGATGTGGGCGGAGCCCAAGGCGACCGAGCGGGGCAGGGCGTACTACGAGAAGTTCACCAACTGGCTTGCCGAGAACGGGATCACCCAGCACCCCGACCCGTTCGTCGGCCGTCCCGGCCGCTCGATCGTGCTCATCCCGAAGGCGCTGCAGCCGAACGCCGGCCGGGTCGACGAGAAGGTTCACTCGTTCGTCGGCGCCTGCCAGGGCGACCGCGCCGCGCAGGGGGACTGGGAGCGGCCCGCGGACGTCGAGCGCGTGCTGCTGGTCTCGCTCGGCTCGTCCTTCACCAAGCAGCCCGATTTCTACGGCGAGTGCGTCAAGGCGTTCGGCGATCTGCCGGGCTGGCATGTCGTGCTCCAGGTGGGCAAGCACGTCAGCGCCGATGAGCTCGGGGAGATCCCGGGGAACGTCGAAGTGCACCGATGGGTTCCGCAGTTGGCGATCCTGAAGAAGGCGGACGCCTTCATCACGCACGCCGGGGCGGGTGGCAGCCAGGAGGGGCTGGCCACTGCCACACCCATGGTCGCCGTCCCGCAGGCCGTCGACCAGTTCGGCAACGCGGACATGCTCCAAGAGCTCGGCGTGGCCCGCCACGTACCGATGGACGAGGCCGACGCCGCCACCCTCCGTGCGGCAGTGCTCTCACTCGTCGACGACGCGGAGGTAAAGCGGCGCCTCGCTTCCATCCAGCGGGAGATGGCTACCGAAGGCGGCACCGGACGTGCGGCCGACCTCATCGAGGCCGAACTGCCTGTGGGGTGAGGGCGCCGGATGGCGCAGTCGCTTACTCTTGACCGCCATGTACTTTGCGTTGCAAAGTGAGTGCAGTGGCGGGCGGCCAGGACCGGCGGTCCGCTGACCGGGGTTGCCGAAGCGCAACCACAAGGGGGCATGGGGGACATGGTGGGAACACCGTCATTGAGCAGTGCGGGGGCCGCGCCGAAGGCGGATGCGGTCGGCTTGATAGCGGCTACGGAAGGCCTGCGGACCAGGGCCCGCGCGCAGATGAAGGGCGCGTGGGTATCCCTTCTCGGTTTCGGCCTGGTTGCGCTGACGGCCGCTCCGATTGCCAGGTACGCCTTCAATTTCGGAGCTCACGGCCGCAGCATCGCGTCCTACCCGGCCTTCGCCTACGCCGAGTTGACCGGCCTGTGCGTCGTCCATGAGCCGGGAACCCCCTGTTTGAGGGGCGAGTTCGACGGCGCTGTGCTGCGCTTCGCCGCCTGGGGCGTGTGGTTCGCGCTCCTCCCCCTGGCATGGTTCGTCTTCGCCCGCTGGTACCGCCTGCGTGGCGAGGCCCGGGGTATCGTCCCCCGCCGCGGCGTGTGGATCCGCACGACCGCCATGGCCACCGCAGCGATCATGACTGCCCTGGTGGCCCTGCTGTTCAGCAGGTACCAGCCGTGGGGGGCCGTGCTGCTGGAGAACAGCTACGCCTCCCCGTGGTACCTGGTCGGCATCGGGCTTCTCGCCCTCGGGGTGGCCGAACGCAGCTGGATCGCCGCAGCCGCCGGCATCGCTCATGCCGTGCTGCTCACCGGCTACCTCGGTGCCTCCTGGGGCAGTGGATGGCTCCCCTGGCAGCATCCCGACGAGCCCGCCAACCTCGGCTGGACCGACGGACCGCAGGCCAAGGCGTGCCTGCTCGCTGCCATCCTGCTCCTCGCCGGGCTGGCCGAGTGGGCGCTGGCCCGTCGTCGAGCCGCGGCCGGCGTCGCCGATACGGGGCACGGCTGACTCATGAGCGTGGAGGACTCGCCCGCTGCGTGCGAAGAACAAGAACAGGAACGACAAAAAGAGCTGGAAGAGGAGCAGGAGCAGCAGGAGGAGGAAGGGCTTCATCCGACCCGGTCACTGGACGACACCGTCCACCAGCGGGTGCGACTCGGCGTTCTCGCCATCGCCCGGGAAGCCGACCGAGTCGAGTTCAGCTTCCTGAAGAAGCAGCTTGCCGTCACCGACGGAAACCTCTCGCGGCACCTGAAGGTGCTGGAGGAGTCGGGTCTGATCACCGTGGAGAAGGGTTACGCCGGTCGGCGCCCCCGAACGTGGATTGTCCTCACCCGCGAAGGCGCGCAGGCGCTGGACGCCGAACTCCGCGCCCTGCGTGCACTCGTCCTCCAGCTGGAGGCTCCCCGCCCCGCACCCGGATCGTCCGACGCGAACGCCTCCCCCCTCTGAATCCAGCGGTCGCCGTCACCTCTTCCGGTCGCCAACCGTCAACGCAGTACGGGGCCCGAACGAAGGTCGGGGCGGGCGACCGAAGACGAAGACCGGAGTTCCTGTACCGGAGGCGAGAGGCCAGTACAGGAGGCAGGCAGGAGGTGGGTGCTTCTTGGACGTCTACGAGGCTGTCACGAGCCGGCGGGCGGTGCGCGGATTCACTGGCGAACCCGTGCCGAGGGAGGTGCTTGAGCGGGTGCTTTCCGCCGCATCCAGATCACCGTCCGGAGCAAACCTCCAGCCGTGGCACACCTATGTGCTGAGCGGCGCCTCGTTGGCCGAGCTCAAGAGACGCACGGCCGCGCGCGTGGCGGCGGGCGCCATCGGGGACGAGCGTGAGTACGAGATGTATCCGCCCCAGCTGAAGTCCCCCTACCGCGAGCGCAGAATCTCCGCGGCCGAGCAGCGCTACGCCGCGCTTGGCATCCCGAGGGAGGACAAGCAGGCACGAGACAGGGCCGTTGCCGCCAACTGGGACTGCTTCGGCGCGCCCGTGGCCCTGTTCTGCTACATCGACCGCGCGATGGGAAGAGCGCAGTGGGCCGACACCGGCATGTACCTGCAGACCATCATGTTGCTGCTCCGCGCCGAAGGGCTGCACAGCTGTCCGCAGATGGCCTGGTCGGTCTACCGCAGGACCGTCGCAGAGGTCGTGTCACCGCCAGAAGAACTCATCTTGTTCTGCGGCATGGCGATCGGCTTCGCGGACACCGCCGCGAGATACGCCCGCATCGGCCGAGCGCCGCTCACCGAGACCCTCACATTCCTGGATGACTAGCAGGAGATTTCGGGGGCGCCTCGCTTCCCAGGCGTGGTGATGGCTAGGTGTTCGGGTGGCTTCCAGGCCCACGGGCAGGGCTCCCCGGTGCAGGGGCGCGGAAGACTCGCCGGGCAGTGTGTCGTTGTCGGCGCCCGGCATTTCGCATACGTTGCCCAATGGCGCTATTCCTCAGCTGACGGTGCCATTCCTCAGCTGAGGTGCCATTCCGCGCTGATGGTGCTCTTTCCTTCCTGGTCCTCCTGGTCCTCCTGGTCCTCCTGGTCCTTCCCGGTTTTTTTCGAACTGCACGTTGAGCGCCTGAGATTGAGCGCTTGCGCCTGAGGTTGAGCCCTTGCACCTGAGCACGAGGTGGAGTATCGCCGGTTTCTTGTCCGGGATTCCCTGGGGAATGGCACTGGCACAACATCACGACGGAGTGAGATGGGTCTGTCTGGCATGGTCCGGCGGGGCGATCGCTGCATGCGGAGGAGATTTCTCGGGTCGGCCGGCGTTCTGGCCGGGCCTGTGCTGCTCCTCGCGGCTTGCAGTATTTCCACCACGAACGCCGCTCTCCCGGAGAGCACCGCTCTCCGGGAGGACACCGGCGCCAAGACCACCACGTCCTTTGCGCGGATGGTCGATATCGGGCATGGCCGCATGATGTATCTGGAGTGCCATGGCAACGGGTCTCCGACCGTCGTGCTCGTACCGGGGCTCGTCGCGGCCGCGGATACCTGGAGATATGTGACGACGGGACCGGGCGGCGACAGAAAGCCCAGCAGCTCCGCCGTATATCCCGCGGTGGGGCGGTTCACCCGGGTCTGTTCCTACGATCGGCCGGGAACGGTGCGGGAGAACGGGAAGTTCACCACCTCGTCGACGGTCGCGCAGCCCACCACAGCACGCGGTGATGCCGCGGACCTGCACGCACTGCTGAAGGCAGCGAAGGTACCCGGCCCCTATGTACTCGCGGGATGGTCGGCGGGCGGGCCGATCGTCAGGATCTATGCCGGCGAGTACCCGCACGAGGTGTCCGGTCTCGTTCTCGTGGACGCCGAGTCGGAATTCCTGCAATCACGGCTCACGCCGCAGCAGTTCGGCACCTTTCTGGCACTGATCCGTAACGACGACAAGAAGCGCATCGCCCAGTGGAAAGATGTGGAAAGGCAGAATCCTGCGGTCGTCTTCGGTCAGGTGCGCGCCGCCCCGCCGGTGCCGAAGATCCCGGTGGTCGTGCTGACCGGGGATGAATTCGACCCCGACGCGTTTCGTGCCCGGCTGCCGGCTCATGCTCCGGCGGATTTCCCGCAGGTCTTCTGGCGGGCCCAACGTGCCTCGCAGCGAGACCTCGCGCAGCAGTTTCCCGGTGCGCAGCACATCACCAAGACACGGAGCGACCACAATATCCAGAACAACCGGCCGCAGCTCGTCACCGATGCTGTGCGCGAGGTTGTGGAGAAGGCTCGTCGTCGGCCGGGCGGTACGCCTTCGTCCTAGAGGGCATCTCACATCGGGCCGCAGCTGGCGTCAGTCGCCGCGGGGCCTCGGCCTAGAGTCCTGTCATGGACTGGGTGGAGCGGGTGGGGAAGCTGCGGCAGTGGGCGCAGAACGGAGCGCGGGCGCCGCACAAACCGCTGCTGATGCTCTATGCGTTGGGGCGGTTTCAGCGGTTGCCGCAGCAGCCGATGCGCTACTCCGAGATCGAGCACGATCTGAGCGAGCTGCTGCGGGATTACGGCCCCACGCACCGGACGTCGCCCTCCTATCCGTTCCACCATCTCGTCAGTGACGGGGTGTGGGAGGTGCGTACCGACAGCGGGGACGGCAGTCCGGGGGCAGGGGTGCGGGCGCTGCGGGAGAGCGGGGCGCGGGGGCAGCTGGCGACCGGGCTGCGCGGGGCGCTCTCGGATGATCCGGCGCTGCTCGGACAGTTGGCCCAGCTGCTGCTGGACCGGCACTTCCCGCCGTCGGCCCACCCGGACATCGCCGCGGCTGTCGGGCTCGACCTGGAGGCGGCGGAGGGGATACGGGTCGCCGCCGGGACGGTTCCGGGGCGTCGGCGGGCTGCCGAGCTGCGCAGGCGCGTGCTCATCGCCTACGAATACCGGTGCGCCTTCTGCGGCTTCGACGGTTCGATCGGCCGGGTGCCGGTCGGGCTGGAGGCCGCCCACGTCCAGTGGTGGGCCTTCCGCGGGCCCGATGAACTCGCCAACTGTCTGTGCCTGTGCTCACTGCACCACAAGCTGTTCGACAGAGGGGTGCTGGGCCTGGATTCCGGCCGGCGGATCACGGTCTCCCAGGAGTTCATCGGGCACAGCCGGGCGGCGCGCGAGCACGTGCTCGGCCTCTCCGGACAGGACGTCGTCGGGCCGCAGCGGGGCAGCGCGCGGGTCGCCCCCGCCTACATCACCTGGCATACCGCGCAGGTGTTCCGTGGTGAGCCCCGGGTGCCGGAGCGAATGTGAGGGCATTTGGCGGCAGGCATCAGCGGTCAGTGGGCGGCCGGGGGTGTGGCGGGGCCGGGATGTGAGCCGTAGGCCTTCAGGAAGCGGTCGCGGAAGGTGTCCATCCGCCAGACCGGGGCCTTGTGGCCGGGGTTGAGGCTGGGCGTCCAGTGCCAGTCGGAGATGCGCTTCAGGACGTCGGGGTCGTGGGCGACGATCGCGACCGGGACGTCCCTGCTGGCGTGGTCGCCGGAGACCTTGGCGACCGGCTGGTGGTCGCCGAGGAAGACGAGCACGGTGTTCTTGTTGCCGTACTTCTCGACGTACGAGATGAGGCTGTTCAGGGAGTACTGGATGGACTTGCCGTACTCGGTGCGCACCTTGTCGGTCTGCTGCCACACGTCCACGGGGCGCTTGCCGGCCTTCTCGATGCCGTTGTAGACGGATCCGTCGCCGACCTTGTCCCAGCCGATCGTCTTGGGAAGGGGCGCCCAGGGGTTGTGGCTGGAGGTCAGGATGATCTCGGACATCAGGGGCTTGTCGTGCGGTTTGCCGTGCTCCAGGCGCTCGAAGGCGGCGAGGCTGTACTGGTCGGGCATGGTCGACCAGCTGAACTTGGGTCCCTTGTAGCCGAGTTCCCGGGAGTCGTAGATGTGGTCGAGGCCGTAGAACTTGCCCTCCGGCCAGCTCTTGGTGACGCCGGGCATGATGCCGACGGTGCGCCAGGCTCCGGTGCGCTTGAAGGCGCTGGTGAGGGTCAGGTGATCGCCCGCGGTGACGGTGCGGTAGCGCTGCTGGTTGTCGATCCACAGGCCGGACAGGAAGGTGGAGTGGCCCAGCCAGCTGCTGCCGCCGTACGTCGCCGAGGTGAGCCAGCCGCTGCGGGCCGAGTAGCCGGCCGCGCGCAGCCGTTCGGTCCCCTTTGCGAGCGTGGCGTCCACGCCCGGGGCCATCAGCCTGTCCTGGACCGCGCTGCGTCCGTAGCTCTCTATGAAGGTGAAGATGACGTCCTTGCCGCGCAGCGCGGTCAGCAGCCGGTTTCCCGGTGTGTGGTGGTAAGGGTCGCTCGCGGCTTCCTTGGCGAATGCCCGCTCGTCCTTCAGGGTCGCGCTCACTCCGTCCATACGGGCCTGGACGAGGTCGGAGGTGCTGCGGGAGGCGAGCGGCGCACCGGCGATCTGCAGGCCGAGGGCCGCGGAGAGGACCCAGGCGGTACCGAGGACGAGGGTGGTGCCGGCCGCCCTGGTGGCGTGCCGGGCCATGAGGTTGCTGAGCCGGACGACCGCCAGTGCGGGGAGAACGAGCAGGGCCAGGACGAGGAGTACGGCCGCGATCTCGACTCCGATCGTGCCCGTCCGGCCTATGGAGTCCTGGAGGAAGGAGGCGCCGTCGCCGAGCAGGACCCAGTCGAACACCACGTTGAACCCTCGGCCCAGCACCTCGACGAAGCCGATGTCGAGGAGGTCCAGGAGGGTCAGCAGACCGAGCACGACTCCGGCGAGCACCGCGGCCGGCCGCCGCGCCTTCTGCGGCAGGAGGAGCAGCAGGGCGGCGCCGGCTATCCCCTCCACCGGTATACGGACGAATTCGGCGGGTGTGAGGCGGTTGGGGTCGTTCGGCAGCAGGAGGGTGACGAGCACCAGCGTGGCGGCCAGGGCGGTGGTGGTCCACGCCGCTGCCCGCGCCACGACCGGGTGGCGGTCGCGCCAGCCGCGGTCGGGGAGGGCGGCGCCGGCCGTGCCCTCAGGCGGGGCGGCTTCTTCGCGGTCGGTGGGCTCATCCAGGGCAGGCTTCTGTTCCGGGGCGGCCTTCTGTTCCGGGGCGGCCTTCTGTTCCGGGGCGGCCTCCTCTTCCGCTGCCGTGGGCGCGGTGTCCGGCGCGGCCACGGCACCCGGCGCCGCCACGGCATCCCGCGCGACCACGGCATCCGGCGCGGCCACGGCATCTAGCGCGCGCCCCGGGGGGCCTTTCGGGTCGTTCTGGGGCAAGTCCCCCGTCGGGGGTGCCTGCTTCTCCTGCGGCGGCTGGTCAGAGCGCGTGAAGTGCGACAACCCGAAGGTCCTTCCGTGCGAGGCCCGGTGGTGGCGCGGCGGACCGGACTCGGGAGGTCGGCGCCGTCGCTATCTGTACGGCCAACCGGAGGCGTGCGTTCAATCGGCCGACCGTAGAACACAGGAGGACTCGGGACGAGGCGGAAGGACGCGGGAGGAGGCGGAAGGAGGCGAGAGGAGGCGGGAGGAGCGGCGGGAAGGATGCGGCGAACGGCCGCGGGAAGAGCGCGGCGAACGGCGGCGGGAAGAGCGCGGCGAACGGCGGCGGGAGGAGCGTGCCAGGGCCGGGCCGTCCCCCCGGTCGGCCCGGCCCCTCCCCTCCCCCCGGCGGCGCCATGCGGCCGGCTGGCCGACGGCAGTCGTCGGCCGGTGGCGCCGGTCTGTGGCATCGGCCGGTGGCGCCGGCCGACGGTGGACGGTGGACGGTGAGCCGTCAGACCGCAGCCGGCTGCTCCACGGCTGCCGGGTCGGCGGCAGCTCGACGGAGGCGGCGGCGCTTTGTCACGAGGACCGCGGTCCGGGTGACCACCATGGCAAGTGACATGAAGACAAAGGCATTGGCGTAGACGTCGGGGCCGCTGAGCTGGTTTTCGATGCTGAAGCGGACCAGACCTTCGGCGAACCAGTGCTCGGCACCGTAGGCGAAAAGGACGCGTGCGGTGGAAAGGACGATCCAGACCAGGGCGTAACCGAATCCGCCGGTGGTGTAGATCTGGCCGTCACCGCCGCGGTGCGCAGGCAGAAGCACGCCGGCGATCAGGCCGCAGATCACTCCCACGCCACAGCCTATGAGCTGAAATGACGGCGCGTTCCCGGACGTCGGAAGGGAGTGCACAAACAGCGCGATGATGATGGCGACCGCTATCACGGAGCGCAGCATGCGCATATTGGTGACCCGACGGCGTCCCAGGTCGGTCGCCAGGATGATGGTGAGGATGGTGGCACTGGCGATGAGTGCGGTGGCGAACTGACTCAGGTGGTCCATGGAAATCCGGGCCTTTCTGCGGTGCTGCGCATTCTCTTGCGCAGCGGGTGCACTGCGTTTCGGTGAACTCCCCTTGCAGGAATTCCCGACGGTCTGTGGATTCTCTTTTCCCGGGTTCTCTCCGAGGCCTTGTCCGGGCCCGTTGTCCGAGGCCTTACCCGGGCCGTTGTCCGAGGCCTTGTCCGGGCCGTTGTCCGAGGCCTTACCCGGGCCGTTGTCCGAGGCCTGGTCCCGGGTCTCTTCGAGGTCCGCGAGGGGCAGCAACGACGTTATGGGCAAGGGCGGTTGATGGGGGACGACCGACCGGTGGATTCGGCTGTCCACCGGTCGGTGGACAGCTCGGCACCGGCGAGGAGGGTGATAGGACTGGGCGCGCGGCCGCGCCCCGTCCCAGGTGCGGGGCGCTCATATTCAGGGGGACGCAGTGGTATCCAGGGGGACACGGTGACGGCTGAGGCGCGGCGCGCGCCCGAGGCGCGGGTGCGTTGGTTCGGGCTGTGGGACAGCTACTTCGTGATCTGCTATCTGGTCACCACGGGGCTGCTGTTCGCCTCCGGGGCCTCCGCGGGTTCCGGGGCCTCCGGGGTCCCGCAGGGCGGTCGGGCGGTCGCCATCGCCGCGCTGACGCTGATCGTGCCCTGGTATGCGGGGATCGGGCGGCCGTTGATGCTGCGCCATGCGAGCGACCGGCGGAACATCGTCTTCCCCGTCGGGCTCTTCGTGCTGTTCGGCATCGCCACTGCCGTCGATCTGATGAGCTCGTTCGCGCTGTTCGCCCTCATCCCGATGCTGATGATGAGTCTGGCAACCAGGCCGGCGCTGGTCACCGGCGTTCTCGGCAATCTCATCCCCGTGACGATGCTGTGGCTGCGCGGCGGCGCCGCGGGCCCGACCGTGCTGTTCATGCTGCTGGCGTCGCTGCTCGGGATCGCCCTGTCGGTACTCCTCGGGCTGTGGATCAAGCGGGTCGTACGGCAGAACAAGGAGCACGCCGAACTGATCGAAGAGCTGCGGCAGAACCGCGAGCAGGTGGCCCGCCTGTCGCACCAGGCCGGTGTCTTCGCCGAACGCGAGCGGCTGGCACGGGAGATCCACGACACCCTCGCGCAGAGCCTGACCAGCATCATCAGCCTGGTGCAGGCCGCGGATTCGGAGGTGGAGGGCGCCCCCGCCATCGCCCGGAAGCACCTCGCGCTGGTCGGGCGGGTGGCCAAGGAGAGCCTGGTCGAGGCGCGCGCTTTCGTGGCCGACCGGACGCCCGCGTCCCTGCAGGAGAGCTCCTTGGCGCAGGCGCTGCGGCGGCAGGCGGACGGGCTGACCGCGGAGAGCGGGCTGCTGGTGCGGTTCGCCGTCGAGGGCGACGAGCGGCCGCTGCCGATGGCGGTCAATGTCGTACTGCTGCGTGCCGCGCAGGAGGCCGGGGCGAATGTGCGTAAGCACGCCGATGCCCGCTCCGTGGAGCTGGTGCTCCGGTACGGCGCGGGGCAGGTCGTGCTCCGCGTCGCCGATGACGGCAAGGGGTTCGATGCCGGGGCGGGAGTGGCGGTGGCAGCGCGGGCGGGAGCGGCAGCCGGAGCGGGAGCGGCCGGGAGGAAGCAGCAGCACGGTGCGGCGGGGCAGGGCCAGGGCCAGGGGGACGGCGGGGGCTTCGGGCTGCGGGGCATGGCGGCACGGGTGGCACAGACCGGTGGGGTGCTGAGCGTGGTGAGCGAACCGGGGGTGGGCACCAGCGTCGAGGTGACGCTGCCCTTGGAGGGAACCGTGAACGGGACCGTGGACGAGGCCCAGGACGAGGCCCAGGACGGGGCCGTGAACGAGGCCGTGGACGAGGCCGTGGACAGGGCGGCGGGGCATCGGAGGAAGGCGGCGGATGATGAGCGTTGAGGACACGGTCGCGGTGCGGGTGCTGCTCGCTGACGATCACCCCGTCGTACGCGAGGGCCTGTGCGCGATCCTGGAGTCCGATCCGGGCATCGATGTGGTGGGGCAGGCGGGCTCCGGCGAGGAAGCCGTGACGCTGGCGACCCGGCTGTTGCCGGACGTCGTGCTGCTCGATCTGCGAATGGGCGGGATGGACGGGGTCGCCGCCACGGGGCACATCCTGCGGCAGGCGCCGCACAGCAAGGTGGTCATCGTCACCACCTACGAGGACGACTCCGACATCCTGCGGGCCGTGGAGGCGGGCGCGGCCGGCTACCTCCTCAAGGGCAGTTCCCGGACCGAGCTGATCGAGGCCGTCCACAGTGCGGCGCGCGGGGGGACCGTGCTGACCCCGTCGCTGGCCACCAAGCTGTTCCGGGCGCGGGCGGTGGAACCGACGCCGCTGTCCGCCCGGGAGTGCGAGGTCCTGCGGCTGGTCAGCCAGGGACTGACCAATGCCGACATCGGCCGGGAGCTGTTCATCGGTGAGGCCACGGTGAAGACCCATCTCCTGCGTGCGTTCAAGAAGCTGGAGGTGTCGGACCGCACGGCGGCCGTGATCACGGCTCTGGAACGCGGATTGCTGTCCTAGCGGGACGGTGGCCGCGCCGTCCGCGCGCCGGTCGCCCGTACAGGTGCGCGGCTCACCTCCACAACGGGCGCGCGGGACCTCGCCGTGCGACGAGGCGGAGCAGCGCCCGCCGCCGCCCTCACCCGCGCCGCGGGCTCACCCGTCACCCGCCCCATCTCCCTCGCCCAGTCGTGCCCGGTCCGCTGCCGCTCTGCCCTGGTGCCAGCCGTCCGCGTCGCGTACGCCGCGGAGGCGGACGGGGGCGGTGTCGGGGAAGAGGGCGCCGGTGGTCTGTGCCACGGCGAGTTCGCGGGCGGCGAGGACCGGGAGGAGGCCGGGGGCCGCTTCGGCGGACTCGGCGGTGG
The DNA here is from genome assembly GCF_043199875.1 of Streptomyces sp. NPDC048516. Classification (NCBI taxonomy): domain Bacteria; kingdom Bacillati; phylum Actinomycetota; class Actinomycetes; order Kitasatosporales; family Streptomycetaceae; genus Streptomyces; species Streptomyces sp. NPDC048516. Next base: position 272,366 of record NZ_JBICWS010000002.1, on the reverse strand, counting down.
CGGCGGCCGTGGCAGCGGCGGTGGCCGCCCCGAGCCGGTCGCGGATGCGGGCGGCGTAGGCGACGAGGAAGGTCTGGCGGAAGTCCCGGGTGCGGCGGGAGCGGCCGCGGGCGAGGGTGGCTCCGCCCCGTTCCCTGAGAGCTCGGTCCTGCTCCTGCTGCTTGAGAGCGCGATGGTGGTCGTCGCCCGCGCGGTGCATCGCGACGGTGGCCTGCAGCAGCAGCGAGGTGTAGAGCATCTCGGCCGCCTCCAGGTCGGGCGCGAAGCCGACGAGGGTGGAGAAGCCGACGTCGGCGGCCCAGACGGCCTGGCAGCGGTTGGCGGCCGCCACCGCGTCGAGCAGCAGTGCCTTGGCCTGTTCGTACGGGCCCTCGATGCCGATACGGACCGCGGAGGGGCCGCCGGTCCGCCCACTCGGCGGGGCGGTGCTGTCGAGCAGCGCCTCGTCGATGCTGTGCCGGGCCATCAGCTCCTGGGCCTTGGCGGACAGCGCCTCCGCCTCCTCGGCGTAGTCGGTCGCCTCGGCCTTCGCGAGGAGCCCGCGGATCCGTCCGAGGGCACGTGCGGCGGCCGCGCCGGCGGGGCCGTTTCCCCGGCCGGTCCGCGGCGGGGCCGGCAGCGGGGTGATACGGGGCAGCCGGGCGAGCGCGCGTAGTGCCGCCAGTACGTCGTACGCGGTCTCGAAGCGGGAGGCACGGCGGCGCTTGGCCAGTGCGTCGAGGTAGCCGGCATCGGAGGCCCACCAGACCTCGGCACCGAGCTGCCGCAGCTGCTCGGCCCAGCGGGTGTCCCGGGCGGACCGTGCGGCCGGCGGCCGGGCCGCGTCGGCCGCGACGGCGTCGACGACCACGGCCACCAGGGAGGCGTCGGGCGCGTCACGCCGGACGATCCGCTCCAGGTCGGCGGGCTGCCAGCCGCCCGCCCAGCACTGCCGCACGCCCGCCACGGCGGCCGCGACCACCGCCGCGCTCACCGCCTCCCAGCCGGCCTCGGCCGCGGCCAGCATCGAGGCGCCCGCCTCGATGGCGTCCTCGGCCTGTGCACCGTCCGGCGCGTACCGGACGCCGCCGAGCACCTGCCCGACCAGTTCACCGGCCGCGTCCGCCGGCGACGACCCGCCGCGCCTCTCGCCCCCGCGCGCCTTGCTTCCGCGTCCCTCGGTCCCGCGCCCCTCGGTCCCGCGCCCCTTGCTTCCGCGCCCCTTGCTTCCGTGCTCACTCGCCCGCTTGCTCACCCGCTCACTGTACGGAGGGCTCCGTGGGGCCCGCGTCCCGGTGGTTTGGGCCCGCGGCGGTGGTGGTGGGCGGCGGGGCCTGCACAGCCACGACGCCCGGTGGTCCCCTGATCGGGGCGCCACCGGGCGTCGGTCATTTCATGGCGGCAGTCACCACCGGCTGTCCAGACAGCCAAGCTGTCCAGCTGTCCGGCAGTGGCCGGCGCTGTCCGGCGCTGACCGGCGCTGACCGGCGCTGACCGGCACTGACCGGCACTGACCGGCACTGACCGGCACTGACCGGCACTGACCGGCACTGACCGGCACTGACCGGCACTGACCGGCACTGACCGACTGTCACACACGGTCACGTACAGTCACAAGTGCTCCGGGGTCGTGCGGACCACCGCACGGACCCCGCGGCCATCACTGCACCGGCACCGCGCTACTGCACCGGCACCGCGCTACCGGTCACCCACTGCGACCAGTCCATGTTCCAGCCGTTCAGGCCGTTGTCCGGCTTGACGGTCTGGTCAGGCGAGTTGACGACATCCACCACATCGCCGATCTGCGAGTTGTTGAAGAACCAGGCGCCGGCCGTGTTCGGGTCCTTGGCACCCTTGGCGTCCTCCAGGCCGATGCAGCCGTGGCTGGTGTTGGCCTTGCCGAAGACGCCCTTGCCCCAGTAGTTGCCGTGGATGAAGGTGCCGGAGTCCGACAGGCGCTGCGCGTGCGGCACATCGGGGATGTCGTACTCGCCCTTGCCGTCCTTCTTCTTGAAGCCGACGGTCGAGCCGTCCATCCGGGTCTGCTCGAACCTCTCGGAGATGACCATCTGGCCGTTGTAGGTCGCATGGTCGTCGCTGCCGGCCGAGACCGGGAGGGTCTGGATGAGCTCGCCGTCCCGCACCACGTACATCATGTGCTCCGCGGAGTCGAGGGTGCTGACCTGCGAGTGACCGACGTTGAAGCTGACCGTCTTTTTCTGGATGCCCTTGACGCCCGGCGACGCCTCGACACCGTCGAGGCCGAGCTTCAGGGTGACCTTGGAGTGCGCCTTCCAGTAATCCTGGGGGCGGAAGTCCAGCCGCTTGTCACCGAACCAGTGGCCGACGATCTGCTGGTTGCTGCTCGACGCAACCTTGATCGCGGACTGGACGGCCGCCTTGTTCTTGACCGGCTTGTCGAAGTTGATCGACACCGGCATACCGACGCCGACGGTCGAGCCGTTCTCCGGCGTGAAGTTCCCGACGAAGCTGTTCTCCGGGGTGACGGTGGTGAAACTGGAGTTCTCCACCGCGGTGCGCCCGTGGGAGTCCTCCGCATGCGCGGTGACCTTGTACTTCGTCGAGCGGTCCAGCGGTTTGTTCGGCTTCCAGGAGGTGCGGTCGGCAGAGAGGGTTCCGTCGACCTTCTGCTTGGACTCGGCCGAGGTCAGCTTGACGTCGGTAAGCTTTCCGGCACTGACCGTGACCTTGGCGTCATTGTTGACGCCCGCACCGGTCGCGCCGTCCTCCGGCAGTATTTTGATCTTGGCTTGCGAGGCGTCCTTCGCGGCCGCCTCGTCCACCTGCTGGGTGTTCTCGTGCCGGGTGCCGTCAGCACCGCCGTCGCCTTGGTCAGCTGCTGTGCTGCCGCCACACGCCGCAAGCGTGAGTACGCCCCCGAGCAGCGTGGCGCTGGCTATGAGCCCCTTCCGGCGCTGGCTGTCCGTCATCACACGCATCTCCGTAACTACCGATTTCGCATCATTCCCCGAGCGAGCTGCCAACTGAACGCAGGCATATCCGGACGCAGGCATTCCTGCCGACGCCATATAAACGCCTTTTCCGTTTCGCCCGTTCCATGCCTCCATGAAGTGTGGGGAAGGCCACTAATGCGCTTACATCGGTCACAGGGCACACACGGTCCGAAGTCGGACCTGCCGGACCTGCCGGACCTGCTGGACCTGCCGGACCACTGACCTGCCAGACCGCCGACCTACCGGCCCGCCGGACCACCGGCCTGCCGGACCACCGACCTGTCGGACCACCGGCCTGCCGGACTGCCGGACTGCCGGACTGCCGGACTGCCGACAGTCACGCCGGCCGCATCGACCGCATCGGCCACACCCTCCGCATCGGCCATGTCATGGGCCCCCGTACGGCGCACAGCCGTACGGGGGCCCTGGTGTTTCGGGCGGCGGGCGAGGTGGGGCGGTCAGCCGTCCCCGTCCGCGTCGTCCGCCAGATCCCACTCCGCCGCGTTCCACTCGGCGTCCGGGTCGTAGTCGGTCAGCTCCTCACTGCTCCACGAGGCCTGGGCCAGTTCGGTACCCGGCACCGAGGCGACGAGGTCGAACGGGTCGATCAGGTGGGCCAGCGCCTCCGCCGGATCCTCCTTGACCGTCTCCAGGGACTGTCTGCGCTCCTCGTCGGGCAGCGACGGGTCGCCGCTGATGCGATCGAGGGCCGCGCCGGTCAGCTGCGGGGCGTCGGCGACCTCCATGATCAGTTCCACATGAAGGCGCACAAAACGTGATGTCTCACCATTGCTCATAGCACGGAGGTTAGGCATGGACGGGTCCTGACTTCCCCGCGACCCGCGGCGGTCACTAACATCTGAGGTCAACGGCCAATTCGCCGAACCCACAAGGGGGATCGCTTCCGTGACCGCACGACGTCCACTGCTGACCGCCGCAGCCGCGGGATCGGTACTGTTCGCCCTGTGGTTCGTCCCCTCCGCCAATGCCAGCGCGGGGCATGACGGAGCGACAGATACCGGTCTACGGGCGGCATCCGCCGCGGCCGGTCCCGGCCTGGCCGACCGGCTGAGCGGCGGTACAGCGGGCCCCGGGAGTGGTTACACGACGACCAGCCCGCACCACAGCGGCACGGGCACCGGCACGGACACGGACACGGGCACAGAAACGGTCTCCGGTGCCGACAGCGGCTCCGCCGGCAGCCGGCCGCACCTCCTCGCCGACACCGGCAGCCCCGACACCACGCCGTACGTGATCGGTGGCGCCGCCTGTCTCGCGCTCGGGGCCGGGCTGGTCAGCTACTCCGTCCGCCGCACCCGCGACGACGCCGCCTGATCCACGGAGGTCCGGGGAGAACCCCTGGGGGCGGAGACCCGGGGGGATCCCCTAGGGACGACAGACCGGGGCGACACCCCTCAGGGGCGGAGACCCCGGGGGCGGAGTCCCGGGGGGCGGAGGCCCGGGGGCAGACACCCCTCAGGGGCGGCGCCCCCAGGATGACGCCCAAGGACAGCGGGCACCCCGCCCCCGTCGTTACGCCAACTCGCCCGTGACCGACTCCACCGCGGCCACCAGCTTCCCGGCCCGCACGAACGCATAGGCGCCTTCCAGATCCGGCGCCAGGAAACGGTCCTCGCCCGGCCCCTGGATGCCTGCCGCGCGCACCGCGTCGAGCACGGCGCGGGTGGCGGGGGCAGGCGTCAGCCCCTCGCGCATCTCGATGGCACGGGTCGCCGCGTAGAGCTCGACGGCGACGATCCGGGTCAGGTTGTCGACCGCGGTACGCAGCTTGCGCGCCGCCGACCAGCCCATCGAGACATGGTCCTCCTGCATGGCGGAGGACGGGATGGAGTCCACCGAGGCGGGCGCGGCCAGTCGCTTCAGCTCGCTGACCAGGGCGGCCTGGGTGTACTGGGCGATCATCAGCCCGGAGTCGACGCCCGGGTCCCCGGCCAGGAAGGCGGGCAGTCCGTGCGAGCGGTTCTTGTCCAGCAGCCGGTCCGTGCGGCGCTCGGCGATCGAGCCGAGGTCGGCGGCGGCGATGGCCAGGAAGTCCAGGACGTAGGCGACCGGGGCGCCGTGGAAGTTGCCGTTGGACTCGACCCGTCCGTCCGGCAGCACCACCGGGTTGTCCACGGCCGCGGCGAGCTCGCGGTCGGCGACCAGGCGGGCGTGGTCAAGGGTGTCCCGGCCGGCGCCGGCGACCTGCGGGGCGCAGCGGATGGAGTAGGCGTCCTGGACGCGCGGGGCGTCGTCCTGGTGGTGGCCGGTGAAGCCCGAGCCGGCCAGCACCTTGGACATGTTGCCCGCCGAGGCGGCCTGCCCGGGGTGCGGGCGGATGGCGTGCAGCTCGGGCGCGAGGACCTTGTCCGTGCCGAGCAGCGCCTCCAGGGAGAGGGCGGCGGTGATGTCCGCCGAGGTGAACAGCCGGGCGAGATCGGCGCAGGCCATCACGAGCATGCCGAGCATGCCGTCGGTGCCGTTGAGGAGGGCCAGGCCCTCCTTCTCGCGCAGTTCGACGGGCTCGATGCCGTGCGCGGCCAGCAGCTCGCCGGCCGGCCGGACGGCGCCGTCGGGGCCCTCCGCATCACCCTCGCCCATCAGCGTCAGCGCACAGTGCGACAGCGGCGCCAGGTCGCCGGAGCAGCCGAGCGAGCCGTATTCGTGCACGACGGGCGTGATGCCGGCGTTGAGTATGGCGGCCATGGTCTCGACGACGAGCGGGCGGACGCCGGTGCGCCCGGAGGCGAGCGTCTTCAGCCGCAGGAACATCAGCGCGCGGACGACCTCACGCTCGACCCGCGGGCCCATGCCGGCCGCGTGCGAGCGCACGATGTTCCGCTGGAGCTGCACGCGCAGCTCGGGGCTGATGTGCCGTACGGCGAGGGCCCCGAAGCCCGTGGAGACGCCGTAGACGGGGTCGGGCTTGGCGGCGAGTTCGTCGATGAAGGCGCGGGAGGTGGCGACGGCCGCAAGGGCCTCCTCGGACAGCTCGATCCGGGCCGCGCCGCGGGCCACCGCGATGACGTCCTGTGCGGTCGTGCCGGACGTTCCCAGCACCACAGTGTGCATATCCATATTCAGGCACCCTAGAGACTGAATCGCCGGATGTCACCACCGGGTTTTGGGATCACCCCTTACGGGGCGTAGGCAAGGAACCCGGGTCTGCGCAAGGAAGTGGCACTCACCTCCGGAAGCGGCGGCGCTCCGGCCCCGACCGCCGGTCCGGAGCGTCCGCGAGCCGGACGACGGGGTCGTCCTTGCCGCCGTGCCGCCCGGCGACCACCGGCTCACCCGACCGTGCCGCCTTGGCCTTGTACTGTGCGGCGTCCGCGAGCCGGAAGAGCCGGCGGGCGCTGCGCACCTGCCCGATCGGATCGCCGGTCGAGGCGACTCCGACCGCCACCCCTTCACCGAGATCCAACTCCCCCGCCCGGTCGCACAGTTCACCGGCCACCTTGACCACCTCGTCGGCCGGCGGGCCCACCGCGAGCAGACAGAACTCATCGCCGCCGAGCCGGGCGGCCAGCATGCCCGGCAGCATCGCCCCGCACAGGGACAGCACCGAGCCGAAGCGCTCCAGCAGGCGGTCCCCGACCGCATGGCCGCGCGAGTCGTTCACCCGCTTCAGCCCGTTGAGGTCACACACCACCAGGCTGACCACCACCTCGTCCCTGCGGTGCAGCTCCAGCGCCTCGTCCAGCCGCATATCGACGGCACGACGGTTGGCGAGGCCGGTCAGTGAGTCCGTGAAGGCCAGCCTGCGGACCTCCGCCAGCCGCTCGGTCTGGGAGATCCCGGCGGCCGTCACCGCGGCGAGCACACTCGCGAAGTCGGCGTCCGGCCGGCCGAAGACCGGCTCGCCCGTCCGCCGCGCGACATACAACTCGCCCCACGCCCTGCCGTGCAGCACGATCGGCGCGACCACGCAGCAGCCCCGGCCGCGGCGGCGCAGTGCGGCCACCCGCTGCGGGTTGGCGCCGCCGCCCCCACCCCCGGCCTCGCCTCTGCCCCCGCCTCCGTCCCCGCCCCGCCACTGTGCCGCGGCCGCGGACACCGGACCGTCGTGCGGCTCCTCGGCGGTCTCCACCCAGGCGCTGGGCTCGCCGCCGCCCGCCCACTGCTCGTGCAGGAAGCCGACGATCTCGGGGAATTCGTGGACGGGGTAGCTCTCGTCGTCCGGGAACTCCTCCTCGTCGGCGGCGAGTTCGCCGACGTTGACCAACACCCGCAGCTTGCCCAGCTCGCGCTCCCACTTCGAGATCGCCGCGAAGGATCCCCCCAGGGCCTGGCGCACTCCCTGCGCCGCTGCGTGCGCCGAGTCGCGCGGTGTATGCGCGGCCGCCATCGCCTGCGCCAGCTCCACCACGGCCCGCAGCCTCGCATCGCCCTCGCCCGTCACCGGATCCTCGCATTCCGTCACCGTGAGCACGCTCCGTTATTACAGCGTAGGAATGTTTAACCCCTTTCGCCCCTTTCCGTAGGTGATTGACACCTAGGCGTTATTCGCGTCGCTATCGGTGCTAAGGGGCGCTCCCCGGTCACTCCCCGGGCCACTCCGGTTCACGCTTCTCGTTGAAGGCCGCCACGCCCTCCGCCCGGTCCCCGGAGAAGGCCACACTGCGCCAGGCGCCGTCCTCCAGTTCCAGGCCGGCCCGCAGGTCCAGCCCGTGCCCGAGGCGCATGGCGCGTTTGGCGGCACGCAGCCCGACGGGCGAGTGACGGGCGATCGTGGACGCCAGCTCCAGCGCCCCGGCCCGGTCCTGCCCGTCCGCCACCAGCCGGTCGACCAGGCCCAGCTCCGCGGCCTCGGCCGCCCGCACCCGCCGCGCGGTGAAGACCAGCTCGGCGGCCCGCGCCGCGCCCACCCGGCGCGGCAGCAGCTGGGTGCCCCCGCCCCCGGGGATGACGCCCACCGACACCTCCGGCAGCCCCACCTCCGCCGTACCGTCCGCGACGATCAGATCGCAGGCGAGCGCCAGCTCGAAGCCGCCGCCGAGCGCAAAACCGTGCACCGCCGCGATAGTGGGCATCGGCAGTTCCAGTACGCCGGTGTACGCGGCGCGGGTGTGCGGACGCTGGCGCATCAGGTCCGCGTCCGTGAAGGAGTTGCGCTCCTTGAGGTCCGCGCCCACGCAGAACGCCCGCTCGTGGGTGGAGCTGAGGACCACCGCCCGTACCGAGCGGTCCGCGGCCAGCTCGGCGCAGGCCTGCGCCAGACTGTCGGCCATGGCCGTCGAGACGGCGTTCATGGCCTTCGGGCGGTCCATGATCAGCTCCGCCACGTGGCCGTGGTGGCCGTGGCGCTCGACGGCCACCCAGCCGTCCGCGCCGAATTGTTGCCGTTGCCCCTGCCGTTCCATGCAACCCTCCCTGTTAACGGGCGTTGACCTGACGTGGGGATCATGCCAGGCGGGCGGCCGGGGGGACAGGGACGGCAGGGACGGGACGGCTGGGACCGGACGGCAGCGTGGGGCGTGGGGCGACGGCTCGGGCGCGGGCGGCGGTCCGCAGTCCGCAGGCGAGGCGGCGGTCCGCAATCCGCAGGCGAGGCGGCATCCGCAGCCCCCGGGCGAGGCGGCAGGTCCGCGGGACCAGGTCCGGGCCCGGGCCCGGGCCTGAGGATCAGTCGCCGGTGCCCTGACCGGTACGGCGGCTCAGCAGCCAGGGCTCGACCACGCCCAGGCCTCGCACCGGGCGCTGCCACATCGGCTGGAGGGCGAAGCGGTACGACGGCGGAGGGGCGCCGGTGCCCTCCGCGGCCGCCTTCTCCGCGGCCGCGGCGTCGGCCTCGGAGACCGGCGCGTCACCGATACGGCCCAATTCCTCGGCGAACGCCTCGTCCACCAGCACGGTGTCCTTCGGCGCTATCGAGGTGAGGCGGCTGGCGAGGTTGACCGTCGTCCCGAAGACATCGCCCATCCGGGTCGTGACCGTGCCGAAGGCGATGCCGACCCGCAGCTCCGGCATCGTCTCGTCATTGGTCATCGTCTCGATCAGCCGCAGCCCGATCTCGGCGGCGATACCCGCGTCGTCGGCGGAGAAAAGGACCTCGTCGCCGAGGGTCTTGATGAGCCGCCCGCCGTGCGCGGCCACCAGGTCGGAGCAGGTCGTCTCGAACGCCTCCACCAGCTCGCCCAGCTCCTCTTCCTCCAGGCGGCGGGTCAGACGGGTGAAACCGACCAGGTCGGCGAAGCCGACGGCGAGCCGGCGGTCGACCATCTCCGCGTCGTCCTGGGCCCGGACGACGCGGCCGGTGGCGGCGGCGAGCTGGCGGCGCCAGACGTAGACCAGGAACTCCTCCAGCTCGGGGAGCAGCAGCTCGACCAGCGGGTAGGTGATCTCCGTCCGGGTCAGGCCGGAGTCCTGCGGCTCGGTCAGGCCCTCCAGGAAGGAGTCGATCTGCCAGTCGGCGAGACGGGCGGTGGTCTGGCCCGTGGAGCGGGCGACCTGTACGGCCATGGCCTCGCTCAGCAGGCCGGCCTCGACGAGGCCGGCGAGCCGGCGCAGGGCCAGCACATCGGCCTCGGTGAGGGCCTTGACCTGGCCGATGTCGGCGAAACCCATGGCCCGCCAGAAGCGGGCCGCGAGGTCCATGGAGACGCCGGCGGCGCGGGCCGCCTGGAACGGTGTGTAGCGGCGGTCGGCGCCGAGGATGAGATGTTCGAGGCGGACGGCGATGTTGTTCTCGTCACCGTTGGCGGTGGTCTCGCCCCTGCCGGTGACGGTGTCGCCCCAGCCGCGTGCGGGATCGTCGACGGGGACGTCGCGCACGGCGTCGTCCTCGGTGTCCATGTCGCGCGGGGTGGCGCCCGAGTCGTCGGCGGTCACCGGCCGCTCCCTGTCCGATCCCTGCGCACTGCCCTTCCGATCACTGCTCGCCGGTGGTCCGCTCCCTGGCGGACCGCCTCAACGATACGGCAGGTGTGCTCTGGCTCACTCTCACATGTTGGCTATGGACAAGGAAGTGGTGGGGGTGGGTCGGCGCGGCGAAGGGTGTGGTTCGGTGTGCTTCAGTGCTGTTCAGCGGGTGGTGGGGGCCGCCGTTGCGCATGCCCGCCGTGGGTGGGGGCCGGAGGGGACGCCCGGTACCCCTCCCCCAGCCTTCGGCCGGGAGGTGCCCCCACGGCGGGCGGCCCGGGTACGTGGCATGAATCGGCCCGGCGTTCGCTCCGGTCCCGCGGGCGGGGCACCGGACATCCCCGACAACGGCGGCCGCCCCGGTGGCCGTCACGGAGGCGGAGGCCGGCGGCCGCCCCGCCCTCCCGTCCGCTACGCCTCCGTTGCCGGGCGCAGATGGACGATGTCACCGGCGCCCACCGGCTGCTGTACGCCGTTCGCGGTGGCCAGTACCAGGCGGCCGTCGGCGTCGATGGCCACGGCCTCGCCGGTGATGTCGGTGTCGCCGGGGAGCTCGGCGCGTACGGAGCGGCCGAGGGTGGCGCAGCCTGTGGCGTAGGCCTCGTGGAGGCCGCTGGCGGCGGGGTCGCCGTCGGCGGACTGCCACTGGGTGTACCAGTGCTCCAGGGAGCGGAGTACGGCGCGCAGCAGCGGGTCGCGGTCGGTGGTGCCGGCGCCTGCCAGGGCCAGTGAGCCCGCGGCGGGCACCGGGAGTTCGGCGGCGGTGAGGGAGACGTTGAGGCCGATGCCGATGACGACGCCGGGGCCGGCGCGTTCGGCGAGGATGCCGCCCACCTTGCGTTCCGTGAGGGTTCCTCCGGGGCGCAGGGCGTCGGAGTCCTCGGAAGTTACCAGCAGGTCGTTGGGCCATTTGAGGGCCGTGTCGACGCCGGCCGTCCGGGAGAGGGCGGCGGCGGTGGCGACTCCGGTGAGCAGCGGGAGCCAGCCCCAGCGCGCCACGGGGACCCGGGGGATGAGGTAGACGGAGAGGAAGAGGCCCGAGCGCGGGGGCGCCGACCAGGTGCGGTCGAGGCGGCCGCGGCCGGCCGACTGTTCCTCGGCGATGAGGATGGCGCCCTCTGCCTCCCCTTGTGCCGCGCGGGCCGCCAGGTCGGTGTTGGTGGAGCCGGTGGCGGAGACGACGTCCAGCGCGGTCCAGAGCGAGTCGGGCCGTACCAGGGCGCGGCGCAGCGCCGTGGCATTCAGCGGAGGGCGGCCCAGATCGCTCCAGCGACCGGCATCTTTGTCCCGGTTTTCCGGTGGTTGAGACGTCATGGGACCAGCCTAGGTGTGGTCAACGACGCAGTGCCGCTGAGCAGTCCCGCCGATACGCTACGGATCGGTAGCCAAATCCCGTACCACCCTCAGTACGAGCACCAGTCCAGGACGAGCAGGAGCCGCATCCCGATGTCCGAGCCGGAAGCAAACATCCACACCACCGCGGGCAAACTGGCGGACCTGCAGCGGCGGGTCGAAGAGGCCACGCATGCCGGTTCCGCCCGTGCGGTGGAAAAGCAGCACGCGAAGGGGAAGTTGACGGCGCGTGAGCGCATCGATCTGCTGCTGGACGAGGGCTCGTTCGTCGAGCTGGACGAGTTCGCGCGGCACCGGTCGACCAATTTCGGGCTGGATCAGACCCGCCCCTACGGCGACGGAGTGGTGTCCGGCTACGGCACGGTCGACGGCCGCCCGGTGGCCGTCTTCTCCCAGGACTTCACGGTCTTCGGCGGGGCGCTGGGCGAGGTCTTCGGCGAGAAGATCGTCAAGGTGATGGACTTCGCGCTCAAGACCGGCTGCCCGGTCATCGGCATCAACGACTCCGGCGGCGCGCGCATCCAGGAAGGCGTGGCCTCGCTGGGCATGTACGGCGAGATTTTCCGCCGCAACACCCATGCCTCCGGTGTGATCCCGCAGATCAGCCTGATCGTCGGACCGTGTGCGGGCGGCGCCGTCTACTCCCCCGCCATCACCGACTTCACGGTCATGGTGGACCAGACCTCACACATGTTCATCACCGGTCCGGACGTCATCAAGACGGTGACCGGTGAGGACGTCGGCTTCGAGGAGCTGGGCGGCGCCCGCACGCACAACACCACCTCCGGCGTGGCGCACCACATGGCGGGTGACGAGAAGGACGCCATCGAGTACGTCAAGGGCCTGCTGTCCTACCTGCCGTCCAACAACCTCTCCGAGGCGCCGGCCTTCCCGGAGGAGGCGGACCTGGAGACCTCGGACACCGACCGCGAGCTGGACGTCCTGATCCCGGATTCGGCCAATCAGCCGTACGACATGCATGTCGCGATCGAGCATGTCCTGGACGACAACGAGTTCCTGGAGACCCAGGCGCTGTTCGCGCCGAACATCCTGACCGGCTTCGGGCGGGTCGAGGGCCATGCGGTCGGCGTGGTCGCCAACCAGCCGATGCAGTTCGCGGGCATCCTGGACATCAAGGCCTCGGAGAAGGCCGCGCGGTTCGTGCGGACCTGCGACGCGTTCAACGTCCCGGTGATCACCTTCGTGGACGTGCCCGGCTTCCTGCCCGGCACCGACCAGGAGTGGGACGGGATCATCCGGCGCGGCGCCAAGCTGATCTACGCGTACGCGGAGGCGACGGTCCCGCTGATCACGGTCATCACGCGTAAGGCGTTCGGTGGCGCGTATGACGTCATGGGCTCCAAGCACCTGGGCGCGGACCTCAACCTGGCCTGGCCGACCGCGCAGATCGCCGTCATGGGCGCCCAGGGTGCGGTCAACATCCTGCACCGCCGCACGCTGGCCTCGATCGAGGACCAGGGCGCGCAGGACGAGCGGCGCCAGGAGCTGATCCAGGAGTACGAGGACGCCCTGCTCAACCCGTACGTCGCGGCCGAGCGCGGCTACATCGACGCGGTGATCATGCCGTCAGAGACGCGCCGGCACATCGTCCGCGGGCTGCGCACGCTGCGCAACAAGCGCGAGGCGCTGCCGCCGAAGAAGCACGGCAACATTCCGCTCTGACCGGCACAAGCAGAACCAGCGAAGGAGGGCCGTTTCGATGATCAGGGTCGTACGGGGCAATCCCACACCCGAGGAGCTGGCCGCCGCACTGGCGGTGGTGCAGGTCCGCGCGGCGGCTGCCGCTTCCGCCGCGCCCGAGGGCTCCGATCGCGGCACCGAGTGGTCCGACCCCGCGTCCACGGTTCCGGCGCGGGCGCGGATGCCGCACCCGGGCCCCCGGGCCTGGCGGACGAGCTACTGGCCGCACTGACCGGCTGACCGGTGTGCGATAACCGGCCGCGTCAGGTCGGTGCATGGTGCATTGACTAGTCCCTCACACCCGTGGCGCCTGAGTACGCGTACTCAGGCGCCACGGGCACATCGGGGCCCAGGATCGGTACATGCTGTGGTCAGATCCGCCCGATGAGCCGCCTGAGGAGCTGCGTGACGTGCAGGCCAAGCTCCGCAGGATGGGCATCGTGCTGGCCGTGGTCGCGGTGGTGCTGATGGTCCTGCTCTCGGGGAGGTAGCCGTTCCCGTCCGCGGGGAGGTAACCCTCACAGTTCCCGCTCGCAACCATCACCACTGAAATGGCCTCTTTCTCTCTCGACAGTTCAATTCGGGCGGCCGGCCGCGGGGCGGCGGCGTCCGGCCGGGAGTGGGAGAGCGATGAACAGGCCGCTGAGGCATATAGCCGTCTTCTGCGGGGTGCTGGTGCTGGCCCTGCTGGGCCGCGCGACATGGGTCCAGTTCGTCCAGGGCGACGAACTCGCCAACGATCCCCACAACCGGCGCGTCAAGATCGAGGCGTTCTCCTACCCGCGCGGCAACATCATCGTCGGCGGCAAGCCGGTCACCGGCTCGGTGGCGACCTCCGGTGACTTCAAGTACAAGCGGACGTACAAGGACGGCCCGATGTACGCGCCGGTCACCGGGTTCGCCTCGCAGGCGCAGGGCACGACCTTCCTGGAGGGCATCTACAACAAGGTGCTCAGCGGCAAGGACGACCGGCTCGCCTTCAACCGCGCCCAGGACATCCTGACCGGCAAGAAGCCGCGCGGCGGCGATGTCGTCACCACCATCGACCCCAAGGCACAGAAGGCCGCGTACAAGGGGCTGACCGACCTCAACGCCAAGGGGGCGGTGGTCGCCCTCGACCCGCGCGACGGCCGGGTCCTCGCGCTCGCCTCCACTCCCTCCTACGACCCGTCGGTGTTCGCCGGCATCTCCAACGCCGAGAGCCGGAAGTTCAAGGCGATGGACACCGACAAGACCAAGCCGCTGAGCAACCGGGCGCTGCGCGAGACCTACGCGCCCGGCTCCACCTTCAAGATCCTCACCGCGGCGGCGGCCCTGGAGAACGGCGTGGTGTCGGACATCGACGCCCCGTCGAACGCGCCCGCGCCGTACCAGCTCCCGCAGAGCACGACGAAGATCGGCAACGATGTCCTGGGCGCGCCCTGCGACAAGGCCTCGCTGAAGACGGGCATGCAGTGGTCGTGCAACAACGTCTTCCTCGACACCGCGCTGAAGGTCGGCAAGGACAAGATGCGCGAGACCGCGGAGAAGTTCGGCTTCAACTCCGACGTCTACGACAAGGAGCTCGGGGACCTGCTGGCCAGCAAGAGCCTCTACCCGGACAAGCTCGACAAGCCGCAGACCGCGCTGACCGGTATGGGCCAGGGCAGCCTCACCAGCACCCCGATGCAGATGGCGATGGTGGCCGCCGGGCTCGCCAATGACGGCAAGGTGATGATGCCGCACCTCGTCGACGAGCTGCGCGGCCCCGACCTGTCGACGATCGAGAAGATCAAGCCGAAGCTGAAGTCCCAGGCCGTCTCCGCCGACACCGCGAAGAAGGTGCAGCAGATGATGGAGTACACGGTCAACGAGGGCACCGCCTCGAAGGCCAAGATCGACGGCGTGACGGTCGGCGGCAAGACCGGCACCGCCCAGCACGGCGCGAACGTCAACGACGAGCGCCCCTACGCCTGGTTCGTCTCCTACGCCAAGCAGAGCGACGGCTCCTCCCCGGTCGCGGTCGCCGTCTTCGTCGACCCCAAGGACATGGACATTCCCCGGTCGGAGATCGCCGGCGGCAAGCTGGGCGGGCCGATCGCGAAGTCCGTGATGGAGGCGGTGCTGAACAAGTAGTCCGGGCGCCCCGGCGGCGCCCGCGGCTCCGTACGATGGCGGACATGACCGAAGAGCCCCGCCCCCGCCGTCTCGTCCTCGCCTCCCAGTCCCCCGCCCGGCTGGCCCTGCTGCACCAGGCCGGGCTGGCGCCCGAGGTCATCGTCAGCGGCGTCGACGAGGATGCGCTCACCGCCGCCACGCCCGGTGAGCTGGCCCGCGTCCTGGCCGAGGCCAAGGCCACCGCCGTCGCGGCCCGCCCGGAGGCCGCCGGCGCGCTGGTCGTCGGCTGCGACTCGGTCCTGGAGCTGGACGGGCGGGCGCTCGGCAAGCCCGCCGATGCCGAGGACGCCACCGCCCGCTGGAAGTCCATGCGCGGCCGCTCCGGCATCCTGCAGACCGGGCACTGCGTCATCGACACGGCGGCGGACGGCCGTCAGGTCTCCGCCACCGCCTCGACCACGGTCCGCTTCGGCGAGCCCACCGACGCCGAGATCGCCGCCTACGTCGAGAGCGGCGAGCCGCTGTTCGTCGCGGGCGCCTTCACCCTCGACGGCCGCTCCGCCCCGTTCATCGACGGCATCGACGGCGACCCCGGCAATGTCATCGGCCTCTCCCTGCCGCTGCTGCGCCGCCTGCTGGCCGGCCTGGACGTGGCGATCACGGATCTGTGGACCTGAGCGGCGCTCCTCGGCTCCGGGGCGGGCCGGCGCGCGGGTAGGTCGCACAGCCGGCGGGCGGAGCGGGCGCGTCCGGGCCGACGGGCCGACGGGCCGACGGGCCGGGAGTGTGGGCGGGCGGGACGGGCATGTGGGCAGGCGACGCATTCGATGGCGCCGGGCGGGGAACCGATGGATCCGAAACGGCCCCTGTCCTGTGAGGAGTCCGCACCATGCCCAAGATCCTGATCATCGCCGGTGACGCCACCGAGGACCTGGAGTTCTTCTACCCCTACCAGCGGATGCTGGAGGAGGGGTACGAGACGAAGGTCGCGGCCCCGTCGCGGAAGAAGCTGCGGTTCGTGGTGCACGACTTCGTCGAGGGCTTCGACACCTACGTCGAGCGCGAGGGCCACTCCTGGCCGTCAGACCTCGCCCTGTCCGAGGTCGACCCGCGGGAGTACGCCGCGCTGGTGCTCCCGGGCGGCCGGGCGCCGGAGTACCTGCGCAACGACTCCGACTACCGCCGGGTGGTCACCCACTTCTTCGACGAGGACAAGCCCGTCGCCCACATCTGTCACGCGGCCACCACCCTGGCCCCCCTCGGCGTCCTCAAGGGCCGCCGGACCGCCGCCTACCCCGCCTGCGCGCCGGATGTGGCGATGGGCGGCGGGATCTTCGTCGACGGCCCGGCGGTCGTCGACGGCAAGGTCGTCTCGGCGCGGGCGTGGAACGACCAGCCGGAGTGGATGCGGGCGTTCATGGAGGTGCTGCGGGAGCATGCGCCGGTGAAGGGCTGAGCGGCCCGCCCTCCATGCGGTCCGTCCGGGCACCGGCCCCGGCCGGACCGCGGCCCCGCCCCCGTACCCGGCGCAACCGGGCCCCGGCGCACCCTGGCACTCAGGGCACCGGCAGCGCGTAGAGCGACGTGCCGTGGAGGATGAACACCCGGTTGCCGTCCGCCACCAGCCAGGAACGCTCGGCCGCGGGGAGCTTGTACGTCAGGACGGGGACACCGGTCGACAGATCCGCGGCGAACACCTTGTACCAGATCACCTCACCGCCGCTGAGGTAGTCACCGTTGTCCGCGTCGAGCACATGCGCCGCCGGGGTCTTGGCGGCGGGCGGAAAGGCGAAGAGATCACGCTTCGCGGCCGGTTGCCGCGGCTCACCGGGCGACCAGAGCGCCGCGGCGCCGCCGCCCGCGGCCAGCACCGCTCCGCCCGCCGCCAGACCCGTCAGCAGCCTGCGCCGGGTCACCGGACGACCGGATCCGCCGTCGGGCAGGGTCGGCGCGGTCAGCTCATGGATGCCACGCTCCCGCTCCTTGATCGCCTCGGCCACCCGGCCGCGCCGCCAGGCCCGTTCGGCGCCGCGCGGCGGTGCGAAGGCGGCGGCGATCTCGGCGGGGGCGGGCCGGGCGGCCGGGTCCTTGGCGAGACAGGGGGCGATGAGGTGCCGCAGGGATTCCGGGACGCCGTCCAGGTCGGGTTCGTCGTGGACGACCTTGTAGTGGAGGGCGGCGATGTGGGAGGCGTCGTAGGCGCGATGCCCGCTGGCCGCGTACACCAGGACCGCGCCCGGGGAGAAGACATCGGCAGAGGAGGCCACCCGCCGGCCCAGGACCTGTTCGGGGGCTCCGTAGCCGGGGGTGACCGGGACCTGGCCGGTGGAGGTGAGGGTGAGGCCGTGCTCGGGGCGGGCGATACCGAAGTCGATGACGCGGGGGCCGGCCGACGGCCATCAGCAGCCCCCGGCGGGACAGGCGGCGGACGGGGGTGTCGGCGGGCGGCACGGTCGCCGGCGGGCCGGGCGGCGCGGGCAGCCGCTGCGGGACCACCTGCCACACCTCGCTCGCCCGCCGCCCGATCTCGGCGAGCACCGCGTCCGGCAGCCGGTCGGCGAACTCCCCCTGGCCGTCGTGCAGTTGAGATGACAGCTCGGCGGTCGTCGGACGCTCCGCGGCGTCCTTGGCCAGGCAGCGGGACAGGACCGGGACCAGGGCGGCGGGCAGGCCGGTGAGGTCCGGCTCGCTGTAGCGCACCCGGTAGAGGAGGCCCGCCGGCTGCCCGTTGCCGAACGGGCCGCGGCCGGTGGCGGCGAAGACCAGACGATCAGGGTCTCCACCAGGGCAGCGCCGAGCGCCCGTACGGTCCGCTCGGGCAGCGGCCCGCCGTACAGGGCGAGCGCGGTGGGCAGCGGAATCGCGGGGAGGTAGGGGCGGGCGTGCCAGGGCGCGTCACCGGGCGCGGCGAGTTCGGCGGCCGGCGCTGCCCACGGCCCGAGCAGATAGCGCGAGGCCTCCGCCTCGGCGAGGAACCGCCCGGGGTCGGTCTCCGGCAGCGGGACGCCGATCAGCACCGTACGGTCCCCGTCCGCGCTCCGCCCGATGAACCGCTGCACCGGTACGGGCACCCCGGACCGCTCGTCATCCAGAGGGCGGAGCACCACGTACGGACCGATCAGGCTCCCGTACCCGGCTCTCGCCCGGCCCGCTCCACCCGCAACTGGCGCATACATGCGCACCATCCCCCGACCGACGACACCGCGCGTGAGCCTACCCGGGCGTGTCGCGGGGCTCCGGACGGCCTCGATCCGGCCCGCTGCGGCCGGAGTTCGGGCCTGCTCGGCAGGTGGCGCCCGGGGCGGTCAGGCGGACGAGGGAGCCGCGGGCGATGCTCCATTCGGGGAGTTCGGAGTGTTCGGGGCATTCGGGGAGTTCGTGCCGTTCTCCGGAGCCCCGCGCCCCTCACCCGGACGCCCCTCCCCGTACGCCACCAGGGTCAGGACCAGCAGCGCCAGCACCATCGTCATCGCGAGGAAGGCCGCCCAGCCGACCAGGCCGACGGCGAAGGCGCCCAGCACGCCGTGCACCACCGCGCAGCTGATGAGGGCGATACGGGTGAAGCCGCCGGGGGCGCGGTCGCGGATCGCGGTGCGGAGCAGAACGGCGGCGCAGAACAGCAGGTAGAGGCCGAAGACGATGCCCCCGATCCACGAGCCGGCGGACATCGCGCGGGGCTGCAGCCCGGCCAGGGACATCTGCTGCCTGTCCACGACGATGCTCAGAATCCAGTTGAGCAGCACGATCCCGAACGCTTCCAGGACCAGTACCACCGCCGCGGCCAAGGCCACCGGCCGTCGTGCCACCACCACGTCCACCCACTTCCGCCATGTGCCGAGCCGACGCGCCCGCGGACGCCTCATGCCACTGATGCCACTGCTGCCGCTGACGCCCCTGTTACCGCGGGGTACAGGACATCGCGCACGCTACAGGGGGGTCCCCCCTCCTGGGGAAGAGCTGTGCGGAAGGTAAAAGCTGGGCAAGGGTTGTGCGCGGGCGGGCGCGGACGACGGCGACCGGATGGGTGACGGCACGCCGACGGACCGAGCCGCCCGCAAAGTTTCCTTCGCCCATTCGTAGGGACTCCACAAAGAATTGACGATCCGCTGGATGCCCGAAGCGCGAGACCTAAGCCACACCGGGGCGCGACGCGAAGCCCAGGAATCCGGGCCTACCCTGGGATACCAGGGGACTTAGGTTCCTCACTGGCGCCCCGAGCACACTCCGTGTGGGCAAGCTCACCCCAGGGAACGGGTCGGCACGCGGTGTCGCCAGTCCCTAAAATCGCCGCATCCATTTGTTACGGCGAAGCGCCAAGGAAGGACCCATCGTGCGCAAGGTGCTCATCGCCAACCGTGGCGAAATCGCTGTTCGCGTTGCCCGTGCATGCCGGGACGCGGGGATCGGAAGCGTGGCCGTCTACGCCGACCCCGACCGGGACGCACTGCACGTACGCGCGGCAGACGAGGCGTACGCCTTGGGCGGTGACACTCCTGCCACCAGTTACCTGGACATCGCCAAGGTCCTGGCTGCCGCCGCCGATTCGGGTGCGGACGCCATCCACCCGGGATACGGCTTCCTGTCGGAGAACGCCGAGTTCGCGCAGGCCGTCCTGGACGCGGGGCTGACGTGGATCGGGCCGCCCCCGCAGGCCATCCGCGACCTCGGTGACAAGGTCGCAGCCCGGCATATCGCCCAGCGGGCCGGTGCCCCGCTGGTCGCCGGCACCCCCGACCCGGTCTCCGGTTCGGATGAGGTCGTGGCCTTCGCCAAGGAGCACGGCCTGCCGATCGCGATCAAGGCGGCCTTCGGTGGCGGCGGCCGTGGTCTGAAGGTCGCCCGCACCCTCGAAGAGGTCCCCGAGCTGTACGACTCCGCGGTGCGCGAGGCGGTCGCCGCGTTCGGCCGCGGCGAGTGCTTCGTCGAGCGGTACCTCGATCGCCCGCGGCACGTCGAGACCCAGTGCCTGGCCGACAAGCACGGCAACGTCGTCGTGGTCTCGACCCGTGACTGCTCGCTGCAGCGCCGCCACCAGAAGCTGGTGGAGGAGGCCCCGGCCCCGTTCCTGACCAAGGAGCAGAACGCCGAGCTGTACCGCGCCTCCAAGGCCATCCTCAAGGAGGCCGGCTACGAGGGCGCAGGCACCTGTGAATTCCTCGTCGGCCAGGACGGCACCATCTCCTTCCTGGAGGTCAACACCCGCCTCCAGGTCGAGCACCCGGTCACCGAAGAGGTCACCGGCCTCGACCTGGTCCGCGAGATGTTCCGGATCGCCGACGGCGAGGAGCTCGGCTACGACGACCCGGCCGTCCGCGGCCATTCGTTCGAGTTCCGTATCAACGGCGAGGACCCGGGCCGCAACTTCCTCCCGGCCCCCGGCACGGTCACCACCTTCGCCGCCCCGGCCGGTCCGGGCGTGCGCCTGGACGCGGGCGTGGAGTCCGGTTCCGTCATCGGTCCGGCCTGGGACTCCCTCCTCGCCAAGCTGATCGTCACCGGCGCCAGCCGTGAGCAGGCCCTGCAGCGCGCCTCCCGTGCGCTGGCGGAGTTCACCGTCGAGGGCATGGCCACCGCCATCCCCTTCCACCGCACAGTCGTCACGGACCCGGCGTTCGCACCCGAACTCACCGGATCCAAGGAGCCGTTCACGGTCCACACCCGCTGGATCGAGACCGAGTTCGCCAACGAGATTCCCCCGTTCGCCGCACCGGGCGCGGACGAGGCCGAGACCGACTCCCGCGAGACGGTCGTCGTCGAGGTCGGCGGCAAGCGCCTGGAGGTCTCGCTGCCGTCCTCGCTGGGCATGCCGCTGGCCCGGGCCGCGGTCGCCGGCGGTGCCAAGCCCAAGCGCAAGGCCGCCAAGAAGTCCGGCTCCGCCGCCTCCGGCGACGCGCTCGCCTCCCCGATGCAGGGCACCATCGTCAAGGTGGCCGTCGAGGAGGGCCAGCAGGTCGCCGAGGGCGAGCTGGTCGTCGTCCTGGAGGCCATGAAGATGGAGCAGCCGCTCAACGCGCACCGCGCCGGCACCATCAAGGGCCTGACCGCCGAGGTCGGCGCCGCCCTCACGTCCGGCGCCGTGATCTGCGAGATCAAGGACTGACGCGACGGCATCCCGTCACCGCGCGAGGGGTCCCCGGCACCGGCCGGGGGCCCCTCGCGTCCGTTTTGCCCGGCTACGAGTTGCCCACCACGTCCTCCGGGAAGCTCAGCGACCGGCTCATCCACTCCAGCGCGGCGGGCAGTTCACGCCGCCAGGTGGCGAAGTTGTGGCTGCCGTGGGCGAGGACGATCGAGTCCGCCTTCATCGGGGGCCGGACCGCGGCGAGGAAGGCCCGGGCCGCCGGGTAGTTCTTCTCGCCGGTGCGGCTCGTGCCCACCAGGACGTCCACCCGGGGAGCGGGCAGATGCCGCAGCCGCCACATCAGGTCGTGCTCCTGGCGGTTGCGGACCCGGCCTTGGCCCTCGCCGAAGAGGTTGCCGGTCGTGGGGTCGTTGCTGACCTTGTAGTCGGGCGAGAGGGCGGCCGCCGAGGTGTAGGTACGGTCGTGCCGCATGGCGAGCTGGAGGGCGCAGCTGCCGCCCGAGGAGTAGCCCATGACGCCCCAGCCGCCGGGGTCGTGGCCGACGCGGTAGCGGGACTTGAGCGCGTCCGGCACATCGCGGGCGAAGAAGGTCTCGGCCTGCGGGCCGCCCGGCACATCGACGCACTGGGTGTCGCGCGGCGGCGCGATGGTGGGCCGCAGCATCACGATGACGGTCGGCTGCATCCGGCCTTCCCGGATCAGCCGGCCGGCGGTCTGCGGCAGCCGCAGGTGCTGGCCCAGCAGGAAGGTGCCCCCCGGATAGCCGCTGAGCGCGACGACGACGGGGAACCGCTGGCGGGCGTACTGGGGCTGGAAGTACTGCGGCGGCAGGTAGACGTACGCCGGGTCCACGGCCCGGGTCCGCTTTCCGACGATCCGCACGGACTCGACCTTGCCCACCAGGGACGGTTCCCCCTTCGGCAGACCGTGCACCTTGTCCAGCCCGTCCGCCCCCGAGGCCTGCACCAGGCCCTTCGACGGATCGCCGGCGGGCCCGGCCGTCCCCGCGTCGCCCCATTTGCCGACGGCGGCGGGCGCATCGTCGTACAGCCCGAGCAGTTCGTGCCAGGAGCCGTAGAACTGGAAGTTGGCGTTCACGGCGAGCCCGAGCGCCGCCACGACGGCCAGTTGCGTCGCGGCGATCACCCCCAGCCGCCCCAGCAGCGCCCGCGGCCCGCGGCCGGCGAACCGCGGCCACAGCCAGAGCGTGAGCCCCACACAGACCACGGCGACCGCGGCCACGGCATAGAACAGCGATCGGCTGGTCAGTCCCATGACTCTTCCCCAGGTGTTCCGCGCCGCGCTCCGCTTCCCCGGCGGCCCGTCACGGCGTATTCCAGAGCCTCCGGAAAACCCCGGAAGACCTCGTTGCGCCTGGTTTGATGACCACTCACGGCGGGACGTTGCGACCCCGGCAGGGTGTTCGGCCGCGCGACCGCCGGGGGTCGCCGGGGCTTCATCAGGCCTTTTCTCCGCGTCCACCCAGCGGGCCGGACGCGCCTGTGCGGCGGGTCACCGGCCAGGAGGACCGCCCCGAGATGTCCACCGCGCCGGCTCGGCCGTGGGGCCGAATGTCCGGCGCACCCAGGGGCATGGATGAGCATGCACGTCGTAGGGTCACCGGCCTGACGCGGCGAGCGGGGAGCCACGGCTGCTGAGTCGGCAGTAGGCCGCACTGTCACTGAACCGGGCGAGGGGACGGCGGGAACGGGGCGGCGCCGTGGGGCGTCCTCGCGTGGGGACGGCGAAGCGTTCCCAGGGCCCCAGCAGATCGCCGGCGCCGAAGGGCGCAGGCAGGAGGAGACACCAAGCCCGTGACCATGGAACTCAGCTCCCAGACGGGCGTCCGCCAGGCGATCACCGTCATCCTCCCGGTCCAGCTCCCTGCCCTGCCCTCGTGGGCCGAGGGACCGATACCGTTCGAGCTCGGCAGCCGCCGCACCGACACTCTCACCCGGCAGACGTACTTCACGCCGGCAGCCGCTCGCGTCCTGTACGGAACACCGGGGCGCCCCTGCCGCTGGCACCGCTTCGCGGACATCTCCCACGGCGCGCTGCATCTGCACGGCATGGAAGTGATGCGCACCGTGACCGACCGGCAGCGCCGGCACGCGCTGGCGGTCCTGCACCTCACCGTGGAAGGCCCTGCGCTTCTGGAGACCCTGCGGGCCATCGGACACCGCCACACGGCGGACGCCGATCCACTCGACGGCCCCCTGGACCCGGCCGCCCTTCTCACCGGCGCGGCGGAACCCAGGACCGCCGAGTCGCCCTTTGCCATCGCGCGTCCGTACACCATCGCGTTCCTCACCCCAGGAGCGGAGCACACGGCCGCCCTACGGCATGGCGGACGGCTCCCCCGGACGGCCGACGGCTGGCTGTGGCAGCTGGCATCCCGGTCCACCGGCACCGACTACCCCGCAGCGCCGGAAAACCTGCCGTCCCAGATGGAGCACACCGTGCGGATATCCGCCGACTGGAGCGCTCTCGTGCTCCGCCACGGCGCGGCGTTCCTCGGGCACCGCCCCGACCGGGGCGACGGCGACTTCTACGACTTCGCGGCCTTGCACCACCGCACGATCTACCTCGACGCGCTGCTGCTCGGCACGGTTCAGCGCGACCACATCGACGAACTCACCGATTCGCTTTCCGGGGTCTTCGACGGCCCGAAGCTCGGTTCCCGAGTCGCGGCCCTGGAACGGCACATCGCCGGCTTCCGCAGCACGTACTGGCGGCAACATCTGACCGCCCACGGCCCGGCAAACGAACTGCTTCTGGCCTACCAGGCGCAGTACCGCCTGCCGACCCGCTTCGCGGAAATCCTCTCCGAGGCGGCCGACTACGCCCGCCTGGTCCAGACACAGGACAGCCAGCAGATCGCCGGCGCCCTCGGTGTCCTGACCATCCTCGGCCTCCCCCTGGGCACGGCCCTGAGCGTGCTCCAGGTACTCGACGACCACGACCCCGGACACCTGCTGGCCGCCCTGGGTGCAGCCACCCTCGTCACGGCCATCGCTTTCACCAGCCGCTACGGCCGTCTCGTCCTGTCGGCCCTGCGCGACCGCGTCAGGAGACTGGAGGACTGACATAGCGGTGACACGGGGCCCGAGTGGCCAAGTGAGCGTCAAATGACGCCTGGAGTCATCGATGCGCCGGCCCTCGGCCGGTGGCGCACGGGGCGGGAGGGCCGGCTGACGCCCTCCTCGCCGATGGCCCGCACCGTGGGCGAAGCGGTCATCGGCCTCACCGGTACGGGTTCCGCCGATCCCCGGCGCATCGGCATGCTGCAGAGCACCGCGTACCGGATCAGGATGCAGGGCGCCATGAGCCTGGATCTTGTGGGCGTGGCGGAGGGCTGGCTGGACGCCTGTGTCTGCGTGCGCCCCAAGCCGTGGGACGTCGCTGCCGGCACCGCACTCGTCCGGGAACGGGGCGGGGCGGTTCTGGGTGCGGACGGCCGGGAGTTCGCGTTCGATTCCCCGGTCCTCGTTGCGGGGCGTACAGCGCTGGCCCGTGCGGTCCTCGGGCTGTGGGAATCCCGGCCCGCCGGGAAGGGGTGAAGACGGCGGTCCGCGAAGGCGCCGGGCCTTCGCCGCCACGGCGCTCAGCGGCCGGGTGCAAAGGAGACGGCGGTGGGCGCACCGGCCTTCCGGTGCCCCACGGGCCCGGATCGCGTGGCCGCACGGAGCAGCAGACCGGCTCCATGGGCTGCCCCCCTGGCGCGCAATGGCATCCTGGACCCACCGGGCCGCGACCGGCCCGGTCGAGGGAGGACGGCGATGGGGACCGAGACGGCAGGGCAGCGGCAGTCGGCGCGGGGTCCGGTGGTGGACGGAGCGGCGCGGACGCCGGACGTGCGCCCCATGCGGGCCGATGCGCGCCGCAACTACGAGCGGCTGCTGACCGAGGCCCGTACGGCCTTCACCGAGCACGGCACGGACACCTCGCTGGAGGACATCGCGCGCCGGGCCGGCGTCGGCATCGGCACCCTCTACCGCCACTTCCCCAACCGGACCGCGCTGATGGGCGCGGTCTTCCAGGGCGAGGTGGACGCCCTGCTGGCGCACGCCAGAGAGCTCGCGGACGCGCCGCAGCCGTGTGCCGCGCTGGTCGAATGGCTGCGCGCGATCATCACTCACGCCAGTATCTACCGCGGGCTGTCGCGTGCGCTGATGACGGCATCGGCGGACGACAGTTCGGGGATGGCGCGGTGCAGCGTGCCGATGCGGGAGGCCGGTGACGCGCTGCTGACCCGTGCCCAGCGGGCCGGGGCGGTGCGCCCCGATGTGAGCATCAGCGATCTGATGCAGCTGACCAACGGCATCGCACTGGCCGTGGAGGAATCCCCGGACGACCCACAGCTCGCCGACCGGCTGCTGACCCTCACCCTGAGCGGGCTGAAGGGCGGCGAGCGGAAGCCGTAGGGGTGTGAAGACGGCCCCGAGCCGGGGCGGCGCGCCCGGGAGGCGCGCCTCCGGCTCCTGGGGTCAGCGCCGTCTCGGAGCCAGGTCGGCGACCCGGCCGCCCGAGGCCTCGGACAGGGGTGTGGCCGAGCGGAGCTGTGGTCCGCCGCCCCCGCCGCCCGGCGCATGGCTGCGCCGCTGGCCGGGCAGCGGGACGTCCCGCCGGGGGCCTCTCCGGTCCCCGGCACCCCCCTCCATCCCGGGCTGCCCCGGACCGCGGCCCGCGGCCGGGCCGCCGGCGACGGCGATCTGCACGCCCTGGTCGGCCAGCGCCTGCAGCTCCGTGGCGGCGCGGTCGTCGTGGCCCGGCGGCTCGTCCGTGACGAGTCGCGTGATCACATCCGTCGGCACGGTCTGGAACATCGTGTCGGACCCGAGCTTGGTGTGGTCGGCGAGCACCACCACCTCCCCCGCCGCCTGCACCAGCGCCCGGTCGACGCTGGCGGAGAGCATGTTGGAGGTGGACAGGCCGCGCTCGGCGGTCAGGCCACTGCCCGACAGGAAGGCGCGGGACACCCGCAGGCCCTGGAGGGACTGCTCGGCACCGCTGCCGACCAGCGCATAGTTGGAGCCGCGCAGGGTGCCGCCGGTCATCACGACCTCGACGCGGTTGGCATGGGCCAACGCCTGGGCGACCAGCAGGGAATTGGTGACGACGGTCAGACCGGGGACCCGGGCGAGCCGGCGGGCCAGCTCCTGGGTGGTCGTTCCGGCGCCGACGACGATGGCCTCGCCCTCTTCGACGAAGCCGGCCGCGAGATCGGCAATGGCCGTCTTCTCCGCGGTCGCTAGATGGGATTTCTGTGGGAATCCGGATTCGCGAGTAAAGCCTCCCGGCAGGACCGCACCGCCGTGGCGGCGGTCGAGCAGCCCTTCTGCCTCCAGCGCCCGCACGTCCCGCCGTACGGTTACTTCGGAGGTCTGGACGACGCGGGCGAGCTCCCGGAGCGATACGGCTCCATTGGCGCGCACCATTTCAAGGATCAATTGGCGACGTTCTGCAGCGAACACGAAACTGACAGTAACGCCAACGACCGTCTGTTTTCAGCAGGTTGCACCAATTAACGGAAGTTCTGCGCACCGCGGAGCGTGACGTGGTATGCGGTGTGCATATGTCGTGCGGATGTCGAACGGCCGCGCGGCGGGGCCCGCTTGGCGCCTGGTCAGCCGCCGTGCCGGGCCCCCGCGGCGACGGTCCGGCGGGCCGGACCGGTCCCCGGCCGACGCAGGGACGTTTCATCCGCAGTGCTCAGCAGTGGCACAAAGGTTTCAATCGCCCGACCGCCGTCGTCCGGCAGTCGTCCCGTTGCCGGTCTGCTCCCCGCCCGTCTGCTCGCTGCCCGTCTACTCGTTGCCGGTCTACTCGCCGGCCGTCTTGCGGATGTGCAGCTGGCGGGCGACCTCGGCGATCGAACCGGACAGCGAGGGGTAGACCGTGAACGTGTTGGCGATCTGCTCGACGGTCAGATTGTTGTCGACCGCGATCGAGATGGGGTGGATCAGCTCACTGGCGCGCGGGGAGACGACCACGCCGCCGACGACGATGCCGGTCCCGGGGCGGCAGAACAGCTTCACGAAACCGTCGCGGATGCCCTGCATCTTGGCGCGCGGGTTGCGCAGCAGCGGGAGCTTCACGACCCGGGCGTCGATCCTGCCGCTGTCGACGTCGGCCTGGGAGTAGCCGACGGTGGCGATCTCCGGGTCGGTGAAGACGTTCGCGGAGACGGTCTTGAGGTTCAGCGGCGTGACCGCGTCGCCGAGGAAGTGGTACATCGCGATCCGGCCCTGCATCGCGGCGACCGACGCCAGCGCGAAGATGCCGGTGCAGTCACCGGCCGCGTACACACCAGGGGCGGTGGTGCGGGAGACCTTGTCGGTCCAGACGTGGCCGGACTCCTTGAGCTTGACGCCGGCCGCTTCCAGGCCGATGCCCTCGGTGTTGGGGATGGAGCCGACCGCCATCAGGCAGTGCGTACCGGAGATCGTGCGGCCGTCGGCCAGGGTGACCTCGACGCGGTCGCCGACCCGTTTGGCGGACTGGGCCCGGGAGCGCGACATGACGTTCATGCCGCGGCGGCGGAAGACGTCCTCCAGGACGGCGGCCGCGTCCGGGTCCTCGCCCGGCAGCACACGGTCACGGGAGGAGACGAGGGTGACGCGGGAGCCGAGCGCCTGGTAGGCGCCGGCGAACTCGGCACCGGTGACACCGGAGCCGACCACGATCAGCTCTTCGGGCAGCTCGTCGAGGTCGTAGACCTGCGTCCAGTTCAGGATCCGCTCGCCGTCGGGGAGCGCGTCGGGGATCTCGCGGGGGTGCGCGCCGGTGGCGATCAGCACCGCGTCCGCGATCAGACCCTCGGTCGTGCCGTCGGCGGCGGTGACCGTCACCTTGCGGGAGCCGTCCGGCGCCTGGCCCGGCTCCAGCCGGCCGCGACCGCGCATGACCCGGCCGCCGGCCCGGGTCACGGACGCGGTGATGTCGTGCGACTGGGCGAGCGCGAGGCGCTTGACCCGTCGGTTGACCTTGCCGAGGTCGACGCCGACGACCCGGGCGGGCCGGTCCTGGTACGGGGTGTCGTCCTCGACGATGATGCCGAGCTCTTCGTACGACGAATCGAAGGTGGTCATCACCTCGGCCGTGGCGATAAGAGTCTTCGACGGCACGCAGTCGGTCAGCACCGACGCCCCGCCCAGACCGTCGCAGTCGACGACGGTCACCTCCGCGCCGAGAGAGGCGGCCACCAGGGCCGCTTCGTATCCGCCGGGTCCGCCACCGATGATCACGATCCGAGTCACGTACTCCATTGTCCCGCACACCCGTACGCCGCTCTCCCCCGGGGGCAGGCTGTGCCCTTCACGTGCGAACCTCCGGTACCACGAGCCCGACGGTCAACCTCCCGTACCCTCGGAACCATGTCGCTCTACGCCGCGTACGCCGGCAACCTCGACGCGCGGCTGATGTCCCGCCGCGCACCGCACTCGCCGCTGCGCGGCACCGGCTGGCTGGACGGCTGGCGGCTGACCTTCGGCGGCGAGCAGATGGGCTGGGAGGGCGCGCTGGCGACGGTCGTCGAATCCCCCGCCTCCCAGCTCTTCGTCGCGCTCTACGACATCGCGCCCATGGACGAGGAGTCCATGGACCGCTGGGAGGGCGTGGGCATGGACATCTACCGCCGGATGCGGGTGCGGGTGCACACCCTCGACGGCGACGAGACGGCGTGGATCTACGCCCTCAACGGCTACGAGGGCGGTCTGCCGTCCGCCCGCTATCTGGGCGAGATCGCGGACGCCGCGGAGTCGGCGGGCGCACCGCACGACTATGTGATGGAGCTGCGCAAGCGGCCCTGCTGACGGGCGGCCGGAGCGGGCGCACCGCCGGGCGCACCACAGGGCGCACCACAGGGCGCGCGCCGGGCGTACCCCGGGCACACCGCCGTACGGGTGCCGCGACGCGCCCGGGACGACACCTTTGGCAAAAGCCACAAGACAACGATCCCGGTACCGTGAGCAGAGACATCTACGCGCGTAGGGGATTACCGGCTACCCTCGTCCGCGTGAACGCATCTGTTACCCCGGACATCGCGCGCGACCCGCAGGGCGCCGCCGCCGACGCCGCCGCCCGTCTGCGCCAGCTGACCGGCGCCGAGACCCATGACGTCGCCCTGGTGATGGGCTCCGGCTGGGCGCCGGCCGCCGAGGCCCTGGGCGCGCCCGAGCACGAATTCCCCGTCACCGAGCTGCCCGGCTTCCCGCCGCCGGCCGTCGCCGGACACGGCGGCACGATCCGCTCGTACCGGATCGGCGACAAGCGGGCGCTGGTCTTCCTGGGCCGTACGCACTACTACGAGGGCCGTGGCGTCGCCGCGGTCGCGCACGGCGTCCGTACCGCCGCCGCGGCCGGCTGCAAGACCATCGTGCTCACCAACGGGTGCGGCGGTCTGCGCGAAGGCATGCGCCCCGGCCAGCCTGTCCTCATCAGCGACCACCTCAACCTGACCGCCACCTCCCCGATCGCCGGCGCGAACTTCGTCGACCTGACGGACCTGTACTCGCCGCGGCTGCGCGCGCTGTGCAAGGAGGTCGACCCGAGCCTGGAGGAGGGCGTCTACGCCCAGTTCCCCGGCCCGCACTACGAGACCCCGGCCGAGATCAAGATGATCCGGACGCTGGGCGCCGACCTGGTCGGCATGTCCACGGTCCTGGAAGCCATCGCGGCGCGGGAGGCCGGCGCCGAGGTGCTCGGGCTGTCGCTGGTGACGAACCTCGCCGCCGGTATGACGGGCGAACCGCTCAACCACGAAGAAGTGCTGCAGGCCGGCCGCGACTCCGCGACCCGGATGGGCAGCCTGCTCGCCCAGGTGCTCGGCAAGCTCTGAGGCGCCCCGGCGCTCCGGCGCCGGCCCCAGGGCGATGACGGGCGACGGCCGCGGCGGGTGCGCGACACCCGCCGGGCCGCCCCCGCCGCCGTCCCCGCCGCACCGCACCGCCCGGACCGCGCCGGCCGGCCCGCCCCGCCGTGCGGCGCCGCCGTCCCCCGCACGCTGCCATCCAGCGGCATTGGCCGGTTCTGCGGCTCCCCCCATGCGCTGGGCGGGTATGCGTGACGAGCCGGGCGGGGTCTCCCCCGGCAGCTGCCCCCAGCGCGCCCCCACCCGCATTCACCGTCAGGAGCATCACGTGGCTACCGATCCCGCGGAGCTGATCAACCGGGCCCAGGCATGGCTGGCCGAGGACCCCGACCCGGAGACCCGCGAGGAGCTGTCCAAGCTCATCGAGGCCGCCGCCGGCGACGACCGGATCGCGGCCGAGCTGGCCGCGCGGTTCGCCGGCACCCTCCAGTTCGGCACCGCCGGGCTGCGCGGGGAGCTGGGCGCGGGTCCGATGCGGATGAACCGCTCCGTGGTCATCCGCGCTGCGGCCGGTCTCGCCGCGTACCTCAAGGCGCAGGGCGACGGCGCCGGGCTGGTCGTCATCGGCTACGACGCCCGCCACAAGAGCGCCGACTTCGCCCGCGACACGGCGGCCGTGATGGTCGGCGCGGGCCTGCGCGCCGCGGTGCTGCCGCGCCCGCTGCCCACCCCGGTCCTGGCCTTCGCGATAAGGCACCTGGGTGCGGTCGCGGGCGTCGAGGTCACCGCCAGCCACAACCCGCCGCGCGACAACGGCTACAAGGTCTACCTGGGCGACGGTTCACAGATCGTGCCGCCCGCGGACGGCGAGATCGCCGACCGGATCGCCGCGGTCGGCCCGCTGACCGGCGTACCGCGGCCCGAGGCCGGCTGGGAAACCCTCGACGAGGCGGTCCTGAACGCCTATCTGGCGCGTACGGACGCGGTGCTGACGCCCGGCTCCCCCCGGGACACCAAGGTCGTCTACACCCCGATGCACGGCGTCGGCCGGGACACCCTCGTCGCCGCCTTCGCCCGGGCCGGGTTCCCGGCCCCGGTGGTCGTCACGGAACAGGCCGAGCCGGACCCGGACTTCCCGACGGTCGCCTTCCCCAACCCGGAGGAGCCGGGCGCGATGGACCTCGCGTTCGCCACCGCCCGCGACCGGGCCGCGGACGCCGACATCGTGATCGCCAACGACCCCGACGCGGACCGCTGCGCCGTCGCCGTCCCCGACCCCGCCGCGCCGGACGGCTGGCGGATGCTGCGCGGCGACGAGGTCGGCGCGCTGCTCGCCGCCCATCTGGTGAGCAAGCGCGCGTCCGGCACCTTCGCGACGACCATCGTCTCCTCCCAGCTGATGTCCCGTATCGCGGCCGCCTCGTCGCTCCCGTACGAGGAGACGCTGACCGGCTTCAAGTGGCTGGCGCGGGTGGACGGCCTGCGGTACGCCTTCGAGGAAGCGCTCGGCTACTGCGTCGACCCCGAGGGTGTGCGCGACAAGGACGGCATCACCGCCGCGCTGCTGATCACCGAGCTGGCCGCGGAGCTCAAGCAGGCCGGGCGCACCCTCACCGACCTGCTCGACGACCTGGCGCTGGAATTCGGGCTGCACGCCACCGACCAGCTCTCGGTCCGCGTCGAGGACCTGTCGCTGATCGCCGGTGCCATGGGCACGCTGCGCGAGCAGCCGCCTGCCACGCTCGCGGGCCTTGCCGTGACCCGGGCCGACGACCTCAACCGGGGTACGAAGACGCTGCCGCCGACCGACGGTCTGCGCTACTACCTGTCCGGCTCGCCGGAGGCCGGTATCGAGGCCGCCCGCGTGGTGGTCCGTCCGAGCGGCACCGAGCCCAAGCTCAAGTGCTACCTGGAGGTCGTGGTCCCGGTGGCCTCGCCCGAGGCGCTGCCCGAGGCCCGGACGAAGGCCGCCGCGGCGCTGGCGTCCCTCAAGCGGGACATGGCGGCGGCGGCCGGAATCTGAGGGGTTTTCCGGGAGGCTTCCGGGGGCTTCCGGCTTCCAGGGGCTTCCAGGTTTCCGGAAGCCTTCCGGAGCCCTTCCGGGGTTTTCTCAGGCGTTGCTGAGGGGCGGGGTGACGGCGCGCCGCCCTTACAGCGCCACCATCACGGCCAGCCCGGCCGCGCCCACCACGACCGGCGCGATGATCGCGTACGCCCAGCGCACCACCGGCTCGCCCTGGGCACTCTCACGGCCCTCGGCGCGCTCTTGGACCTCACGGAGCTCCGCGAGGGCCTGGTCGGCCATCGCGAGGGGCACCGGGCCACCGTCGCCGGCATCGGCCTGCGCTCCGAACCGGGGCCCGGGCGTGGCGCCCCGCCGCGCCTGCCGGCCCGCCTTCTTCCGCTGCCGCAGCGAGACCGGGATCGCCCACAGCTGGTACGTCGTGCCGGAGCTGCTGACCGCCTCGGTCGAGAACGCCGCGCGCAGCGTCTCCACCGCGCCCCACGGCAGCGTGACCGTACGGAACGGATTGCGCACCATCAGCCGGTCATCGCCCGCCCGCACCAGCGGCCGCAGGGTGTAGGCGACCACCAGCGGCACGCCGAGGAGCAGCGCGAAGACCGCCATCAGCTTGGTGTGCACGGCGCCCCGCAGCAGCGCGTCGCCGCCGAGCCAGCCGCCGAGCAGAAGGAGCAGTACGCCGCCCGCGAGGGCCGCGGGCGAGCGGTAGCTGCGCTCCGCGTACTGCTGCTGGGGAGGGGTGGACCGGTCCTGGCTCGTCATGCCGCTGATTCTGCCTGACCGTCCGGATGCCGGACATTGCGTTACGGCATCATTCGCGCGCGGGGCGGGGAGCTCCTTGGGTCCCGGGTACGGTCGTGTCCGGCGCCGGTGGACGGGCATGTGGGGCCGGTGACTTCGGGCGTGCGGGGCCCGCCGGCCCCGCTCTCCGCCGGCCCCGTCCGGCCGGATTCGGACAGCCGAAGGGGATGACATGGCGCTACGCGCGTAGATATGCTCACCTCGTGACCATGCCCATCACTGTTCCCGCATACGGCAAGGAAGCCGCGGGGCGTCTGGCGTCAATGGCGGACGTGACCGCCGACGACGGTGCGCTGCGCCGCTTCCTCCACGGCCTCCCCGGCGTCGACGCGGTCGGCCTCGAAGCCCGCGCCGCCACCCTCGGCACCCGCTCGATCAAGACGACGGCGAAGGCGTACGCCATCGACCTCGCCATCTCGATGATCGACCTGACGACCCTCGAAGGCGCGGACACCCCGGGCAAGGTCCGGGCGCTGTGCGCCAAGGGCGTCCACCCGGACCCCACGGACCGCACCGCCCCCCGCGTCGCGGCGATCTGCGTCTACCCGGACATGGTCGCCACGGCCAAGGAAGCGCTCGGCGACTCCGGTGTCCACGTCGCGTCCGTCGCCACTGCCTTCCCGGCCGGCCGCGCCGCGCTGCCGGTCAAGCTCGCCGACACCCGTGACGCGGTCGCGGCCGGCGCCGACGAGATCGACATGGTGATCGACCGGGGCGCCTTCCTCTCCGGCCGCTACATGGACGTCTTCGAGGAGATCAAGGCCGTCAAGGAGGCCTGCGCCCGGCCTGGGGGCACCTCCCAGTCGGAGACCGGGGGAGGGACGGCAGCGCACCTCAAGGTCATCTTCGAGACCGGCGAGCTCCAGACGTACGACAACGTCCGCCGGATCTCCTGGCTGGCGATGCTCGCGGGCGCCGACTTCATCAAGACCTCCACCGGCAAGGTCGCCGTCAACGCCACCCCGCCGGGCACCCTCCTCATGCTGGAGGCGGTCCGCGACTTCCACGCCACGACCGGCGTCCAGGTCGGGGTGAAGCCGGCCGGCGGTATCCGTACGACCAAGGACGCGATCAAGTACCTGGTCATGGTCAACGAAACCCTCGGCGAGCCCTGGCTGACCGCCGACTGGTTCCGCTTCGGCGCCTCCAGCCTCCTCAACGACCTGCTGATGCAGCGCCAGAAGCTCAGCACCGGCCGCTACTCCGGCCCCGACTACGTCACGGTGGACTGAGGCTCCCATGACCTTCGATTACGCACCCGCACCCGAGTCCCGCGCGGTCGTCGACATCGCGCCGTCCTACGGCCTGTTCATCGACGGCGAGTTCGCCCCGGCCTCCGACGGCAAGGTCTTCAAGACCGTCTCCCCGTCGTCCGAGGAAGTCCTCTCCGAGGTCGCCCAGGCGAGCGCCGAGGACGTCGACCGCGCCGTGAAGGCCGCCCGCAAGGCCTTCGAGAAGTGGTCCGCGCTGCCCGGCGCCGAGCGGGCCAAGTACCTCTTCCGGATCGCCCGGATCATCCAGGAGCGCTCGCGCGAGCTGGCCGTGCTGGAGTCCCTGGACAACGGCAAGCCGATCCGCGAGTCCCGGGACGCCGACCTGCCGCTGGTCGCCGCGCACTTCTTCTACTACGCGGGCTGGGCCGACAAGCTCGACCACGCGGGGTACGGCGCCAACCCGCGGCCCCTGGGCGTCGCCGGCCAGGTCATCCCCTGGAACTTCCCCCTCCTCATGCTCGCGTGGAAGATCGCCCCGGCGCTGGCGACCGGCAACACCGTGGTCCTCAAGCCCGCCGAGACGACCCCGCTGTCCGCTCTGTTCTTCGCGGACATCTGCCGCCAGGCGGGCCTGCCCAAGGGCGTCGTCAACATCCTCACCGGCGACGGCTCCACGGGCGCCTCGCTGGTCGGGCACCCCGGCATCGACAAGGTCGCCTTCACCGGCTCCACCGAGGTCGGCAAGGCCATCGCCCGTACGGTCGCCGGCACCGACAAGAAGGTCACCCTCGAACTGGGCGGCAAGGCGGCGAACATCGTCTTCGACGACGCGCCGCTCGACCAGGCCGTCGAGGGCATCGTCAACGGCATCTTCTTCAACCAGGGCCACGTCTGCTGCGCGGGCTCGCGCCTGCTGGTCCAGGAGTCGGTGGCCGACGAGCTGCTGGACGCCCTCAAGCGCCGGATGCGGACCCTGCGCGTGGGCGACCCGCTCGACAAGAACACCGACATCGGCGCCATCAACTCCGCCGAGCAGCTGGCCCGGATCACCGCGCTGGCCGACGCGGGCGAGGCCGAGGGCGCCGAGCGCTGGTCGCCGTCCTGCGAACTCCCCGCCTCCGGCTACTGGTTCGCCCCGACGCTGTTCACGGGCGTCACCCAGGCGCACCGCATCGCCCGCGAGGAGATCTTCGGCCCGGTGCTGTCCGTGCTGACCTTCCGCACCCCCGCGGAGGCCGTGGAGAAGGCCAACAACACTCCGTACGGGCTCTCCGCCGGCATCTGGACGGAGAAGGGCTCGCGGATGCTGTGGATGGCGAACAAGCTGCGTGCGGGCATCGTCTGGTCCAACACGTTCAACAAGTTCGACCCGGCCTCGCCCTTCGGCGGCTACAAGGAGTCGGGCTACGGCCGCGAGGGCGGCCGGCACGGTCTGGAGGCGTACCTCGCCCCGTCGAGCCCGGAGGGCGCGCGCTGATGAACACTGTTGACCGCTTGAGTGTGCTCAAGACCTACAAGCTGTACGTCGGGGGCAAGTTCCCCCGGTCCGAGAGCGGGCGGGTGTACGAGGTGACCGACTCCAAGGGCACATGGCTCGCCAACGCGCCGCTGGCCTCCCGCAAGGACGCCCGGGACGCGGTGACCGCCGCCCGTAAGGCGTTCGGCGGCTGGTCGGGCGCCACGGCCTACAACCGCGGGCAGATCCTCTACCGCGTCGCCGAGATGCTGGAGGGCCGCCGCGACCAGTTCACCGCCGAGGTGGCCGCCGCCGAGGGCCTGTCGAAGGCGAAGGCCACGGCCCAGATCGACGCGGCCATCGACCGCTGGGTCTGGTACGCGGGCTGGTCCGACAAGGTCGCCCAGATCGCCGGCGGCGCCAACCCGGTGGCCGGGCCGTACTTCAACCTCTCCTCCCCGGAGCCGACCGGTGTGGTCGCGGTCCTGGCCCCCCAGGACTCCTCGTTCCTCGGCCTGGTCTCGGTGATCGCCCCGGCGATCGTCACCGGCAACACGGTGGTCGTGGCGGCCGCCGAGGACGCCCCGCTGCCCGCCCTCTCGCTGGCCGAGGTGCTCGCCACGTCCGATCTCCCGGGCGGTGTGGTCAACATCCTCTCGGGCCGTACGGCGGAGCTGGGCGCTCCGCTCGCCGCCCACCAGGACGTCAACGCCCTCGATCTCGCGGGCGCCGGCGCGGAGCTGGCGACGGAGCTGGAGAAGGCCGCGGCCGACAACCTCAAGCGGGTGCTCCGCCCGGGGACGGTGAACTGGACCGCCGACCCCGGCACCGGCCGTCTGCTGAGCTTCCTGGAGACGAAGACGGTGTGGCACCCGATGGGCGTTTAGCCTGACGACGGCTGCCCCGGGCCTGTTCCGGCGGCCTTACGGCGCACTGTCACCAAGGTCCTTGTGGGGCCCCGCTCTTGGGCGGGGCCCCACACTGCTGTCCCCATCTTTAACTACTATTGACGTGCTGCACGCTGACAACAGCCCGCCCGGCCGTCGCCCGGCAACCCCGCGATCCCGACGCCCCGTTCGGCCGAGCCCCCACCCCCACGAGAGGAGCGGCACCGGATGAAGCCGTTTTACCGCGACTGTTTCCCCCCTTTCCTCCAGCCGGGGGAAAGGCTGATCATCGCCTCGGACTACTGCCACAATGCGGCGCTGCCCTTCGTCCCTGCCGGGCTGCGCACCCCGCGCACTTCGTCCCCTCTCGAACAGCGGGTGCGGGGCGCGCTGGGGAAGGCTCTGGGCAAGGTGACGAAGCCGCTGGGCCCGGCGGTCAACAACCGACTGGCGAACAATCCCGTGACGCGGGCCGTCAGCGGGTCCGCCGACAACAGCGCGCCGCGGCCCGTCGGCGGAGAGGGCGAAACCGTCGCCACGTATGCCGCCGGAGACTTCGGCGGCAACGGCGGGAGGCGGCCGGACCGCGATCTCAGCGAGGCGGTGTTCGAAGTTCAGGAGACGATCGAGGACGCCGTGGCCGACGCCGTCGAGCACATGCTGTACGGCAAACCCATGGAGGGCGGCTGGTCGAGCATGGCCGGGCGTTTTCTGGTCGATCTGACGAACGCGGGCGACGAGCCCAGATTTCAGGCGCTGACCGACCGCCGGCTGATCGTGCTCGTGAACCGCAACAAGAGCTGGCTGGACGGCACCCCGAAGTGTGATCTCGGGGTGACGGTGCCCCGTACGAACATCGCCCGGGTCACCGCGCGTTCGAGGGCCGTCACCAAGGGGCGGTTCGATGTCACCTTCGTCGACGGTTCGTGGATCGCTCTGGGCAGTCTGCACCGCGAGAATATGGAGGGCGTTGTCGCCGCCTTCCACCAGGGCGTCTGATCACATGTTCCAAGGAAGCTGACCGCGTGCCGAAGATGGACCATGCAACGCCCTGCCGCCGGTTCCTGCACCCCGGCGAGATGCTGTGGGAGGCCCGGGAGTACCAGATGTACCCGGACCTCCCGTTCCTCCCCGCCCACCTGCGCGCCCCACGGAAGCGGTCGGCGCCGCGCGCGAAGGGGCTCCTCGGGGCGCTGAGCACTGTCCTCGACAAGGCGACGCAGCCCTCCGGCGGGGCGGCCGCCCCCAGCCGTCCGGCCGGCGGCCGGCTGCTCGACAACGGGCTGGTCAACCACCGGCTGACGCGCGCGGCAGGCACTATCGCGGAGAGCCTGAACGAGGCCCAGGAGAACATCGAGGACGCCCTCGACGACGCCACCGAGCGGATGATGTACGGCAAGCCCATGGAGGGCAGCTGGACCAGCATGGCCGGCCGGTTCCTCGTCCAGGTCACCAACGCGGGTGGCTCGCCCCGGCATCAGGCGCTCACCGACCGGCGGCTGTTCGTGCTGACGGACCAGGCCACCGGGTGGCGGGAGCGCGAGCCCGAGCTGGAAGTCGCCGCCCAGGTACAGCTCTCGAACATCGCGGAGCTGCGGCCCAGGCCGCGCACGACGTTCCCCCGCGGCCGCTTCGACCTGGTCTTCGTCGACGGCTCGTGGCTGGCGCTGTGCTGTGCGTTCCAGGAGGACATGCAGGCGATGGTCACGGCCTTCCACGGGCGCTGAGCACCGCGGCGGGCGCAACCGGCCCGGCGGCGGCGCAACCATCTCGGCGGCGGACGCAACCGGCACGGGCGGCGGGCGCAACCGGCAGCACCCGCCGCCCGCACCGCCCCTCAGCCCGGCAGCACCCTCGTCAACGTCCCCACCAGCGGCAGGTCCCTGAGCGCGCCGCCGTTCGAGAGGGCGCCGGTCAGCAACGTCGTGCTCACCGGCTTGAAGTCGGCGATCTGGGTGCTGACGGCGTTGGCCAGTGGGTCCACGGGGGTCTTGGCCAGCGGGTTCACCTGAAGGTTCTTGACCGTGCCGAGGCCGCCGGCCGCGGAGTTCAGCAGTGCGCCGGTCAGCGCCGAGGCGGCGGCACCGGTGTCTGAGGGGCGTTCCGCGGCCGCGGGCGCGGCGGACGCCGTGGCCGCACCACCCGCCGCGATCGCGGCACCGGCCGCGGAGATCACCAGCCCCGCCCGCAGCAGAGTGCGCGGAATACGGCTGGACTTGAGACGTGCATGGGAGGGCATGGGCACCTGCCTGGGGATTCGGAGGGGTCGAAGCGCTGCGCGAGCGAGAGTGGCCTGGTAATCGATTGACTCCGTAGAGTAGTTGAGGCCGGGGAGCCGATCCACCTCGCGCGCCAGGGGTACCCCACACGGCCCCATACGCGACAATGGGTGCCCGTGAGCTCCCACTCCCGCACCCAGCCGCCGCCCTCCCTCGCGCTCTCGGCCCCTCCCCCGCGCTCGGCTCCGCCCGAGCGGGAAGGCCCCCATGAGCAGGGAGGCACCCGCGCCCGGGTCATTTTGCTGACCGGCCCCTCGGGCTCCGGCAAGACCTCCCTGGCCGCGCGCAGCGGACTGCCCGTCCTCCGTCTCGACGACTTCTACAAGGAGGGGACGGACCCGACGCTGCCGCAGCTGCCCGACGGCGGCGGCGCCGACTGGGACGCGCCGCTGTCCTGGGACGCCCCCGCCGCGGTCGCGGCCATCGACGCGCTGTGCCGTTCGGGGCGCACCGACGTTCCGGTCTACGACATCGCGACCAGCGCCCGGGTCGGCGTGTCGGGGCTCGACCTCGGCGGCGCCCCGCTGTTCATCGCGGAGGGCATCTTCGCCGCCGATGTCATCGCGGACTGCCGTGCGGCGGGGCTGCTGGCCGACGCGCTGTGCCTGCGCGGCCGCCCCGGCACCACCTTCCGCCGCCGGCTGGCGCGGGATCTGCGCGAGGGCCGCAAGTCGGCCCCCTACCTCGTCCGCCGGGGACTGCGCCTGCTGCGCAACGAGCGGTCCGTCGTCGCCCGGCACACCGCGCTGGGCGCGCACCCCTGCGCCAAGCCGGAGGCCCTGGCCCGCATATCGGCGGCGCGGTCGGCGGACGTGGTGGACGCGTAGCGCAAGGCCGGTCGCTGCCGGTCGCTGCCGGGCCCGCAACGGGGGCGGGGCCTCACCGGGGGCGGGGCCTCACCGGGGGCGGGGCCTCACCGGGGGCCGGCCCGCACACGCGAAGAAGCGGGCTCGGGCAGACCCCCCGGCCACCCGAACCCGCTCCCTCTTTCCCCGTGCCCCCGTACTTTCCCCCGTATCCCCTGCATTCCCCTGATACGACCGGCTTGTTCGGATCTACTCCGTCCCTGCCGGTTTCCCCCGTATCCCCTTTGCCCCCTCGGGCATTCCCCCGGTTCCCCCGATCCCCCTCGGGCTCCCCCGGCCCTCAGGCCACCAGCTCGCCGAAGGACTCTTCCTGGTCACGGCCGAAGCTGAGGACCTCGTCCTCGCGCAGCCGGCGCAGGGCGCGCCAGATGCTCGACTTCACCGTGCCGACACTGATGTCGAGAATGTCCGCGATCTCCGGGTCCGTACGGCCCTCGTAGTAGCGCAGCACCAGCATCGTGCGCTGCGTCTCGGGCAGCCGGGCCAGCGCCTGCCACAGCACGGCGCGCAGCTCGGTGCCGCGCATCGCGTCCACGTCGGCCGCCGTCTCCGGCAGCTCCTCGGTCGGGTACTCGTTGAGCTTGCGCCGGCGCCAGGCGCTGATGTGCAGGTTCGTCATGGTGCGGCGCAGATAGCCGCCGAGCGCCGCCTTGTCGCTGATCCGGTCCCACGCCCGGTAGGTCGAGAACAGCGCACTCTGCAGCAGGTCCTCGGCCTCGTAGCGGTCGCCGGTCAGGTGGTAGGCGGTGGCGTACAGGGAGGCGCGGCGCTCCTGGACGTAGGCGGTGAAGGCCGCTTCGGCCTCTGCCGTCTCCGACGCGGAGCGCCGTTCCCCCGTGTCCTCCCTGTACTCCGTTCCCCCGTTGTTTCCCCCGTGGGCGGCATTACCCCCGTGCCCCCGGTTTTCCCCGTCGGCCGCGACCGGCGTGACCGTCGTGGCGTCGATGGCCACCATGTACGGCGGCCGCTGGCGCCCGATGCTGCGGGTGCACACCCGTCCGGCACCGGACTTCTCGCCGGTCCTGACGACGTCATGGAGCCGCGTGATAACTGCGCTGGTAGTGGTGCCGTGCAGTGTGTTCATCTCGCGCCCCCCGTCGTAGAGCCAGCTCGTTCGGTTCGTTCGTGCTGTTCGGGTGTTGATCTCTCCCGATGCCCCAAAGACTGCCAACCCAGTTTCATCGCGTTGTCCGCCGACTGTCACAGGCCTGTCACAGGGGCTGGTGCGGCGCGTCGCGGACGCCGCACGGGTGCGGGCCTTGTGTACGAGAGCGCCACTGGTCGATCTCCAGGCGTCCCATGGGCCAGAATGGCTGACGTGCCTTTCCTGTTGCTGATCGAGGACGACGACGCCATCCGCACGGCCCTCGAACTCTCGCTGTCGCGCCAGGGTCACCGTGTGGTGACCGCGGCGACGGGCGAGGACGGCCTGAAGCTGCTGCGCGAGCAGCGCCCGGACCTGATCGTGCTGGATGTGATGCTGCCGGGCATCGACGGTTTCGAGGTGTGCCGGCGGATCAGGCGTACGGACCAGCTGCCCATCATCCTGCTCACCGCGCGTAACGACGATATCGATGTCGTGGTGGGCCTGGAGTCCGGCGCCGACGACTATGTCGTCAAACCGGTGCAGGGAAGGGTGCTGGACGCCCGGATCCGGGCCGTACTGCGCCGTGGCGAGCGCGAGTCCAGTGACTCCGCGACGTTCGGCTCGCTGGTGATCGACCGGTCGGCGATGACGGTGACCAAGAACGGCGAGGACCTGCAACTGACGCCGACCGAGCTGCGGTTGCTGCTGGAGCTGAGCCGCCGGCCCGGCCAGGCGCTGTCCCGGCAGCAGTTGTTGCGGCTGGTGTGGGAGCACGACTACCTGGGCGACTCGCGCCTGGTGGACGCGTGTGTACAGCGGCTGCGCGCGAAGGTGGAAGACGTACCGTCCTCCCCGACCCTGATCCGTACGGTCCGCGGCGTCGGCTACCGGCTGGACTCGCCGCAGTGAGCAAGCGTTCGACGGGCGGTGCGACGACGCAGGACGGTGCGGGCGACGGGGCCGGCGGCGCCGGTGCGCCCGCGGCCGGCCGGCGGGTGCTGCGGATGCTCGGCCGTCCCTCGGGGCTGCTGCGCTGGACCAGCCTGCGGCTGCGGCTGGTCGTGGTCTTTGCGCTGGTGGCGTTGACCGCCGCGGTCTCCGCCTCGGGCATCGCGTACTGGCTCAACCGCAACACCGTTCTGGACCGCACGCAAAACGCCGTCCTCAAGGACTTCCGCAAGGCGCTGGAGGACAACACGCGGTCGCTGCCGCTCCATCCGCGCTGCGCCGAACTGCAGGATGCCGCCCGGCAGATGGCGGCAGGGCCGCAGAACTACACGGTGCTGCTGATAGGCGTGGACCGCGAGGGCAAGGACTGCGCGGCCACCACGGCCAAGGACCTGCTGACGCTCAAGAACGTGCCCGTACAGCTGCGCCACGCGGTCAACGAGGTGCGTCCGGTCGATGAGTCCAACCGGTACGCGCACCATCTCTACTGGCAGCGCAAGCAGGTCGAGGACACGCCCTACCTCGTCGCCGGGGCGAAGGTGATCGGCGGCGGGCCCACCGGCTACATGATGAAGTCCCTGGCCGCCGAGCGGCAGGACCTCACCTCACTGGCCTGGTCGCTGGGTATCGCCACGGCGCTCGCGCTGGTCGGCTCGGCGCTGCTGGCGCAGGCCGCGGCGACGACGGTGCTGCGCCCCGTACAGCGGCTGGGGCATGCCGCGCGGCAGCTCGGCGAGGGGCGGCTGGACACCCGGCTGCGGGTGACCGGCACGGATGAACTCGCCGACCTCTCCCGGACGTTCAACCGTACGGCGGAGCGTCTGGAGCACCGGGTCGAGGAGCTGAGCGGGCGCGAGGCGGCGTCCCGGCGGTTCGTCGCCGATATGTCACACGAGCTGCGGACCCCGCTGACCGCGATCACCGCCGTCAGCGAGGTGCTGGAGGAGGAGGCCGACTCCCTCGACCCGATGATCGCGCCCGCCGTGCAGCTGGTGGTCAGCGAGACCCGGCGGCTCAACGACCTCGTGGAGAACCTGATGGAGGTCACCCGCTTCGACGCGGGCACGGCCCGTCTCGTGCTGGACGACGTCGATGTCGCGGACCAGGTGACCGCCTGTATCGACGCCCGGGCCTGGCTGGACGCGGTCGAACTGGACGCGGACCGCGGCATCGTGGCCCGGCTGGACCCGCGGCGGCTCGATGTGATCCTGGCGAATCTGATCGGCAACGCCCTCAAGCACGGTGGTTCGCCGGTGCGGGTCTCGGTCAGCACGGAAGGCCCGGCGAGCGACGGCGGGGGCCGGACGGGCAGCACGGCCGTCTCCGCCGGCGGCGGTGCGGGCGGTTCCGGCGGTGCGGGCGGTCCAGGCGGTTCAGGCGGTTCAGGCGGTGCGGCCGAGGATGCGGCCGGCGGGCGGGCGGCCGGTGGAGAGGGCGGCGGGCCGGAGCGGTCCGCAAAGGCGTCGGGCGAGGGGCGGCCCGGGAGCGGGAAGCTGGTGATCCGTGTCCGGGATCACGGGCCCGGCATCCCGGAGGAAGTCCTCCCGCACGTCTTCGACCGCTTCTACAAGGCGAGCGCCTCCCGGCCGCGGTCGGAGGGCAGCGGTCTGGGCCTCTCGATCGCGCTGGAGAACGCGCATATCCACGGCGGAGAGATCACCGCGGCCAACCTCCCCGAGGGCGGCGCGGTCTTCACCCTGCGACTGCCGATGGACGCCTCCCCTCTGGCGGACGACGACCGGCGGAACGACGACACGGCCGACGACGAGGGCACGGAGGACGGGCGATGAGGCCGGGCAGGCGGACCGGACGGCGCACCGCCGCCGTGGTGGCACTCGCGCTCGCGGTCGCGGGCTGCGGGATCCGGGGCACGTCCGTACCGGTCGACGCGGGCGGCGCGCCCTCACGGGTGAGCTGCAAGGCCCCGGCGAGCCCGGCACACTCGGCCTCGGCGTCGGCGGGCACGGACGCGGGCACGGAAGCGGGTCCGGGCTCGCGGGCGATCGTGTATCTGGTGTGCGGCTCGGCGCTGGCGCAGGTCGAGCGTGCGGTGCCTCCGTCCAAGGCCGACGACCCGCGGCTGCCGACCGCCCGGGCACTGCTCCACGAGCTGCAGCGCGAGCCGTCGGCGGACGAGGAGAAGGCCGGTTTCAGCAGCGCACTGCCCCGGGACGTCAAGGTCACGGGGCCGCGCGAGGGCGACCCCGCGGATGCGCTGCGGCTGAGCCTGCGGCCGGACGATCTGCCGTCGTTCGCGCTGGCGCAGCTGGTGTGCACCTACGGCGCGAGCCCGGCGCTGGGCCGC
The DNA here is from genome assembly GCF_043199875.1 of Streptomyces sp. NPDC048516. Classification (NCBI taxonomy): domain Bacteria; kingdom Bacillati; phylum Actinomycetota; class Actinomycetes; order Kitasatosporales; family Streptomycetaceae; genus Streptomyces; species Streptomyces sp. NPDC048516. The sequence continues at coordinate 228,639 of NZ_JBICWS010000002.1, read as the reverse complement.
ACCCATGCAGCCGTGCTGGGCGGGCCGGGCGACGATACGGCGCACCGTTACGACTGCTCCGCGGACGTGCTGGCCAATCCGGACATCGCGGAGAACGCCGGGTGGGGCGACCCCCTGTCGGAAGAGGGATGACCGCTGCGGGAGGAACGGCGGCCCGGCTCCGGGAGAGGGATGACCTCTGCCGGAAGAGGGATGCCCCGGCGCCGGCAGAGGGGTGACCGGTCGCCGGGAGAGGGTGACCCGCCGCCGGGAGTAAAGCGCCCTCTCGCCGGGAGAGAAGAGGGAAAAGACGGGGCGCCACGACGGGCTGACGCCGCTGACACGGCCGACGGGGCGGCTCAAGCCGGGCGCAACTGGGCGGAACCGCAGCCACCACTCCCGGCGTCCTGGCCTGTGTGCAGCCTCATGGCCCCGGCACCACCGCCGCTCCCCGTATGCGCGTCACCGGACTTCTCCTCCTCGTGGCGCATTTGTCGACCGTCGCCTGGCTGACACTGCGTTCCCGTACGGTGCCGTGGGTGCCGGCCGCGAATCTCGAACCACTGGCGACGATCCGGACCGAGCTGGCGCACGGCTGGTCGTGGGACGTCGTCCAGCATCTGGGCGGCTCGGTGCTGCTGCTGGCGCCCCTGGGGGTGCTGCTGCCCCTCTCCGCGGGCCGCCTGAACGTTTCGCCACTGGTGTCCCTGACCCGTACCGCCTTCGCCGGAGCGATGATCGCGCTGGCCATCGAGCTGCTGCAGTCAGGGGTGCCCGGCCGGGTCCCGGACATCGACTCGGTGCTGCTGGGCACCCTCGGGGTGGCCGTGGTGCACCTGGCGGTCGTCCCCGGGGCGCGCTGCCGGCTGCGGCGCCGCTACGGGCATCTCGGGGACGCAACCCCGACGATCCCCAGGGTCGGACCGGCCCCGAAGGCTGATGCTCTCTCCGGCGGCCGGACCTACCTTTGAGACATCGGGGCAAACGCCCCGCAGAGTCGAAAAGGAGTCGTCCTCATGGCCGCCGCACTGGTCCGCCCCCGCAACAACCGAATGATCGCCGGAGTGTGCGCGGGCCTGGCCCGTCGCTTCGGTACGACCCCGACAACGATGCGCGTGCTCTTCGTGGTGTCGTGTCTGCTTCCCGGCCCGCAGTTCCTGCTCTACCTCGCGCTGTGGATACTCCTGCCCTCGGAGGAGAAGGCCACCGGCGCCGCCGCCTGGTGACGCGCCCGTCCGGCCCGCGGCCGCCCGGCGTGCACCGCTGATCCGGTGCGCCGCCCCGCGGCCGGGTCCCCCGGCCGCACATACAAGGTGCCCCAGCCGCACATCCACGGTGCCCCGGCAGCACATCACGCGTCCCGGCAGCACATCACGTGCCCCGGCCGCACATCACGTGCCCCGGCCGCACATGACGGTGCCCCGGCCGTACGCACAGGGCGTACGGCCGGGGCACGGCGCGGCACCCGCCCCCCAGGGGCCGGGCCGCGTCCGGCGTCAGCCGCCGAGGAGGCTGCCGGGCTGCAGGCCGCCCAGCAGCTTGTTGCCCTGGGAGTTCATCTTGGTCTTGACGTTCTTGACGTTCTTGCCGGCCGGCTTGGCCTTGGTGAGACCGGAGACGGTCTTGGCGGCGTCCTTCACCGGCAGGCTCTTCAGCACCCCGGTCGTGTCGGAGGTGCCGATCGCCGGGGCGGCGCCGGCGACGCCCGCGGCGGTGACGGCGAAGGCGGCACCGAGCGCGACGGTACCGAGAGTCTTGATGGTTCCCTGCTTCATCGAATTACGTCCTCGTGATGGGGGCTTGACCGGCCAATCAACCTAGTGATGCGGCAACCGGCGCCGCAAACAGCCACGAGGGAAGGAAAAACGGCCGGTGGACATTCCACCGGCCGTTGCGCTATAAGCTCGCGCTACCTACTCACGCAGAGCCAGAAGCACTGTTCACAGGGGCAGTTGACTCCTGCGGACGGAACAGCCATTCGGCTCGCAATTCCGCGTACCCGGGCTTGATGACGTCATTGATCATGCCCAGACGTTCATCGAAAGGAATGAACGCTGATTTCATCGCATTGACTGTAAACCACTGCATGTCATCGAGCGTGTATCGGAAGGTCTTGACCAGGTGCTCGAATTCCCGGGACATGTTCGTGCCGCTCATCAGCCGGTTGTCGGTGTTGACCGTCAGCCGGAACTGCAGTCGGCGCAGCAGGCCGATGGGGTGCTCCGCATAGGAGGGGGCGGCCCCGGTCTGCAGGTTGGAGCTCGGGCACATCTCCAGCGGGATGCGCTTGTCCCGTACGTACGAGGCGAGCCGGCCGAGCTTGACCGAGCCGTCGTCGGCGACCTCGATGTCGTCGATGATCCGGACACCGTGGCCGAGGCGGTCGGCGCCGCACCACTGCAGGGCCTGCCAGATGGACGGCAGGCCGAAGGCCTCGCCGGCGTGGATGGTGAAGTGGTTGTTCTCCCGCTTGAGGTACTCGAACGCGTCGAGGTGGCGGGTGGGCGGGTAGCCGGCCTCCGCGCCCGCGATGTCGAAGCCGACGACGCCGGTGTCCCGGTAGCGGTTGGCGAGTTCGGCGATCTCCAGGGCGCGGGCGGCGTGCCGCATCGCGGTGAGCAGGGCGCCGACGCGGATGCGGTGGCCCTTCTCGCGGGCCCGCCGCTCGCCCTCGCGGAAGCCCTCGTTGACCGCCTCGACGACCTCTTCGAGGGTCAGCCCCTGTTCGAGGTGCTGCTCGGGCGCGTACCTGACCTCGGCATAGACCACACCGTCCGCGGCAAGGTCCTCGGCGCACTCGGCGGCCACCCGGGCCAGTGCGTCACGGGTCTGCATGACGGCGCAGGTGTGCGCGAAGGTCTCCAGGTAGCGCTCGAGCGAGCCGGAGTCGGCGGCCTCACGGAACCAGACCCCGAGCTTCTCCGGGTCGGTCTCGGGCAGACCCTCGTAGCCGGACTCACGGGCCAGGTCGACGATCGTGGCCGGCCGGAGCCCGCCGTCGAGATGGTCGTGGAGCAGCACCTTGGGGGCGCGGAGGATCTGTTCACTGGTCGGGAGTGTGGTGGTCTCGCTCGTCATCTCGGCACTCTAGCCCCTACGCGCGTAGATCTCATCGAACGATACGTAACAGTGACCCGTCCACGGGGTGGCGGGCGCGCCACCTTCTGCCATCGTTCTGCACATGGCTCAGCAAGCACTGCCGGTGCGCGAGGCCCGGCTGGGAAAACCGCTGGGAACGGCCGGCAAGGAAGGGGCGCGCGAGGCGTTCCGGTGGCGGGGTGGCGGCGGTCGGGGCACCGGCCGGGAGGTGAGCGGGGTCGCTCTTTTACTGCCCGGAGGCGGACCGACCGGGGTGCGGCGTCCGTCGCCGGTGCCGGCGCTGGCGGTGCGTCCCCTGGCTGCCCGGCTGGCGAAGGCAGGGCGACCCGAGGGTCTGACGGCCCATGTCGTGCGCTACCGCTGCAGCGGCTGGAACGGAGCCGACGCCCACCCGGCACGGGATGCCACCTGGGCCCTGGACGAGGTGGTCCGCCGCTACGGCGACGTCCCGGTCTGCCTCGTCGGCACGGGCATGGGCGCCCGCGCCGCCCTGCACGCCGCGGGCCACCCGGCCGTCAACTCCGTGATGGCGCTGGCCCCTTGGCTGCCCGACCCCGGCCAGAGCGACGAGCGGCCCGATCCCGTGAAGCAGCTCATCGGCCGCCAGGTCCTGCTGGTCCACGGCACCAACGACGAACGCACCGACCCCGATCTGTCCTACCGCTACGCCGAGCGCGCCAAGAAGGTCAACCGCGACACCTGCCGTTTCGAGGTGCACTCCGACGGCCACTCCCTGCACCAGCACCGCGCCGAAGTCCTCTCCCTGGCGGCCGACTTCATGCTCGGCTCACTCTTCGCCCGGGACTACGCCCGCCCCGTGAAGGACGCCCTGGCCGCACCACCCCCGCTGGGCCTGCGCATGCCACTGGCCGCGGGCTTCGGAGCGTCGCTACGGCACTGAGGCACCGAGACGCCGAGACGCTGAGACACCGAGACGCCCAGGTGTCTCGGTGCCGCGACTCCGAGACACCTCGGGGCAATATGGAGCGATATGCGGGTGTTCTCCTGGCTTCAAGCCGAGCCAGAGGGCACCTGGGCGGCCGGTGCCCTCCTCGGGAACCGTGGCTCCCCGTCGCTCTCTTGGCACTGAGGCGGCCCGCGACGGCGGCCGCTGACCTTTGCCGGGCCGGCCTCCTTCACCTCAACCAAACTTCAGGTAGAAGCCTGGGGGCATGGAAAGCGACACCACCGCCCCTCTCGGCACCCTCCCTTCGCCCATGGGGTTGTCCGGTCCGCAGCACCCCGGCGTCGACCTGCTGTCCGATGCCACGCTCGATGAGCTGGCCGGGAAGCTTGCCGCCGCGGCAACGATCGTCGGCATCGGGGAGCGCTCGCCGGGGCCGGCCAAGACGACGGCGTCCTGGCACGGATGCGTCTGATCGTGGACTTCCATGAACACAGCGTCGCCGGGCGGGGCACCTTCGCGGGCGACGCCACGGTAGGGGCGGACGCCATCAGCGACCACCAGCGCCGGACCGGTCTGCGGGTGGTCTATTGGGACGGGATCGCCCACACTTGCGCGGCCGGGGTGACCAGCGGGCCGGCGCCCCACCATGGTCCGCAGCCCAGTATCGGCAGCCTTCTGCGCAAGCGTTACGGCACGCAGTACGTCTCCGTGGCGATCGGTTTCAGCGGCCCCCCGGCACCGGCCTGACATCCCAACGACGGATCGGGGCGCGGGCGGACCTCAGGTGCGGACGTCAGGTGCGGACGTCAGGGGCAGACGTCAGGGGCAGACGTCGCGGGCAGACGTCAGGGGCAGACGTCGCGGGCGGGACGTCACGGGCAGACATCGTGTGCAGACACCGGAGCCGGGTCTGCGAGGTCGGCAGGAGGGGGCGCACCCGTGCCGCTTCCCTGCGCGCCCCTCACCTCGGCAACAGCTTCCCCCGCCGGCTCAGCAGGAACTTCTTGAATGCGGCGACCGGCGGGGTGTCGGGATGCCCGTCCAGCCAGGCGACGCCGATCTCGCGGACCGCGCGCGGGGCCGTCACCGTCAGCTCGGCGACTCCGGGGCGCGGTACGGCGGGCGGCGGCAGCAGCGCCACGCCGAGGCCTGCCGCGACCAGTCCGCGCAGCGTCTCGGCCTCCTCCCCCTCGAACGCGATCCGCGGGGTGAAGCCCGCCTCGGCACACAGCGCGTCGGTGATCCGGCGCAGCCCGTAGCCGGGTTCGAGGGTGACGAACAGCTCGCCGGAGGTCTCGGCGAGCCGGACCCGCTTCCGGCCGGCCAGCGCATGATCGTCCGGGACGACCAGGCGCAGCTTCTGCTCGTCGAGCCGGCGGGCGACCAGGTCCGGGTAGTCCGGGACCGGCGAGGTCAGGCACAGATCGAGGTCGCCGGCGCGCATCCGCTCGATCATGGCCTCGCCGTAGTTCTGGACGAGTTGGAAGCGGACGCGCGGATGGTCGGCACGGAAGCTGCGGATCAGGCCGGGCACGGTCTCCGAGCCGAGGGTGTGCAGGAAGCCGAAGGCCACCTTCCCGGCGGCGGGGTCGACATCGGCCCGTACGGACTCCGTGGCCCGCTCCAGATCCGTCAACGCGCGCTCGGTGGAGGCGAGAAAGGCCCGGCCGGCCGGTGTGAGGGAGAGGGTGCGGCCATGGCGTGCGAAGAGAGCGACGCCGAGGTCGTCCTCCAGGCGGACGAGAGCGCGGCTGAGCGTCGGCTGCGGCATGCCGAGCTCCAGCGCGGCACGGGTGACGTGTTCGTGCCGGGCGACGGCGGTGAACTGGGCGAGCCGCGGGGCGAGGACCACTGCCCAGGAATCGCCCCCGAGCTCGGCGGCCTCCCCCGCATCCGCACCGGTCCACGGTGCTCCGGCAACATCTTTTCTGTTGCGACCTTGCAACAGCGGCCCTTGCGAGCTGGGATCATGTGTCACAGCATCGATTATGGCGTTTCTATGCATTGGACGCATGAAACGCGGCGGCCTACCTTCGAAGCATGCCCTCCGCTGATACCGGGGCGTCCGTCACCGACCGTGCGGCCGCCTCTCCCTCGTCGTCCACTGGCACTTCTCCTTCCGCCGCCGCCCCCGACCCCGAGTCGGACAAGCTGCGGCCGGGCGGCCCCGGCTACCGCCGGATGAGCTTTGCCCTCTTCGCCGCCGGAGTGGCGACCTTCGCCCTCCTCTACTCCACGCAGGCGCTGCTGCCCGCGATCTCCACCGACCTCGGGGTCAGCCCGGACCAGGCGAGCTGGACCGTGTCCGCGGCCACCTTCGGCCTGGCGCTCGGAGTGATCCCGCTGAGCGCGGTCTCCGAGCGATTCGGCCGGCGCACGCTCATGACGGTGTCCCTCTCCGTCGCCGCGCTGATCGCCATGCTGGTGCCGTTCGCCCCGTCGCTCGGTGCGCTGATCGCGCTGCGCGGCATCCAGGGTGTGGCGCTGGCCGGACTGCCGGCGTCGGCGATGGCCTTCCTGGCGGAGGAGGTACGCGCCAAGGCGCTGGTGGCGGCCATCGGACTGTTCGTGGCGGGCAACAGCATCGGCGGGATGTCCGGCCGGATCGTGACCGGCTGGGTCGCCCAGGCATGGGGCTGGCGGGCGGCGCTGGCCGCGGTGGGTGTGCTGGCCGTGGTGTGTGCGGTGACGTTCCGGCTGCTGGTCCCCAAGGCCCGGCATTTCGCGCCCCGTTCGGTGGGCCCGCGGGCGCTGGCCCGTACGCTCGGCGGCCACCTGGCCGATCCGCTGCTGCGCCGCCTCTACGCCATCGGCGGGCTGTTCATGACGGTCTTCGGCGCGGTCTACACGGTCATCGGCTACCGCCTGGTCTCCGAGCCGTTCAACCTCCCGCAGGGCATCGTCGGCTCGATCTTCGTGATCTACCTGGTCGGTACGGTCTCCTCGGCCGCGGCCGGCAAGCTGGTCGCCCGCACGGGCCGCCGCGGCGCCCTCTACCTGGCCGTCGGCACCACCTCCACGGGTCTGCTGCTCTCCCTTTCCGACTCCGTCTACGCGGTGCTGGCGGGCCTGGTCCTGATCACCGCGGGCTTCTTCGCGGGCCATGCGGTCGCCTCGTCCTCGGTCAGCCGCACCGCCAAGACGGCGCGCGCCCAGGCGTCGGCGCTGTACCAGTGCGCGTACTACGTCGGCAGCAGCCTGGGCGGCGCCCTCGGTGCCGCCGCCTTCCACGCCGTCGGCTGGGAGGGCACCGTCCTCCTGGGCTTGGCCGCGATGGTCGGCGCCGCCTCGATCACCCTCTACGCCACCCGCAAGGCCGTGGCCGAACGCCGCCTCCTCCACCTGGAGAAGGCCGCGTAACACCCCGCAGACCGAAGGGCCCGTCCCACCACCTGTCCTGGTGGGGCGGGCCCTTCGTCCCTCTCCCTCAGCTCGTCCTTCTCCCTCAGCCGGCGGGGAACCGGCCGGCGCCTCCTCCTGGGGGGCCGTCGCCACCACTGCCCCACCACCGCCCCACCGGTGACACAATGACCGTCATGTCCAAGGCCCCCGGAACCCGGCAGAGCATCATCGACGCCGTCCTGCGCATCATCGGTGAGGACGGCATCGCCGGGGTCACCAACCGGCGGATCGCCAAGGAGGCCAAGGTCTCCCTCGGCTCGGTCACCTACCACTTCACGACCCAGCACGAGATGCTGCGGGAGAGCCTGCTGTACTTCGTCGCGGAGGAGACGCGGCGCTTCACCGAGCTCGCCGACCAGTGCCAGACCGACCAGATGGACATCGTTCGGGCCTCCGCCACCGTCGGTCAGGTCGCCGGGTGCGCGCGGACCGACAGCAGGTACATCGCACCCTTCGAGCTCTATGTCCAGGCCGGCCGCGACGAGCGGTTGCGCACCGCGGCCGCGGAGTGCTTCGCCGCATACGACCAGCTGGCCGCCCGGATCCTCACCGGTCTCGGCGTACCCGACGCCGAGCGGCTGGCGAGCACCACCGTCGCGCTGGTCTTCGGGCTGCAGCTGCGCAGCCTGGCCACCGGTGCGCCGGCCGAAGAACTCGTCGACGCCCTGCTCCTGCTGGCACGCGGGGCGCAGCACGCCTGACCCCCGGCACCACATCCGCGCCTCGGCATCGCACCTGCGCCTCGCCCGCGGCGGGCGGTGCCGTCGGAGCGTTCGCCGCGGGTGAGGCACCTGCCGGAGTCGCGCAGCGCCCGCAGCGCTCTGTGCGGCATACCGTGCACGAGGGCCCGGCGGAGTGACGGGGCGCCCGGCGCCGCAGGACTCACCGGGGCGCCCCGGCCGCCTCAGGCGATACGTTCCCGCACCACCGGAGTGGCGGCGAAGGCCGCGTCCTCGGGGCCGACGAGCACACCGCCGTCCAGGGCCTCCAGGGCGTAGGGGAACTTCTCCGGGGTGTCGGTGTGCAGGGTCAGCAGGGGCTGGCCGGCGGTGATCGTGTCGCCCGGCTTGGCGTGCAGTTCGATGCCCGCACCTGCCTGGACCGGGTCCTCCTTGCGGGCGCGGCCGGCGCCCAGGCGCCAGGCGGCGAGGCCGACGGCGTAGGCATCGAGGGTGGTGAGGGTGCCGGAGGAGGCGGCGGTGACGACATGCTGTTCGCGGGCCACGGGGAGGGCCGCGTCGGGGTCGCCGCCCTGGGCGCTGATCATGCGGCGCCAGTGGTCCATGGCGGAGCCGTCGGCGAGCGCCTTGGCCGGGTCGGCGTCCTTGAGCCCGGCCGCGTCGAGCATTTCGCGGGCGAGCGCGAGGGTCAGCTCGACGACGTCCTGGGGGCCGCCGCCGGCCAGTACCTCGACGGACTCGCGGACTTCGAGGGCGTTGCCGGCGGTCAGGCCGAGCGGGGTGGCCATGTCGGTGAGCAGGGCGACCGTCTTCACCCCGTGATCGGTACCCAACTCGACCATCGTGGAAGCCAGTTCGCGGGCGTTGTCGAGGTCCTTCATGAAGGCGCCTGAGCCGACCTTGACGTCCAGGACGAGGGAACCGGTGCCCTCGGCGATCTTCTTGGACATGATGGAGGAGGCGATCAGGGGGATGGACTCGACGGTGCCGGTGACATCGCGGAGCGCGTAGAGCTTCTTGTCGGCAGGGGCCAGACCGTCGCCGGCGGCACAGATGACGGAGCCGACGTCACGCAGGACGTCCAGCATCTCGGCGTTGGAGAGCGCCGCGCGCCAGCCGGGGATCGCTTCGAGCTTGTCGAGGGTGCCGCCGGTGTGGCCGAGGCCCCGGCCGGAGAGCTGCGGGACGACCGCTCCGCAGGCGGCGACGAGCGGGGCGAGCGGCAGCGTGATCTTGTCGCCGACACCGCCGGTGGAGTGCTTGTCGGCGGTGGGGCGGGGCAGTGAGGAGAAGTCCATGCGCTCGCCGGAGGCGATCATCGCGGCCGTCCAGCGGGCGATCTCCGTGCGGTTCATCCCGTTGAGGAAGATGGCCATCGCCAGGGACGACATCTGCTCGTGGGCGACCTCGCCGCGGGTGTAGGCGTCGATGACCCAGTCGATCTGATCGGGGGTCAGCTCACCACGGTCGCGCTTGGCGCGGATGACGGAGATGACGTCCATGGAGGGTTCCTTTCAAACGGTTAGGTCCGTTCTACACGCATAGACACCGGGGTGGCCAGGGTCGGCCGGCGGCCACCCCTGGAAAGGGGGCGCGGCACGTGAAGCCGGGCGCAGAGCGAGAACCTCACAGCCCTTCAGCACCCGTCCGGAGAGCGTGGCCGGGCAGGGCCGGGTTCCCGCCGCGGCCGATGGCCCCAGCATCACAAAGCGCCTGAATGACTGACACGACGGCACCATGCCCGCCTCGGCCTCGCCGTACCGGTCGACACGGAGAGCGGGTGCCTGACGCCTTCGACGGGGTCCCTGCGGGGCTCGCCCATGCCGCGCATACATGACTAAACCAGCCCATTCAACACGACCTCTCCCCCTCCGACGCCCGCATTGAGCACTGATGGACAAATTGAGGGTGATTTGCCGAGATCCAAATACATGCACGCCCGAAACGTGAATAGGTCAATTCATGGAGTGATATGAGTCACTTGACACATTCGCCCGATAGGTCTTCACTTTCCATGGCAGCTGAAATGAATTCCGGGAATTACATCCGGTCTCCATGCCTTCTGCCGTCGAATAAGTTCTCGTTCACCACGCAGATGGAGGTGCTCATGAAACTCGTTCGCATCGTCAAGAAGTTCCGCCCGGAAAAGAGCCTCAAGGCATACGCCTGGTACGACTGGATTTAATGAGGTAGTTTCCCTGCCGAGCTCGCGCCGGCCAGGAATTCTGGCCGGCGCGAGCTACCTACCCACGGAGTCCCCCCATGCCAATGCACCGCGTCAGCGGGAGCGGTCGGGTCATCCAGTTCGCGCCGAGAATCGACGAACTGTTAAGTCGCTATCGTGGTGCGTCACTTTTCCGTCTGGAGCCCGACACGATCGGTATATCCGGCGCCGATCTGATGGACAGCTTGCTCCGCAGCAGGCCGGCCAACGCGGAGGAGAGACCCACCTTCAAGCCCGTCCAGGGGCGGCCCGTCGCCCGTACCGATGCGTCCACCTTTATGCAAGCCGTGGGCTCGGACGTGCGAAACGCGCTGCAACGCCCCCTCGAAGACGCGGTCGACCTGACCGGCCGGTGGCCGCATGTGGCGCATGTTTACCTGCGGAATCTCGTTTTCGGAAACGAACGACTGCGATTCCGGGTTCTGGTCGACCGCCGGCTGGAGTTGACACCGAAACTGACCTGGTCGGCCGTCGCCTCAGGAGCCGCTTTGTTGGGCAGACCCGGGCAGGGCGTGCCGTTGTCAAAACTTGCCGCTCTCGTCCTCGATTCCAAGACCTACGGTGACCGGCGCTATGCCATGTATCTGTACCGGCGGGTGGCAGCGCCGGTGTGCTTCACCGTATCCGCGCTGGTCACCAACGCCCTGTGGCTCGGGGCTCCGTTCAGCGATGACATATCGAATCGGAACATCATCCTCGAGGCACTCCGGCTGCTTCCCCCTTCATGGAACATATTGCGAGTGGCTTCTCCGGAATTCTCGGACGTGGACGCACGGATCGGCCCGAAAGACGATGTCCTGCTGCTTCCGCTGCTGAGCCACCGCGACCCCAAGCTCTGGGACGAGCCCGACGCGTTTCATCCCGACCGCTGGGACGAACTGGACGGAGACGCCCACCCCGGATACCTCCCCTTCGGCCACGTGAACGAACGCTGCTGGGGCCGGCATATGGTCCTGCCCCTGGCCGAACGGCTCCTGGACCTCGTGCGCAGGGACGGCCTGGTGGTGAGTCCGGACCAGACCAGGGGGAAGGTCGAACTCGACGGATTGCTCGAAGTGTCCGAAGTGCAGATGACTCGACCGTGACGGTCCTGGAACCTGGCGCCTATCCGCGGTGTGTCCGCACAGGTACTGCGCGGCGGAGCGGTTCGCGCCAGGCCAGGCGAGCTCGGTGATCGCGAAGGGACCTGCGCGTCAGTGTCCGTCGGTGCATCGCTACGTGGTTGACGCTCTCATCCGTTGAGCCCCCGGGTGGTGGCCAGCGCGCAGTCAGCCCCCTGACCGGGGTCGCGGCGACGGCGGAGACCGAGCGGGAATACATCCGTGAGTCCACGCCCGAAGGGCTCGACACGGCGGCCCGCAAGGGCAAGCACGGCGGCCGGCCGCCCGTCATCACCGACGACATGCTCCACACCGTGCTCCGGCGCCGCGCGGGCGGCGAGTCCGTCGAGGGGATCCAGCCCGACCTGATCATCCCCACCGGCAAGCGCAAGGGACACAGCCCCTCGGTGGCCAGCATCTACCGGGCGCTCGCCGAGCACGCCAACCGCGAGGCGTACCCCGAAGCCGTCGAGGCCGCGCACGCCGGCTTCGCCAAACTCAACACCAACGGGGTCCCCGGACCGCGCGGCACGCCCATCGAACGAACACCCCTCTGACCGCAGGGCGCTCCTTGTCACTGCGCCATGGCTTCAACAGGGCAGAGCCGCACACTCAGCGTGGTACGCCGAAGCCGTCGAGGACGATGCCCACGGCACGGTCGAGGGCCTCGCCTTGACTGAGGTCCGTGGCGTAGGCGAGGGCTCGCAGGAGGAGGGAGACGTCCTCGCCCGTGACCTCGGGGCGCGCGGCACCTGCGGCCTGGGCGCGGTGGAGTGCGTCGTCCAGGGCTGCACGGAATGCGTCGGCCGCCTCGGTGACCGGCCGTGACAGGCCTTGGCCGTCGTCGTGCGGGGGCAGCAGATCGAGCAGGGTCATCTTCACCGGCCCGGCCGCCGCGAGGGTCCTCATCAAGGAGGCGAAGGCTTTGCCGGGGTCCTGGCTGTCGGTGAGCTTCAGCGCCTCGGCGGTCAGTTTCTCCAGGTAGCGGCACGCCGTGGCCTCGACGAGGTCCTGCTTGGTGGCGAAATTCCGGAAGACGGTGGCGATGCTGACCCCCGCCCGCTGCGCGACCTCGTCGGTGGACGCGGCGGCCCCCTTCTCGGCGAACACATGCTCGGCGGCCAGCAGGACCTTCTCCCTGTTGGCGGCTCCATCGCGGCGCATAACCCGACCCCTTTGCAAACGTAGTGGGCACTACGTATGATGCGTAGTGAGTACTTCGCTTAAGAGTATGGGATCCCTCCCCGGGGTACCAAAGGCCGGGGAGGTCCAGCGTCCGGCGGTCACCGTGTACAGCACGGGCCCATGAGCACACCCCTCCCAGGTGAAGGCGCCCACCCGTCGCACCGCAGGCCCCCAGGGCGCCGGTGCGACGCAACGGCCCTCCCGAAGGCCGGTAAAGGGCACGAAGGAGCTTCAACCATGTCCGTAACGGACGAGAACACCACTGTCGTCATCGTGGGCTCGGGTGTTGCCGGGCTCGCTCTCGGCAACTTCCTCCTGCGCAGCGGGATCGACTGCGTGGTGCTGGAGCGGCAGAGCCGCGAGTACGTCGAGCAGCGTCAGCGGGCGGGCGTCATCGACCCCAGGGCCGCGCGCATGTTCCGCGGGTGGGGCCTGGAGGACCGGGTCCTCGACGGCGCACCCTTCGCGCCGGTGCTGCACTTCAGCCTCGACGGCGAGGCGCGGCCCTTCAGGTACGTGACCGACGACCACGTCGACGGACGTTTCTGTCCCCAGCAGGTCCTCGTGCGCAACCTCATCGACGTCTTCGTCAGCGACGGCGGCGACCTTCGCTTCGAAGCCGAAGACGTGGAACTGCAGGACATTACCGGCCCCCGGCCGCGCGTGCGCTACCGCGACAGCACGGGTGTGACGCGGACCATCACCTGCGACTTCATCGCCGGCTGCGACGGGGACCACGGCGTCAGCCGGGCGAGCATCCCGGACCACGTCCTCACCCGCCACGCCCACGAGTACGGGTACGCCTGGCTGACCGTGCTGGCCGACGCCCCCGCCAACCACCAGTCCATGATGGCGATCCACGACCGGGGATTCGCCGGCCAGTTCGCCCGTGGCCCGCAGGCCAGCCGCTTCTACCTCCAGTGCCCGCTGGACACTGCCGTCGAGGAGTGGACGGACGACCGGATCTGGGAGGAGATCGAGGCACGCTTCGGCGAACCGGTCACCATGAAGGGCCCCGTCACCAGCAAGACACTGGTGCCGCTGCGCAGCGTGGTCCACGACCCGATGAGCTATGGCCGCCTGTATCTACTCGGAGACGCCGCGCACATCGTGCCGCCCATGAGCGCCAAGGGCATGAACCTGGCCCTGCACGACGCCGACGTGTTCGCCACGGCCGTCCTGAAGCAGGTCAAGGAGCAGGACACGGGCCCGCTGGCGGCGTACTCAGCCACCTGCCTGAAGCACGTGTGGAACTACCAGGCGTACGCCGCATGGTTCACCGACCTCATGCACGACGCGGGAGACGTCTCCTACCACGGTGAGTTCCGACGCCGCCTCGCGCGCGCCGAGTTCGAACGCCTCTACGACTCCGAGACCGCCAACCGGCTCTTCGGCGAGTTCCTCACGGGCCTGAACTGAGCCCCACCCGCTGACCGAGTAAGCGGAGGCAGCAGATCCTCGCAGCCGAGGCCTGCAGCTTCTCCCACCAGCACTGCGCGGGCATCGGCGCCGCCGGCTCCCTGCGCCGGGCCGCCGGCCTTCTCCACCTGCACCACAGCAGTGTCGCCCGGCGGCTCGACAGATCGGAAAGACCCTGGGCGTCGACCTCACCGAGCCCACCGGACTGTTGCGGGCCAGGATCGCCCTCACGGCGTGGCGGCTGCTCGACGACTGAGCGTGGCGGTCGCTCGACGACCGATCGTGGCGGCTGCCCGACGACCGGTCGTGGGCGCACCGGGGACTCGTCAGCCCGCCAGATGCCCTGGCCCGAACGCGTCCGGCAGCAGCTCCGACAGGGGGCGGATGCCGGCCGCCGTGTCGACCAGGAGGTCGGGGCCGCCGTGTTCCCACAGGAGTTGGCGGCAGCGGCCGCACGGGACGAGGAGGGCACCGGTGCCGTCGACGCAGGTGAAGGCGGTCAGCCGGGGTGCGGGGCCGGCGCTGTCGGGGCGGCCCGCGAACAGCTCCGAGACCAGGCCGCATTCGGCGCACAGGGCGAGGCCGTAGGAGGCGTTCTCGACGTTGCAGGCGGCGATCGTGCGGCCGTCGTCGACGAGGGCGGCCGCGCCGACGGGATAGCGGGAGTACGGGGCGTAGGCCCGGGACATGGCGTCCCGGGCCTGCGCGCGCAGTGCGGTCCAGTCGACCGGCACCGGTGGTGTCATGTGCCTTGTCCTCGGCGGTAGGGCCTGCCGTTCGCCTTCGGTGGCCGCAGTCGCTGGGCGGAGAGGGCGAGGACGAGCAGGGTGGCGATGTACGGGCTCGCCTCGACCAGTTCGAGCGGAACGGTGTCGGCCAGGAAGTACCAGCCTATGAGGACGGCCGCGGCCACCGCCGACAGCGCGGCCTGGGTGCGCTTGGCGGCGCGCAGCTTGAGCAGCGCGATCACCGCGAGCAGGGCTGCCAGGCCCAGCAGCAGGGCGTGGACGGTGGGGCCGCCGCTGCGCAGCTGCATGGCGTCCATGAAGCCGAACAGGCCTGCGCCCATCGCGACGCCGCCGGGACGCCAGTTGCCGAAGATCATCGTGGCGAGACCGATGTAGCCGCGGCCACCGGTCTGACCGTCCTGGTAGAAGTGCACCCCGATGGAGAGGAAGGCACCGCCGAGGCCCGCCAGCGCGCCGGAGACCAGCACCGCCGCGTACTTGTACGAGTAGACGTTGACGCCCAGGGACTCGGCCGAGACCGGGGCCTCGCCGCAGGAGCGCAGCCGCAGGCCGAAGGACGAGCGCCACAGCACGAAGAAGGTGCCGATGAACAGCGCGATCGTCAGCAGCGTCAGCCACGAGACGTTGGTGACCGCCGCGCCGAGGATGCCGGCAAGGTCGGAGACCAGGAACCAGTGGTGTGCTTCCAGCGAGTTCAGCGCGTCCGACAGGCCGGGGACGGTGAAGCTCGGCATGTCGGGCATCGGCGGGGACTGCTTGTCGTTGCCGCCGGCGAGCATGGCCGCGCTGCCCTCCTGGCCGAACCAGAGGGTGGCCAGGTACTGGGTGGCGCCGAGCGCCAGGATGTTGACCGCGACACCGGAGACGATGTGGTCGACGCCGAAGGTGACCGTGGCGACGGCGTGGATGAGGCCGCCGAGCGCGCCGCCGACGATGCCGGCCAGCGCCGCGGCCCAGGGGCCGTGCTCCCAGCCGACCCAGCCGGCCGCGAACGAGCCGAGCATCATCATGCCTTCGAGGCCGATGTTGACCACGCCGGCCCGCTCGGACCACAGGCCGCCCAGGCCCGCCAGGCCGATCGGCACGGCGGCGCTCAGCGCGGCGCCGAACTGGCCGGTGGAGGTGAGGTCCGCGGTGCCGGTGACGGCCCGCAGGACGGAGACCGCGACCAGCGCGCCGGCGATGATCAGCAGGATCCAGGGGTAGGTCAGCTTGCGCCGCCCGCTCTTCTGGGGGACCGCGAGCTTCGTCGCGGTCTTGAGGTCCGTACTCACGCCGACACCTCCGGCTTGTTGTCCGACTTGTCGGCGGTGGACAGGGCGGCCAGCTCCTCGCCGACCTTGCGCTGTTGCAGGCGCAGCCCGTAGCGGCGCACGATCTCGTAGGCGATGACGACGCAGAGCACGATGACGCCCTGGATGACGCCGACGATCTCCTGCGCGTAGCCCTCGAACTCCAGGCGGGAGCCGGTGCGGTCGAGGAACGCCCACAGTAGGGCACCGAAGGCCATCCCGACCGGGTGGTTGCGGCCGAGCAGGGCGATGGCGATACCGGTGAAGCCGATGCCGGCCGGGAAGTCCGTGCCGTACTGGAAGGACTCGCCGAGCAGGGTGGGCATGCCGACCAGACCGGCCGCGGCACCCGACAGCAGCATGCTGCTGACGACCATCCGCTTGACACTGACACCGCTGGCCTCGGCGGCCGACTCGGAGGCGCCCACGGCGCGCAGGTCGAAGCCGAAGCGGGTGCGGTTGATCCCGAACCAGTACAGCGCGCCGGCCAGCACCGCGATCACCACGAAGCCGTAGACCGGCTTGGGGTGGGTCGGGAAGGAGAAGAAGTGGCTGGATTCCGGGAGGAACTTGGTGTGCAGGAGGTTGCCGTCCTTGATGGCGAGGCGGCCGTCCTGCAGGAAGTAGCCGATGATCGAGGCGGCGATGGCGTTCAGCATGATCGTGGTGATCACTTCGCTGACGCCGCGGGTGGTCTTCAGCAGACCGGCGATGCCCGACCAGATGGCGCCCACCAGCATCGCGATGACGATGAGCAGGATGATCTGGATCGCGCCGGGCAGCGCGATGGCCCCGCCCACCGCGGCGGCCGCGAAGGCCGCCAGGCGGTACTGGCCGTCGACGCCGATGTTGAAGAGGTTCATCCGGAAGCCGATGGCCACCGCCAGCGCCGAAAGGTAGTACGGCACCGCCTTGTTGATGATCCAGACCTGGCTGTCGCTGTAGTGGCCGTAGTCGGCCATGATCCCGTAGGCCCGGAAGGGGTTCTCGCCGGACGCGAGGAAGACCAGGGACGAGATCACTATCGCGGCGACGATGGCCAGGACGGGCGCGGCGATCGCGAGGATCACCTTGTCGCGGGTGGCGCTCTTGGCGATGGCGTCCGCGGCGGGGCTCTTGGCAGGGTGCGTGGTGGAGGTGCTCACTTCTGCTCACCGTCCTGCTCGCCGGCGCCGTTCGGCGCACCGTCGTGCGACGCAGTGTCTTGCGACGCGCGGTCTTCCGTGGCGCGGTCTTCCGTCGCGCCGTCCTCCGACGCGCCGTCCTCCGACGCGGTGAGGTGGCCGCTGGCGGCACCGGTCATGGCGGAGCCCAACTCCTCCGGGGTGATGACGGCGGGGTCCGCGTCCGCGACCAGCCGGCCCCGGTACATCACCCGCAGGGTGTCGGAGAGCCCGATCAGCTCGTCCAGGTCGGCAGAGATCAGCAGCACCGCCAGGCCCTCGCGCCGCGCCTCGCGGATCTGTTCCCAGATCTGCGCCTGCGCGCCGACGTCGACCCCGCGGGTGGGGTGGGCGGCGATCAGGAGCTTGGGCCGGTGGCTCATCTCGCGGCCGACGATCAGCTTCTGCTGGTTGCCGCCGGAGAGCGAGGACGCGGTGACCTCGATGCCGGGGGTGCGCACGTCGTACTCGGCGACGATGCGCGCGGTGTCCTTGCGGGCGCCGGCCAGGTCGAGCAGCTTGCCCTTGCTGTTGGGCCGCTCGGTGACGTGGCCCAGGATGCGGTTCTCCCACAGCGGGGCTTCCAGCAGCAGGCCGTGGCGGTGGCGGTCCTCGGGGATGTAGCCGACGCCGCCCTCACGCCGGGCGCGGGTGGAGGACCCGGAGAGGTCCGCGCCGTCGAGGGTGACGGTGCCGTGGTCGGGGCTGCGGGTCCCCATGACGGCCTCGACGAGCTCGGCCTGGCCGTTGCCCTCGACACCGGCGACGCCCAGCACCTCGCCCTTGTGGATGGTGAAGGAGATGCCGTCCAGAACGGTGCGGACCACCCCGTCGGAGTCGGTCGCGGAGAGGTGGAGATCGCGTACGCGCAGCATCTCCTCGTCCGTGACGGTCGACTCGCGGGTCTCCGGCGACGGCAGTTCGCTGCCGACCATCAGCTCGGCGAGCTGCTTGGGCGTGGTCGCGGACGGCTCGACCGACGCCACGGTCGTCCCGCGGCGTATGACGGTGATGTCGTCGGCGACCGACAGCACCTCGCCCAGCTTGTGCGAGATGAAGATGACGGTCAGGCCCTCGGACTTGAGCTCGCGCAGGTTGTCGAAGAGCGCGTCGACCTCCTGCGGGACCAGGACGGCGGTCGGCTCGTCGAGGATGAGGGTGCGGGCGCCGCGGTAGAGGACCTTGAGGATCTCCACCCGCTGGCGGTCGGCGACACCCAGGTCCTCGACCAGCACGTCCGGCCGGATGTGGAGCCCGTAGGCGTCGGAGAGCTCCGCGATCTTCGCGCGGGCGCCGGCGCCGATGCCGTGCAGCTTCTCCGCGCCGAGGACGGTGTTCTCCAGGACGGTGAGGTTGTCGGCCAGCATGAAGTGCTGGTGGACCATGCCGATGCCGCGGGCGATGGCGTCGCCCGGGGTGTGCAGGGTGACCTGCTCGCCGTCCAGCTCGATGGTGCCCTCGTCCGGCTTCTGCATGCCGTAGAGGATCTTCATCAGGGTGGACTTGCCGGCACCGTTCTCGCCGCAGAGGGCGTGGACGGTGCCGCGGCGCACGGTGAGGTGGATGTCGTGGTTGGCCACGACGCCGGGGAACCTTTTGGTGATTCCGCGGAGTTCTACAGCGGGGGCGTCCGGGACGGCCCGGCCACTGCTCGTGGATGCTGCGTTGATGGCGCACTCCCCTCGGGGATGACGGTGCGGAAAGGACGAAGAACAAGAAGGCGGGACCGGAAGGTCACCGGGGGACGCGGGGACCTTCCCCGGGGCCGGCGCTGCGGCGCCCTGGGGTGGATCGTCGTCCCTGGCTACGACGCCTGGCTGCGGCGTCCGACTACGGCGTCTCCTTGACCTTCACCTTGCCCTCGATGATCTTCTTCCGGGCCGCGTCGATCTGCGGCTGGATGTCCTTGATGAAGCCGCCCGAGGTGGCGAGCGAGACGCCCTGGTGCTTGAGGTCGTAGGCGTGAATGCCGGTCAGCGGCTTGTGGTCCTCGTAGCTCTTGATCAGGTCGAACACCGCCACGTCGACGTTCTTCACGACCGAGGTCAGGATGTGGCTCTTGTACTTCGCCAGACCGGGCTGCTGGTACTGGTCGGAGTCCACACCGATCGCCCAGACGCCCTTGTGCTTGCTGATCTCCTCGATCGAGCCGGCGCCCGACTGTCCGGCCGCCGTGTAGATCACGTCGATCCCGCTGTCGGTCATGCCCGCGGCCTTGGCCTTGGCGGCGGCCGGGTCGTTGAAACCCTTGTCGTTGTTCGGGTAGAGGTACTGCGAGACGACCTTGGCCTTCGGGTCGGTGTCGCGTACGCCCTGCTCGAAGCCGGCCTGGAACTTCTGGATCAGCGCGTTGTTCACGCCACCGATGAAGCCCACCTTGTGGGTCTTGCTCTTCAGCGCCGCGGCGACACCGGCCAGGTAGGAGCCCTCGTGCTCGGCGAAGACCATGGCATCGACGTTCTTGCCCTGCGGCACGGCGTCCACGACACCGAAGCTGGTGTCGGGGAAGTCCTTGGCGACGTTCTGCACGGACTGGCTGTAGGCGAAGCCGACGCCGATGACCGGGTTGTAACCGGCCTCGGCGAAGGACGACAGCCGCTGCTCGCGGTCCGCCTCGGTCTCGCCGTTCTTGGCGGTGAGCATCTTGACCTTGACGCCCAGCTTCTTGCGGGCGTTCTCGGTACCGCGGGCGGCCGCCTCGTTGAACGAGTGGTCGTCCCGGCCGCCGATGTCGAAGGCCAGTCCGACGCCCGCGTGCTTGGCGCGATTGGCCTCGGCGAAGCTCTGTCCGCACGCGGTGGCGGTGAACGCGAGACAGGTGGTGGCGGTCGCCGCGGCGGCAATCCTGATGACCCGACGCACGGGGCCTTCCCTTCGCTCTAAGCGCCCCCTTTGGCGCTGGCTTGTCGGAGATTAACGCGCGTAGACCTGGCGCAAAACCCTCCACTGCGCGGACGTTATCGATTCGAGGCGTAGGGCCCCTCGGCGAAACATGCCGGCCGATATGCGAAGCCCGTCCCGGCTCGCGGCCGGAACGGGGTGATATGCACGCTTTTCGGTCATTGACCGTTATATGAGGTCGATCTTGAGCGCTGCGCCAAACCATGCGCACCGGCAGGCTTCCCCACGCCCTGCGGACGCGCCCCCACCGACTCACCGGAAGGCAAGCCCGAGGCCCACTCCAGCGTCCGCGCTACGTGTTCCGGCAACAGCCCGACGTGGGGATCAGGCTGAATCAGAAGGGTCGGCAGACCGGCCGCGGTCCGCCGCGCGGCCCACTCGTGATCGAGGTGGGTGAAGTCGTCGTCGATCCACGCGACGGGAGTCGCCTTTGCCCAGACCGCCACACGGTCCCGTTTCCACAAGTAGCCGTGGGGGTGGCTGGTGGTGATCCGGGGGCGTGGCAGGTCGACGTACGGGAAGGCCGGGATCCCGAGCAGCGGACCGATCATGGTGGCCGCGTCCTGGCGCCAGCTGGTGCACCACACCGGGATGACCAGGTCGCGGCGGGCCACCTGCATGAGGAGAGGTCCGTGAGTGGGGTCGAGCCAAATGGTGACGGGGTCATCGGGGGTGCGGCCCGTCGGGACGACGTCGTGGCGGACATGGGTCGGCGGGGTGCCTCCATCCTTCGCAGGGAAGGGGATGAGGACTCCGTCGATGTCCAATAAGAAGTAGGGGGTGTGCATCGATTCCTCCGTGGAAGGCGGCAGGATCATGCGGCTTTGACCCTGCGGGCGGTGATCAGCAGAGCGGTCGGCCGGTGGCCGGGGTGGGCGTCACGCAGTTCCTGGCTGGAGGTGATTTCCAGGCCCGCACGAGCCAGGTGAAGACCCCAACGCTCGGCGTCGAACTCCCAGCGAGCGATGGGGAGTCGGGTGCGATCGGGCAGGGTGACGAAGTCCTGGCGGGGGCGGTCGTCCGCCGAGGGGCGGTGGCCAGCGCGGCACGGATGGGGGACGGAAAACGCCAGGGTGCCGCGGGGGGCCAACCGGCCGGCGAGTGCAGGGAGCAGGAGCTCGGGGGCGACGAGGCCGATGGCACCGAAGACCGAGTAGATCGCGTTGTACTTCTCGGCGGTGGCCTGGAGATGGTGAAGGGCATGGCCGGCAACGAACCTGGCGCCGGCCAGCCGACCGTAATGGCAACGTGCCCGGCGGATCTGCAGCCCTACGAGGTCGACGCCCGTGACGGTTGCACCGCGGTGGACCGCCACATGAGCGACGTTGTGGCCGGGGCCGCAGCCGAGTTCCAGTACGTGGCGACCCCGCAGGTCAGCTCCGAGCAGGTCGGCATCGGGACCTTCGCCGGGGCGGGTGCCCCACTCCATGCGGGCCGGCACGGCCAGGGCTCCGGCCGGTTCGGCCGAGGTGCGCTGAAGGGCGTGGAGGTGCCAGGGCGAAGCTTGGGCGAGCATCAGACCTCCAGGAGCCGGAGAACGTCGGCGAGGTGGCGGCGTACGACCTTGATGTAGCCGGGGTCGGTGGCGGGGTCATCGACCCAGCGGATCGCCTGCGCCATGAACCATTCGACGGCCCACATGCGATGCCAGCCCAGCGCCCATGCCTCCGCCGCGAGGCCGCCTCGCGCGTCGAGTGCGTCCGCGACTCCGCCCTCGACGACGTACTGCTCCAGGTAAACGCGCAGACGTACCGGGTCGGGGGCGTCGAGGGTGCCGTGCCAGCTGGCGAGGTCGAGCAGACCTGGCCCGGTGAAGGCACGGGCGAAGTCGAGCAACCGCCAGCCCTTGTGGCCGATGTGGAGGCTGGTGGGGTGGAACTCGGAGTGCACCCAACCGAACGGCTCCAGCATCGCCCCCTGAGCCCGGGAGCCTGCTGCCGCGGCGACTCGTCCGAGGGCCTGCCCGATGTCGTCCGTGTCCTGCCAGCGGTCGGCCTTACGGAGCTGATCGAGGTGGCCTCGTTCAGCGCGGCCGACGAGCGCCTGGGCGGTGGCCACGGCCTGACCACCGTCACCGCATACCTCGCGGACACCGCGGCCCCCATGCTGCGGGCACGTTTCCCGTCCGAGACCCTACGGCGGGCTGCCTTCGGCGCGGTCGCCGAACTCGCCTACCTCGCCGGCTGGAAGCACCACGACCTCGGCCATGAAGGTGCAGCCCAGCGCTACTACCACGTCGGTTACCAGCTCGCCTGTGAAGCGGACCCGCGCGGGCACGCCGCCTGGATGATGCGGGCCCTCGCTCATCAGGCCCTCAGCCTCAAGCAGCCCCACCACTGCGTCGATCTCGTCGAGAACGCGTTGTCACGAGGGCGCGGCCACGTGGACGGACGAACCGAAGCTCTGCTCCACATCACCCACGCCCGCGCGTACGCCGCCACCGGCGAGAACGCCTCGGCCGCCCGTGCCCTCCTCGCTGCCGAGGACGCCCTGATCCGCGAAGACGGCCCACAGCCCAGCTTCTCCCTCGTCAGCGGACCCGCCGCCGGCACCGTGGCCAGCCATACCGCCCGAACTCTGACCGACCTCGCCGACCACGTCGGCACCGAGCAGCAGCATCGCGACGCCCTCACCCGCTGGGACCCCGTGAAGTACAAGCGTGTTCACGCCCTGACCCACGCCGATCTCGGCGACAGCCTCGCCGCCCAGGCCCGTGCCGACGAAGCCATTGCTGCCTGGACCCGGGCGTTGCAGCTCATGACGGGCATGGCCTCGGACCGCACCCGCAAGGCAGTCTCCGCCATCAGACCCACCCTCGCGGTCTACCAGCGGCGCAAAGTCCCCGGCGCCGCCGAACTCGCCCGCCGCGTCAGCGAAACGCTCATCTAGCATGCCGACCAACCTGGCCGACGAAGGGACCCTCGTGGCTCAGCCCAAGACCGACCCCAGCCCCCGAGCACTCAAGCCCGCACTCGAATCGATGACGCTCCTGGTCGCGGCCGTCATCGTCCACGACAAGGCGTCGCATCGGGTCGTGCTCCTGCAGCGCAGCGAGCAGGCCAAGTTCGCCCAGGGGATGTGGGACCTCCCCGTCGGCAAGAGCGAACCCGGTGAGCCGATCACCGATACGGCCGTGCGCGAGCTGTACGAAGAGACCGGCCTCGTCGTGAAGCCCGAGGCCCTTCGCGTCGCTCACGTCATCCACGGAGCCTGGGGCGTCGAGGCCCCCAACGGCTTTCTCACCGTCGTCTTCGTCGCCGACGAGTGGAGCGGCGAGCCCGAAAACCGCGAGCCCGAGAAGCACGCCCGGGTGCAATGGGTCAGCACTGACGTCATCCCCGACGCATTTGTCGGCACCACCGCCAGTGCCTTTCACAGCTACCTCGCCGGCGGGCCGGAGGTCTCGCTGGACGGCTGGGCACAGCGCTCCTGAGACTCCTCGCGCGCTCCGGGCTCAGTCCGCCAGATCCCCGTCAAGAAGCGCGCAAGCCGTGAAGAGTTCGACGCCCACCTTGATCGCCTGTTCGTCGACGTCGAAGTCGCCGCGGTGCAGGTCGCGGCGGGTGGTGTCGGCGGGTGGGTGGACGCCGAGGCGGGCCATGGCGCCGGGGACGTGTTCGAGGTACCAGGAGAAGTCCTCGCCGCCGAGGGACTGCTCGGTGTCCTCGATGGCGCCCTCGCCGCGGCGGGCGGCCATCGCGGAGTGCAGGAGCTGGACGGTGACCGGCTCGTTGACCACCGGCGGGACCCCGCGGACGTAGGTGATCTGCGACTTCGCGCCGTGCAGGGTGGCGACCTCGTCGATCGCGGCATGGACCAGGTCCGGGGCCTGCCGCCAGGCTTCGAGGTCGAGGCAGCGGACGGTGCCGGAGAGCTCGGCGTGCTGCGGGATCACATTGCAGGCGTGGCCGGAGGCCAGACGGCCCCAGGTGACCGCGAGTCCGGCGCGGGCGTCGACCCGGCGGGAGAGCAGCGCGGGGACGTCGAGGGCGACCCGGGAGGCGGCGGTGACCATGTCGGTGGTCAGGTGCGGGCGGGCGGTGTGGCCGCCGGGGCCGTCGAGGCCGACCTCCAGGCGGTCGCAGGCGGAGGTGATCGCACCCACCCGCAGCCCGATCCGGCCGGCGTCGACGCGCGGGTCGCAGTGGACGGCGAGGATCCGGCCGACGCCCTCCAGTACGCCGGACTCGATCGCGTCGGGGGCGCCGCCGGGCAGTACCTCCTCGGCGGGCTGGAAGATCAGGCGGACCGGGCGCGGCAGGGCGCCGGCGCGGGCGAGTTCGGCGAGGACCAGGCCGGCGCCGAGGACGACGGTGGTGTGGACGTCGTGGCCGCAGGCGTGGGCGCGGCCGGGGACCGTCGAGGCGTAGTCGACGGTCTTGGTGTCCGGGATCGGCAGGGCGTCGATGTCCGCGCGCAGGGCCAGCAGGGGGCGGGCGGGGTCGGCGGCGAGCGCCCGTCCGCAGGACGTCGCGGCCGGTGTGCCGATGTCACAGATCAGGCCGGTGCCGGTGGCCAGTACGCGGGGCCGCAGACCGGCCCGCTCCAGCCGTTCCTTGAGCGCCGCGGTGGTCCGGAACTCCTGGTTGCCGAGCTCGGGGTGCATGTGCAAGTCGCGCCGGAAGAGGCCGAGTTCGGCGCGCAGCGCGTCGGGGAGCGCGCCGGGGAGCTGGTCCCCGGCGGGAGTACGGGCGGTGCCGGCATCGCGGGAGATCGAGTGGTTCACCCGTGCAACGGTACGGCCCGCACCGGGGCAACTGTCCCTCGATCAACAAAAGTTCAGCCCGTTAGGGGAAGAAAATCTAGGCCGCTCGGCGCATGGACGGTTTATGCGAAGGGTATGCAGTAGGGCTTCCCGCGCGGCGGCGCCGTCCCTCAGCCGGTGGCCACCCGCCGGGTGTACGGCAGTCGCTGCACGTCGCGGGCGGTGCCGGTGACCCCGTCGAGAAAGCCCTGGGCGCGCGGTGAGGCGTGGGCCGTCAGCCACTCCGGGTCGATGTCGCAGACCGCGACCTTGACCTCGGTGCCCAGCAGGGCGAGCGGCAGGGTGTGCACGACGGTGGAGGGGAAGCTGACGATCAGCCGTCCGATGGGTCCGCGCCGGGCGATCAGTTCCAGCGGCAGGTCGGGACGGACGATCTCCAACCCCGTTTCCGCCACCAGCCGGCGTAGCTTGTCGGCGCTCTCCTTGCGGTGGGCGAAGTAGCGGGTGGCGCCGTGCGTTCGGGCCAGGGCGGCGACGGCGGCCAGGTAGCGGCCGTCGTCGACGACCCCGGTCTCCACCAGCGAGGTGCCGACGATGTCGGCGGCGCGGGTGAGCCGGGGCGGGCCGAAGCGGCCGCGGGTCCAGGCGAACTCGTTGGTGGTGACCTCGACTCCCGGCGGCGCCTCGACGGGCATCGAGCTGAACAGGCCGACGGTGCGCCGGCCGCCCTCGGGCGCCGGGGTGAGCCGGCGCCTGGCGGTGGCCGAGAACGGCGCGAAGGCCAGGTCCCGCGCCCCGCGCCCGCTGCCGTTGCGGTGCCAGCGCACCAGCCGTTCGCCGCGGGCGAGTTGGGAGATGAACTCCATGGTGGCGGTGCCGTCGTCGACCACGACCAGATCGCGTGCCCTGGTGAGGGTGAGCAGCAGTTGGACGTAGCGGGAGAACGGGTCGCCGATGACGATACGGCGGGCGCGGCGCAGCAGCGGGGTGAGCCCTCCGATGGTGCGCATCGGCGCGGTCGGGCCGCCGCGGGCCTCTTCCCAGCGCACCGTATGGCCTTCGTCGCGGGCGAGTTCGGCCATCCGGCGCAGCTGTCCGCGGGTCATCGGGTCCTGCGGGGAGAGCACGACGACGGTGAGCGCGGTGGCCTGTGCCGTGTACGCCCATTCCAGGGTGTTCAGCAGCTGCACCGGGCTCTCGACGAAGGCGAGGGTGCCGGCGTCCCGGGCGGCGGCGTCCGGTCCGGCGCCGGTACGTGCGGGCCGGTGGCGCTGCCGGGGCACCCCCAGGAGACGACGGGCGGGAGAACCCGTCGTCTCCTGGGGCGGGACCTCGGCGCCAGGTGTGACGGACCCGGCGCGGGTCCCTTCAGGTGAGCTCACCATCGCTCCCGTCGGTTCGCCCGGTGGCCGTCAGACCGCCGCCGGCTCGGCGCCGGCCTCGGCCTCGGCCACCACGCCGGGGACGCGGCGCAGCTTCTTCATCGGGCCGAGCTCGCTCTCGTAGACCTTCTTGACGCCGTCGCCCAGGGACTCCTCGATGGTGCGGATGTCACGGACCAGGCGGGACAGGCCGCCGGGCTCGACGGAGGCGGCCTGGTCGGAGCCCCACATCGCGCGGTCGAGGGTGATGTGGCGCTCGACGAAGGTGGCGCCGAGGGCGACCGCGGCGAGGGTGGTCTGCAGACCGGTCTCGTGGCCGCTGTAGCCGATCGGGACGTTGGGGTACTCGTCCTGCAGAGTGTTGATCATGCGCAGGTTCAGCTCCTCGGCCTTGGCCGGGTAGGTGCTGGTGGCGTGGCAGAGCAGGATGTTCTCGCTGCCCAGGACCTCGACGGCGTGCCGGATCTGCTTGGGGGTGGACATGCCCGTCGAGAGGATGACGGTGCGGCCGGTGGCGCGCATGGCGCGCAGCAGGTCGTCGTCGGTGAGCGAGGCGGAGGCGACCTTGTAGCAGGGCACGTCGAACTTCTCCAGGAAGGCGACGGACTCGACGTCCCACGGGGAGGCGAACCAGGCGATGCCGCGCTTCTTGCAGTACTCGTCGATGGCGCGGTAGCCGTCCTCGTCGAACTCCACGCGGTGGCGGTAGTCGATGTAGGTCATCCGGCCCCAGGGGGTGTCGCGCTCGATGTCCCACTGGTCGCGCGGGGTGCAGATCTCCGGGGTCCGCTTCTGGAACTTGACGGCGTCGCAGCCGGCGTCGGCGGCGGCGTCGATCAGCGCGAAGGCGTTCTCCAGGTCGCCGTTGTGGTTGATGCCGATCTCGCCGGTGACGTAGACGGGGCGGCCGGGGCCGGCCTCGCGGGAGCCGAGGGTGCGGAGGCGGGAGTTGCTGCTCATGGGGAGGATTCCTTCGTGTTGATCAGGGGGTGTGCGGGTCGAACAGGGGTGAGCGGGTTGATCGGGGGGTGTGTGCAGGGGGTGTCAGGGGGTCTTGGTGGGTTACAGGGACGGGCCCAGCAGCCAGGCGGCGATCTCGCGGATCGCGCCGCTGCCTCCGGGCGTCGCGGTGACCGCGCGGGCCGCGCCGCGCACCACGTCGTGCGCCCCGGCGACCGCCACGGGCCAGCCGACGAGGTCGAAGCACGGCAGGTCGTTGACGTCGTTGCCGACGTAGAGCACGCGCTCGGGCGCGATGCCCGCTTCCTCGCACCACTGCTTGAGGGCGAGGTCCTTGCGGTCGATGCCGTGCAGGACGGGCACCTGCAGCTTGCGGGCCCGTGCGGCGACGACCGGGTTGGTCTCCGTGGACAGGATCAGCAGCTTCAGCTCGGCCTTGCGCAGGGCGGCGATGCCGAGGCCGTCGCCGCGGTGCACCGCGACGATCTCCCGTCCGTCGGCGTCGATCAGCACCCGGTCGTCGGTCTGGGTGCCGTCGAAGTCGAGGACGACGGCGTCGATGTCGTCGCGGGTCGGCAGGGACCCGGGACGGGGGGCGTCCAGCAGCGGGGCGAGGGCGCGGGCGCGGGCCAGGTCGTGCGGGTCGTCGATCTCCAGTACCCGGGCGGGGTCGGTGCGCACGAGCTCGGTGCGGCCGAAGAAGCGGTGGCCGCCGGCGCGGAAGCCGGCCGCTTCCATGGCGTAGGCGGCGCCGGTCTCCAGCAGGTCCTGGGGGCGGTCCTGGCGGCGCGGCCGGAAGGACTTGTCGTGGTTGACGCCGTGGCCGCCGTCGGTGGCCGTCGCGCCGCCCACCGCGGGTTCGGCGTCGCGCCAGACGAAGCCGTGGAACGGTGCCACGGTCAGCGCGCTGTCGGCGCCGCCCTCGACGACCGCGGCGGCCACCGAGTCGATGTCCTCGCGGACGATGAAGGGGCTGGTGCACTGGACCAGCAGCACCGTGTCGACCCGGGCGCCGTGCTCGGCCTCGTAGGCGTCCATGGCGTGCAGCACGGCGGCCTCGCTGGTGGCGGTGTCGCCCGCGATGTCGCCGGGGCGCTGCACGACGACCGCTCCGGCGCCGCGGGCCGCGGCCGCTATCCCGGCGTCGTCGGTGGAGACCACGACATCGGTGACCAGGCGGGCGGCGCGGCACTCGCGGACCGCGCGGGCGACCAGGGGCACTCCCCCGACGGCGGCGAGGTTCTTGGCGGGCACGCCCTTGGAACCGCCGCGGGCGGGGATGACGGCCACCACGTTCGGCGGGCTGCTTGGCGGGTTCGGCGGCATTTCGGGCTCCTTCCGGGGGCCGTGCGGGCTCCGGGGGCGGGCGGGCGGCGGGAGCGTCACAACTGCCCCCAGCGGCGGATGGCGGGGGCGACGCGCTGGACGCCGTGGCGGTAGGCGCCGCGGGCGGCCTCGCGGACCGTCTCGCGGGCGACCCGGCGCAGTCCGCCGGCCTCCTCGGGGGCGTCCGTGTAGCCGGCGACCGGCTCGCCGTGCGCGTCCAGGCCGTGCCGGGCGAGGATGCCGGGGAGGTAGCCGGGGGCGGTGCGCGGTGTGTAGTACGGGGCGATCGGCGGCAGCCGGTCGGCGGTGCGCAGCGCGGTGACCCGGGCGCGGGCGGCGTCGAAGGCCTGCTCGTAGTCCCCGTCGGCGGCGACGCCCTGCCGGGCGAGCCAGTCCGCGTCGGGCTCCGGGCGGTGCCCGGCGTCCAGCTCGTCCCAGGAGGCGAGGCAGCCGGAGCCGAGGAAGTGGTGGTTGCCCAGGACCTCGCGGATGCCGAGGTCGGTGAGGACGGCGGTGGGGATCCCGCGGTGCAGCGACTCCAGGGCGGCGGTCGAGCTGACCGTCACCATCAGGTCGGTGCGGTCCAGGACCTCGCCCATGTTGCCGTACACCAGGCGGCAGTTGGCGGGCAGTTTGCCGGGCGCCTTGGCGGCGAGCTTCTGGTAGGGCAGTTCCTCGATGTGGGTGGTGTGCTCGCCGGGCTTGCTGCGGAGCTTGATCAGCACCTCGCGGTCCGGGTGCTTGCGGGCGTGCTCCGCGGCCCGGCGCAGCAGGTAGGTCCGGTCCGCGCGGCTCTCCGGGACGGAGGGCTGGGCGGCGAACACGACGGTATAGGGGTGCTGCCCGCCGGTGTCGCCGTCGCGGCGGTAGCGGTCGCCGCCGAGGAACGGCAGGGCGCATTCGACGACGCCGCCGTCGTCCGCGCCGACACCGCGGTAGACCTCGCGGAACCGGTCCGCGTCGTGCCGGGAGTTGGCGAGGACGACATCCGCGCCGTGCCGCAGCAGCAGCCCGTCGGCAAGCTTCTCGTAGACCACACCGACATAGCCGGTGACGACGACGGGGCGGGTCTGCGCTCCTCGCCAGGCGCGGGCGAGGCCGTGCAGCATCGCCTGCACCGCACCGCCGACACAGGCCAGCACGACGACGTCGTAGCGCGTACGGTCGACGGACCGGACGAAGTCGACGCCCCTGATTTCGCGCAGCGCGTCCGCACGGGCACCGACCTCGTCGAGCTGTCGGACCGTGGGAGTGGCGCGGCCGCGGAGAAGGTAGCCGTCGAGCCGGATGTCCGATTGGATTCGGTACGCTGTCAAAGCGCCCCATTTCCATCGGGTATCCGAGTCGGCGAGTACGGCGACCCGCGGCGAAGAGTGGGTACGTGATGGCACGTCGAAGACGCTAGGAAGCCATTCCGTTTGGCGGGCCAACTGGGTCGCAACAAAGGGTTAACAGCGGGTCGACGAATGGCTAACCAGCCCGATTGCCGACCTGGTTAACCATCCCGCCATTCTTCGTTCACCTTGAGGCCCGCACCCGGTAAAGACGAATGCCGCCCGCGCACCTAACGTCACCCGGGTGGTTAAGCTCTCCGTCATCGTGCCGTTCTACAACGTGCAGACATACGCGCCCGACACCCTGAAAAGCCTGGCGGCCAACGCCCGCGAAGATTTTGAATTCCTGCTCGTCGACGACTGTTCCCGCGACGAGACCCCGGAGATTCTTGCGCGCGCCGAGCGCGAGCTGCCGGGCGCCAGAGTGCTGCGGCACGCACAGAACGGCGGCCTGGCCACCGCCCGGAACACCGGCCTGGACGAGGCCCGCGGCGAGTACGTCACCTTCCTGGACGGTGACGACTGGCTCGCGCCCGGCTACTACCCTCGCCTCCTCGCCACCATGGAGGAGTTGGGATGTGACTTCGTCCGTACCGACCACGTCCAGTGCACCGCCCGCGCCCGCAGCGTCCACCGTGTCCCGCACGGCCGGCGCGGGGTGGTGATGGACCCGCGCGAGGTGATCCTGCCCGCCGACCGCTCCACCTCCGTCGACTACGCCTTCGCCTGGGCCGGGATGTACCACCGCCGGCTGCTGGACGAGGGGGTACTGCATTTCCGGGACGGGCTGCGCACCGCGGAGGACCGCCCGTGGATCTGGCGGCTGCACCGCGAGGCGAAGTCCATGGCGGTGGTCGGGCTGCTCGGCGTTTTCTACCGGCGCGGAGTGGCGTCCTCACTCACCCAGATCGGGGATGTGCGGCAATTGGACTTCATTCGCGCCTTCGATCAGGTGATCGAGGAAACGGCGCAGGACCACGATGCGGATCTTCTGCTGCCGAAGGCGGTGCGCACCTATTGCGCGATCATTTCCCACCATCTCGGTTCGATCGAACGTTTCGAACCGCAGGTCGCCCGTAAATTGCGCGCCATGAGCGCCGCGGCCATGAAACGCATGCCGCAGGACGTATTGAAGGAAGCACTGGATTCGATGGATGTGCAGCGCGCGTCCCGGCTGCGGCGACTGCGCCGTCGCCCTGTCCCGGCGGAGGTCGCCGCCTGATGTCCACCCGACCGCGTACCCAGATCTTCCTGGCCTCCACGCTCTACGGTGCGGCGACGCTCGCCGCCGCGCTGGACGCCGACTGCTTCGCCCCGGCCGACCGCCGTCTGCTGTTGCTCTGCAACAACGCCACGACCCCGGAGACCAGCGCGTCGCTGGACACCATGCCCGGTTTCGAGCGGCTGCGCGGCCGCTTCGGCCGGGTGCTGTCGTGGAACGAGACGATCAGCCCGTTCCACCCCGGCGGCTGGTCGCCGCGCGCGGACGACGTCCCGCTGTGGGAGCGGCATCTGCGGCTGCTGTGGGGCCTGGGCGACGACCACATCGAGCTGATCGTGGAGTCCATCCAGGTCAACCCGGCACAGGCGATCGCCCAGCTGTTCCCGGACGCGCCGATCGATGTCTACGCCGACGGCCTGATGAGCTACGGGCCCACCCGCAACAAGCTCGACCCGCTGATCGGCACCCGGATCAACCGGCTGCTGCACCTGGACCTGGTGCCGGGCCTGACACCGCTGCTGCTCACCGAGTTCGACGTCACGGCGCAGACCGTGCCGGCCGACGCCTTCACCAAGGTGCTGGCCGAACTCTGTGACGCCAGTGGCGAGGTGGCGGCCCCGGAGGGTGCCGCGCTGCTGCTCGGCCAGTACCTCTCCGCGCTGGGCATCCTCACTCCCGAGGAGGAAGAGGAGCTGCATGTGCGGATGGTGCGCGGCGCCGCCGAGCGCGGCCACCGCGAGATCGTCTTCAAGCCGCACCCGTCCGCGCCGGCCCGCTGGTCGCGACTGCTGGAGCGGGAGGCCGAGAAACTGGACATCGCGCTGACCGTGCTGGACACCCCGGTGCTGGCCGAAGTGCTCTACCAGCGGATGCGGCCCGCGCTGGTCGTCGGCTGCTTCTCCACCGCGCTGCTGACGGCCTCCGCGTTCTTCGGCCTGCCGACCGCGCGCACCGGCACCGGCCTGCTGCTGGAACGGCTCACCCCGTACCAGAACAGCAACCGTGTCCCGGTCACGATCGTGGACGCGCTGGTGCCCGACCTGGGCGACCGCAGCGAGCGCCCGCGCGCCTTCGCCACCGCCGAGAGCATCGAGGGCCTGGTCACCGCGGTCGGCTATGCGATGCAGCACCAGATCTATCCGCAGCTGCGGCCGGCCGCCGAGCGCTACCTCGCCGCGCACCTCGACCCGCTCACCTGGCGCTACTTCAAGCGCCGCCGGCTGACCGCGCTGGCGCTGCCCGGCGCGATCCCCTCCCAGCTGTCGTTCCTGCCGCGCAACGCCACCGTCCGCAAGGTCGCGCGCCGGGCGCGTGCGGTGCAGCGGCGGCTGAAGAAGCGGGCCGCGTTCGGATGAGCGCCCCCCAGCTGACGACCGGCGCGCCGTCGGGCGCGCCGGATCTCGTCACCACCGCCCCGCAGGCCCCCATACGGGGGCGCAGCGCGGAGGTTCCCCCGGCCCGTGCGGCCGGGAAAGGACCGTCGCGGCTGCGCGCCCTGGACGGGCTGCGGCTGCTCGCCGCGCTGATGGTCGCCGCGTACCACTTCGGGGGCCGCAACGGCGAGATAGCGCAGGCCTGGGGCGGTTCGCCCGCCCATCAGTTCCCCACCCTGGCCCCCCTGTTCGCCTACGGCTGTCTGGGCGTCCAGATCTTCTTCGTGATCAGCGGCTTCGTCATCTGCCTCAGCGGCTGGGGCCGGACGCTGCGCGCGTTCATCGCCTCCCGCGTCTCCCGCCTCTATCCGGCGTACTGGGCCGCGATCTTGCTGGTCACCGCGGTCTTCGCGCTCCCCTGGGTCGCCTACAAGGCACTGCCGCCCAGCGAGGTGCTGACCAATCTGACCATGCTGCAGCAGCCGTTGGGCGTGGACCGGGTGCTCGGGGTGTGCTGGACCCTCTGGGCGGAGATGCGCTTCTACGCCCTCTTCGCGCTGTGCGTCGTGCTGCCCGGTGCCACCCGCGGCCGGGTGGTGCTCTTCTGCGCGGGCTGGACCCTGGCGGCCGCGCTCGCCCAGGCCGCGCACGAGCCCTTCCTCGACACCGTCCTCATGCCCGAGTACGCCCCGTTCTTCATCGGCGGGATGGGCCTGTACCTGCTGCACCGCTATGGCGCGCGCGATCCGATCGCCTGGGCGATCGTGCTGGTCAGCTGGCTGATCGGCCAGCATTACGCGGTCGCCGGGCTGTGGCACGCGCCGTCGGCCACCGCGTTCTCCTACCGTTCGACGGCGGCCGTCATCGCCGTGGTCACCCTCGGGTTCGCCCTGGTCGCGGCGGTCGCGCTGGGCAAGCTGCGGTGGGCGAACTGGCGCTGGCTGACCGTGGCCGGCGCGCTGACCTACCCGTTCTATCTCGTGCACGAGCATCTGGGCTGGGTCGTGGTGCGGGCGCTGCACCACGGCATCGGGCTGCCCTCGTACGCGACGCTGCCGCTGACCGTCGCGCTGATGCTGCTGCTCGCGTGGGTGCTGCACCGCTTCGTCGAGCGTCCGCTGACGCCTGTTCTGAAGCGGTCGATCGCCCCGCGGCGCTGAGTCCGGGCGGCCGGCCTCCGCGGCACCGCGGGCGACCGTCGCGCGGCGGGATCAGCCCGCCGCGTCCGGCCCCAGAGTGGCCTCGACGCCCGCGACGATGATCCGCAGCCCGTCCTCGAAGCCCTGCTCCAGATCGCCGAACATCTCCTCGCCGGCCAGCGCCGCGAGCGGATAGTCCGGTCCGAGCCGCCGCTCGCGGTCACCCTGGTCGTAGACCGGGTCACGGGCTTCCCGCCGGCCGGGCACCGGATGGACCGACTGCTCCTCGATCACCTGGCCCACGGTGTAGTTGTAGGCGGTCCACCAGGCCCGCGCCGCCTCTTTCAGGGTGAAGCCCGCCTCCGTGAAGCAGGACATCAAGGAGTTGAGCGGCCCGGCGGCGCTGTCGTCGGTCATCCGCGTACCGCTGAAGACCTTGCCGCCGTCGCGGTAGCCGAGCAGTGCGTGGCGCGTCGTCCGGCAGCCGTCGAGAAGCATTTCCTGCCAGGTGCCGCCCTGCGGGCCCGCGCCGGATCCGCCGGACCCGCCGGACCCGCCGCCCTCCACGCTCCCGAACATCCGCCGGAACATCTCGGTGGCCATCTCGTCCAGCAGTT
Organism: Streptomyces sp. NPDC048516; assembly: GCF_043199875.1. Classification (NCBI taxonomy): domain Bacteria; kingdom Bacillati; phylum Actinomycetota; class Actinomycetes; order Kitasatosporales; family Streptomycetaceae; genus Streptomyces; species Streptomyces sp. NPDC048516. The sequence goes on along the minus strand of NZ_JBICWS010000002.1, from coordinate 194,481 downwards.
CCTGCTTGTTCTTGAAGTGCCAGTACAGCGCGGGAGCCTGGACGTTCAGCTCCTTGGCGATGCCCCGCAGGGTGAGCCCGTCGAGGCCGACCTCGTTCAGCAGCCGCAGTGCGGTGTCCACGACCCGTTTCCGGTCGATGCGCGAAACCATGTTGACAACTTAACACCGTTAAATCCATCCTCGGAACATGGCACTTAACAACGTTAAGGAAACCTTTGGCGCCGCCCTGCCCCACGACGGCACGACGGTCGACGTACTGATCGCCGGCGCGGGCCCGACCGGCCTCGCCCTGGCCATCGACCTCACCCGCCGCGGCGTGCGCACCCTGCTCGTCGAGCGGCAGGACCGCCTCTCGCCCGGCGCCCGCGGCACCGGCGTGCAGCCGCGCACCCAGGAGGTCTACGACGACCTCGGGGTGCTGGACGCGGCCTTCGCGGCCGGCGGCCTCTACCCGAAGACCGCCCGCTGGGAGAACGGCGCGATCGTCGACACCACCCAGATGATCGAGCGGGTCGACCCGACACCCGCCGTGCCGTACTCCAACGGCCTGATGCTGCCGCAGTTCCGCAACCTGGAGCTCCTGTACGAGCGGCTGCAAGAGCTCGGCGGTGCGGTGCTCTTCCGCACCGAACTCACCGCATTCGACCAGGACTCCGCCGGTGTGACGGCCCGTCTGCGGCACGCCGGCGGGGCGGAGCGCACCGTGCACGGGGCCTATCTGGTCGCCACCGACGGCGGGCGCAGCACCGTACGCCGGGCGCTGGGCCTCAAGATGAGCGGTCCGGAGCTGGAACCGGTGGCCGTGCTGCTCGCGGACGTCCGGGTGGACGGCCTGGACCGCGACCACTGGCACCGCTGGGAGTCGCCGGCCGGCGGGTTCGCGGGCCTTCTCCCGCTGGCCGGCACCGACTACTTCCAGACCATGATCGCGGGGGCCTTCGACGGCACACCGGACCCCTCACCCGAGACGATCCGTGCCGGGCTCGCGGCGCGCACCCACCTCGACGCCTCGCAGATCGGCGAGGTCCTGTGGTCCTCCCTCTTCCGCCCCCGGGCGGGCCTGGTCGAGCGCTACCGCACCGGCCGGGTCTTCCTGGCCGGCGATGCCGCGCACATCCACTCCCCGGCCGGCGGCCAGGGCCTGAACACCAGCGTCCAGGACGCCTACAACCTCGGCTGGAAGCTCGGCCAGGTGCTGAGGCACGGCGCCCATGACAGCCTCCTCGACACCTACGAGACCGAGCGCCGCCCGATCGCCGAGAGCATCCTCGACACCAGCACCCGGCTGCACCGTTCCGGTACGCTGCGGCGCGGCCGGGACCTCCACCAGCTCGGCATCGGCTACCCCGGCAGCCCGCTCACGCGGGAGCTGCGCACGGACCTCGCCGAGGGCACCCCCGCCGCGGGCGACCGAGCCCCCGACGCCCCGTGCACCACGGCCGACGGCACGCCCACCCGGCTCTTCGACGCCTTCCGCGGCCCGCACTTCACCCTGCTCGACCTGGGCGGCACCGGCGTCGACGAGGGTGCGCTGCCCGCCGATCCGGCCCTGCTGCGCCTCGTCCGCGTCGGCGGCCCGGCCCCCGACCTGACCGACACCGACGGCCACATCCGCGACGCCTACGGCCCGGACCCCGCCGTCCTCCTCATCCGCCCCGACGGCTACCTCGCCCTCGCCGCCCCGCCCCAGGACGCGACGGCGCGGGTGACCGAGGCCCTGGTGACCCACCTCGGCGCGGGCACGGTGTCGGCGGCCCGCTGATCGCCACCGGCCGGTGCGGGGGCCGGCCGGCGGGTCACGACCCCGCCCCCGCAGCGGCGAGCAGCGCCTCCGCCTCGTCGCGGGCCCGGCCGATCGCGTCCGGGAAGACGTCCAGGCCGTGGACGACCAGGGCCCCTTCGTGCAGGAGCATCAGCGCCCGGCCCAGCCGCTCCGCCCGGCCGGGCGCCGCGCCCCCGGCCAGCTCGGTGAACAGCGCGAGCATCCACTGCTTCTGTGCGGTGATGATCGTGTACGCGGGGTGGGACGGATCGCTGATCTCGGCATGGGCGTTGACCATGCTGCACCCCTTGGCACCGCGCTCGGCCGACCAGTCCCGCGAGGCGTCGAAGACGGCCAGCACCCCCGCCGCGGGCGACGGTCCCGCGGCATCGAGATAGGGCGCCAGAAAGACCCGCCAGCGCTCGTCACGGTCCGCCAGGTACTCCACGACGATCTGCTCCTTGGAGCCGAACCGGTCGTAGAGGGTCTTCTTCGTCACCCCGGCCTCGGCCGCGATCAGATCCACCCCGACGGCATGGATGCCGCGCTCGTAGAACAGCCGCTCGGCGGCCGTCAGGGCGCGACGCGCGGCAGGCGTCATGGTGATCCGTCGTGGTGGCTGCGAAGTACCCATGGCAAAAGTATACCGATCTGTATAGTGAAAGGAGAGAGGTATACAGATCGGTCTACTGAAGGGTCACGGCATGCACTTCCTGCTCTCGGCCGCCTTCGTCCTCTGCTGGAGCTCCGGCTTCATCGGGGCCAAGCTCGGCGCCGGCAGCGCGCCCGCGGCCACGCTCCTGATGTGGCGGTTCCTGCCGCTCGCCGCCGTCCTCCTCCTCGTGGCCGCCACCGCCGCCCGCGCCTCGTGGCGGGGCCTGACGGCACGGGACCTGGCCCGGCAGACCGCCGTCGGCGCACTCTCGCAGAGCGGCTATCTCCTCACCGTCTATTACGCGATCCAGCTCGGGGTCTCCAGCGGCACCACGGCCCTGGTCGACGGCACCCAGCCCCTGGTTGCCGGGGCGCTCGCGGGGCCGTTGCTGCGCCAACACGTCTCCCGCCGGCAGTGGCTCGGGCTGTGCCTGGGCCTGGCCGGCGTCGTCCTGGTCACCACCGCCGACGCGTCGGCCGGCGCGGACGTGCCCCGGTGGGCCTACCTCGTCCCGTTCCTCGGGATGTCCTCGCTGGTGGCGGCCACCTTCCTGGAAGGCCGCCCGGGTACCCGGGTCGCACCGTCGGTGTCGATGACGGTGCACTGCGCCACCAGCGCCGTCCTCTTCACCGCCCTCGCCGCCGGCACCGGGTCCCTGCGGCCGCCCGCGTCGCTCTCGTTCTGGGCCGCGGTCTGCTGGCTGGTGGCGCTGTCCACCTTCGGCGGGTACGGGCTGTACTGGCTGATCCTCCGGCGCCGGGGCGTCACCGAGGTGAACACCCTGATGTTCCTGATGGCGCCGGTCACGGCACTGTGGGGAGCGGCCATGTTCGGCGAACCGTTCGGCCCGCGGACCGCCGCCGGACTGGCGGTCGGCCTCGCGGCGGTCGTCCTCGTGCGCCGCGGCGCGGGGCGCCCGGCCACGGGCCCCGCCGGGAATCCGCCCGCACGCGCACGAGGCCGTACCAGCGGTGATCCGCTCGTACGGCCTCGTGCCGGGGACGGGCGCCTGAGGGGGGTGGGGCGCCCGGGACGGTGATCCGTCCGGAAGGAAACAGGGGACAGTGGTCCGACGTACCGGAGCGGCTAGAGGACCAGGGAGAGCAGCAGGACGCACCCGATCCCCACGACCGAGATCAGCGTCTCCATCACCGACCAGGTCTTCAGCGTCTGGCCGACGCTCATCCCGAAGTACTCCTTGACCAGCCAGAATCCGGCGTCGTTGACGTGGCTGAAGAACAGCGACCCGCACCCGATGGCCAGCACCAGCAGCGCGGCATGGGTGGTGCTCATGTCCGCGGCGAGCGGACCGACCAGCCCGGCGGCGGAGATCGTGGCCACCGTCGCGGAGCCGGTCGCCAGCCGGATGGCGACCGCGACCAGCCAGGCCAGCAGCAGCGCGGAGATGTTCCAGCCCTGGGAGACGTCCAGGATCATCTGGCCGACGCCGGCGTCCACCAGCGTCTGCTTGAAGCCGCCGCCCGCGCCCACGATCAGCACCACCCCGGCGATCGGGCCGAGCGACTTCTCGACGGTGGTGGCGATCCGGCCGCGGGTGAACCCGGCCGCCCGGCCCAGCGTGAACATCGCCACGAGGACGGCGGTGAGCAGCGCGATCAGCGGGGATCCGACGACGTCGAAGACCCTCTGGACGGTGTGCTCCGGATCATCGACGACGATGTCCACCAGCGCCTTGGTCAGCATCATCACCACCGGCAGCAGCACGGTGGCCACGGTGATCCCGAACCCGGGCCGCTTTTGCAGGTCGTCGGAGGCGCGCTCGGGCACCATCTTCTCCGGCGGGCGGACGTCCACCCAGCGGGCCGCGTAACGGGAGAAGACCGGACCGGCGATGATCGCGGTCGGGATCGCGACGACCACACCGAGCGCGAGGGTGACCCCGAGGTTCGCCTTGACGGCGTCGATCGCGGCGAGCGGGCCGGGGTGCGGCGGTATCAGCCCGTGCATGACGGACAGTCCGGCCAGCGCGGGGATGCCGATCCGCATCAGCGAGAAGTTGCCGCGCTTGGCGACCAGCAGCACCACCGGGATCAGCAGCACGATGCCGACCTCGAAGAAGATCGGCAGCCCCACGATCCCGGCGATCAGCACCATCGCCCAGGGCATCGCCCGCCGGCCCGTCGCCCGCCACCGCCCTTCGCCGGAAGGGCCTGCGGCCCTGCCCCCTCCGGATTTCGCCAGGATCGTGTCGACGATCTGGTCCGCGCCGCCCGAATCGGCGAGCAACCGCCCGAGGACGGCACCGAGCGCGATCAGCACTCCCGTGCCCGCGACCGTCGTGCCCAGCCCCGTCGAGAAGCTGGTGATCGCCTTGTCGAGGGGCGCACCGGCCACCGCGCCGAGCACCAGCGAACCGATGATCAGCGACAGAAAGGCGTGCAGCTTGAACTTGGTGATGAGCAGGACGATGACGGCTATGCCGGCCAGGACGGCGATGCCCAGCTGTGCGTGACCGGCCGAGGTGATCGGCTCGGCCGCATCCGCTGCGAGCATCTCGACGCTGAGATGTGTCACGGCGATTCCCTTGGTTGGACGGAGGGGAAGGGGGTGCTGCGGTACGGGTGTTGTGGGGAGGGCGGGGTGCGGGGGCGTTGGGGGTGCGGGGGGTGCGGGGGCTGTCGGCCCGGCGCGGGTCTCCGGCCGGTGGGGCTGGGCGGCCGGTGAAGCTGCGAGGACGGTGGGGCCGTAAGGCCGTCGGACCTATCCGGCCGGCGCGGTCATCGCACGCAGTGCGGCCACCGCCCGTCCGGCGATCTGCTCCGGACTGCCGGACACGTCCACGGCGACGCCGGTCTCGTCGCGCCCGAGGGGTTCGAGCGTGGCGAACTGGGAGTCCAGCAGCGCGGCCGGCATGAAGTGGCCCTGGCGCCCGGCCATCCGCTCCTCGATCAGCGCGCGGTCCCCGGTGAGGTGCAGAAAAACGATCCCGGGGGCGGCGGCACGCAGCCGGTCGCGGTAGGCGCGCTTGAGCGCGGAGCTGCTGACCACGCCGCCGTGCCCGGCCCGCTCATGGGCCCAGGCGCCGATGGCGTCCAGCCACGGGCCGCGGTCGGCGTCGTCCAGCGGGATGCCGGCCGACATCTTGGCGATGTTGGCCGGCGGATGGAAGTCGTCACCCTCGGCATACGGGACGCCCAGTCGGGCGGCCACCAGCGGGCCGATGGTGGTCTTGCCGGTGCCGGCCACGCCCATCACGACGATCACGTCGGGGGTGCTCATCCCGTGGTACCTCGCTGTCTTCATCGACCTCGTGCGGCGCCCACTGAACCCCATTAGGTACGACGTATTCAAGAGCCTGTGACGCAAACGTCATACTTAATTGGCCGGAGTGCGGGAACGTAGGCTTGCCCCATGGAAAACGAGGGGAAGGGACTGCACGCCCGTGTACTGGAGTCCCTGGGGCCCGCGATCACCGCGGGCGACTACCCTCCCGGCACGGTCCTGCGCACGGACGAGCTGGAGCAGCGCTTCGACGTCTCCCGCACGGTCATCCGTGAGGCGATCCGGGTACTGGAATCCATGCAGCTGGTCGCCTCCCGGCGCCGGGTGGGGGTGACCGTCCGGCCCACCGAGGAGTGGAACGTCTACGACCCGCGGGTGATCGGCTGGCGGCTGGCCGGCCGCGACCGCCCCCGGCAGTTGCGCTCGCTGACCGTGCTGCGCTCGGCGATCGAGCCGGTCGCGGCGGGCCTCGCCGCCCGGCACGCCACCCCCGCGCAGTGTGCCGAACTCACCGAACAGGCCATGGGCATGGTCGCCACCTCACGCGGCCAGCAGCTCGACGCCTACCTCGTCCACGACACGGCCTTCCACCGGGTCGTCCTGACCGCCTCCGGCAACGAGATGTTCGCCCGGCTCGGCGATGTGGTCGCCGCCGTCCTGACCGGCCGCACCCAGCACCATGTGATGTTCACCGACCCCGACCCGGCCGCGGTCACCCTCCATGTCCAGGTCGCCGAGGCGGTACGCACCGGCGACGCGGCACGGGCGGAGGCCCTGACCCGTGAGATCACCACGGGCGCGATGGCCGAACTGGACGTACTGGCCCCTTAGTTGACCCCGAGCGGCCGGCTCACCGGTCAGAACAGCGGCTGCTGCCCGGGAATCGGCGGCTCTTCCGGATCGAACAGCTTCTCCGCGGGCGCCATCATCGGCGCGATCCGGCGCGACCCCGGGCAGGAAATCAGCTCCAGCACCGTCCGCCGCCCGGGCGGGTCATGGCGGGCGAAGCGCCCGCCGACAACGGCGATCTCTCGGGTGCAGACGGGGCACGCGCGGCGGGGTGACGACATGCCCACAGTGTGACTCACCCCAGCTGGCCGGTCACAAGCTCCCGCACCCGCCCGGCCAGCTCCCCCGCCCCCGGGTCCGCCCGCTCGGCCGCGTCCACCAGCCGGGCGATGTCGTCCGCCCACCTCCCCGAGGCCCGCTCCGTCACCCCGACCCGCGCACCTCCGCGCTCCACCAGCCCCCGGACCGTCTCCGCATCCCGCCCCCGGCGCACCGCCTTCACGGCCCCCACCGCATTGGCCAGCGCACTGACCGCCAACGGCCACCCGCCGCCCGTCGGGACCGGTCCCACCGCCGGTGTCGCGGCCCGTACGTCCAGATCCAGCCTCCGGAAGAGGGGAAGATCGCGGAAGAAGTACGTCAACAGTCGCCGGTCCGCAGCGTCATGGAACTCGGGGTCGCTGCGTGCCGTGAGCAGCGGGAGCGCCCCCGCCAGCGCCTCCCCGGCCCCCGCCACGGCCGCCGCGAACCGCTCACCGGGAACGGTCCACAAGAGGTCGATATCGCTGTACCGGTCATACGCGTCACCGGCCAGCGAACCGCGGAGTTCGAGCCGCCCCTCGGGACACCTCGACCGCAGCGCGGACGCGATGGCGCGCAGCGCCTGGCCGAAGTCCCGGCCCTGCCCGAAGGACAGCGCCTCGTAGACGAAATCGGTGCGGGCGCCGGGGAAGGCGGGCAGTGGCGACTCGACCGCATCCATCACGAAGCCTTCGCGGCCCGCCACATCCCCCGGGTCGTACAACCGCCCGCGCACGGTCCGCCCGTCCGGTACCGCAACCCAGCAGGCACCGGACTGGTACGGCTGCGCCTCGTACACCACCACCCGGCCCAGCGCCGCCGCCAGTCCCCGTGCGAGGTCCCGGCTGCCGGGCGGTGCCACGACCCGCTCCGTCGCGTAGACATCCAGCACCCAGGACACATCGCCGGCGGCCGCGGCACAGCCGCAGCTGACCGCCGCGTCCCAGTGCCGGGTCCTCGGGTCGTACTCCTCGCCCGCCACCTCGACGTCCGCCGCCTGTACCCCCAGGCACCCGGCGAGCGCCGCGGTCAGCGCCCCCGGATTCAGTTCCCCGACGACACAGAAGCCATAGCCCGTACCCACGCTCACCCGTCTCCCCCCTCAACTGCTTCTCAATTGCCCCTCAGAACGCATCCGTCGGCACATAAGTCCCCCACACCTCTCGCAGCGCCTCGCACACCTCGCCCAGCGTCGTTCTCGCCCGCAGGGCCTCGCGCATCGGAGGGAGGACGTTGTCCGTGCCCTCGGCGGCCTTTCGGAGGTCGTCGAGGGCCGCGGTCACGGCGCGGGCGCTGCGGCGATCGCGGAGCAGGGCCAGCCGTTCGACCTGCCGGGCCTCGATCGCCGGGTCGACGCGCAGCGGCTCGTACGGTTCCTCCTCGTCCAGCTGGAAACGGTTGACGCCGACCACGACCCGCTCGCCGGCGTCCGTCTCCTGCGCCAGGCGGTAGGCGTTGCGCTCGATCTCCTCCTTCTGGAAGCCCCGCTCGATGGCGGCCACCGCACCGCCCATGTCCTCGACCCGCTGCATCAGGGCCACGGCCGCTTCCTCGACGTCGTCCGTCATCGACTCGACCGCGTAGGAACCGGCGAACGGGTCGACGGTGGCGGTCACATCGGTCTCGTAGGCGAGCACCTGCTGGGTGCGCAGCGCGAGGCGGGCGGACTTGTCGGTGGGCAGGGCGATGGCCTCGTCGAAGGAATTGGTGTGCAGCGACTGGGTGCCGCCGAGCACGGCGGCGAGTCCCTGGAGGGTGACCCGTGCGAGGTTCACCTCCGGCTGCTGGGCGGTGAGCTGAACCCCCGCCGTCTGGGTGTGGAACCGCAGCATCAGCGACCTGGGGTTCTTCGCGCCGAACTCCTCCCGCATCACCCGGGCCCAGATCCTGCGCGCGGCCCGGAACTTGGCGACCTCCTCCAGCAGCGTCGTACGGGCGACGAAGAAGAAGGAGAGCCGCGGCGCGAAGTCGTCGACGTCCATCCCGGCGGCCACGGCGGTCCGCACATAGGCGATGCCGTTGGCGAGGGTGAAGGCGATCTCCTGCGCGGGCGAGGCACCCGCCTCGGCCATGTGGTAGCCGGAGATGGAGATGGAGTTCCACCGGGGGATCTCGGCCCGGCAGTACTGGAAGATGTCCGCGGTCAGCCGCAGCGACGGCTGCGGCGGGAAGATATAGGTCCCCCGGGCGATGTACTCCTTGAGGACATCGTTCTGCACGGTCCCGTTCAGCCGGTCCGCCGTCACCCCTTCCTCCTCCGCCACCAGTTGGTACAGGAGCAGCAGCAGGGCGGCGGGCGCGTTGATCGTCATCGACGTCGACACCTTGTCCAGCGGGATGCCGCCGAACAGCACCCGCATGTCCTCGACGGAGTCGATGGCCACCCCGACCTTGCCCACCTCGCCCGAGGCGATCGGGGTGTCGGAGTCGTGGCCCATCTGCGTCGGCAGGTCGAAGGCGACCGACAGGCCCGTGGTGCCGTGCGCGATCAGCTGCCGGTAGCGGGCGTTGGACTCACGCGCGGTGCCGAAGCCGGCGTACTGCCGCATCGTCCAGGGCCGTCCGGTGTACATCGACGGATACACCCCGCGGGTGAAGGGGTAGCTGCCGGGCGCGCCGAGGCTGCGCTCCGGGTCCCAGCCGTCCAGCGCCCCGGGCCCGTACACCGGCTCGATCGGCAGGCCGCTCTCGTTGTACCGCTCACTGCCCGACTCGTGCGCCATGGGTGTACGCCTCCCGCTGGGTGACCGGCATCGGGGATACGCCGTGCTCACAGCATGCCCGCAGGTTCGCCGTCCCGCAGCGCTGGGAAGAGTCACCGAGGGCCGGTCGGGCCGCCGAGATCCGGGGGTTGCGTATGCAGCGGAGCAGTGGAAGACGTACGGCGCCTGCGGTGGCCGCGGTGCTGGTGGTGGCGGCGCTGGCGATGGGCTGCCGCCCGGTGACGGTCACCGGGGCCGGTGCGCCCCGAAGCGCGGGCGCTCGCTACGCCCCCACCTCCCCCGCTCCCCCGCCGCTCGGCCATCACGCACCTCCCGCGCCGGACCGGCGCACCACCCCGCCGCGCCCCCACCGCACCGTCCACCACGCGACACCGGCCGGCCGGCCGCTCATGGCAACCGGCTCGCGCGGCGCGCAGGTCCGCGAACTCCAGGCGCGGCTGGCCCAGCTGGGGCTCTTCGACCACTCCCCGACGGGCTACTACGCCGTGGTGACCGCGACCTCGGTCCGCGCCTTCCAGCGGCGGCAGGGCCTGCCCCGTACGGGCAGCGTGCAGCCCACGGCCTGGAGGGCGCTGCGGTCCCACACCCGCACGCCGTCGCACACCGAGCTCTACCCACCCACCACCAGGCCGGTCGGCACCCCCGACCCGCGCTGTATGACGGGCCGGGTGATCTGCATCAGCAAGCGGAGCAACACGCTCACCTGGATGGTCGACGGCCGGGTCGTCTCGGCGATGGATGTCCGCTTCGGCTCGCAGTACACCCCCACCCGCGAGGGCGTCTTCGCGCTCACCTTCAAGAGCCGCCATCACGTCTCGACGCTCTTCCACACGGCCATGCCGTACGCGATGTTCTTCAGCGGCGGCCAGGCCGTCCACTACTCCGCGGACTTCGCCGCCCGCGGCTACCGCGGCGCCTCACACGGCTGCGTCAACGTCCGCGACAGGACCAAGATCGCCGCCCTCTTCCACACAGCGAAGAAGGGCACCAAGGTGGTGGTCTTCCACTAGCCGCACACACGCCACGGCCCCACCCACGTCTTTGACGGACGCGAAAATTGAGCAACCCCCACCCGGCTCGGCCACCTCCGCGAGAGCGGCGCCGGCTTAGGCGCAAAGAGGGTCGCAAAGAAGGGGGCGCGGGCAGGGCCGGGGGAACGTGCCCCGCCCGCGCCAGATGCGCTGAGCCGTAGGTACGGGGGGAACCCCGGCTCTTCGCGCAGCCGATGACCAGTCGGCTCACTCATTACTGCGTCACGGGTTCAAAAAACGTCACACCGGGTCGTCCGCGGTTCCGCCGGGCGTGGCATCTGTGGGGTCCGGGTCGGTTGCCGAGGGGCCGGGGGCCGGGCTGGACGTGCCGGCGGAGGGCCGGGCCGGGTGGCCTTCGTCGTCCTCGTCGCCGCCCTTCCCGCCGCTGCTCTGGCCGGATCCGTCGGATCCGCCGGTGTCGCCGCCGATGCCGCCGACGAGCCCGTCGTCACCGCCCGAGCCGCCGCCGGTCTGGTACCGCGCCAGGTAGGCGCGGCAGAAGGCGTGCACCTTGTCCGGTCCGCCGGCCTTGCTTTCGAGGCGCCGCAGCGTGTCGCGGTCCATGGTGCCGCGCTTGCCGGACTCGTAGTTCTTGCAGAGGGCGAGCAGGAGGTTCTTCGTGCTCCCGCGGCCGGGATCGGTCGCTTTGCCACCGGGCTTGCCGTGGTCGCGTCCCGTGCCGCCGCTCGGGGTGCCGCCGGGTCTTGTGCCGGCGCCGGGGCTGGCCCCGGGCGTGGGGGTTCCGGAGGGCCGGGTGTCCGGCCGGCCGGGAGTGGCGTCGGGGGTCTGCGCCGTGGTGCCGTCGGTCTGGGCGCCGGGTTCGCCGGTGCGGAACGGCCGGGGGGTTTCGGCGGCGGAGACGCTGGAGGCGGGTGCCGGGTCGCCGCCCCGGAAGGGGCTGGGCAGGACGCCGGTACCGGCCGCGACGGCGACGCCGCCGATGGCGCAGGCCGCGAGGGCGACGGCGAAGCCGCGCCGGAAGGGGCGGCCGAGCCGGGTGCGTTCGGTGACGTCTGCGGTGTGGGCGGTGCGCACGCCGTCCGGGAAGGGGTCGGCGGCGGTGCGGTGGCGGGCGCCGGAACCGCGGCGGGCGGCCTGGCGGAATGCCTCGACGGCCGCGTCCTCACCGGGCAGCTGTGCGGTTTCGGGTGCCCTGGCGGCGACCGCGGCGGCGGCCTCCAGGAACTGTTCGAGTTCACGTGCACCGTCGCCGTGCCGGGCACTGACCGGTTCACCGCGCAGCAACTGCTCCGCGGTGTCCTTGTCGAGCCAGTTGTACCGGTCGTCGGCCATCACATGTCCTTCTGCGTTCGTGCGGCCGTTTCCGTCACACCCGGTACGTACGATTCCGCCACGCCGTCGCGGCGTCTTCTGCCCTGTACGGGCACTCCGTTCATTGTCCCGCCACCTCCGGGCGGGCCCGGTGCGGGTGGCCGCGAGGGGGCTCCTTCCCCCTGGTCGGCGCCGTCTTCCCCACCACCGCGGCCACTGCCCTGGCGTCCGTCCCGAGGGCCGTCCCGGCGTCCGTCCTGACGTCCGTCCCGGCTCCGGTCCGGCTCGTCGCCGATCAGCTCGGCGAGCCGCCGCAGTCCGCGGTGTGCGGCGGTGCGCACTGCTCCGGGCCGTTTGCCGAGCACCTGCGCGGCGTTCTTGGCATCGAGCCCGACCACCACCCGGAGCACCACCGCCTCGGCCTGGTCCTGCGGCAGCCCGGCTATCAGCCGCATGGCGCGGCCGGTGCCCAGGGCTTCGAACGCCTCGCCCTCGGTGTCGGACGCCCCGGGGGTGTCCGCCAGCTCACTCTCGTCGCCGCCGATCGCCGGGCGCCGGCCGCGCATCCTGATGTGGTCGAGGGCGCGGTTGCGGGCGATACGGGCGGCCCAGCCGCGGAACCGGTCGGCGTCGCCGCTGAAGCGGGAGAGGTCACGGGTGATCTGGAGCCAGGCCTCGGACGTGACGTCCTCCACGTCCGGTTCGCTCACCAAGGTCCGTACATATCCCAACAACCGAGGATGTACGGCGCGGTAGACGGTACGGAACGCCGCCTCGTCACCGCCCTGTGCCGCCTGCACGGCCACCGTCAGCCGACGGTCGTCCGGCTGAATGTCGTCCCCTCGCACGGGTCCATCCTGTCGCACGCGGAATGTCCGCCGCCCGGTCCTTGCTGCATTGCTGCTTCGCTCGCCGTACCACCGGCCTTGCTTCCCCGTTCCGGCGTCGTTCGAGCGGGCGGCGCCCGTCCGTGCGGTGCCGGAGCCGGGGCGGGCCACCGCGCGCCACCGGCCGCAGCAGGCCGGAAACCGTCGGTAACCCGGATGTACCCGCAGACCGTATCCCGTACAGGCGAACGATCCGAACCCGGGACGGGTCCGCCGGACCCTACGACGGAGTCAGGTGGAGCGGGACAGCGAGCGTCCAGCGCTCCGGCGACCTGCGCGCGCAAACCCCTCGAAAGTTCCCGGGCCGGGGCCCCGGAGAACCCCCCGGGCACTCCTGAGAGCTCCTGGGACGAAGCCCTCGGGACTCCCGGCAGGCCGTCCTTTTCCAGCCACGCCCGACGACTCGGAACCGTGCGCGACCGGCGCGGAACCGCACGTTACGGGCCTGTCCGGCCCGGCGTCCAGACCACCGCCGGCCCCGCGCCCGGCCCCCTGCCGGCCCATAGCCGGACCACTAGCCGTACCCCTCCCCGTACCCCGTGTGACGCTTTCGCGCCGTCTGGCGCTGTACCGGATAGAGGGCCGTCACAGGCTCTTCGCGAACGACGGCCGGGGCCTCTCCTGTGGGGGGTGGCGGCCCCGGCCGTCCTCGCTTTCTCTCACCCGTTTCTTACCGGGTGTTTTCTCGATCCGGTCTCTCGCATCCGGTCTCTCACACCCGGCCCGCCAGCGCCTTGAAGTCCGCCCAGGACAGGGCCGGCGTCCGCGGGTCCCAGGTCTTCTGCGCCAGTGCCGCCAGCGGCAGCCGGATCCCGGCCGCCACCTGCTCCACCGTCTGCGCCTGGGCCCGGTCGCACCAGATCGCGAAGCGCGCCCCGGGAATGCGGTCCGGGCCCGTCATGCTCGCGGGCACCGCCACCGGCCGGGTGCCGCGCAGGACCATCGGCGTCCAGCTCTGGTAGATCCGCTGGCCGGTCGGATAGGTGAACTGGTTGGGCTCGCCGAGCACGTAGTACAGGAACGCGTCGTTGAAGTTCATGACGTTGCGGCCCTCGTGGAAATACTCCGCGGGGTCGCGCTTGCCGGCCTCCGTGCCGGTCCAGTAATCGACCATCCGGCTCTTGGGCGCGCTCACGACGCCGCCCGCGAAGAATCCGTCGTTCCAGGCCTCGATGCGGTTCTTGCCCTTGGCCTCCACGGTCTTCTGCCGGTCATTGAGCCAGCCGGTCGTCAGGTCCTCGATGGTGCCGCGGGACCCGTACTTCTGCCGCGCGGCCCGCGCGAGCTGCGGGTACTTGGTGGCGGGAGAGGACGACATCAGCGCCTGGTACTCGTCGCCGCCCAGATGCCAGTACGCCGGGGCGCCCTCGGGGTTGGTGAAGAGCTCGCTCATCTCCTTCAGCAGCGAGTCGATCAGCGGGGCGGACTTGGGGTTGGAGATGTCGATCGCCCCGGGGATCACCCGGCCCTGGACGTTGCGCAGCTGCAGGGCGGGATAGTGGTCCAGCACGGCGCCCAGGTGACCGGGCGAGTCCAGCTCCGGGACCACGGAGATGTGCAGGGTGCGCGCGAGCGCGATGATCTGGCGGACCTGGGCCTTGGTGAGATGGTCGGCGGAGACGATCTCGGGATGGGTGTCGCTCTGGATGCGGAAGCCCTGGTCGTCGGAGAAGTGCAGCTGGAACTGGTTGAGCTTGAGGTCGGCGATCTCCCGCAGCCGGGCCTCGATCCAGTTCTGGGAGAACGGCTTGCGGGCGTTGTCCAGCGACATTCCGCGCTGCGGTCGGTCGGGCCGGTCCTCGATGGTGCCCTCGGGAAGTCCGCCGGCGGCGCGTACGGCCTGCTTGACGGTGCGGGTGCCGTAGAAGATTCCGGCGTCGGTGGGGGCCGTGAGAGTGAGCTTGGTCCCGGCGGCCTTGAGGGTATAGGCCTCGTCGGCAGCGCTCTTGACGGGCACGTTGTTGTCGCTGTTCTTGCCCGTCAGCTTCACCTCGATGTCGCCGGGCCGTACGGACTGGTCGCCGTAGACGATGCCGAGGCCGAGGTCGTTGGCCATCCGCTGGGCCTCGTCGGCGACATTGCTCTTCTCGCCGGCCGGTACCACCACACGGGCGCCCTTGGACGGGCGCCAGCCCCGCCCGTCGGCCTGGTGGAATTCGCGGACTGCGGGGATGACCTGCGGTTTTCCGGTCAGCGGCGCCCAGGTCGGGGTGGCGGAGGGCGAGGGGTTCACCTTGGCGCTGGTGCTCCCGGGCGGCTCGGTCTCGGCGGTGCCGGAGCAGCCGGCGAGCAGCAGCGCACCGGTGAGGGCCGCGGCCGACAGCGCGGGCCGGGCCGCCGGGCCCGTCCACGCCCGGGGCCTCGTCAGGGGGCGCGGCAAGGCCGAGGGCCGCGGGGCGCGTGGCGGCCGCATCGGGTTCGACATCGTGCAATCCTCACTTTTCGGGGCGAAGGCATTGCCAGGTGCGTGGAGCCGGTCGTCCAACGAACGCGCGAAAGCTCTCTCATCCGGGTGAAATTCGCGCATCCTTCGGACAGCGAACGACAAGCGTCGTTAGCGTGGCGGTTCCAGTCGTCACCCCCTTCACGGGGCCCTCCCGGAGCCACCGGATACCGCCGGAGTGTCGTGTTCACACGCACCACCGTCACATCCGCCGACGCTTCGCGTCCCGGCTTCGGTCCGCTTCCCCCAGCTTCCGTCAGTCGTCCGTCCCGCACCCGTCGAAGAGATCCATTCGCATCCGTCCGAGGAGCCCACGCTGTCCGGTGACACCCCGGCCGCCCGGCCGACGACGCTGCGTCCTGTGCAGCCCCCGTGGTGCGGCATATCGTCACGGGCCCCGGGCTCCGCCCTGCCCCGCCCCCGTCGTGAGGACGTCGGGCTCGGCCGCTTCAACGCCCTCAGCCGGGACGACACCCTGGCCGCGCTCCTGAGCTGCTGCGGCAGCCGCCGCTGGGCCGAGCGGGTGGCCGCGCACCGCCCGTACCCGGATCCGGAGTCGCTGCTCGCCGCCTCCGACGAGGCCTGTTACGACCTCACGGCGGGGGAACTGGACGAGGCGCTTGCCGAGGAGTCCCTTTCCCCGCAGCCGCTCGTCGGCGCCCGCGGGCCCGGCACCCTAGCCGCCCACACCGCGCTGCGCGCCGCCCACGCCGAGTACGAGCGGCGCTTCCGTCATGTCTTCGTCATCTGCCTGGACGGCTACCGCGACGAGGAACTGCTCGACCAGGTCCTGTCCGGCATCCGCACCAGGCTGGGCAATGAGCCGGACGAGGAGCGGGCGGTCGCCGCGGACGAGCTGCGCCGGCTGGCCCGCGGCCGGCTGATCCGGCTGATGAGCTCCGAGCCGTAACGGATCGCGGCGTTTGCCCGGGAAATTCCGGTTCGTGCCTGCGTGATAGCCCGTTGGTGCCTGTTTGATCACACCTGACGACCCCGGCGCAAGGAACCGACAGCACGTCGCTACGATGGCCAGGGCCGGTGGACCGTACCCGGCCGGGCCGACCGACACAGAAGCCGGCAGGCCCCAATCCCCGCTCCCGGAGGGTTTTTCCGTGCCGGCTGGAACGCTGTACCGCGGCCGGGAAGGCATGTGGTCCTGGGTGGCTCACCGAGTCACTGGCGTCCTCATCTTCTTCTTCCTGTTCGTACACGTCCTCGACACCGCTCTCGTACGCGTCTCCCCCGAGGCGTACGACAACGTCGTTGCGACATACAAGACGCCGATCGTCAACGTGATGGAGTACGGCCTGGTGGCCGCCATCCTCTTCCACGCGCTCAACGGCCTGCGGGTCATCGCCGTGGACTTCTGGTCGAAGGGCCCGAAGTACCAGAAGCAGATGCTGTGGACAGTCGTCGGCGTCTGGGTCGTACTGATGGCCGGTGCCTTCTACCCCGTGCTGCAGCACACCCTGCGCACGCTGTTCGGGAGCTGACGCGAGATGTCTGCTGAAACCACCTCCGCAGAGGCCACGGCGGGCGCGACCGACGGCGCCTCGCTCTATGACGTGGACCACCCGGCTCCGGTCATCGAGGCGCCGCGCAAGCGCACGAAGAAGACCGGGAGTGCTTCCCGCGGCAACTTCGAGATGCAGGCCTGGCTCTTCATGCGGCTGTCCGGCATCGTGCTGGTCGTCCTGGTCCTGGGTCACCTGCTGATCCAGCTGGTCCTCGACGGCGGCGTCTCCAAGATCGGCTTCGCGTTCGTGGCCGGCCGCTGGGCCTCGCCGTTCTGGCAGGTCTGGGACCTGCTGATGCTGTGGCTGGCCATGCTGCACGGCGCCAACGGCCTGCGTACGGTCATCAACGACTACTCGCAGCGGGACAACACCCGCTTCTGGCTGAAGATGCTGCTGTACACCGCGACGGTCTTCACCGTCCTTCTGGGCACGCTGGTGATCTTCACCTTCGACCCGAACATCTCCTGAAGCCGGGGCTGACTGGAACCATGCAGATCCACAAGTACGACACCGTCATCGTCGGCGCCGGTGGCGCGGGCATGCGCGCGGCCATCGAGTCGACCAAGCGCAGCCGCACCGCGGTCCTGACGAAGCTCTACCCGACCCGCTCCCACACCGGCGCCGCCCAGGGCGGTATGGCTGCCGCCCTCGCAAACGTCGAGGAAGACAACTGGGAGTGGCACACCTTCGACACGATCAAGGGCGGCGACTACCTGGTCGACCAGGACGCCGCCGAGATCCTCGCGAAGGAGGCCATCGACTCGGTCCTCGACCTGGAGAAGATGGGCCTGCCGTTCAACCGCACGCCGGACGGCACGATCGACCAGCGCCGCTTCGGCGGTCACTCCCGTAACCACGGTGAGGCCCCGGTCCGCCGGTCCTGCTACGCCTCGGACCGCACCGGCCACATGATCCTCCAGACGCTGTACCAGAACTGCGTCAAGGAGGGCGTGGAGTTCTTCAACGAGTTCTACGTGCTCGACCTGCTGCTCCAGGACGTCGACGGCGTCAAGAAGTCCGCGGGCGTCGTGGCGTACGAGCTGGCCACCGGCGAGATCCACATCTTCCAGGCGAAGTCGATCATCTTCGCGTCCGGCGGCACCGGCAAGTTCTTCAAGGTGACCTCCAACGCCCACACCCTGACCGGTGACGGCCAGGCCGCGGCCTACCGCCGCGGGCTGCCGCTGGAGGACATGGAGTTCTTCCAGTTCCACCCGACGGGCATCTGGCGCATGGGCATCCTGCTGACGGAGGGCGCCCGTGGTGAGGGCGGCATCCTCCGCAACAAGGACGGCGAGCGCTTCATGGAGAAGTACGCGCCCGTCATGAAGGACCTCGCCTCGCGTGACGTCGTCTCGCGCTCCATCTACACGGAGATCCGCGAGGGCCGCGGCTGCGGCCCCGACGGCGACCACGTCTACCTGGACCTGACCCACCTGCCGCCGGAGCAGCTGGACGCCAAGCTCCCGGACATCACCGAGTTCGCGCGGACCTACCTCGGTATCGAGCCCTACACGGACCCGATCCCGATCCAGCCGACCGCGCACTACGCCATGGGCGGCATCCCGACCAACGTCGAGGGTGAGGTCCTGGCGGACAACACCACCGTCGTGCCGGGCCTGTACGCGGCCGGCGAGGTGGCCTGTGTCTCCGTGCACGGCGCCAACCGCCTGGGCACCAACTCGCTCCTGGACATCAACGTCTTCGGACGCCGGGCGGGCATCGCCGCGGCGGAGTACTCGGCCACGGCCGACTTCGTCGAGCTGCCCGAGGACCCGGCGCGGCAGGTCATCGACCAGGTCGAGCGGCTGCGCGACTCCAAGGGCACCGAGCGGGTCACCGAGATCCGCAAGGAGCTGCAGGAGTGCATGGACGCCAATGTGATGGTGTTCCGCACCGAGCAGACGATCAAGACCGCGGTCGAGAAGATCGGCGAGCTGCGCGAGCGCTACCTGAACGTGTCCGTCCAGGACAAGGGCAAGCGGTTCAACACCGACCTGCTGGAGGCCATCGAGCTGGGCAACCTGCTCGACCTGGCCGAGGTCATGGCCGTGTCCGCGCTGGCCCGCAAGGAGTCCCGCGGCGGTCACTACCGCGAGGACTTCCCCAACCGCGACGACGTCAACTTCATGCGGCACACCATGGCGTACCGCGAGGTGGGCGCAGACGGCGCAGAGTCGATCCGCCTCGACTACAAGCCGGTCGTGCAGACCCGCTACCAGCCGATGGAGCGTAAGTACTGATGAGCACCCCGACTCTCGACAAGCACTCCGCGGCACTGGACGCGGCCGAGGACGGCGCTTCGCATCTGATCACGGTCACCTTCCGGATCCGCCGGTTCAACCCGGAGGTCTCGGAGGACGCCAGCTGGGAGGACTTCCAGCTGGAGATCGACCCCAAGGAGCGCGTCCTGGACGCCCTCCACAAGATCAAGTGGGAGCTGGACGGGACGCTGACCTTCCGCCGCTCCTGCGCCCACGGCATCTGCGGCTCGGACGCCATGCGCATCAACGGCCGCAACCGCCTCGCGTGCAAGACGCTGATCAAGGACATCAACCCGGAGAAGCCGATCACGGTCGAGGCCATCAAGGGCCTCACGGTGATGAAGGACCTTGTCGTCGACATGGAGCCCTTCTTCCAGGCGTACCGGGACGTGATGCCCTTCCTCATCACGACCGGCAACGAGCCGACCCGTGAGCGGCGCCAGTCCGCCGAGGACCGCGAGCGCTTCGACGACACGACGAAGTGCATCCTCTGCGCCGCCTGCACCAGCTCCTGCCCGGTGTTCTGGAACGACGGCCAGTACTTCGGCCCGGCGGCGATCGTCAACGCGCACCGCTTCATCTTCGACTCGCGCGACGAGGGTGGCGAGCAGCGGCTCGAAATCCTCAACGACAAGGACGGCGTCTGGCGCTGCCGGACGACCTTCAACTGCACGGACGCCTGCCCGCGCGGTATCGAGGTCACCAAGGCCATCCAGGAAGTCAAGCGCGCGCTGATCACCCGCCGCTTCTGACGGACCACGGGCGCGCGTCTCGGGGCTCTCCCAGGGGGAGACACCCGTTCAGCGCCCGGCGGCAATCCGGGTTCCGGCCCGGCCGCCGAACAGAGCCGGTACGTCCCGAAGGGCCTCGCCTCCGTATCCCCGGAGGCGGGGCCCTTCGGCCTGCCCGCCCGCCGTCTCCCGCGCCGGTGCCGGTGCGGCCGCGGGTGCGGGTGGTGGTGCCGGGTAGACGAGCACCGGCGGCAGCGCCTCGTCCACCAGCGCCAGCGGGTGGTCACAGCAGAAGTACGAGGGGACGAAGACCAGGCCCCGTCCCCGCAGCTGCAACTCCCGCTCCACCGGATAGCCGACCTCCAGCACCGGCGGCCGCCAGCGCATCGGCGCCCCGAACGTCCGCAGCATCGCCTCCGCCCCGGACCGCGCCAGCACCTGTTTGCGCAACTCCCGGTCCGCGCCCACCCGTTCGGCGATCCGCGGCCAGGCCGGCGCCACCGCCAGATGGTGGTACGTCCGCAGGCTGCGCGCGAGCTGCCGCAGTGCGGCCGGCTCCCCCTCCCCTATGCCGCGCGCCCATCCCGGCAGCGCCCGATGCCCCGACAGCCGGGTCAGCTCGGTCCGCAGCCGCTGCCGCGGAGTGCTCATCACGGCCTCCAGACCGGACTCGATCCCGTACTGGGACGCGGCCGGCGTGAGGAAGTCCGGGAAGTACCCGTAGGGCGGGACCAGCGCGAACAGCGTCCGCAGCGGCCCCGGCCCGTGCCGCACGGCGTGCTGCCGCCAGGCCGCCAGCGCCGGATCGGTCCGGTCCTCCCGCAGGCTGTGCAGGCTCAGCACCGTCTCCCAGAGCGGGTCGGCCCCGTCAGCCACTCGCGTACGCACCAGATCCTGCGCGGTGAAGTGCACTCGCAGCACATCGCCCCCCTGCCTCTGCGCCGCCGCCCTCACGGCGTGGACACGAGGATCTGTCCGACGGGTGCATTGCCGCAACCGAAACCCACGGGTAGCATCCGGGCGGCCGCCGGAGGGCTTCCGGCACCGGCCCGCGGTCGGTCCAACTCGGCTACCTACGTGCGGACTTGCGCTGTGTTTCTACCGCTCGCCTTCAAGAACCTTGTCCAGGAAGGCGTCCAGGTTCCGCACCGTACGGGCAACCCGCTCCTCCAGCGGCAGCGTCTCCTCATGCCGCCCTGCGAGCCGGGACCGCTTGCGTCCCCGGACGTAGAGGGAACAGGCAAGGTCGGCGCACAGATACGTCCCGACGGTATTGCCCTGCCGCCCCAGGGGACCGGCCCGGCGCGCGGCCAGCAGACTGACACCGGACCCCGGATGCCCGGTCACACAGACCGAACACACCGTGGTCTTCGTAAAGCTGCGCCGCACACCCTGCGGCACCCGCAGCGTCACCCCGATGATCCCGTCGCCCCGCGGCGCCACCAGATAACTCCGGTCCGGCGCCCCCGGATCGCGCCATCCCAAGAAGTCCAGGTCCCCCCAGGGAAGCCCGGCCAGCCCCACCGGCAGATGGATCCTGCTCGCCTCACCCTTCGAGCAGTTGACGAAGGAGGCACGTATTTCTTTTTCACCTACGGGGTCCATAACTGGGGAAACTAACAGCGTGCCCCGAGGACCGTCGCCCTATTTATCTCCGCAGGGGGACGGGACCGCAGCGGCACCGACCGGCATCGACGCCTGGCAGCGACGACCGGCAGCGGCGACCGGCAGCGACGACCGGAAGAACCGCCACGCCCGCAAGCCACGCACCGCCCTCCTTTTCAACAGGGCCGGTTCGATGTAGGCCTCGGTTTGCCCGTCGTCCCGGCGTCCCGGCGTCCCGGCGTCCCGGCGTCCCGGCGTCCCGGCGGCACATCCCGGCATTCATCGGCCGGTTCCAAAGCAGACGTGGCCATTTGCACCACGCGGCACCAGGGCCGCATTCACGCACGGAGCGGCCACAGGGGAAATCGTCAGGGCGAAGGAGGTGAAACCGCTTTGTCCCGCGGCTCGATGTGGCGCACCCCGCGGCTCCGGCAGGCGCCTCAGCCCCAGCTCTGGCCGCCGGCGCTCCTGCGGCGACGGGTCGCCACGACGATGGCGATGACGGCCCCGACTGCCCCGACTGCCACCAGAACACCGAGACCGATGCCGCCGTAGAGCAGGGCCTGATTCAGCGCCGCCTTGCCGCCCATCGGCGCGTCGGCGTCCGGCGTACCGGCGTCCAGCTGCGAGGACGCCTTGCCCTTGGGCATCGGCAGCGGGCCCTCCTTGGGGCCCTCGGGGATGTCCTTCCGCAGGGCTGGGCCGGGCTGGATGAAGCCGTAGCCGTAGTGCGCGTCCGGGAGCTTGAGGCCCTTCTGGTCCTCCGGCAGGCCGGCCGTCTTCACCAGCCGGTTGGCGATCTGGCCGGGAGTGAGGTCGGGGTACTTCTCCTTGAGGAGGGCGGCCGCGCCGGAGACATAGGCAGTGGAGCCCGAGTTGCCGTTCTCAGTGTGGTAGCTCGAGTCGCTCCTGCCCGTCGCGGCGGGGATCTTCACACCGGGCGCGAGCAAGTCCATGTCGGAGTTGTAGTTGTTGAACTCGGCCGACTTGCCGTATTGGTCGACCGCACCGACACCGATCACACCTGGGCAGCCCACCGGATAGCTCTTCTCGGACACAGCGTCGTTACCCATACCGGCCACCACCACGGCGCCCTTTGACATTGCGTAGTGGATGGATTCGCAGGTGTCCGCCGAACGACCCTCGCTGTAGGACATATTGATGACGTCAGCACCGTGGTCTACGGCCCAGCGCGTGGCCATCCCGGAATTCTTGTACTCCGGCACCGGAAGGATCTTGGCCTCAGGCGCCAGCCCCTTGACACCTGCAGAGCCCTCCGGACCATGGCCGTGACCCGCGATGATCGCCGCCATGCCGGTACCGTGGTCGAGAACGTGCTCACCCGGCTCGAGGTGTTTGGCCCCCTCCGCCTGAGTCGCCTTCCCGAAATACGGCTCGGGAAGGAACTGTCCCTTCAGGTCTTGATGGGATTTTCGAAAGCCCCCGTCGAGCACGGCCACCGTGACGCCCTTGCCGGTGGCCTCCTTCCACAGCTGCTCGGCCCCGAACGCCTCCAACGGCCACAGATCCTTGCGCGTTTGGTCTGCGGAGGCGGTACCGCCCGCGGCGATGAGCAGCGCGCCGGACAGCGCGGCACCCACCGTCGCACGCAGTGTTCGGGTGCCCCTCATGCTTGGCTCCTTCGAGGGCCCTTCGGCCGGTCGCCGTCAGGCAGGCCGTCCGCGGTGTCGTCCCAGTTGCTTGTCGGCCTTTACGCCCACGCCGAGGCGTCGATCATCTTCTTGGCCTGTTCGGGCCCGTTTTCCGGCGTTCCCGGAAATACGGGCCCGCCACGCGCTGCGTCGAGCCTGTCCCTGCCGGTCAGATCGGCACGGACAGGAGCCAGCGCTGCCCAGCCGCCCAGGTCCCGTTGAGCTCCTTGACACAGCACTCAAGGGCGTTGCCGGAGTACTCCAATTGATCCACGTCCGATGACCCGGCGCGGTGAACCATATGGCTGCGTCGGCCGCCTCAGCCCCAGCTCTGAACGCCCGCGCTCTTGCGTCGACGGGACACCACAATGGCGACGACGGCGCCGATGACGACCAGGACACCGAGACCGATGCCGCTGAAGATCAGGAGCTTTTCTCCCTTGCCCATGGGCGGGTTCGGGTTCGGGTTCGCCTCATTTTTCACGCCGGCGGCGACAGGCGTCTTGGACGCCTTTCCCTTCGGCATGGGCAGGGGTCCCTGCGCGGGGCCTGCGGGGATGTTCTCGTTCAGGGCTGCCTCGGGAACGATGTAGCCATACCCATAATGATCATCAGGAAGCTTGAGGTGCTTCTTCTTCACGGAAGGGGTCAGACTGGCCGTCTTCACAAGGCGGTTGGCGATTTGCCCCGGAGTGAGGTCAGGGTATTTTTCGCGGAGCAGGGCTACTGCGGCGGAGACGTAGGCGGTGGCAACGGAAGTACCATCGGTCGTGCCGTACTGCGAATCACTCTTTCCGCCGAGGACCCGAACGTCCACGCCGGGCGCAAGCAGATCGACAGCGGAGTTGTAGTTACTCCTCTCCCAGACTTCCCCGTACTCATCGACCGCGCCGACGCCGATCGCACCGGGGCAGGCGGACGGCAAGTGCTTCTCCGTCGACCCATCATTGCCGACACCCGCCACCACCACGACACCCTTTTCCACCGCGTAATGGATGGATTCACACATGTCCGGCGTCGTCGAGTTGGACCCGAATGACATGTTGATGACGTCGGCTCCGTGATCCACCGCATAGCGAATCGCCGTCGGAACCGTCCCCACCGACGTCAAGGGCAAGATCTTCGCCCCGGGTGACAGCCCCTTCACGCCTGCAGAGCCACTTGGGCCATGCCCATGCCCGGCGATGAGACCGGCCATGGAGGTACCGTGGTCGCGAAGGTCTTCGCCCGGCTTCAGATACCCACCGACGTGATCTTCGTTCGTCGGGTTGGGAAAGTCCTTGCCCGGGAGGAACTGGCCCGTCAGGTCCTGATGGGTGGTACGGAACGCCTTCTCGATGACGGCCACAGTGACACCCTTGCCAGTGGCCTTCTTCCAGATGTCCTGGGCGCCGAAGGCGGTCAACGGCCACTGAGCGTCCCTGTTTTGGTCCGCTACCGCCGAGCCGCCCGTGGCCAGAAACAGCGCTCCGGTCAGCGCAGCACCGATGGTCGCGCGCAGAGTTCGTGTGACCCTCATGCCTTGCTCCTCATTGCTTCCGTTCTGGGCGGATGTTGACCGCCTGACGAGGTGCTCCGTTACGAGGACGCACGGAGCACCCCCTCACGCCGACGGCGTCGTCGGCGTCCGCCGCCCTACTCGATGACTCGCGGCGCCACATTACGTTGCGGAGTCCACGTCTCTTCGTCCTCGATCAGGTAATCGGGGCGCTGCTTGGTACTGCGCTCCTTCTCCTTGCCGTTCCCCTTGGCTCCAGGGGCGCCTGCCATGCCCTGGCCGGCCTTCGTGCCCCCACGGCTGCGGTGCAGCCCGGAACCGCCCTGCTTGGTGCCCCCCGTGGGCGCACCCGGCTTTCCGGCCATGCCGCCACGGGTACGGGCCTGCGCACCGCCGCGCCCGGCAGCAGCACCGCCGCCGCGGCCGGCGCCCCCGCCCATTCCGCCGCCGGGCATGCCCGAACGCCCCGCTCCGGATCCGGTTCCGCCGGGCATACCTGCACGGCCCGCTCCGGATCGGCCGCCGATGGCCCCGCTACGGCCACTGCCGCCGGGGCCCACGGATCCGCCCCCCTTGCCAGGCATAACGGGCATCATTCCGCCGGGCATGCCGGTCGAACCGCCGCCACCCCCAACGCCGCTGTGCCCACCACCGCCGCCGGAAGGGCCGACGGGAGTAACCGGATTGGCCGGCGTCAAGGTGCCGTTGTCCAGGCCCTCCAAGCCCGTCCGCACGGGAGGAGACGACGGGTTGATGTGCCCCTTGCCTGGATCGAACGGCGCGCTCGGGCCGTTCGGCGCGTGCGGGGAGATTTTGGACGGTTTGACGCGTGGGCCACCCGGAGTCGGCATGTTGACGGGCGCCGGGTGCGCAGGCGCTTTCGGCTCGGTAGGCCAGTCATGGCCAGATCCGGGCGGGGGGCCGCCACCCTCAAAGTTCGGTTGGTTACCCCGGTAATTGTTCGCCAGCTCTTCCATGACGATGACCGCTTCGACCTGACGCTCTTTGCTCAGGGAGAGACTGTCCCGGTTGAGCTCAAGCGCCATCTTGGCGTCCATCTTCGGGTTGGCCATGTCCTTATGGAACTGAGCGTCATCGCCGTCTTTGCCATTGGTGTCGAAGAATCCCTCGACGTCTCCGGCATCCTCGATCTTCGACATGGCCGTCTTGGCTTCACGCAGGCTGTGCGAAATACTGCCCTTCGCCCCGGACTCGCGGCTTCCGATGAGGGAAGTCTCAACGTTCCGCGCATGGCCATAGGTGCGGTCGATCCTGGACAGAACCTTTTGCGATTCTCGTCGGAAGGCATCCGCCGCGGCGCCATGCCAGTGCGCCGAGGCGTGATCGACCGCGTCCATGAACGCCTTACGAATTCCGCCGCGCCCGTCTTCACCTGCAAGGAGGTCAGCCGACGCGCGCCAGTGATCACCCGCGGTCTCAATAGCGCCCGGGTGAGAATTCTTGACCATCGCCCGGAGTGCGTCGAGTCCGTGGTGATGGAAGTCGGATTTGGACTTCGGAATAACCTTGTGCGAACCGAACTCTTCTTTGATCTGTTCTTTTCGGTTCTTTTCCTTGATCGTCTTCTCGTACGCTTCGTTGCCGGAAGTCGTGGGCGTGTCTGACATGGCCTCCCCCTGATCGTCAGTCTGGCGTTCGTTTTACTGTGGACTCAGCTGCCTTGCCGCATGGACGCCTTGGTCTCCTGCTCCTGGTCCTCGTACGCGCCCCGGCTGCGCTCGGTCTTGTCCCCGAACTCCGTGATGAGTTTGTGGAGCGCAGTGATCACCTGGGTCATGT
This sequence comes from Streptomyces sp. NPDC048516, assembly GCF_043199875.1. Classification (NCBI taxonomy): domain Bacteria; kingdom Bacillati; phylum Actinomycetota; class Actinomycetes; order Kitasatosporales; family Streptomycetaceae; genus Streptomyces; species Streptomyces sp. NPDC048516. The sequence continues at coordinate 168,308 of NZ_JBICWS010000002.1, read as the reverse complement.
ACTGCTGCATCTTGTCGTGCGAGGCAGCAATCTCTTCGGCCTCGTTGAAGCTGGAGCCGAACGCCGACTTCGGGATGGCCGTGCTGTACTTCATCTTCTGGCTGGGTTCGTCCATGTCGCCGCGAAGCTGCTTGAGCTTGCGCACGACGCTGTCGAGCTCGTCGAGGTCGACCCTGAACTGCTCACCCACTGGTTTCACTCCCCCGTTGGCCCATCTCACAGGCCGGCGAAGCCTGCGGTATGGGCAGCGTAAAGAATGACAAGACTAGGGAGTTGACCACCTTCGCCGCAAGATCGAATGTCGGAATGTGTACGATTTAGTGCGCGATGCGACCGCAGTTTGTCGATGGGTTGTTACCTGCGTAGCGCAACCCTTCCGGGGGCCAGTCACGCCCGCAGCGAGGCGAGTTCGACGACCGTGACATCCGGTGGTGCCCCCACGCGGACCGGTGGCCCCCAGGCGCCCGCGCCGCGGCTGACGTAGAGCTGGGTGTCGCCGTAGCGCTCCAGGCCGGCGACGGTGGGGTTGGTGGCGGCGGCGACGTAGGTGAAGGGCCACATCTGGCCGCCGTGGGTGTGGCCGGAGAGCTGGAGGTCCACGCCGAACCGCACGGTGTCGTGGATGGTGACCGGCTGGTGGGCCATCAGGACGACGGCGCGGGAGGGATCCCGTCCGCTCAGCGCCAAGTCGTAGTCCGGGCCCGCATGTTCGGCCTGGCCCGCGATGTCGTTGACGCCTGCGAGATCGAACCAAGGAAATTCCCTACGCGCGTTTTCAAGGGGATGCACCCCCAACTCACGTACATGGTCGACCCATTGGGACGCTCCCGAGTAATACTCGTGATTTCCGGTGACGAAGAAGGCGCCATGACGGGCCTGGAGTTCGCGTAGCGGTTCTGCGGCCGGGGCGAGGTCCGCGACGCTGCCGTCGACCAGGTCGCCGACGATGGCCACCAGGTCGGGGTCGGTGCGGTTGATGGTCTCGACGACCCGCCGGGTGTGGGCGCGGCCGAGGATCGGGCCCAGGTGGATGTCGCTGACGACGGCGATCCGGAATCCGTGGGCGGCGCGGGGCAGTTTGGCCAGGGGGATGGTGACGCGCTTCACGGCCGGGCCGCGGAGGGTGGTCACGGTGCCGTAGCCGACGGCGGCCGTGGCGGCGAGGGTGGCACCGGCGGCGACCGCCCGGGCGAGGAAGAGCCGGCGGGGCGGCACGGCGAGCGGCGGCAGGGCGGGGGTGCCGGGCGGCAGGAGAGTGGGCGCCGAGGAGGGGGACGGGGAGGGGGACGGGGAGACATCCGACGGCGTCCCCGCGTCCGACGGCGTCCCGGTGCCCAGCGGAGCCCCCGCGTCCGGCGATCTCCCGCCCGGCGCCGTCCCCCCGCCCGGCTCGTCATCGCGGAGTACCCGGAGTCCCGCTGCCCGGACCGCCTCGCCCACCAGCAGGGCGAGTGTGAGATAGAGCACCAGGGCCAGCCAGAGGAAGCCGGGCCAGGCCAGTGCCTGCTGCAGGAGGAAGGGGGCGCCCACGCGGCCGGCCAGCAGGGCGGCGAGGGCGGTCAGGGGGAGGGCGAAGGCGGCGGTGGTGCCCGCTCGGCGGAGCCTGCTGTGCGGTGTGGTGGTGTCGCGGACGAGCCGGCACCACAAGTAGCGGTGCACGCCGAAGAACAGTCCGAGGACCGGGACCACGATCAGGGCGAAGATCACGGCGGCTGCCCGTGCCCGTGGGTCAGGAGGCGGACGGGGAGGGGGCGGAGGGCTGATCGGACGTGCCCTGTGCGGCCTCGCGGCGCAGGGCCCGTACGCCGCGGAACCCGATCACACCGATCGCCGTCCCCAAGAGAAAGGAAGCCACCGCGAGCAGCAGATGGACCCAGAAGTAGGCCGTCGGGTCACCCGCGGCGTCGAAAGCGAGACCGCTCCCGTCCTTCCAGAGGTTTTTGACGAAAGTGATCCAGATGAACCAGCTCCACACCCCGAAGGCGAGCAGGAACCAGGACACGGGGCGAGAGAGCTTCATACATCCCAGTATGGGCAGCGGCTCCATCCGGCGGTCGGCAGGGGCACTCTTCCGTGGGGTGCTGTCGGCGCCCCGGGCAAAGGCGGGTACGTTCACCGACGTGCCGACGACCTTCTGTGCCTCCACGGCTTCCACGGATTCCATGGCCTCCACACCTTCCATGGCTTCCACCGATCCGACCGCCCCGTCCGCATCGGCTGCCCCGGCCACGACAGCTGCCCTGACCGCGTCAGCCGGCCCGACCGCATCGGCTGGTGCGACCACAGCGGCTGCCCCGGCCGTGACCGGCGATGCCGGTCGCGCGGCGCGCAACGGCTTCCCCCTGCGCACCGCCGCCGCGCTCGCCGCCTCCGGGCTGCTGGCTTCCCCGCTGCTGGCCGGCACCGCACACGCCGATCCCAAGACTCCCGCGCCGCCGTCGACGATGTCGCAGATCGGCGGGGGCCGGCTGGGCACTCCCGGCGTCCAGGTGGCGCTGAAGCCCGGCGCGCCGAAGCTGCCGGGCCCGGACACGCTGACGGCCCGCTCGTGGATCGTCTCCGACGCCGAGTCCGGCAAGGTGCTGGCCGCCAAGAACCCGCACTGGCGGCTCGCTCCCGCCAGCACGCTGAAGATGCTGTTCGCCGACACGGTGCTGCCGAAGTTCCCCAAGAACGAGAAGCACACGGTCAAGCCCGCCGACCTGGCGGGGATGGGAGCCGGCAGCAGCCTGGTGGGGATAAAGGAGAACCTGAGCTACACGGTCCACGACCTGTGGCTGGGTGTCTTCCTGCGGTCCGGCAACGACGCGGTGCACACGCTCTCCGCGATGAACGGCGGGACGAAGGCCACCGTCACGCAGATGCAGCAGCGGGCGAAGGAACTGAACGCCAACGACACGCATGTGGTGACCCCGGACGGCTATGACGCGCCGGGCCAGGTCTCCAGCGCGTACGACCTGAGCCTGTTCGCCCGGGAGGGGCTGCGGAACGCCGACTTCCGCGAGTACTGCTCGACGGCCAGTGCGCAGTTCCCCGGTGAGGAGGGCAAGGGCGGCAAGCGGGCGACGTTCGGCATCCAGAACACCAACCGCCTGCTCAGCGGCGATTACGACATCAAGCCGTACCCCGGGATCGCGGGGGTGAAGAACGGTTCCACCACCAACGCGGGGTCGACCTTCACCGGCGTCGCCCAGCGCGGCGACCGCAAGCTCCTCGTCACGGTCATGAACCCGGAGAAGAAGGAGCACAACGAGGCCTACAAGGAGGCCGCCAAGCTGTTCGACTGGGGCTTTGCGGCGGCCGACAAGGTGGACCCGGTCGGCCGGCTCGTCGGCCCCAGGAGCGAGGACGACGGCACCGGCGCCGTGAGCGCCAAGGGCAAGGGCAAGGGCGCGCACGAGAGCACGCAGGCGGCGCTGAACGGCACCGGCGGAATGGACGCGGCATGGACCGCGGTGGGCATCGGCAGCGGTGTGCTGGCGCTGCTGGGCATCGTGGCGTTCGCCGTGCACCGGCGCCGGCCGCTGCCGGAGCTGCTGCGGGGCCGCCGGTCCCGTAAGTGACCTGGGCGGGTGCAAGTGAGCTGGGCGGGTGCAAGTGAGCTGCACCGGTGTGGTGCGCGTGAGCTGCACCGGTGTGGTGCGCGTGAGCTGCGCCGGTGCGAGTGCCCCGCGCCGGTGCGCGTGACCTGCGGGGGCGCGTGACCTGCGGAGGTCCGATTGACCCACGGGGGCCGATTGACCCACGGGGCCCGAGTGACCCGCCGGGGGGAAGGACGGATGGTCGTCAGGCCGCCCGGGGGCGCTCCTGCCCCTCCGGTCGCTCCCGCTCCCCCGGGCCCGGCGGCCCGTCCGGCGCCTCCCGCCGCTCCGGCCCATCCGGTCCGTCCGGTCCGCCCGGTCCGTCCGGCCCGTCCGGCGTCGTGAGGTCTTCGTCCTCCGCCTGCCGCTCTCCCTCCGTGGCCGTCCAAGAAGCGCAGTACACCAGCAGCTTCGCGGTGAAGTTGATCCACAGCAGCAGCGCGACCGGGGTGCCGAAGGCGCCGTACATGCTCCGGGAGGCGACGCCCTGGAGATAGCCGCTGAGCAGCAGCTTCAGCAGTTCGAAGCCGATCGCGCCGAGGAGGCCGGCGACCACTACGGCGCGGCGCGGCGGATGGACGCCGGGGAGCCTGGTCAGTATGTAGGCCAGCAGCAGGAAGTCCGCGAGGACGGCGATGACGAAGCCGGCGATCGAGAGCAGGACGCTGCCGATGCCGCCCTCCGGCAAGCCGATCGCATGGGCCACCTTGCCCACCGCGGCGGACGCGAAGGTCGAGCAGGCGAGGGAGAGCACGGCGACGCCGCCGACCCCGAGCAGCAGGACGCCGTCGCGGAGCTTGCTGAGGAAGAAGTTGGTCTTCTCGTTGTCCTTCTCCCAGACGGCCCGCAGGCAGTCGCGCAGCGACTCGACCCAGCCGATGCCGGTGAGCAGCAGCGCGGCACCGGCGACCAGGCCGATGGTGGTGGCGTTGTCGACGAGTGCGGCGATGTCGAGCTGTCCCGAGATCCCGGGCAGCTGCTCGGCGATCTTGTCCTCCAGCTTGTGCAGCCGGTCGTCACTGAGCAGTGCGGCGCCGATCGCGGCGGTGACGGTGAGCAGCGGGAAGAGCGCGACGAAGCTGGTGAAGGTGATCGCGGCGGCGAGCCTGGTCCAGTGCACCCGGAGCATCCGCTCATAGGCACGCCAGAGGTGGGTGGTCATCAGCCAGGTGACGGCCGGTCCGATCACCGGCAGCTTGCTCAACCAGTCCATGGCGTTCCCCTCGTGCGGTGCCGGCGTCCCGGGCGTCCCGGGCGTTCGTTGCCCTCGTGCCCTTGTGCCCTTGTGCCCGCCGGTCCGTGCAGGATGTCAGGCGACCGCCCGGGCCGATCGGAAAGACGCGCCCTGACCTCCGGGTCCGGGCAGCGGGAAGCCCCGTACGGGAGCAGGAACGGCGCCGCGGCAGACACCACGGGCGACCGGACGGCAGGGACGGCAGGGACGGCAGGGACGGCAGGGACGGCAGGGACGGCAGGGACGGCAGGGACGACCCTTCCAGCGGGGCACGGCCGCGGTGTCAGCAGGAAGCCGCCGGCGGCCGGGAGAGGTCGGCGGCCTGGCGCGGGACGGCGGCCGTCTGGGGGCCGAAGGGGTACTCCCGCTCCAGCCGCCACACCGCGTCCGGACCCTGCTCGTACAGCGCGAAGCCACCGATCGTCCACGTCGCGCAGAAGTCCCTGAGCCCGGCCTGGGCGCGGTCCATGGCTTCTTCGTCGATGCCGTGGGCGACGGTCACATGCGGGTGGTACGGGAACTGCAGCTCGCGTGCGCAGGGGCCGGAAGCGGCACGGATCCGGGCCTGGAGGGCGGTGCAGCCCGTCACGCCCTCGGTGACCTTTACGTAGACGACCGGGGAGAGCGGCCGGAAGGTCCCGGTGCCTTCCAGGCGCAGCGGGAAGGGGCGGCAGCCGGCCGCGACCTCCGCGAGGTGGCGTTCGATGCCGGGCAGCGCGTCGGCGCTGACCTCCGTCGGCGGGAGGAGGGTGATGTGCGTGGGGATGCCGGGTGCGGCCAGGTCCCCGAAGCCCGCGCGCTTCCTCTGGAGGAAGCTGCCGTACGGCTCCGGGACCGCGATCGAAACGCCCAGCGTTACGGTCCCCACTGCGTTCTCCCTCCTGACGTATGTGCGGCGCGCTCGCGCACCCTCTTAGTGTGCCGGGTGCGCGCCCTTCGCGGGGAGCGTCCTCAGCCGTCTTGTGCGCAGGCACAGGAGCCCCCACGGGTGGGAGGCCCGGGTCCTGTGCGGTCCGCGCGGCCGGTTGCGGCCCGCCGTACGGACGCTCCCGGCCGTGCGCGGACCGTGCCGTCAGTGCTTGGCCGGCAGCAATCCGAGCCGGTCATAGGTGGTGGCGAGGGTCTCGGCGGCCACCGCGCGAGCCTTCTCCGCACCCTTGGCCAGGATCGAGTCCAGCGTCTCGGGGTCGTCCAGATATTCCTGCGTACGGTCCCGGAACGGTGTGACGAATTCGACCATCACCTCGGCGAGATCGGTCTTGAGCGCGCCGTACATCTTGCCCTCGTACTTCTGCTCCAGCTCCGGGATCGTGGTGCCGGTGAGGGTGGAGTAGATGGTGAGGAGATTGGAGACACCGGGCTTGTTCTCCGCGTCGTAGCGGATCACGGTGTCGGTGTCGGTGACCGCGCTCTTGACCTTCTTCGCGGAGGCCTTCGGCTCGTCGAGGAGGTTGATCAGGCCCTTGGCGCTGGCGGCCGACTTGCTCATCTTGGCCGACGGGTCCTGGAGGTCGTAGATCTTGGCCGTCTCCTTGAGGATGTACGGCGCCGGGATCGTGAACGTCTCGCCGTAGCGGCCGTTGAAGCGCTCGGCGAGGTCGCGGGTCAGCTCGATGTGCTGGCGCTGGTCCTCGCCTACCGGGACCTGGTGGGCCTGGTAGAGCAGGATGTCGGCGATCTGCAGGATCGGGTATGTGAACAGGCCGACGGAGGTGCGGTCGGCGCCCTGCTTGGCGGCCTTGTCCTTGAACTGCGTCATCCGCGACGCCTCGCCGAAGCCGGTGAGGCAGTTCATCACCCAGCCGAGCTGGGCGTGTTCGGGCACATGGCTCTGGATGAAGAGCGTGCAGCGCTCCGGGTCGAGGCCGGCGGCCAGCAGCTGGGCGGCGGCGATCCGGGTGTTGCGGCGCAGCTCGGCCGGGTCCTGGGGGACGGTGATCGCATGCAGGTCGACCACCATGTAGAAGGCGTCGTGGGACTCCTGCAGCGCCACCCACTGGCGCACCGCACCGAGGTAGTTGCCGAGGTGGAAGGAGCCGGCGGTGGGCTGGATACCGGAGAGCACACGCGGAGAACTCTGCATGGCGGAGCCATTCCCCTGAGGGTGGTCGTGAGCGACGGTCGGGCGATCGAGAGCCATGCCATCGATTGTCTCAGGTCCGCAAGGGGGGACCGGCGCAAGGTGGCGGAACGTGGTGCGGGCCGTCGCCGGGGGCAGAGGCGGCCTGTTCGCGGGGGCCGGGAGCTGGCATCGTGGCTCGGGGCTCCGTGCCAGGCTCCGCGCCAGGGCTCCGCGCTACGTGCTCCCCCGGATCTCTGACCCGATCTGCGAGGACCGCCGATGACCGACGCCCGCCGTCCCGCACCACCGGCCGACGCCCCCCTTCCCGTGCCACCGGCCGACACCCGCCCTCCCGTGCCACCGGCCGACACCCGCCCTCCCGTGCCACCGGCCGACACCCGCCGTCCCGCACCACCGGCCGACACCCGCCCTCCCGTGCCACCGGCCGGCGCCGCCCCTCCCCCGCGCACCGACGCGGCGCCGCATCCGCTGGCCCCCGGCGGCGCCGGCCGGGCCGCGGCCGATGCGCTGCTGCGGGCGGCCGGTGCGGTGGTCCCCGTCCTGCTGCCCGGGGAGGTGCCCGCGGTCGCCGTCACCCGTCACGAGGTGCTGCGCGAGGTCCTTGCCCACCCCGAAGTCGCCAAGAACGCCTGCCATTTCGCCGCCCTGCACGACGGCACCGTGCCGCCCGGCTGGCCGCTGGCCACCTTCGCCACGGTCGACGGGATGACCACGGCCGACGGGGCCGAACACCGGCGGCTGCGCGGCCTGGTGACCAAGGCGTTCACCGCGCGGCGGGTGGCGGCGCTGCGGCCCCGGGTGGTGGAGCTGACGGCCGGGCTGCTGGACGCGCTGCCGGGGGCCGCCGCGGCCGACGGCACGGTGGATCTGCGCCGGCACTTCGCCTACCCCCTGCCGATGAGCGTGATCTGTGAACTGCTGGGCGTGGACGTCGCGTTGCGCGACCGGCTGCACGAGCTGTCGAACCTGATCGTGAGCACGACCGGCACGGCCGGCGAGGCACAGGCCGCCCACCGCGAGATCATCGCCGTCCTCGCCGAGGTCGCCGAGGCCCGGAGGGCGGACCCGGGCGACGATCTGACCAGCGCGCTGCTCGCCGCCCAGGAGGAGGACGGCGACCGGCTGAGCGGCCGGGAACTGGTCGGCACCCTGCTACTGATGATCATTGCCGGGCACGAGACCACGCTCAACCTGATCACCAACGCGGTGCGGGCCCTGTGCACCGGCCGCGGGCAGCTGGAGCTGGTGCGCAACGGGCGGGCCACCTGGGACGACGTGGTCGAGGAGACGCTGCGCTACGACAGCCCGGTCGCCCACTTCCCGTTCCGTTACCCGGTCCGGGACCTGGAGATCGGCGGCACGGTCGTCCCCCGCGGGACACCGATGCTGGCCTCCTACTCCGCGGCCGGCCAGGACCCGGACGCCTACGGCCTCGACGCGGACCGGTTCGACGTCACCCGGCGGCCCGCCGCCCGGCACCTCTCCTTCGGCCACGGACCGCACTACTGTCTGGGCGCGCCGCTGGCCCGGCTGGAGGCGACCGTCGCCCTGGAGGCGCTGTTCACCCGGTATCCGGCGCTGGACCTCGCCGTCCCGGACGCGGAGCTGCCGCCGCACCCGAGCTTCATCGGCAACAGCACCCACGTCCTGCCGGTCCGGCTCACCGGCTGATCACGGGCAGCCGGTGAGGCCGCCGGTGCTCAGCGGGTGAGCCGCCGCACCCCGGGCCTCAGGCCGTCGCGAGCCCCGGCGCCGGGTAGGCCGCCATGAGTTCCGCGACCTCCGTACGGATCACCGCCAGCGCCTCCTCGTCGCCCTTCGCCGCGGCCTGGACGCTGCGGTCGATCCACTCGGCGACCAGCGGCATCCGGTCCGTGCCCAGCCCGCGGGAGGTGAGGGACGGGGTGCCGAGGCGGATGCCGGAGGGGTCGAAGGGCTTGCGGGGGTCGAAGGGGACGGTGTTGTAGTTGACGACGATGCCGGCCCGGTCCAGCGCCTTCGCGGCGACCTTGCCCGGCACGTCCTTCGACGTGAGGTCGATCAGCACCAGGTGGTTGTCGGTGCCACCGGAGACCAGGTCGTAGCCACGGGCCAGCAGCGCCTCGGCGAGCGCCTTGGCGTTGGCGACGACGGCATGGGCGTAGTCACGGAAGGACGGGGCGGCCGCCTCGCGCAGGGCGACCGCGATGGCGGCGGTGGTGTGGTTGTGCGGACCGCCCTGCAGACCGGGGAAGACGGCCTTGTCGACCGCCTTGGCGTGGCTCGCCCGGGACATCAGCATGGCGCCGCGCGGGCCGCGCAGGGTCTTGTGGGTGGTGGTGGAGATGACGTCCGCGTGCGGGACGGGCGAGGGGTGGGCGCCGCCCGCGATCAGACCGGCGATATGGGCGATATCGGCGACGAGGACGGCGCCGACCTCCCGGGCGATCTCCCCGAACGCGGCGAAGTCGATGGTGCGCGGGACGGCGGTGCCGCCACAGAAGATGATCTTCGGGCGTTCCTTGCGGGCGAGCTCGCGCACCTCGTCGAAGTCGATGAGCGCGGTGTCGGCGCGTACGCCGTACCGGACGCCGCGGAACCAGGTGCCGGTGGCCGACACTCCCCAGCCGTGCGTGAGGTGACCGCCCATCGGCAGCGCCATGCCCAGCACGGTGTCGCCGGGCTCGGCGAAGGCGAGGTAGGCGGCGAGGTTGGCGGGCGAGCCTGAGTACGGCTGGACGTTGGCGTGCTCCACGCCGAAGACGGCCTTGGCGCGCTCCACGGCCAGCGTCTCGACGCGGTCGATGTTCTGCTGGCCTTCGTAGTAGCGACGGCCCGCGTACCCCTCGCTGTACTTGTTCTGCAGGACGGTGCCGGTGGCTTCCAGGACGGCGGCGGAGACGTAGTTCTCGCTGGGGATCAGCCGCAGGGTGTCGGACTGGAGCTGCTCCTCGGCGCCCACCAGCGCGGCGAGTTCGGGGTCGGCGGCGCTCAGCGCGGGATGCGAAAGGGGAAGGGACTGGGACATGGCGTCCTCCGGGGCGGTCGATCGGTGATCCGGTCGTGGTCCCGGGGTGCCCAGGCGGGGCGGCACCTCGTGGTGGTGGCCGCACACCGCTTCCTCGAGGTTGTTTCCCCGTACGCCAGTCGCGGTGCGCACCGCAGAGTCTAGGACACCCCCGGCCCCTGTCCGGCGGATCTTCGCAGGCCCGTCGCTCCTGGCCGGCGCGACAATGGAGAGGGGCGCGGCAGTGCCCGCGCCCCGCACGGTCTACCGAACGGAGTCACCGGTGACGTCCACGGAACGCAGCATCGCCGCCGCCGAGGCCCACAGCGCGCACAACTACCATCCGCTGCCCGTCGTCGTGGCCACCGCCCAGGGTGCCTGGGTGACGGACGTGACGGGCCGGCGCTACCTGGACATGCTCGCCGGGTACTCCGCGCTGAACTTCGGGCACGGCAACCGCCGGCTGCTCGACGCGGCCAAGGCCCAGCTGGAACGGGTCACCCTCACCTCGCGCGCCTTCCATCACGACCGGTTCGGCGACTTCTGTACGCAGCTGGCCGCGCTGTGCGGGATGGAGCTGGTGCTCCCGATGAACACCGGCGCCGAGGCGGTCGAGACCGCGGTGAAGACGGCCCGTAAGTGGGGCTACCAGGTCAAGGGCGTCCCGGACGGCCAGGCGAAGATCATCGTCGCGGACCACAACTTCCACGGCCGGACGACCACCATCGTCTCCTTCTCCACCGACCCAGAGGCCCGCGCAGGCTTCGGCCCGTACACCCCCGGCTTCGAGATCGTCCCGTACGGCGACCTGACCGCGATGGAGGCCGCCCTCGACGACCACACGGTCGCGGTGCTGCTGGAGCCGATCCAGGGCGAGGCGGGGGTGCTGGTCCCGCCGCCGGGCTATCTGGCCGGCGTACGGGAGCTCACCCGCAGCCGGAACGTGCTGTTCATCGCCGATGAGATCCAGTCGGGGCTGGGCCGCACCGGCCGGACCTTCGCCTGTGAGCACGAGGGCGTGGTGCCCGACATGTATGTGCTGGGCAAGGCGCTGGGCGGCGGGGTGGTGCCGGTCTCGGCGGTGGTCTCCTCCCGCGAGGTGCTGGGCGTCTTCGCGCCCGGCGAGCACGGCTCGACGTTCGGCGGGAACCCGCTCGCCTGCGCGGTGGCGCTGGAGGTGCTGGCGATGTTGCGGACCGGTGAGTTCCAGCAGCAGGCCGTGGAGCTCGGCGAGCATCTGCACAGCGAGCTGGGACTGCTGGTGGGCGGCGGCGCGGTGGACGCGGTGCGCGGCCGCGGACTGTGGGCCGGAGTGGACATCAACCCGTCACGCGGCACCGGACGGGAGATCTCCGAACGGCTGCTGGCGCGCGGGGTGCTGGTCAAGGACACCCATGGCGCCACCATCCGGCTCGCCCCGCCGCTGGTGATCAGCAAGGAGGACCTGGACTGGGGGCTGGAACAGCTGCGGGGGGTGCTGGCGGGATGAGACCGGGGCCGGACGCGCGCTGCCGCCGTGTGCCGTCCTCCCACGGGACAGCCCTCAGGCCAGAAGTGAGGCCGGGGCGACGAGCCGGGCACGTTCGTGGAGTTCCCGGGCGGAGTGGTTCAGCTCAGCTCGGCCGACGATCTCATCCACGAAGCCCGCCGCATGCTTGCCGGACGGGCATGGACACCCGGGGAACTGCACCTGCCGGCCGTGGAATTCACCGCATTCCTTACCGATGTACGCCGGCTGACCAAGAGCCGGGGCGGGCGCTTGACCGCCCTCGGCCACGTCATGCAGTTCCCGTGGGACGAGCGGGGCCGGCCCCGCCAGGGCATCGGCGCGAGTGACGCCGCACTGCTCGACACCTGGCCCGGCCTGCAGTTCGACAACACCCGCGACTACATCATGCTGGGGTTCGGCGGCGCGGCACGGAACCTGCCCGCCGGCGTCCTTGGGATGAACGGCCGGCAGTTGCACGACCTCACGGTCGAGCTCACCCGCACCTGGGACGCCCGGCTGCGCAAACTGTCCGAGCTGGCCGACCCGTCCACCTGCTTCCCCCTCAACATCCGCACCTCGGTCCCCATCGAGCGGCGGGCCACCAGCAACGTCACCCTGATCGGCGATGCCATCCACACCATGACGCCGGGCCGCGGGGTGGGAGCGAACACCGCGCTGCGCGATGCCGAGCTGCTGTGCGCCAAGCTGGTCTCGGCCCGGGACCGCGAGGTGCCGCTGATGGCGGCTGTCCGCGACTACGAGACGCAGATGATCGACTACGGCTTCGAGGCGGTCAGGAAATCCCTGGCGCAGATGCGGGGAAGCGATCCGGTCCACAAGCCGGTCATCGGCCGAGCGGTGCCGGCCGGGATGCGTACCGGGATGCGGGTGGTCAACCATTCGCCCCCGCTCAAGCGCAGGATGGCCGCCGCCGCACAGCAGTACCGCGGCCATGACCGCGACGCATAGCGGCGGCCCGACCGGCGTCCCCGCCGCGCGCCGGGCCGCCGCCTCAGCGGATCACATGCGGCAGAAAGCGGGCGTATTCATCGGTGACCGGCCCCGCCGACTCCCGGATGCCGAGGCCCGCCGACTCGTCCTCGACGACCCAGGCGCCGAGGACGACCCGATTGCCGTCGAAGTCCGGCAGCGGAGCCAACTCCTGGTAGCAGCAGGGGTCGTCGGGCCCCCGCAGTACCGGCTCGGCGCCCGGCTCGTGCAGGGTGACACCGGCGCCCTCCCGGCCGAGCAGCGGCTTGGCGACGTAGCCGCGGGTGTGCGCCAGCTCGCGCGGCCCGTCGAGGTAGGCGGGCAGCAGGTTCGGATGCCCCGAGTACAGCTCCCACAGGATTGCCAGCAGCGCCTTGTTGGAGAGCAGCATCTTCCAGGCGGGCTCGATCCAGAGCGTGGAGCCCGTTCCGCCGCCGTTGTCGAGGGTGTCCAGGACGAACGGGCCGAAGTCGTCGGTGGCCAGCCACTCCCACGGGTAGAGCTTGAAGCAGGCCCGCATGAAGCGCAGCCGCTGGTCGACGAAGCGGCCGGAGAGCCGGTCCCAGCCGATGTCCTCCATCGAAATGGTGACCGTCTCCAGGCCCGCCTGCTGCGCCGTCTCCTCCAGGTAGGCGACGGTCATCAGGTCCTCGCCGAGCTCATCGTCCGCCGAGTGCGCGAAGTGCAGCGGCGCGCCGGGCGGCAGCAGCTGGGCCTGCCGCTTCCAGGCCGCCACCAGCCGCTCGTGCAGCGAATTCCACTGGTCGGCGCCGGGGAAGCGTTCCTCCATCCAGAACCACTGCGGGCCGGCCGCCTCGACCAGTGAGGTCGGCGTATCGGCGTTGTACTCCAGCATCTTGGCCGGGCCGCTGCCGTCGTAGTGCAGATCGAACCGCCCGTAGAGGGAGGGAAGTTCCTCGCGCCGGCGCCAGGACTCGGCGACCAGGCGAGCCAGCCGCGGGTCCTCGATGCCGAGGTCGGCGAGGCGGTCGTGCTCGACGAGGTGCGCGGCCGCGGCCAGGCACATGCCGTGCAGTTCCTCGACGACCTCCTCCAGGGCCTCGACCTCGGGGAGGGTGAAGGAGTAGTAGGCGCTCTCGTCCCAGTACGGGCGCAGCGAGTCGTCCGGGTAGCGGGTCAGGGGGTAGATCAGGCCCTGCGCCTCAACGGTCTGCTGCCAGCCGGGGCGGGGTTCGATGGTGTGGCGTTCCATGCCGTTCGGTCCGCTCAGCCGCCGAAGGAGCCGTGCCGGCCGCCGCCCGATCCGGAGCAGCCGAAGCCGCCCCGGTTGACGGCCGTGGTCTTGCTGAAGGTTCCCTCGTCGGCGTACTTGCCGCCGGCGTTGTTCGGGTCGTAGTACCACTGGCCGTCGACGGGCGTCTTGGCCCCGGTGCCGCCTCGGCCCTTCGTGCCGTATCCGCCGCTTGCGGTGCTTCCGGTGCCACTGCTTCCGGAGGACGAACTGCCGCCTGCCGCGCAGTTCTTGGAGTCGACGATGCGGTAGCCCTTGAGGGTGTCGTAGCTGTTGCGGTCCACACAGCGCTTGTCGGGCTCGGAGCCGCAGGACGTCAGTGCGGCCGCCAGGGCCCCCATCCCGCCCAGTATCACCGTGCTCGACCGCAGCCGCCGACGTGCTTTCTCTGCCATGTTCTGCCTTCCCCCGTGAGCATCTGGAACATCTGGAACATCTGAGTCTCTGGGACTCTGAAGCTCCGGAACATCTGGATTTCTGGAACATCCGTTGGAGCGGAGCCAGCGTAGACGTCCCCCTTGGGACCGCCGCAAGGCGGGAGGCCGGTGCGGCGGCGGACACGCAAGACGGGCGTCGGGCCGCCCTCGGGGAGGACGGCCCGGCACTGTGGATGGTGGTGCGGTTTGTGGATGGTGGTGCGGTAGGGGACGGGGGGTCAGGGGCCCGCGAGGACGGTCTGGGTGTCGGTGTCGCTGGAGCCGGTGAAGTTGGTGTCACCGGCGTAGACCGCCGTGATGATGTAGACGCCGGTGGTCAGCGGGGTGCTGACCGCGGCGACACCGGAGCCGTCGAGCGTGCCGTTGAGGTTGATGGTGGTCACACCGTCGGTGACGGTGAAGTTGACCGTTCCGGTCGGGACGCCGCTGCCCGGCGCCACCGCCGAGACGAACGCGAGGATCGCGACCGTGTCGCCGGAGTTGGAGGGGTCGGGGAACGAGGTGGCCGTGATGGTCGTGGAGGCCTGGCTGACGGTCTGGGTGTCCGTGCCGCTGGAGCCGGTGAAGTTGACGTCGCCGCTGTAGGTCGCGGTGACGTTGTGGACACCCGCGTCAAGCGTGCTGGTGGTGACGGTGGCGACGCCGCCGGAGACGGTGCCGGTCAGTGTGCCGCCCCCGCCACCGTCAATGACGAAGACGACCGAGCCGGTCACCGTGCCGGCGCCGGGCGGGACCGGCGCCACCGTGGCGGTGAAGGTCACCGTCTGCCCGAAGACCGACGGGTCGGGCGAGGACGTGACCGTGGTGGTCGTCGCCGCCTGAGCGACCGTCTGCGTGTCGGTGCCGCTCGACGCCGCGAAGTTGGCGTCACCGTTGTACGTCGCGGTGACGGGGAACGTACCCGCGTTCAGCGCGCTGGTCGTGACGCTGGCCGTCCCCCCGGAGAGGGTGCCGGTCAGCGTCGGACCGCCGGTGATGGCGAAGGTGACCGTGCCCGTGGGCATACCCGCACCCGGTGCGACCGGCGCCACCGTCGCCGTGAACGTCACCGACTCACCGACCACGGACGGGTCGGGCGAGGACGTGACCGTGGTCGTCGTCGCCGCCTGGCCGACCGTCTGCGTGTCCGTGCCGCTGGAGCCGGTGAAGTTGGCGTCACCGCTGTAGGTCGCCGTGACCGTGTACGCGCCCGCGGTCACCAGGCCGCTGGTGGTCACGCTGGTGGTACCGCCACTGAGGGTCCCGGTCAGCGTGACCGTGGTGACCCCGTTCGTCGCGACGAACACCACCGTGCCCGTCGGCGTACCCGCACCCGGCGCCACCGGAGCCACGGTGGCCGTAAAGGTCACCGGTTCACCCACCACGGACGGGTCGGGCGACGACGAGACCGAGGTGGTCGTCGCCGCCTGGGTCACCGTCTGGGTGTCCGTACCGACCGAGCCGTTGAAGTTGGCGTCACCGCTGTAGGTCGCCGTGACGGAGTAAACGCCCGCCGTCACCAGGCCATTGGTGGTCACGCTGGTGGTGCCACCGCTGAGCGTGCCGGTCAGCGTCACCGTGGTGACCCCGTCGGTGGCCACGAAGGTCACCGTGCCCGTCGGCGTACCCGCGCCCGGCGCGACCGGAGCAACCGTCGCCGTAAAGGTCACCGACTCACCGACCACGGACGGGTCCGGAGCCGAGGTCACCGTGGTGGTGGTCGATGCCTGGGTCACTGTCTGGGTGTCGGTGCCGCTGGAGGAGGAGAAGTTGGCGTCACCGCTGTAGGTCGCCGTGACCGTGTAGACGCCCGCGGTCACCAGGCCGCTGGTGCTGACGCTGGTGGTGCCACCGCTGAGCGTGCCGGTCAGCGTCACCGTGGTGACCCCGTCCGTCACGACGAACACCACCGTGCCCGTCGGCGTACCCGCACCCGGCGCCACCGGAGCCACCGTCGCCGTAAAGGTCACCGACTCACCGACCACGGACGGGTCGGGCGAGGACGTAACCGTGGTCGTCGTCGCCGCCTGGCCGACCGTCTGCGTGTCCGTGCCGCTGGAGCCGGTGAAGTTGGCGTCACCGCTGTAGGTCGCCGTGACCGTGTAAACGCCTGCCGTCACCAGGCCATTGGTGGTCACGCTGGTGGTGCCACCGCTGAGCGTGCCGGTCAGCGTCACCGTGGTGACCCCGTCGGTGGCCACGAAGGTCACCGTGCCGGTCGGCGTACCCGCACCGGGCGCCACCGGAGCCACCGTCGCCGTAAAGGTCACCGACTCACCCACGACCGACGGGTCGGGCGAGGACGTGACCGTAGTGGTCGTCGCCGCCTGACCGACCGTCTGCGTGTCCGTGCCGACCGACCCCGTGAAGCCGGCGTCACCGCTGTAGGTCGCCGTGACCGCGTAAACGCCCGCCGTCACCAGGCCATTGGTGGTCACGCTGGTGGTGCCACCGCTGAGCGTGCCGGTCAGCGTCACCGTCGTGACCCCGTCCGTCACGACGAACACCACCGTGCCCGTCGGCGTACCCGCACCCGGCGCCACCGGAGCCACCGCCGCCGTAAAGGTCACCGACTCACCCACGACCGACGGGTCCGGCGAGGACGTGACCGTAGTGGTCGTCGCCGCCTGGCCGACCGTCTGCGTGTCGGTGCCGCTGGAGGAGGAGAAGTTGCCGTCACCGCTGTACGTCGCCGTGACCGTATGCGTCCCCACGCTCAAGGCGCTCGTGGTGACGCTCGCCGTGCCCCCGGAGAGGGTGCCGGTCAGGGTCGGGCCACCGCTGATGACGAACACCACCGTGCCCGTCGGCGTACCCGCACCGGGCGCCACCGGAGCCACCGTCGCCGTGAACGTCACCGGCTCACCGACCACGGACGGATCGGGGGAGGACGTCACCGTGGTGGTCGTCGAGGCCTGACCGACCGTCTGGGTGTCCGTACCGACCGAGCCCGTGAAGCCGGCGTCACCGCTGTACGTCGCCGTGACCGCATAAACGCCCGCGGTCACCAGCCCACTTGTGGCCACGCTGGTCGTACCGCCGCTCAGCGTGCCGGTCAGCGTCACCGTGGTCACGCCGTCCGTCACCACGAACGTCACCGTGCCCGTCGGCGTACCCGCACCGGGCGCCACCGGAGCCACCGTCGCCGTGAACGTCACCGGCTCACCGACCACGGACGGATCGGGGGAGGACGTCACCGTGGTCGTCGTCGCCGCCTGATTGACCGTCTGGGTGTCCGTACCGCTGGACGTGGTGAAGTTGGCGTCGCCGCTGTACGTCGCCGTGACCGTGTGTGAGCCCACGCTCAGCGCACTCGTGGTGACGCTCGCCGTGCCCCCGGACAACGTGCCGGTCAGCGTCGGGCCGCCACTGATGACGAAGGTGACCGTGCCCGTCGGCGTACCCGCACCCGGCGCCACCGGAGCCACCGTCGCCGTAAAGGTCACCGGCTCACCGAAGACCGACGGGTCCGGCGACGAGGTCACCGTGGTGGTCGTCGCCGCCTGGTTGACGGTCTGGGTATCCGTACCGACCGAACCGGCGAAGTCGGCGTCGCCGCTGTAGGTCGCGGTGACCGTGTGGCTGCCGGCGCTCAGGGCGCTGGTGGTGACGCTCGCCGTGCCTCCGGAGAGGGTGCCGGTCAGGGTCGGGCCACCGCTGATGACGAAGGTGACCGTGCCGGTCGGCGTTCCCGCACCCGGCGCGACCGGGGCCACCGTCGCCGTGAAGGTCACCGGCTGCCCGACGAGCGACGGATCGGGCGAGGAGGTGACCGTGGTGGTGGTCGCCGCCTGGTTGACGGTCTGGGTGTCGGTGTCGCTGGAGCCGGTGTAGTTCGCGTCGCCGCTGTAGGTCGCGGTGACGGTGTAAACGCCTGCCGTGACCAGTCCGTTGGTGCTGACGGTGGCGACGCCGGCGCCGTCGAGGGTGCCGCTGAGAGTCACCGTCGTGACCCCGTTGGTGATGAGGAACGTGACCGTCCCGGTCGGCACCCCGCCGCCGGGGAACACCGGCCCGACGAAGGCGGTGAAGTTGACCGTCTGCCCCGTCACGGAGGGGTCGGGGAAGGAGGTGACCGTGGTGACCGTGGACGCCTGGTTGACGGTCTGGGTGTCCGTACCGCTGGAGCCGGTGAAGTTGGCGTCACCGCCGTACGTCGCCGTGACCGTGTGCGTACCGGCCGACAAGGCGCTGGTGGTGACGCTCGCCGTGCCCCCGGAGAGGGTGCCGGTCAGCGTCGGACCGCCACTGATGACGAAGGTGACCGTGCCCGTCGGTGTACCCGCACCCGGCGCCACCGGGGCCACCGTCGCCGTGAAGGTCACCGGCTGCCCGACGACCGACGGGTCCGGCGAGGAGGTGACCGTGGTGGTGGTCGCCGCCTGATGGACGGTCTGGGTGTCCGTTCCGACCGAACCCGTGAAGTTGGCGTCACCGCTGTACGTCGCCGTGACCGTGTGCGTACCGGCGGACAGGGCGCTGGTGGTGACGCTCGCCGTGCCCCCGGAGAGGGTGCCGGTCAGCGTCGGACCGCCACTGATGACGAAGGTGACCGTGCCCGTCGGCGTACCCGCACCCGGCGCCACCGGGGCCACCGTCGCCGTGAACGTCACCGGCTGCCCGACGACCGACGGGTCCGGCGAGGAGGTGACCGTGGTGGTGGTCGCCGCCTGCCCGACCGTCTGCGTGTCCGTGCCGCTGGAGGCGTTGAAGTTGCCGTCGCCGCTGTAGGTCGCGGTGACCGTGTGCGTACCGGGGGACAGGGCGCTGGTGGTGACGCTCGCCGTGCCCCCGGAGAGGGTGCCGGTCAGCGTCGGGCCGCCACTGATGACGAAGGTGACCGTGCCGGTCGGAGTGCCAGCGCCCGGCGAGACCGGGGCCACCGTCGCCGTGAACGTCACCGGCTGGCCGACTGCCGACGGGTCGGGGGCCGAGGTCACCGTGGTCGTCGTGGAGGCCTTGGTGACGGTCTGGGTGTCCGTGCCGCTCGACCCGGCGAAGGTGCCGCTGCCGCTGTAGGTCGCCGTGACCGTATGGGAGCCGACGCTGAGGCCGCTGGTGGTGACGCTCGCCGTGCCGCCCGAGAGCGGTGCCGTCAGCGTGGGGCCGCCGGAGATCACGAAGGTCACCGTGCCGGTCGGGGTACCCGAACCGGGCGGGACGGGGGCAACGGTCGCCGTGAAGGTCACGGCCTGCCCGAAGACCGACGGATCGGGGGACGAAGTGACCGTGGTGGTCGTCGGCAGCAGGGTCGCCTGCACCGTTTGTGTGTCGGTACCGGCGGACGCATTGAATTGGGCATTGCCGTTGTAGGTCGCGGTGATGGCATGTGTGCCGACGCTGAGACTGCTGGTGGTGACGGTCGCGGTGCCGCCCGAGAGCGTGCCCGTCAGGGTGCCGCCCCCGCCACCGCCGATGACGAAGGTGACCGTGCCGGTCGGGGTGCCCGCCCCTGGCGCGACCGGCGCGACGGTGGCGGTGATGGACACCGGCTGCCCGAAGGTCGACGGGTCGGGGGACGAGGTGACGGTCGTGGTCGTCGACGCCTTGCCCACCGTTACGGAGGCCAAGCCGCTGGACGGCGAGAACTGCGCGCTGCCGTTGTAAGTCGCGGTGACGGTATGGAAGCCGACGCTGATCCCGTTGACCGTGACGGTCGCGGTGCCACCCACGAGTGTGCCCGTCACGGTGGGCCCGCCGGTGACGACGAAGGTGACCGTGCCGGTGGGTGTGCCGAGCCCTAGCGGGATGACAGTGGCGGTCAGGGTGACCGGCTGCCCGAAGACTGCTGGATTTGGTGATGCGGATGCCAAGGTGAAGGTGGGTGCCATGGAATGGCCCTCCGGAAGGTGTGATGATGGCGGGCCGTTCAGCTCCCCGTAGCGCATGTCGCTCTGCGGGAAGTGGGCATCAACCTGGGGCGCAGGACCGGTCTTTACTCCCGGCGGCGATTCGCATCTGGGTACCGGTGTGCTCCGTCAGGCCGGCAACCCGCCGGTCGATAGCACCAGTAGGCGCGCGAATCATGACGACGCGCCATAGCCGTCCCGCGCATTTGCCCTGAATGGCCCAGCGCGCAGCGGCTCGCACGGCGCCTCGCGGCGCGCGCTGCGGGGCGCTGAGGTGACGGGCGTCGGTACCGGTGACGCGCGATCGGCGCAGGACCTCGCCGCGAGCCGGTGCCGCACCACCTGCAACGCTGTTGCACAACAGCGCAGTTGCCGATGACGGCGTGCCGTCGACCTGAGGACGTGACCATGACTGAGCCTGAACCTGCCCTGGTGCCGGGGCAGCTGCCCGGCGGGCTGACGCTGCGCCGTCCCACCTCCGCGGACCACCCACGGCTCCAGGTGGCCCTGGCCGAGTGGTGGGGTGGCCTGGGGGGTGAGGCGGGCGCACTGCAGCGTCAGTTGCTCGTACCGCGCCTCTTTCTGCAGCACTTCGCCGACACCAGCTTCCTGGTCGAGCGCCCGGACGGGACCCTGCACGCCTTTCTGATCGGGTTCCTCTCCCAGACGGACCCCAGAACCGCCTACATCCACTTCGTGGGGGTATGCCCGCAGGGCCGGAGGGACGGCATCGGCCGCGCCCTCTACGACCGTTTCTTCGCCACGGCCCGCACGGCGGGCCGCAGCCAGGTCCGCTGCATCACCAGCCCCGACAACCGCGACTCCATCGCGTACCACACCCGTATGGGCTTCCGGCTGGAGCCGGGCGACCGGTTCGACGACCGCGGTGTACCGGTGCACGAGGATTACGACGGGCCGGGGCTCGACCGGGTGTCGTTCGTACGGGAGGTGTGATCCGGGGGTCCCGTACCCCGGGGGTCCCGTACCCCGGGGGTCCCGTACCCCGGGGGTCCCGTACCCCGGGGGTCCCGTACCCCGGGGGTCCCGTACCCCGGGGGTCCCGTACCCCGGGGGTCCCGTATCCGGGTGTCCCGTATCCCGCGTCTGCCTCTCGTATCCGTGTCCCGTGCGCCCTCTCCGCGCCTCTCGCCTCCTGCCCCCCCCGGCCGCTACTCCCCCGGTTCCTGCTCCCCCGGCTCCTGCTCCCCCGATGGCAGCGCCCTGAGCAAGGCGTCCACGGCTCCCGCGAAGGAGTGGTCGGGCGGGGTGCCGTAAGCCACTACCAGTGCGTCGCGGGAGGCCGGTGGGGCGGTCGGGTCGTGGAAGCGGCTCAGGCCGTCCAGGGCGAGACCCTGCCGGCGGGCGGCCCGGAGGGTGGCCTGTTCGGTGCCGGGCGGGAGTTCCAGTACGGCGTGCAGGCCGGCGGCGATACCGGAGACACGGACCTGGGATGCGTGGTCGGCCAGGGCGGCCACCAGTTGATCGCGGCGGCGCCGGTAGCGCAGCCGCATACCGCGAAGATGGCGGTCGTAGGCGCCGGAGGACAGGAACTCGGCGAGAGTGAGCTGGTCCAGCGCCCCGGACTGCCATTCGCCGGTGCCCTTGAGGGCGAGCACCGGATCGACCAGGCGTTCCGGCAGCACCATCCAGGCGAGCCGTAGCGCGGGGGCGAGGCTCTTGCTCACGGTGCCCAGGTAGACGACGTGATCGGGGTCGAGGCCCTGGAGGGCGCCGACGGGCTTGCGGTCGTAGCGGAATTCGCCGTCGTAGTCGTCCTCCAGGATGAACCCGCCGGTGGCGCGCGCCCAGTTGATGGCGGCCGCCCGGCGGTCGGGGTGGAGCGGTACGCCGGTGGGGAACTGGTGGGCGGGGGTGAGGAGGGCCGCGCGTACGTCGTCGAGGGCGGCCAGCTCGTCGGTGCGGGCGCCGCGTTCATCCACGGGGAGCGCAACGGTGCGCAGGCCCGCGCGGGTGATGACGGCGCGGTGGAAGTCGAGGCCGTACGACTCGACGGCCAGCCGCCCGGTGCCCAGGACACGGCTGAGCAGGGCCAGCCCCTGAATGAAACCGGCACAGATGACGATGCGGTCGGGGTCGGCACGTACGCCACGGGCGCGGGCGAGGTAGTCGGCGAGGACGGTACGCAGCTCGGGGCGGCCGTAGGGGGTGTTGTAGCCGAAGGCCTCGCTGGGGGCGGTGGTCAGCGCACGGCGGGCGGCGGCCAGCCAGGCGGTGCGGGGAAAGGCGGAGACGTCGGGGGTGCCCGCGGTGAGGACGAAGCGCGGCCGGTCGGCGCGGTCGGCCGGGCGGGGGCCGGGGCCGGGGCCGGGGCCGGGGCCGGGGCCGGGGGAGCGCCGGGCGGCGGGCGGCGTGGCCCGCGGCAGGACCCTCTCGGCGACGCGGGTGCCGGAGCCCTGACGGGCGCTGAGCCAGCCCTCGGCGACCAGTTCGGCGTAGGCGTCGGCGACGGTGTTACGGGCGATGCCGAGGTCGGCGGCGAGCGAGCGGGAGGAGGGCAGCCGGGTGCCGGGAGCCAGTCGCCCGGACCGTACCGCGTCCCGCAGCGCCCGCAGCAGCGCGGCCCGCAGACCGCCGGGACCGGTGAGGTCCAGGTGCAGATCCCGCCCGAAAGTGGCCCATGAATTCTCCATGGGAATGGACCATACAGCTATGCCATTGCCGTCGTAGCGTCGTAAACATGACGACACTGACAGCTCAGCAGGCAGCACCGCCCCCACCGACCACTTCGGCAGCTCAGGCCGCACACACAGCTGGGGTGGCGCAGCCGGAACACCGGCACGGCCCCCGCCTGCCCTGGACGAAGCTCGCGCCGGACGTCTACAAGGCCATGATCACGCTGGAGGTGGCGGCGAAGAAGGACCTCGACCCGGCGCTGGTCGAGCTGGTGAAGATCCGTGCCTCGCAGCTCAATCACTGCGCGTTCTGCCTGGACATGCACGTCAAGGACGCCCGTGCGGCCGGCGAGACCGAGCAGCGGATCTACCTCCTCAACGCCTGGGAGGAGACCGCCGACTTCTACTCCCCCAAGGAGCAGGCCGCCCTCGCCCTCACCGAAGCCATCACCCTGCTCACCGAGGGCTTCGTTCCCGACGCCGTCTACGACCGCGCCGCCGGCCACTTCGGCCGGGCCGAACTGGCCCACCTGATCGCGCTGATCACCACCATCAACGCCTGGAACCGCTTCGGCGTGTCCACCCGCATGCCCCCGGGCCAGGCATGACCGCCACCAACCGCCCCGTGACAGACCGCCCGGCCGCGGACCGCCCCGCCGCGGACCGCCCCGTGACAGCCACCGCGCTGCGCGCGCTGCACCACGGGCCCCGGCTGCCGCTGGTCCTCCCCGGCCCCTGGGATGCCGACAGCGCAAGGGTGTTCGCGGACGCCGGCTTCCCGGCGCTCGCCACCCCCAGTGCCGGCATCGCGGCCTCCCTCGGATACGAGGACGGCCGGACCCCGGCCGACGAGATGTTCGCGGCCGTCGCCCGGATCGTACGGTCCGTGGACATCCCGGTCTCGGTCGATGTGGAGGCCGGATACGGGCTGTCCGCAAAGGAGTTGGTGGGCCGCCTCATGGATGCCGGGGCGGTGGGCTGCAACCTGGAGGACACCGACCCTGCCACCGGCGCCCTGCGGGACCCGAAGGAACAGGCGGACCGGCTGGCCCTGATACGGGCCGAGGCCGGCGAGGCGCTGGTGCTCAACGCCCGGATCGACACCTATCTGCACGGCGTCCAGGGCACCGAGGAGGCGGTCCGGCGCGGCCGGATGTATGCGGCCGCGGGCGCCGACTGCGTCTATCCGTTCCTCGCCCCGCCCACGGAGCTGGCCACGCTGGCCGCCAGTATCGGCCTCCCCGTCAATGCCGTGGTGACGCCGGACGGTCCCACCCCGCGCGAACTCGGCGCCCTCGGCGCGGCCCGGGTCACCTTCGGCCCCGGCTTCCAGCGCCGGGCGATGGCAGCGGTGGCCCGGATGGCGGAGCGGCTGCGGGAGGAACTGGCGGCAGAGGGCTGACGCGGCGGGGCCCGCCATGCCGCTACCGCTACCGCTACCGCTCGTCCGTCCCCGGCACCTTCCCCGTGCTGAGGGCGATCCGGTTCCACGTATTGATCGTGAAGATCAGCGCCAGCAGCCGGGCCAGCTCCGCCTCCTCGAAGTGGCGGGCGGCACGCTCATAGACCGCGTCCGGCACGCCTCCCTGGGCGACCAGCGTCACGGCCTCGGTGAGGGCCAGCGCCGCCCGCTCCTTCGCGGTGAAGAAGTGCGCCGCCTCCTCCCAGACCGCGACCATGTGCAGCCGCTCCTCGCTCTCGCCGGCCTTGCGGGCGTCGGAGGTGTGCATATGGAGGCAGTACGCACACTTGTTGAGCTGCGAGGAGCGGATCTGGACCAGTTCGACCAGGGTGGGGTCCAGGCCCTCACGCGCCGCGGCGTCGAAACCGATCAGTGCCTTGAAGGCCTTCGGGGCGGCCTGGGCGAAGTTGACCCGGGGAGTGCGGATCGCCTCCGCCGGGTCCCCCGTGCCCGCCGGGCCCCCCGTGCCCGCCGAGGTCCCCGTGCCCGCCGAGTTCCCCGTGCCCGCCGAGTTCCCCGTGCCCGCTTCGCTGGTCTGCGCTGTATTCGTCATGCCTTGAATCTAGAAGGGCAGGCGACCGGCTGTAGGGTGCATTTCCATGCCGGAATCATGGGTCAATTCCGCCGAGAGTCTGGGCGCCGATCTGCACCTGGAGCTGACCGGACCCGGCAGCCGCCGCGCCGTCCTCATCCGGGCGCTGCGGGACGCCGTACGGTCCGGCCGCCTGGCCCCCGGCACCCGCCTGCCGCCCTACCGCTCGCTCGCCGCCGACCTCGGCATCACCCGTAACACCGTCGCCGACGCCTACGCCGAACTGGTGGCGGAAGGCTGGCTGAGCGCCCGCCAGGGCTCCGGCACCCGCGTCGCCCGGGGGCATCTCGCGGACGGAGTCCGGGGGAAGGCGGAGCCGCCGACGCCCGCCCGCGCCCCGGCCCACCGCGCCGCGGCCGGCCGGCCCGCGCACAACCTCCTCCAGGGACAGCCGGACGCCGCGTCCTTCCCGCGCACCGCCTGGCTCGCCGCCGCCCGCCGCGCACTGACCGCCGCCCCGCACGACGCCTTCGGCCCCGGCGACCCCCGTGGCCGCCCCGAACTGCGCCGTGCGCTCGCCGACTACCTGGCCCGCACCCGCGGGGTACGCACCGACCCCGAACACATCGTCATCTGCTCCGGCTTCGCCCACGCCCTGCGCCTGCTCCTGCCCGCGGTCCTCCCCGGCCCCCTCGCCGTCGAGTCCTACGGCCTCCCCTTCCACCGCCATCTGCTGACCACCGCCGGCCTCCGCGCCCACCCCCTCGACCTCGACGGACACGGCGCGGACACCGCGCAGTTGGCACGGTTCGAGGGCATGGGCGCGGCCCTCCTCACCCCCGCCCACCAGTTCCCCACCGGCGTACCGCTCCACCCCGACCGCCGGGCGGCCGCCATCAACTGGGCGCGCGCCACCGGCGGGTTCATCCTGGAGGACGACTACGACGGCGAATTCCGCTACGACCGCAAGCCCGTCGGCGCCCTCCAGGGCCTCGACCCGGAGCGCGTCCTCCACATCGGCTCGGTCAGCAAGAGCCTGTCCCCCGCGGTGCGCCTGGGCTGGATGGTGCTCCCCGACCGTCTCGTCGACGCCGTACTGGAGGCCAAGGGCGAGCGCGAGGCCTGGGCGGGCGTCACCGACCAGCTCACCCTCGCGGAATTCCTCACCCACGGCGCCTACGAGCGGCACATCCGCCGGATGCGCCAGCGCTACCGCGGACGCCGCGACCGGCTGATCGACGCGGTGACCACCCACGCCCCGCACCTCACCGTCACCGGAATCTCCGCCGGCCTGCACGCCGTCCTCCAACTCCCCGGCGACGCGACCGAGTCGGACGAACACACGGCCCTGCGCGCCGCCCGGCGTCAGGGCCTGGCCCTCGACGGCCTCTCCGGCTACCGCCACCCCGCCGCCACCATGCCGCCCCGTCACGGCCTGGTCATCGGCTATGCGACGCCCAGCGACAGCGCCTTCACCGGCGCCCTGGAGGCACTGCGCCTGGCCTTGTCGCCGAGGGCTGAGTAGCCGTAGCTGTCTCAGCCGGCGCCGGGGAGGGTCGCCGAGACGAGCAGGGCAGGCCGGCGCAAGCGCTGGTGGTACCGGATTCCTGCGGAGCAGGTGATCTCAGGGATGACCCGTTCCAGGTCTTCGAGGCAGCTCCGCAGGAGGCGCGTGCGCTCCGGGTCGGTGTTCGACTGCTGAGCGCGCGGCAGCTTCGGGGCGAGTTCCGTCGTTCGCCCAGCCCAGGGGAAGGACCGAGTCGCGCCGGAAAGCCCCCCGCCCCCCGACTCGCCTTCGAGCCGGGGGGCGGGGGCGGAGGCCGGGTCGGCTTCCTCGCGGACTACCGGTTCGCGAACTTCCGGCTGATGTCGTTGAAGACCCGCTCCGCCTCCGGGCCGAGGTGCGGGCCGGCCAGCCAGGTGTGGGTGCTGGAGCTGATCGAGGTGTTGGACACCAGCGTCAGCTTGCCGCCCTGGTTGACGAACCAGCCACCGCCGGAGGTGCCGCCGGTCATGTTGCAGCCGATGCGGTTCATGGCGGGCGTGCCCTCCTGCATGACGAGGCGGCCGGGGCGCCCCGGGCAGTTCATCATGCGCGCGCCGTCGAACGGCGGCGCTGCCGGATAGCCGAAGGCGTCCAGCGAGGCGATGCGGTCGGCGGAGGGGGTGTCGAACGCGACCCGGGCGGCGGCCCCCACGGTCTCCTGGAGCGACTTGCCGCCGCCGTTCTCCGGCTTCACGTGCAGCACGGCGAAGTCGTAGGCGGAGCCGCCGTTGCCGGAGTGCTGGCTGCCCATGTTGATCCACTCACCGGACGTGGTGATCCAGTCGGCCCAGAACCGGCCGTAGGGGGTGACCTGCTGGGAGGGGGCGCCGTTGACCTGGTTCATCGCCGCGCCGTTGTCGTTGTAGGACGGCACGAAGACGATGTTGCGCATCCAGCCGCCCTGCTTGCCCGAGTGCACGCAGTGGCCCGCGGTCCACACCAGGTTGGACTTGCCGGGGTGCGCGGGGTCCTCGACGATCGTGCCGGAGCAGACCATCGGGCCCTTCGGGCTGTCGAAGAAGATCTTCCCGACCGGTGCCATGTGCTGGTGGTACGGGCGGGCGACCTGCTCGGCGGTGACCGTCCGCGGCTCGGGGTCCGTGGCGTCGAACTCGCTGCCCGTGCCGGTGGCCTTCACCCCGATCTCGGGCGAGTTCTTCGCCTTGGCCAGCCGGTCCGTCTTCCAGTGGTCCTTGATGACCGGGTTGGCGAAATCCGAGGCCTTACGGGCCCACTTGTCCCAGTTCTGCCAGCCGCCGTCCTTCCACTTCTTCAGGTCGTCCAGGCTGGTCGGCATGTCCTTGGGGATCTGGATCCCTGCACCGCCCTGACCCTTCTGGTCGGCGGCACCCGAAGCGGCGGCCTTGTCGTCACTGGGGCCGCAGGCGGTGACGGTGCCCGTGAGCAGCGCGACCAGTGCCGCGGCCGCGGCGGTGGAGCGGCGGATGGATGGCATGGAGCAAGTCCCCCTGATAAGCGGCGGCGCCGGGCGAGCAGCGCGCCGTAATTGTCATGTCCCTCATCGGGCTGCGCTCTACTATGCCGTGGCGCCAGAACGGCCGGGCAGCCAGGTCCCGGTGCCCCGGCGGACGACGGGACGGGACGGTCGCGATGCCACCCTCGTCGGCCCCGGGTGCCCGGACCGGCCGGCTCGCGCTCCACCGGTTCAGGCCGGACGACGCGGAGTTGCTGGTCGCGTCGCGCTGCACGGCGACCCGGCCCTCGAACGCGTCCGGTCAGGACGCGGGCCGGCTCCGCATGCTGTTTGATGGCGGCTTGCTCCTGACGGTGTGGCCGCCCCGGCCGGTAGCCGGTGGTGCGGGACGAGCGGGACGAGCGGGACGAGCGGGACGAGCGGGACAGACAGGATGAGCCAGGGAATCGGGCGGGACGGAGCGGGGAAACGGGTGCGGGACAGAGCGGGGAAACGGGTGCGGGACAGAGCGGGGGAATCGGGCGTGGGACGGAGCGGGGGAATCGGGCGTGGGACGGAGCCAGGGATGAGACACCGGCAGTCGCTGGGCCGGGAGTTCGGATGGCTGTGGGCCGCGTACGCCGCCAGCGCCGCCGGTACCTGGCTCTCGCTCGATGCGTTCCCGCTCATCGCCGTCCTGGTGCTGCACAGCGGTACGGCGCAGGTATCCGTGCTGTCCGCGGCGGGCCTGGCGGCGGGGGCGCTGATCGCGATGCCCCTGGGGCCGTGGGTGGAGTTCCGTCGTAAGCGGCCGGTCATGGTGGGCATGGACCTGCTCCGGTTCACGGCGTTGCTGACCGTGCCCGCCGCGTACGCGCTCGGCGGACTGACCTTCGCCCAGCTCGTCGTCGTATCGGTGATCGTCGCGGCTGCCAACATTGTGTTCACCGCCGCGAGCGGCGCCTACCTCAAGGCCCTGGTGAGGCCCGAGGACCTGTTGGTGGCCAACGGCCGGTTCGAGACCACGACCTGGACGGCGACCGCACTCGGTCCGCCCCTGGGGGGTGTCGCCATCGGGGTGTTCGGGCCGTTGACGACAGTGGTCGCGAACGCGGTCAGCTTCCTGCTCTCCGCACTGGGGATCAGGGCGATCGGCGGCGGGGAAGCGCGGCCGCCGGACCGCCCCGCGCAACGCTTCACCCTGGCCGACGTCGTTGAGGGCTGGCGCTACATCCTGGGCCACTCCCACCTGCGACCGCTGTTCTTCAACACCGGCCTGGTGAACGCGCTGATCATGGCGACCATGCCGCTGCTGACCGTGCTCCTCCTGCACGACCTGCGCTTTACGCCGTGGCAGTACGGCCTGGCCTTCGGTGTGGCGTGCATCGGTGGTCTCGTCGGCTCGCGGCTCGCCCGGCCCTTGGTCACGAGGTTCGGACAGCACCGGGTGCTGCTCACCGCCGGCACCCTGCGGGCGTGCTGGTCCCTGGGGCTGGGGTTCATCGGTCCCGGCCCCTGGGGACTCGCTCTCATCGTCGTGATCGAGTTCGGCCTGATCCTGTGCATGGGGATCTTCACCCCGGTGTTCGCCACCTACCGGCTCGCCCACACCGCCACCGACCGCGTGACCCGGACCCTGTCGGCGTGGTCCATCACGAGCAGCACCACCACCGCGGCCATGACGGCGTGCTGGGGACTGCTCGCCGGCCTCACCGGCACCCGCACCGCCATCATCCTCGCCGGCGCGCTCCTCCTGGCCACTCCCCTCCTGCTGCCCCGCCGCGCACCCGCGCCGCAGGCCGCCCCTCGGGAGCCCGTCGGGGAGCAGGCATGACCCGCGGCGCCGCGCCGGGCCACGACGCTCGGTCCGGCTGCCTCGCCGGCTGACCCTCGGCGGGCGCGGGCCGCTTCGTGATTCAGTGCGGGCCGGTGGCCGACAAAGTCCCGGCTGATGGGTCAGTTCGACCGATGGTGGGCACGGGCCTCGGCGGCGGACTTCAGGTTGCGCAGCCATGCTTCCAGGCCCTCGCGCAGGATCTTGGTCGCGGTGGGAACGTCCGCTTCGACCTGGGCGCCGGTGTGGGTCTCCTCGGTGCTCACGCGGACACCGCCCTTGACCGCGGTGAAGTTCCATACGTGGACACCCTCGATGCGCAGCCCTTCGCCGATCGCTGGGCCGGTCCAGCGGAGGCACGAGTGGCGCTTGACCTGCTGGACGGTCGAGGTGACCTCAAGACCGGTAGCGGGAGTTGAGGGGTTGGGGGGTACCGGGGTCGTCCACCGGAACGCCGAACCCTTGCGCAACGGGCCGTGGTCGAGGCGTTCCACGGTCTCGACGGGGGCCTGCCAGGCCGGCCAGCGCTCCACGTCGGTCTGCAGCTTCCAGACGGTGCGCAGCGGGGCGTGGATCACTGCCTCGGTCCGGTGGCGGACGAGGGCGCCGGGGTCGACGCCCTTCTCCCGGCAGGTGAGGGACGTGCCGGGGTGGGACGGGTGGGAGGGGTGAGTGGTGCGGGAGGGGTGGGGGCCGGCCGCCCCCGCGGGTACGGCGGCGGTGCCGAGGAGGCCGAGGGTGAGGGTGAGCGGGACGGCGAACAGGGCGGCGCGGAAACCTGTGCCGCGGCGGCCGGTGCTGCGGCCGGTACTGCGGAAGCCAGTGCTGCGGACCCCGGTACTGCGGATGCCGGACATGGAGTTCTCCTCTGTCGGTCGGGGTGTGAGCGCTGCCTATCGAGCAGATCGCACGGTCGCACCGCCCGTCCGCCCGTCCGCCCGTCCGTCCGCCCATCAGAGCTACAGCCGCACACCTTCGTTAATACTTATAACGCGACGCGGAGCAGCAGGTCAATACGTTGCGTGATAGCTTCTAACCAAGCGTTGAAGGTGTAGCTGAATGAATGGGGACGGTGACAGGCCATGGCGACGACGGGCGCGAACACCCCGCGGGAGCGCTACCGGGCCCAGGTGCGGGCGGAGATCACGGAACGCGCCCGGGAGCAGATCGCCACGGCGGGGGCGTCCGCGCTCTCCCTCAACGCGATCGCCAAGCAGATGGGCATGAGCGGACCGGCGCTCTACCGCTACTTCGCCAGCCGCGACGACCTGATCACCGAACTCGTCCGGGAGGCGTACCGAAGCCTCGCCGAAACCCTCCGCACGGCCTCCGCCGACGGTGCCGATCTGGCCGGGCTGGCACACGCCCTGCGCGACTGGGCCCTGGCGGACCCGCAGCGGTACTTCCTCGTCTACGGCACCCCCATCCCCGGCTACCACGCGCCCGAGGACACCACCGCCATCTCCTCCGAGATCATGACGATCCTGGTCGACGCGTGCGCGGCGCTCACGCCGGAGAGCGCCACGACACCCTTCGGCGCCTATCTGCAGGACCACCGGGACTGGGCCGCCGACCACCCCGCCCCGCCCGAAGCCCTCCACCGGTTCCTGACCTTCTGGACCCGCCTGCACGGTGTCCTGTCACTGGAACTCGCCGGCCACTTCACCGGCATGGGCCTCGACCCCGCCCTGCTGTTCGCGGCCGAACTCGACGACCTGCTGGCACCGCGGTCCTGAGGCCGCACGCGGCGCGGCACCAGAAGACCCCCTAGTCGTGCGCATACCAGCGCAGCTCGACGGTGTTGCCGTCCGGGTCGCTGACGTACAGGGACTGGCCCTCACCACGGGCACCGAAGCGCGGCCCGGGGCCGTCGACCACCGTGAACTCGCCCGAGTCGATGACCTCCTGCCAGTCGACGGGCTCGACGACCAGGCAGAGGTGGTCGACGTTGGAGCCCTCGCGAGGCCCCTGGACGAGGTCGATGATGGTCGTCGGGCTCACGCGCACGGAGGGAAAGGACACCTCGCCCGCGCGCCAGGCGTCGACGCGGACCGGCTCCAGGCCGAGCGGGCCGCAGTAGAAGGCGAGCGAGCGCTCGACGTCGGCGACGTTGAGAACGAGATGGTCGAAGGCGGTGACGCGCATGGAAGCTCCTCTGGGGACGCCCGGCATGCACGGAGCGCCGCCGGGTGGTTGTATGAGGAACCTATAGCCCGGGCCAGGGAGCCGGGAACGGTCATTGGTCCTGGTCCCAGCTCTGGTCCTCGGTCGCTGGTCCTGGTCCGCCGGTCCTGGTCCGCCGGTCCTGCTTCCCCGGTCCCGGCCCGGCGCGGCCCGCCGGCCTTGAGCCGCCGGTCCTGACCACCGGTCTCGACGGGCGTGCCTCCTACTGCCGCGCCGCCGGTCTGGGGTCCCGGTATGCGGAGGGGTGTGGTCTGCCGGCTGCTCCGTAGCGGTACTCCTGGAGCTGTTCCGCTGTCGGGTACCACTGTTTGTCGCAACGGCAGCACCACCAGCGCCAGTTGTCCCAGTCGGTGTCGGTGTGCGTGGTGTCCTTCCACAGCACGTCGTCACAGGCGGGCGTGGGGCAGGTCGGCGGCAGCGGCATGGCGGGGCCTTTCGTCGGTGGCGGCTGCCCAGCCTTCTGCGCCTGCCACCGCGCCGTGCGGCGGTTCGCCGCTCGCCACCCGAACGGGTAGGGGGTAAGGCCCCCGCGCACCCGAACGGGGCCAAGACCCCGCGGCACCTGAACGCAAGGGCCCTTCGGCACCCCGCAGAAACATTGGGGAGGACCGGCCCGAAACGCCCTCGCGGGCAGTCGCACATCCTGTGCGACTGCCCGCGAGATCCCGCTGTTCCCTTGTGGCGGCTACTTCTTGGGCAGCCACTTCTTCCAGACGTCCGGGTGCTTCTCCACCCAGCGCTTGGCCGCCTCGTCGGCGGACAGACCGCCCGAGGCGATCGACTCGGAGACCTCGTTCTGGTCGTCCTTGGTCCACTTGAAGTTCTTCAGGAACGCCGCGGCACTGCCGCCCTTCTTGGCGAACTCCGTGTTGAAGAACTTCTGCAGCGGGGTGGTCGGATAGGCGCAGTCGATGGACTTGGGGTCCTTGGCGCCCTTGGCCGCGCAGGCGTCGGTGTACTTGGGCAGCTTGACCTCTTCCATCGGCACCTGGTTGAAGAGCCACTGCGGCTCGTACCAGTACGTCAGGAAGGGCTTCTTCTCCTTGGCGAACTGCTGGATCTGGGTGATCTGCGCCGCCTCGGAGCCCGCGAAGACGACCTCGTAGTTCAGCTTGAGGTTCTTCACCAGCGCCTTGTCGTTGGTGACATAGGACGGCGAACCGTCCATCAGCTGGCCCTTGTTGCCGCTCTCCGACGTGCGGAGCTGCTTGGCGAACTTGTTGAGGTTCTTCCAGTTGGTGACCTCGGGGTGCTTGTCGGCCCAGTACTTGGGGACGAACCAGCCGATGTGGCCGGTGACGCCGTTGCCGCCGCCCGCGGTGATCGTCTTCTTGTCCTTGACGTACCGCTTCTCCTGGTCGGGGTGGCCCCAGTCCTCCAGGATCGCGTCGACCCGGCCCTGGCTGAGGGCGTCCCAGGCGGGGATCTCGTCCACCTGGACGGTGTCGACGTGGTAGCCCATCTTGTGTTCGAGCAGGTACTTGGCGACCGCGACATTGGACTGGGCGCCGACCCAGGTCTGCACCGAGAGGGTGACCGACTTGGAGCCCTTGGCCGCCGCGAACGGCGAGGTCTGCTTGGTCATGTCGGCCTTGCCGCAGGAGGACAAGGAGACGGAGAGGACCGCCGTGCCGGCCAGCGCGGCCGCCCCGATGATCATGGTGCGCTTACGGGACATGGTCAGGCTCCCTTCCCCGTCGTGCGGCGTTCCGTGGGCTGGGTGACCCGGTCGAGCATCAGGCCCAGGCACACGATGGCCACACCCGCGACCAGGCCGAGGCCCAGGTCTCCGGTGGCGAGGCCGGTGACGACGTCGTAGCCGAGGGCACCGCCGCCGACCAGGCCGCCGATGATGACGACGGCGAGGACCATGACCACGCCCTGGTTGACGGCCAGCAGCAGCGAGGGCCGGGCCAGGGGCAGCTGGACCTGGCGGAGCATCTGCCAGCGGGTGGCGCCCAGCGAGCGGGCGGACTCCATGGCGGCGGGGTCCACCTGGCGCAGGCCCTGGGTGGTGATGCGGATGACGGCCGGCAGGGCGTAGACGACGGCAGCGGCGGCGGCCGGGGCGCGGCCCACGGCGAAGAGCGCGACGACCGGGATCAGGTACACGAACTGCGGCATGGTCTGCATGACGTCCAGGACCGGGCGCAGGATCGCTTCGAAGCGCTTGCTGCCCGCCGCCAGGACGCCGATGCCGAAGCCCAGCACCAAGGTGACCGCCAGGGCGGCGATGACCTGGGAGAGGGTGTTCATCGACGGCTTCCAGACGCCCAGCACGCCGATGGCGGCCATCGCGAGGACGGCGGTCAGGGCGGTGCGCCAGGTGCCGATGACCCAGGCCAGCGCGGCGACGATGAGCAGCGTGCCGTACCAGGGCAGCGCGGTCAGGCCGTCCCGCAGCGGGTTGAGGACCCAGTCGGTGAAGTGCGCGGCCCAGTCGGCGGTGCCGCCGACGAGGGGGACACCGGAGTAGAGGTGGTCGACCATCCACTCCTTGAAGTCGTTGACGGGGCGGGCCAGATCAACGGCCCAGGCGTCCGGCCAGACCAGGGAGCCGGACAGCCGGCCGACGACGGCGAGGACGGCGGTGACCGCCGCGACGCCCGTCCAGGCCTGCCAGCCGCGCAGCCACTGCGGGCCGGTGGCCGCGGTGTCGGCGCCGAGGCGTTCACCGGCCGCCGCCGTGGTGCGGTCCATGACGATGGCCAGCAGCACGATCGGGATGGCGGCGGAGAGCGCGGCGCCGACGTCGACCGAGGCGAGCGCCTGGTAGACGCGGTCACCGAGACCGGCGGCGCCGATCATCGAGGCGATCACGACCATGCCCAGCGCCATCATGATCGTCTGGTTGACGCCGAGGAGGAGTTCCTTACGGGCCAGCGGCAGGCGGGCGGTCAGCAGCCGCTGCCGTCCGGTGGCGCCGAGCGAGGAGACCGCCTCCAGGACGCCGGGGTCGGCGCCGCGCAGGCCGAGCGCGGTCAGCCGGGCCATCGGCGGAGCCGCGTAGATGACGGTGGCCAGCAGCGCGGCGGGGACGCCGATGCCGAAGACCAGCACGACGGGGAGGAGGTAGGCGAAGGCAGGCAGCACCTGCATCGTGTCCAGGACCGGGCGGAGGATCCTGAACAGGCGTTCGGAGAGGCCGGCCGCCAGGCCCAGCAGGGCGCCGACCGCGACCGAGACGACGACCGCCACGACCATCAGCGCGAACGTCTGCATGGTGGGGACCCACATGCCGAGCAGGCCGCTGACCAGGAAGGAGATCAGGGCGGTGGCGGCGATCCGCAGGCCGGCCACCCGCCAGGCGAGCAGCGTGACACCGGCCGTGACGCCGGTCCAGCCGAGGGCGAGCAGCAGCAGGTAGACACCGCGTACCGAGATCACCACGGCGTTGCTGAGGTGACCGAGGAAGTAGACGAACAGCCAGTGGCTGTCGCGGTTGTCGATGATCCAGTCGCTGGTCTTGCCGAGCGGGCCGGAGACATCGACGGTCAGCGACGACGGCCAGGCGGCACCGTACTTGGCCTGCAGCAGCGGGACGAGGACGGCCGCGGCGAGCACGAGCAGCAGGAGCTTGCTCAGGGCGCGGAGCTGCAGTACGGCCCGCAGGGGGCCGGGCCGTACGGCGTCGCTCAGCGGTTTCGCCGCCATGGGAGGCGTGGAGAAGAGGCTCATGCTCGCCCCCGCTTCACGGTGCCGGTGGGCATGTTCAGGGCGGCGCAGCGCTGGGCCTCACGCCAGTGGCGCAGCAGGGTGGCGCGCAGCCGGGCCCGCGGCGTGGCCGCGGGAGCTCTGGAACCGACGGCGCGCACGGCGCCGCGGTGGGTGGTGGCGGCGTACATCAGGCGGCCACCTCATCGTGCCGGGGGCCCTCGTCGAGGCGTGCGACCACGTTCAGCAGGCAGGCGTGGTCGACGATGCCCAGACAGCGTCCGTCGTCAACGACGCGGGCGGCGCCGCCGGAGCGGGCGACGGCCTCGATGGCGTCGGAGATCAGGGTGTCGGGGGCCAGCGCCGGGCCCTGGTCGGCCTCGCCGTCCTTGGCCGGGCGCATCGCGCGGCGCACCGTGAGCACCTGCTCGCGCGGGACGTCGCGGACGAAGTCGCGGACGTAGTCGTCGGCCGGGGAGCCGACGATCTCCTCGGGGGTGCCGAGCTGGACGATCTCGCCGTCACGCATCAGGGCGATCCGGTCGCCCAGGCGCAGCGCCTCGCTCAGGTCGTGGGTGATGAAGACCATCGTCCGGCCCTCCTCGCGGTGCAGGCGGATGACCTCTTCCTGCATGTCGCGGCGGATGAGCGGGTCGAGCGCGCTGAACGGCTCGTCGAAGAGCAGGACCTCGGGGTCGACGGCGAGCGCGCGGGCCAGGCCGACGCGCTGCTGCTGGCCGCCGGAGAGCTGGCCGGGGCGGCGCTTCTCCATCCCGGCCAGGCCGACCTTGTCGACCATCTCGTTGGCCTTCTCGCGGCGCTCCGCCTTGCCCATGCCCTGGATCTCCAGGCCGTAGGCGACGTTGTCGACGACGGTGCGGTGCGGCAGCAGGCCGAAGTGCTGGAAGACCATGGCGGCGCGGCGGCGGCGCAGCTCGCGCAGCGCGGTGCGGTCCATGGCGCGGACGTCCTCGCCGTCCATCTCCAGGTCACCGCTGGTCGGCTCGATCAGCCGGGTCAGACACCGCACGAGGGTGGACTTGCCGGAGCCGGACAGGCCCATGACGACGAAGACCTCGCCCTTGTGGACGTCGAAGGAGACGTCGCGGACGGCGGCCACGCAGCCGGTCCGGTCCCGCAGCTCCTGGACGTTCAGCTTGGCGACCGAGGCGTCCTCGGGTATGCGCTCGGCTTTGGGGCCGAAGACCTTCCAGAGGTGACGGACGGAGAAGACGACCTCGCGGCCGTCCGCGTCGGAGGCGGACTCGGACGTGCGGGCGTTGGGTATCTCGGATGCGCCGGCGGCGGTAGCCATCACGCATCACCTCCTTGGGTCGGAGTCTTCTGAAGCAGTTCGGCGCACTTCTCCCCCACCATGAGCACGCCCAGCATCGGGTTGACGGCAGGCATGGTCGGGAAGACGGAGGCGTCGGCGATACGGATGCCGGCCAGCCCGCGGATCTTCAACTCGGGGTCGACCACGGCCAGCCGGTCGTCGGCGGCGCCCATCTTGCAGGTGCCGGCCGGGTGGTAGACGGTGTGGGCCGCCTTGCGCACCAGCTCGCTGATCTCCGCATCGTCGGTGACCTCGGGGCCGGGGAAGACCTCGCGCTTGAGCCACTTCTTGAACGGCTCGGCCTGGGCGACCTTGCGGGCCAGCTTGATGCCGTCGACGAGGGTCCGGCCGTCGTAGTCGCCCTCGTCCTCGAAGTACTTGAAGTCCAGGGCGGGCTTGACCTCGGGGTCGGCGGAGGTGAGGTAGAGCCGGCCGCGGGAGCGGGACTTGGGGATGTTCGGCGTCATCGACACGCCGTGCTCGGGGCGCTCGTAGCCCAGCCGCTCGGGGTTGTCGGTGAACGGGATTTGGTAGAAGTGGAACATCAGGTCGGGGCCCTTGTGCTCCGGGTCCCGCTTGACGAACAGACCCGCGTCGGAGTCCATCGCGGAGTTGCCCGGGATCGGTCCGTTCGTCTCCCAGACGATCACCGACTCGGGGTGGTCGATCAGGTTCTCGCCGACGCCCGGCAGGTCGAGCACGCAGGGCAGACCCAGCGCTTCCAGGTCCTTGCGCGGCCCGATGCCGGAGTGCATCAGCAGCCGCGGGGTGTCGACGGCCCCGGCGCACACCAGCACCTCGCGGGCGGCCTCGACGTAGACCTCCTCGCCGTCCTTGGTGCGGACGTGGACGCCCTTGGCGGTGGTGCCGTCCAGCTCCAGCTTGTGCGCCCAGGTCTCCAGCATCAGCGTGAGGTTCGGGCGGTCGCCGGCCTCGATGTGCGGGTGGAGGTAGGCGACGGACGCGGAGGAGCGCTTGTTGTTCTCCGGGTGGTAGGAGAGGTCGAAGAAGCCGACGCCCTCCTCGAAGGGCCGGTCGTTGAAGCCGACGACCTCGGGGACACCGAGGGCCGTCTTGGTGGCCTCGATCCAGTCGCTGGCGATCTCGTTCTGGTCCTTCTTGGCCACCCGCACGATGTTGTTGCGCAGCTTGCCGAAGTAGGGGTCCATCTGCTCGGCGTTCCAGCCGGCCGCGCCCGCGGCCTCCCACTCGTCCCAGTCGGACGGCAGCGGCTTGAAGGAGATCAGCGTGTTGTGCGAGGAGCACCCGCCGAGGACCTTGGCGCGGCTGTGCAGGATGTGCGAGTTGCCGCGCGGCTGCTCGGTGGTCGTGTACTCGTAGTCCAGGTCGCCACCGAGCAGGCCGAGCCACTTGCGCAGCGTCAGGACGTCCTCGCGGTCGATGTCGGTCGGACCGCCCTCGATGACGGCGACGGTGACGTCCGGGTCCTCGGTGAGGCGGGAGGCGATGACGGAACCGGCGGTTCCGCCTCCGACAACGACATAGTCATACACAGGCATTGGGGGTGCTCCTTCTTACAACGTGCGTGGTGCGGGTGGTGCTGTGACGGGCGGGGTGTCAGCCCGCGAACCAGCGCACCGGCTCCGGCCGGAGGTTTTCGTAAATGTGCTTGCTCTCGCGGTACTCGTCCAGACCTGCGGGGCCCAATTCCCTGCCTATGCCGGACTTGCCGAAGCCGCCCCACTCCGCCTGCGGGAGGTAGGGGTGGTAGTCGTTGATCCAGATCGTGCCGTGCCGCAGTCGCGCGGCGACCCGGCGGGCGCGCGCGGTGTCGCCGGAGAACACCGCGCCGGCCAGGCCGTACTCGGTGTCGTTGGCGAGCGCCACGGCCTCGTCCTCGGTGGTGAAGGTCTCGACCGTCAGGATCGGCCCGAAGGTCTCCTCGCGGATCACCTTCATCTCGCGGTGGCAGCCGTCGAGCACGGTCGGCGCGTAGAAGTAGCCGGTGGCCGGGCGGACGTCGGACGGCTCGGGCCGGGCGCCGCCGCAGCGCAGCTGGGCACCCTCGGCGAGCGCGGAGGCGACGTACGCCTCGACCTTGTCGAGCTGCTGCTGGGAGACGACCGGGCCGCACTCGACGCCGTCCTCGGTGCCCCGGCCGAGCTTGATCTTCTCGGCGCGGCGGGCGAGCTCGGCGACGAAGCGGTCGCGCACCGACTCCTCGATGATCAGCCGGGCACCGGCCGAGCAGACCTGGCCGCTGTGGATGAAGGCGGCGTTCAGCGCCTGGTCGACGGCGGTGTCGAAGCCCTCGTCGGTGGCGCAGGCGTCGGCGAACACCACGTTGGGGTTCTTGCCGCCCAGCTCCAGCGCGATCTTCTTGGCGCCGGAGACCGCGGCCGCGCCCGCCTTCGTGCCGCTGACCAGGCCACCGGTGAAGGAGAACAGGTCGACGTCCGGGTGCTCGGCCAGCCGCTGGCCGACCGGCAGGCCCGCGCCGGTGACGAGGTTGGCGACCCCGGCCGGCAGCCCGGCCTCGACCAGCAGCTTGATCAGGTGCACGGTCGACAGCGGGGTGACCTCGCTGGGCTTGATCACAAAAGTGTTGCCGGCCGCGAGGGCCGGCGCGATCTTCCAGCTTGCCTGCAGCAGGGGGTAGTTCCATGGCGTGATGAGCGCGCAGACACCGACCGGCTCGTGCACGACGATGCTGTGCACATCGGGCGATCCGGCGTCCACGACCCGGCCGCCGCTCTCGTTCATCACCAGGTCGGCGAAGTAGCGGAAGGCGTTGGTGACGTCGTCGACGTCGACCCGGCCCTCTTCCAGCGTCTTGCCGGTGTCCCGGCTCTCGATGAGGGCGATCTCCTCACGGTCGCGCTGCAGCAGGTCGGCGACCCGGCGCAGCAGCGCGGAACGTTCGGCGACGGCCGTGCGGGGCCAGGCGCCCGTGCCACCGTCGAAGGCCCGGCGGGCGGCCGCGACCGCCGCGTCGGCGTCCTCGGCGCCTCCCTCGGACACCAGCTGGAGCGTCGTCGCGTCGGCGGGGTCGAGGACCTCCCGCGTTTCGCCGGCTGCGGCCGGAAGCCACACTCCGTCTACGTGAATGGTCTCGATTGACGACACGTCGTTCTGCCTTCCAGTTACCGTTCTTGTTCCCACTGGTGCAACCACTGGCGTCACCAGCAACGAGGACCCCTCCCCTGAAGCCGCGCATCTATGCCCAAACATTCATGGAAAGTGACTCGACTCACTGAATGTGCGGCGGAATGTCCCGGAACGTACCCTGAATAGCCGTATGTACCTGGCGGACTTGTCCCCTCGGGACCGGAGGTACCGAGATGACCAGCAGACGGCGTGCCGCCTCTGTCACCGCGGCGCTGACCTGCGGCGTGACCCTGATTGCCGGGATCACCTGCACCACGGCCGCTGCGGCGGCGGACACCTCGGACGGCGGCGAAGGCGATCTCGCGAACAAATCGGCCCAGCAGATCGCCGATGACGCCCTCCAGCAACTGGTCGGCGCGCAATCCCTGCGGTTGCGCACACAGACCAGTGCTGATCCCACCAAACTCGACCTCACCCTCGACCGCGCCGGTAACTGCACCGGCGCCATCAGTAAGGGCGAGTTCGGCAGCGTCGAACTCATCAAGCGCGGAAACCAGGTCTGGATGAAGCCGGACGCGGCCTTCTGGAAAGGCCAGCTGCCCGGCAAATCGGGCGAGGAAGCCGCGGCGAAGTACGAGAACACATTCCTGCACGGCACGACGAAGAATTCGTTCCTGCGGAACCTGTCCGCCGCCTGCGACCTCAAGGCATTCCAGAAATCGGCCTCGACCCCCGAAAAGCCCTCGTCCGGCCGCGGCGGCACCCCCTCACACGCGCCCGCGGTCTCCCTCACCAAGGGCCGGCCGACCACCGAGGAGGGCACCCGCGTCCTGCCCGTCATCAAGAAGGCCAAGGGCGCCGTGCAGACCCTCTACGTGGCCATCGACGGCAAGCACTACCCCCGCAAACTCACCGCCGAGCTCGACCACCGCTCCGGCACCATCCTGCTCAGCAACTACGACACCCCCGTCTCCACCAAGACCCCCGCGCCCGGCGACACGGCCGACATCTCCGTACTGGAGAACCGGCTGAAGGACTCGCAGGGCGCGTGACCCACGTGGCTCCACGTGACCCGTTCCCCCGTTCCTCCCGCGCCTACGGTCCGTGACGCGTGCGGTACGTGACCGTTCGTACATACGTATCGTTGAACCGTGCGGCTCCCCGCGCCCGCGCGGCAGCGGGGAGGAGCGGCACGGTGACCATCGAACTGACCGACAGGACCGAGATGGCCGAGAGCGGCGAGCTGGACGATCTGTTCGAGCGCCTGGAGCAGATGCACATCCCCGAGGGCTACAAGGTCGAGATCGTCGAGGGGGACGTGTTCATGGCGCCGCAGCGGGATGTCCATTGGCAGACCATCCGCAGGATCGTGCGGGCGCTGGAGGACCGGTTCGGGATGGACGCCCCGGTCACCTCGGACGTCCGGATCGATTTTCCCGGCCAGTTGAACGGCTTCGCCCCGGATGTCGCCAAGTTCGCCGACGGTGCGGAGAAGAACGAGCTGGGCCGCTGGCGCTACCAGGACGTCGAGTTCGTCGCCGAAGTCATCTCCAAGGGCACGGCGGCAAATGATTACGGCCCGAAGAGGAGGGTCTACGCTGCCGCCGGGATCCCCGTGTATGTGATCGCCGACCCCTACCTCGGCTGCTGCCGCGTCTTCACCCACCCGCGAGGCGACGAGTACCTGCACGACCTCACCCTCAAGTACGGGGAGCCGATCCATCTGACCGACACGCTCCCCGACTTCTCCCTGTCCACCGAAGAGTTCCCCCGCGACTGACCCCGGCAGAGAGTCCCGGCGGTGCCGTCACCCGTGCTGCCGAACCGGAAGGGCCGCGGACGGCGGCCCGGACGACAATGCAGGCATGGCTGACACAGCGGCGAAAGCGGTGCTCGAAGGCGGCCCCGAAGAGCTCCCCGAGCGGATCGTGCCGGTCGATCCTCCCGGGGCCGAGCTGAAGATCCCGTTCCGGAACGGCTATGAACACTTCCGGGCCACCAGCAGGCAGCAGCACACCGCCGAGGGCGCCCTGCCCGTCTACGAGTGGTGGGAGCGGACGGAGCTGCCCGGGTAGCTCCCCTGGGCCGCGGGCGCGCAACGCTCAGCCGCCGGGAACGAAGCTCCGCAGGATGTTCTGCTGCGTCCACTCCTGGTCCGGCCAGTCGGCCTCGGGGCCCAGGACGAGTACGGCGAACTGGCGGCCGTCGGCGGCGGTGAAGGCACAGTCGACGACCTTGACCCGCTCCCCCAGACGCTCGCTGTCATAGGCGTAGACCAGTTGGGTGGCGTCGGCGCCGGGCCCCGGGTACCCCAGTGGTTCGAGGCTTATTTCCTTGTAGCCCGGGTTGCCGGACAGCCCCCGCGACGCCGTCTCCAACGCCTCGTACGGGGTGGTGTC
The DNA here is from genome assembly GCF_043199875.1 of Streptomyces sp. NPDC048516. Lineage (NCBI taxonomy): Bacteria > Bacillati > Actinomycetota > Actinomycetes > Kitasatosporales > Streptomycetaceae > Streptomyces > Streptomyces sp. NPDC048516. The sequence continues at coordinate 126,365 of NZ_JBICWS010000002.1, read as the reverse complement.
CGGTTCGCTGACCTCGAAGATCTGCAACAGCTCGCGGTCGTCCGGGGCGGTGTAGAACACCCCGGTCCGGCGTTCGCTGCGCTTCCAGGTCTCGGGTACGGCCAGGGTGAAGCCCTTCTCGTCGTGGACGAGGCGGTAGCCGTCGGGAAGCTCGGTGGAGAGGGGGGTGGGGGTCTTGGTGCCGTCCGTGGCGCCGGAGGATTCACCGGAGGGCGGGGCGGAGGCCGCGTGGTCCGAGGCGGAGGCCTTGGTGCGGGCCGCCGGGCGGGCGGTGGCCGGGTCGTCGCCGGTGTGGCCCCAGAGCAGATAGCCGCCACCGGCGGCCGCCGCGATCACGGCCACCGCCGCACCGGCGACCAGAGCCGTGCGGTGCCGGAAACCGGGGGCGGGCTCGCCGACCGGCGCAGGGGCGTAGAGCGAGTCGGGGGCGAAGAGCGGTTCAGGGGCATGGAGCGAGCCGGGGGCCGCGCCCGAGCCGGGTGCCGCGCCCGAGCCGGGCGAAGTGAGCCAGTCGGGAGCGGCGGGCCCGCCGGTGTCCGGGGTGGGGGTGTAGCCGGTGCCGGTGTCAGATGTGGAAGCGGAGACCGCGTCAGTGTCCGAGGTGGGGGCGGAGGGCGGTTCGGTGGCAGGAGAGGGGACGGCGCCCGCCGGCGTCCCGCCCGCCGACGGTGTGAAGGCGGGCCGGGGCGGCATCGGGCCCGTGTAGGGCGCGGGAGCCGGGGTGCCGGTCTCCCATCTCTGGGTCTCGTCGTTCCAGCGGGCCTGCCCGCCGCGCTTCATCGTCAGCCTCCCACCAGGGCCGCGACCGCCTGGCTCACCGCGGTACCGGAGGCCAGCAGCCCCACCACGGCCCCGGCGTCCGCAAGCGCCGTACGCAGCCGGGCCAGCCGGCCGGGGCCCGCCGCGCCGGTGTCCGCGATCTCCGTTTCGGTTTCGGCGAGTTCCCCGCTCAGGGCCGTGATCTGCGGGCTCTCCACCGCCCGGGACAGATCGTCGCGCAGTGCGCGGACGGCGCGCAGCAACTCCTCCTGCGCCGGGTCCCCCGCGGGCACGGCCGCGCCTTCGTGATGGGTCACCGTGTTGTGGTCGCCGATGGCGAAGGCACCCCGGACGCTGCCGATGTGGATGCCGTTGCCGCGCTCGTCAGCCGTTGCCACGCTGGGCACTTCCCTTCGTCTCGGCGCCGCGCCGGGTGGTGGAGTGGTGGGTAATGGTGTTGTGGTCGCCGATGCCGACGGCGCCCTGTGCGGACTCGACGTAGACGCCGCCCTCGGCGACATGCACGATCCGCTGCTCGAACTCGTCGGTCTGATAGCCGGCCTCACGCAGTGCCGTGGTCACCCCGGCCGCCACCCGCTGCTGAATGGTCTTCAGATACCGGGCCACATCCATGTCCTGGAACAGCGAGGACTCCCCGAAGGAGCCCAGCTCGCGCACCGAGGCGCCGGGGCCCTCGGGCAGCGCCGCACCGTGCCCCCCGACGGCCAGCCGCCAGACCGACAGCAGTCCGCGCAGCAGCGTGGCGAGGGCGTGTCCGGCGGAGCTGGGCGTGCGGGTAAGCGCCCACACCGCCTTGCCGAAGTGGTGATGGTGACGGTACTGGTGGGCGATCCGGTCGGCGTCCTGGAAGAGCTGCCGCAGCGGCCACAGCACATGCGGCGCGACCTCCAGCATCAGCATCCCGCCCTGGGTGTGCACCCGGACGAACAGCGTGGTGACGACGCCCTCGTTCCAGCCGCCGACCCGGATGCGCAGGAAGTGCCTGCGGGTCTCGCCGCCCTCCTCCACCGCCCGCGCGCGGTGCTGCTCGAACCCGTCCGGTGTGTACGGCGCCGCCGCACGGGCCGGCAGCCCCTCGGCCGGCAGGAACACGCACTCGTCGATCTCCAGCGCGCGCAGCCGGTCGCGTACCGCGGCCGCCACCTGGGGCGAACCGTGCGGGGACGGCACCCGCAGCGCCGCCACCAGCGGCACGATCCGGGCCAGGATGGCGCTGTTGTCCAGCGGTTCGGCTTCCCGGTCCGCCCGGGGGTTCAGCTCCACCGACAGCGACCAGGTCTTGTACGGGTAGCCGGCGCCGCAGAACGGGTCGGCGGCCCGGTACATCACCAGCGGCCCGTGCTGCTCGATCCGCACCCGGTCCCGCAGCCGCTGGAAGCGGTGGCCCTCGGCCCGTTCGGCGGGGTCGGACATGACGTCCGGAAAGCGCTCCCGGGACAGCTCGCCCGCCAGCACCCGGGCGAACTGCCCGCGCTGCAGCGCGACCAGCACGGCCACGGCCAGCGGCAGCAGCACCGCGGCCCACACCGCGAACAGGATGCCGCCCAGTGAGCCGGCACCGCCGTACGCGCTGCCGTACGCACCGCCGAGGCCGGAGTCGTAGAGCGACCCGGCTGCGCCCGGACCGTCACTCGTCAGGGAGTTCAGCCCGTCCGGAAGCAACTCCGAGAACGGCCACCCCGCGCCGATGATGCCGATCCCGGCACCGAACCCCGTCACCAGCAGCGAGAGGAAGAGGAAAGCAAGCGTCAGCCGGCCGTACCAGCGCAGGACGAAGGAGAAGAAGCGGGCCGCCCACTGCGGGACCGGCGCCCGGCGGACCACGCGGCCCAGCGCCATGAGGACGACGGGGATGAGGTAGAGCGCCGCAAGACCGGAGGTCAGCGGGAGGGCCACGATCCACACCAGCAAAATCGCCGCCGCCCAGCCCAGTTGGAGCCGTCTGGCGCGCAGCGCATGGGCGAGGACCCGGGCGGCGTCGATGCCCAGGGAGGGCGCGGCGAACCGCTCCTCGTGGACGTACAGCTCGTCGATGACCGCGTCACGGAAGGCGTCGTCCATGTACGTACCGGCGCACAGCAACCGGGTGGCCTCGCTGGCGCCCGGCGGGGTCGGGGGAAGCTGCGCCGGGGGTGCGCCGCCTTCCGCCTTCCGCAACCGCTGCGGTCCGCCGGGATCGCCCGGTTCACCGGGCTGCGCAGGCACATCTGACCGAGTCATCGGCTTCCCCCATCACCACATCAACGAGCCATCGCCGCGGCCCGGTTGGGCAGCAGGCTGCCGGTCCCGTCCGCGGCGGTACAGAAGCCGCAGCATAGGGGAACGGAGCACTCCGTGTCAGCGCGATAACCCAAGGTCGCCGATGGGTCAGGCGACCGCGGGGAACTCCCCGTCCTTGAGGGCCGCGACGAAGGACGACCAGCCGCCCCTCGGGAAGACCAGCACGGGGCCGTCGGGGTCCTTGCTGTCACGAACCGGGACGGCGTCGGGGGTACCGGGGGCTACTTCGATGCAGTTGCCGCCGTCGCGGTCGCTGTAGCTGCTCTTCATCCAGGTGAGCGCCACTTCGACGCAGTTGCCGCCGTTGTTGTCGCTGTAGCTGCTCTTGGTCCATATCGGCGTACTGAGCTGGTGCTTGTCCATGGTCCCCGTACCCTTCCATGAAGTCGCCGATCAGAGCGGCGGATTCGGGGGCTGAGAGAGCATCCGCCCTGAGCGCATCATAGGTCTGGCTGTGGCGTAGGTAGACTGCCGGATCGTTGTTGAAGTAGCCACGGTCCAGCGACTCCGAGTACACCCACCGCCCATTGGGCAGTTCGATCAGCGACATAGAGCCCCTGGGGCGAACGAGCCCGAAGCGGCCCGCTGGTGCCACCTGGACGCGGATGTTGGAGTGCTGACCGACACTCAGCAGGTGCGCGCACTGGTCACGCATGACTTCCGGGCTCCCCACCGCATTGCGCAGACAGCTCTCGTCCAGGACTGCGACGTACAGCGGGCCATCGTCGGCCAGGAAGCGTGGCTGGCGGCTCAGTCGAGCCCGGACGCGCTCCTCCACCACGGGGCCGCTCGCGACCTGAGAGAACAGCGCGTGCGCGTAGCCCGGCGCCTGCAACAGGCCCGGAATGACTCGTTCTTGATACTCCCGCAGAGCCAGCGTCTCCGCATCCATCTCCGCCCGCCGCTCGAACCAGTCCGGATGCTGCACCTCCGGGTACCAGTCGATCCGCCCCCATAGCCGCAGCAGCACTCCCCCCGTCTGCAGCAGTTCGTCGCACTGCTTGGCGAAGGACTCCTGCGGTACGCGCGTGCCCGCCTCCACACGGGCCACCTGCGAGCGGTCGCACGGAATCTTGTTCGCCAACTCCTCCTGCGTGAGATCTGCCGCCGCCCGGAAGTGCCGCAGCACTTCCCCGAACACGGCGGCATTGGTGGCTGCCGGTCCACTCTCCGCATTGCGTCGCCGTCGGCTCACCGCATCCCCCTTGGTGCCAGAAGGTGAGTGTCACGCGTCCGGCGTTGCGACCCGCACTACGGGGCGCAACGCTGAACACACCCAACGTAATGGGTCGTTCGGCCGACCGTGCCGCCTTCTCGCGCAACCAACCTCTGGGAGTCATTGAGCATGAGTTACGACCGGGATGCCGTCCTCGCGAACCTGCCGGGGCTGCGCCTGCTGCCGTGGGAGGGCGAAGGCGGGAAGCCCTGCTTCTTGTCGGCGGACGGGGCAAACGGGACCGGAGGCGTACTGTCGCGGCTGGCCGATGAGATCGAGGCGGAGCAGTTGTGCGACGGTGCCGTGGTCCTCAAGGGCGCGGTGGCCGTACTGGACGACGGCACGGCCGGGGAGCATGCGCTGCGGCTGGCGCTGCGGGCGACGACGCAGGCCTTCGGCAATGTGCTGCGGGTCGCCGACAGCCGGGGCGCGCGCCTGCCGGTGACGGACGGCACGCACGAGGCGGACTTACGCCGGGGGTGACGGGCCGCCGGGCGGACCGACTGCGCGCCGGGCCCGAACGACCGAGCCCGCACGGCCGTTGTAGACCGTGCGGGCTCGTCGGTGCTGCGGTGCCGCCCGCGTCGGGGCGGCCGCGGCGTGGGTCAGCCGAGGAGGCCGAGACCGCGGACGGCCTCGCGCTCTTCCACCAGCTCCTGCACGGACGCGTCGATGCGCTCGCGGGAGAAGTCGTTGATCTCCAGGCCCTGGACGATCTCGTACTTGCCGTCCTTGGTGGTGACGGGGAAGGAGGAGATCAGGCCCTCCGGGACGCCGTAGGAGCCGTCCGAGGGGATACCCATCGAGGTCCAGTCGCCGGCGGCGGTGCCGTTGACCCAGGTGTGGACGTGGTCGATGGCGGCGTTGGCGGCGGAGGCGGCGGAGGACGCGCCACGGGCCTCGATGATCGCCGCACCGCGCTTGGCGACGGTCGGGATGAAGTCCTCGGCCAGCCACTTCTCGTCGTTGACGGTCTCGGCGGCGTTCTTGCCGGCGACCGTGGCGTGGAAGATGTCGGGGTACTGGGTGGCGGAGTGGTTGCCCCAGATCGTCAGCTTCTGGATCTCGGACACCGGGGTGCCGGTCTTCTTCGAGAGCTGCGACAGCGCGCGGTTGTGGTCCAGGCGGGTCATCGCGGTGAAGCGCTCGCGCGGTACGTCCGGCGCGGCGGCCTGGGCGATCAGGGCGTTGGTGTTGGCGGGGTTGCCGACGACCAGGACCTTGATGTCGTCCGCGGCGTGGTCGTTGATGGCCTTGCCCTGCGGCTTGAAGATGCCGCCGTTGGCCTCCAGGAGGTCACCGCGCTCCATGCCCTTGGTGCGGGGGCGGGCGCCGACGAGCAGGGCGACGTTCGCGCCGTCGAAGGCCACGTTCGGGTCGTCCGAGATGTCGATGCCCTGCAGCAGCGGGAAGGCGCAGTCGTCCAGCTCCATGGCGGTGCCCTCGGCGGCCTTCAGACCCTGGGGGATCTCCAGGAGGCGCAGCTTGACCGGCACGTCCGCGCCGAGCAGATGACCGGAAGCGATGCGGAAGAGGAGTGCGTAACCGATCTGGCCGGCGGCGCCGGTCACGGTCACATTGACGGGAGTGCGGGTCATGGCGATCTCCTGCGCGGTGTTTTCCGGGGGCAAGCCCCTGGTCCACCATGGGTGGCGGTGGGTGTCCCTGCCCAGCTATCCGGGTCTCTTGGTATCGAGAGACCCGGCCGTCAGGCTATCGGACCCCCGCCCGGCGCAAGCGACGGGCCGGTGTGGAACACCTCACCGGGTGCTTCCGGGACGCCCGTACGGCTGCCGCATGGCTGCGGTACGGCTGCCCGTACGGCTGCCGCATGGCTGCCCGTACAGCTATCCGTACGTCTGCCCCTAGGGCTCGCTCACCCGGCGCGGGGAGTGCTCCGCGCCGGTCCCGCAGGAAGGGGGCGGCGGCCGCCCGCTCAAGGAGGGGGGAGTGCGGGCGGCCGCCAGGTTGTGCCACACCCGTGGGGGGGGTAACCGTCGTCTGCCCGAGATCCCGGAGGGCATGCCCCCTGAATTTCGGACAGCTTCCGGGGAGGTGATCCCGGGCAGGGAGAGGGGCGGGAAAGCGGGCCGGGCGGGCCGGCGTCTTGCCTGCCGGCGCCCGCTTCCCAGCGGGTATCGCCGGCGTACCGCCCAGCGGTTACCCGGCGGTTGCCTAGCGGACCGCCCGGGTGGCCCCGGTGGCCTGCCCGGGGGGCGTGGCCGAAACCGGACGGGCGCAGCTCTTGGCACCCGCCATGGTCGTCTGGCAGGCCGCGACCTTCGCCGGGTCCCCGGACACCGCGACCATCGGGGTGTAGGCGTCGCCGCCCCGCTCGGCCTGCGCCGTGGCGCTGTGGCCGCCCGCACTGATGGTGGCCTGGTCACCCTTGGCCGCACGGCTGATCCGCGCCCAGGCGGTATGGCAGACCGAGCTGTAACGGACCTCGATCACCGAGCGCCCCGCCAGACCGCGGGACGAAGTGGTCGCATGCGTCCCGCCGCAGCCCATTTTCTCCGGGTCCTTGCCCACGCACCCCTCGCCGGTGCAGTGCACTCCGGCCGGCAGGTCCGGCTTTGCGCTCGGCGCGGGCGCGGGGGCCGCCGCCGGCTTCGTGGCCGGTTCGCCGGCCGGTTTCAGCAGGAGTACGGCGGCGCCGGCCACCAGCAGCGCGCCGACCACGCCGGCGACGAACACGGCTGTCCGGCCGCGGCGGGCGCGCCGGCCTGCGGGCGCGGCAGATGCGGCGGCCGGCGCCGGGGAGTGGTCCGCTGCCGCCGCCATCTGCTCGGCGGGAAAGTCGGCACTCGACGGGAGGTCCAGGCGCGGCTGTTGCGGCCACTGCACCGTCAGCGGCTCCGTCAGCGGCCCCGGAGCCTGCGACGGCTTCGCGCCCTTGGCCTGTGCCGCGCCGGCTTCCTTCGCCGCCTTGGCTTCCTTCGCCGCCTTTGCGGACTTGGTGGCCTTTGCGGACTTCGTCGTCGGCGTGGCCTGGGCCGGCTCCGTGCCGAACTCCCCCAGGGCGGCGCGCGCCTGGGCCACGCTGATCGCTTCCATGGTGACGTCCTGCCGCATCTCGGCCCGGCTCCAGGCCCGTTCGGCCAGCTCCCACAGCGTGGTGAGATGCGCCGGTTGCGCGCCGGTCACCTCGGCGAGCGCGACCACCGCGCGCAGCGGCGGTAGCAGCCGCCCGTTGAGATACCGCTCCCAGGACGTCTTGCTGTAGCCCGTACGGTCCGCGACGGCGGCCACACTCAGCCCGCTGCGGTCCACGAGCCTGCGCAGCTGACCGGTGAACTCCCCTACCTGCGGATCGAGTTCTTCCGGAAGCGCCTTCCAGCGAGGCATTGCCTCCCCCTATCCCCCCGCTTACGTGCGACAGCGGCTCCCCCGGCCCGCCCTCCTTGCTCCCCGCACGGATGCCCCCGGTCAGGAGGGCGGTTCACGTGCACGGGCGCACGGAAGCGTCCGGGCACAGGTCACCCACCCGTACACCCCGTGGCCCCCGCAGTGTCGCATTTCGACCGGACTCTGCACGAGTTCCGCACGTTTACTGACAAGAACAGCCCGCGCAACCCCCTCAGGGGCCTACGGTGCGAAGCACTCCCCTGCCCCGCCGCCCGCCGGATAGAGACACAGACGGATGCCCTCGGGTCCGCGGGCCACCGCCATCGGCGTGACGAGATATCCCTCGGCGTCGAACCGGTCCACCACCCGTACCGACCGCGGCCGCGCCCCCGGCACCGACACCTCCAGACGGTCCCCGACCCGGCCGTTGCGGAGCCGGCCCCAGGCCGCGCCGCAGGCCTCGCCGTAGCGGATCTGCACATGCTCCCCGCGGGCGGCAGTGCGCTCCACGGGCGTCACCACCAGGTCAGGGAGCTCGCAGTACATCGACTCCGGATCCTTGCCGTCGCACGCCCCCGCCCGGCACCCGATCACCTCGGAGGGCACGGGCGCGGCGCCTTTCCCCGGGCCGCTCCCCACACCCCGCTCACCCACGCCGAAGGTCAGCACCCCTGCCCCGACGGCCACCCCGATCACCGCCAGACCGACACCCGCACCGGCCACAACGGCCACGACGCGCTGCGGCAACCGTGGTGACGGCGCACCGGCCGCAGCACTTCCCGGGCCCGAGCCCGGGCCCGGCCCCGGGCCCCGCCGCTGCGCCCCGCCCGGGTCCGGCGCCGCGTCGCAGCCCGGCACCGTCCCCCGGCGCCGCGTCTTGCTCCCGGTGCTCCCGCTCCCGGACCCATCCAGCCTGCTCCCGGACCCGTCCGGCCCGCTCCCGGACCCGTCCAGCCCGCTCCCGGACCCGTCCGGCCGACCGCGTCCGCTCCAGGCCGCGTCCGCCAGTTCCCACAGCGCCAGAAGGCCTCCGGGCGGCTCCCCCGCCAGCAGGCACAGCGCCTCGACGGCACCCCGCGGCGGCAGCTTCTTCGCGTTGAGATAGCGCTCCCAGGACGACTTGCTGTAGGGCGTCCGCTCGGCGAGACCGGCCAGCGTGAGCCCCGTACGCTCCCTCAACTCCCGCATACGCACTGCTAGTCGGGAGCTCTCCACACTGTCCCCCGGTGCGCTGCCGGGCCCGCTCACCGGCGCAGCGCCTTCCAGGTGTCGGGCCCCACGATCCCGTCCGTGGGCAGCCCGGACCGGGCCTGCAGACGCTTGACGGCACGCAGGGTCTTCCCGCCGACGATGCCGTCCACCATGCCCGGGTCGTAGCCCTGGCGGTGCAGCAGACACTGCGCCTCGACGACGTCCCAGCCCGTCGCGCCGCGGGCCAGAATGGCCGTGTCGGTGCGGCTGTGCCCGGCGTACAGGGCGCCTGCGCGGCGCTGCACGGAGCAGGCGAAGACCTCCCCCGGCCGGTGGGTGAACGTCGGTGCGGCACCGGGCCCGCTGACGACCGGCACGGCGTTCTCCCCGCTACTGCCTATACCTGAGGCGTCCTCCCAGAGGCGGCCGACCAGCAGCACCGCACCGGCCATGACGAGCACGGTCAGGGCCCCCAGCACCAGCGGCCGGAGCAGCACTTGGCGACCGGCCGGGGCCGCGGCGGCCGCGGCGGGCACGGCGGGCACGGCGGGCACGGCGACCGACCGCGGATCCGTCGACTGCTGATCCGCCGGCACCGGCTCCCGCTCCGGCTGCGGCACCGGCTGCGGCCGCTGTGCGTGCCAGGCCTGGGCGGCTACCTCGTGCAGTGCCAGCAGCCGGGTGGCATCGGCCTCGCAGATACGCGCCAGCGCCTCCACCGCATCGCGCGGCGGCAGCTTCTTGCCGTTGAGATAGCGCTCCCAGGACGACTTGCTGTACGAGGTCCTGGCGCCGAGCGCGGCCAGACTCAGCCCGCTGTGGTCCTTGAGTCTCCGTAACTGGACGATCAGATACCGCACCCGGTGATCCAGCGATTCGGGCAGCCCTTTCCAACGCGACATGTTCCACCCCATACGCGTTCGTTCTCCCCCGAGGCCATGAGCCCCCTGCGCCGCCGATGATGACGCCGGCACCAGCTCCGTTCCCGCTTTTCCCTCTTTCCACGCGCTGTCCGGACCGCCCCGCCGCCTCCTGCAACGTCCCACCGCAGCATCCACTCCGACGACGTCCCCGCAGGTCACAGCCGGGACATCCCACGGCGTCCGCAGGCGGCAGCCACCGTGCGCCGCACACCGGCGGGCGGAAGCACGGCAGGTGGCACTCCCCGGGGCCGCACGGCCCGTCCCGCGACGCCTCCGCCGTTGTCCGTGCGCCCCTGCCCCCTCGTACGCCCCCGCACGACCGCGCACGGCCTCGTACGGCACCCGCCTCCGCACAGCACAGCGGCGGCCCGCCTTCTCCCGGAGGAGAGGACGGGCCGCCGTCATCGCGTCGAGCCGGCCGGTACGGCTACCGGTACGGCCAGGGAGATCCCTACCGCACGGTGAAGTGAACGATGTCGTCCAGGAACGGGATGTGGATCCACGGCTTGGGCTGCACCATCAGCGCCAGCATCACGATCACGAAGCCGAGCCCCCCGTACGTCGCCATATCGGTGAAGCGGGAGCGCACGGCCAGCATCCCCACCGACGGCAGCGCCCACCGCAGCACCGCGCCGGCCAGCAGGGAGAGCCCGATCACGATCGACCCGATACGGAAGGCGTCGAGCGCCACGAGCAGCAGCCCGAGCGCGACACCGCCCATGACGCTGAGCAGCGGCCACTGCCGGGCGGGCGCGGGGAAGCCGCCCGAGGCGGCCCGCCCGCCGCCTTCCGGCCGGGCGGTGTCGCGGGTCAGCGTCGGAAAGCGGCGCGAGGAGCGCTGTGGCTCAGAGGAGCGCTGTGGCTCACTGGCCCCGTCCGCATGCGCTTCGGCACCCATGACTGGCAGTCCCTTCGGTGTCCGGATCCGTCTGTCCCAGGGACAGCGTCTCAGATGTCTCAGGGACAGGGTCTCAGATCGTGTGGGTCAGCCGGCCGCGCGCTCGGCGGCCTCGACGACGTTGACCAGCAGCTGGGCGCGGGTCATCGGGCCGACGCCGCCGGGGTTGGGGGCGACCCAGCCGGCCACCTCGGCGACGCCCGGGTGCACATCGCCGACGATCTTGCCGGCCTCGTCGCGGCTGACGCCGACGTCCAGGACGGCCGCACCGGGCTTGATGTCCTCGGGCTTGATGATGTGCGGCACACCGGCCGCGGCGACGATGATGTCGGCCTGCTTGAGGTGCGCGGACAGATCACGGGTGCCGGTGTGGCACTGGGTCACCGTGGCGTTCTCGGACTTGCGGGTGAGCACCAGCGGCATCGGGCGGCCGATGGTGATACCGCGGCCGACGACCACCACATGGGCGCCCTTGATCTCGACGTCGTGGCGCCGCAGCAGCTGGACGATGCCGTACGGGGTGCACGGCAGTGGCCCCTCGATGCCGAGCACCAGGCGGCCCAGGCTCATCGGGTGCAGTCCGTCGGCGTCCTTGGCCGGATCCATCAGTTCCAGGACACGGTTCGCGTCGATGCCCTTGGGGAGCGGGAGTTGGACGATGTAGCCGGTGCAGGCCGGGTCCTCGTTCAGCTCCCGGACGACCGCCTCGATCTCGTCCTGGGTGGCGGTTTCCGGCAGTTCCCGCTGGATCGAGGCGATGCCGACCTGGGCGCAGTCACGGTGCTTGCCGCCCACGTACCAGCGGCTGCCGGGGTCGTCGCCCACCAGGAGGGTGCCAAGACCGGGCTGTACGCCCTTGGCCTTCAGCGCTTCGACGCGGGTGGTGAGCTCGGACTTGATGGCGGCTGCGGTGGCCTTGCCATCCAGGATCTGGGCAGTCATACCCCCCATCTTCGCGGATGAGGGCGGCGGCGTTCCAATCAGGGCATGCGGGGCGCCCGTGGCCGGAATTGATCATTGCACTTGCACAACAGCCACGGGTCTTGACTGGACAGAGTGAATGCGCAACTAGAAGGATTGACGCACAGTGCCGCAGGCTTTGTCGGGGGGTGGCCAGTGAAACCTGTTTTTCCTCCGAGTCACGCCGCGTCGTGCCCCAGTCACCCAACGGAGGAAAACAGCAGATGAGTTTCGGCGACCCGAACAACCCCTACGGCCAGCCGCAGCCGCCGCAGGGCCCGTACGGGCAGCAGCCGCAGGCGCCGCAGGGTCCGTACGGGCAGCAGCCCCCGGTCCCGCCGCAGGGACAGCCCGGCTACGGATACCCCCAGCAGGCCCCGCAGCAGCAGCCGTACGGCTACCCCCAGCAGCAGGTCCCGCAGCAGCAGGCCTACGGCTACCCGCAGCAGGCGGCCACCCCCTACGGCCAGCCCATGGGCATGCCGACGGGGTACGCGACCTGGGGTGCGCGGCTGTGCGCCATGCTCATCGACGGCCTGGTCGTGGGCCTGGTGCCCGGCATCCTGTACGCGATCGGGATCGGCATGACCGTCTCCTCCGCGAGCAGCGCCAGCAGCTGTGCCTACGACGACTACGCGTGCCGGGACGCGGCCGTGTCCTCCAGCACACCGGCCATCGCCGTCATCCTGATCGGCATCGCCGCCCTGGCGGCCATGGCGGGCGGCATCTTCATGCTCATCCAGGAAGGCAACAAGGGCCAGACGCTGGGCAAGAAGGCCATGAACATCCGGCTGGTCCGCGAGGACACCGGTCAGCCGCTCGGCTTCGGCATGGCTTTCGTCCGCCGCCTGGCGCACTTCCTCGACAGCATCGCCTGCTACGTCGGCTGGCTGTGGCCGCTGTGGGACGACAAGGCCCAGACCTTCGCCGACAAGGCCGTGGGCTCAGTGGTCGTCAAGACCCAGTAAGCGGTTGGGGGTGCCACCCCGGCCCGAGGTGCACCACTCCGCGAAGGCCCCCTCGCCCCTGCGCGACCGGGGCCTTCGCGGCTCCGTTCACGTCGCATGAAGGACACGCTCGTGAGTTATCCCCCACAGAACCCTTACGGTCCGCAGCAGGGTCAACAACCCCATTACGGCTACCCGCAACAGCAGCCGCAGCAGCCGTCCCCGTACGGCCCGTACCCGGGCGGCGGCCAGATGCCCGGTATGCAGCAGCAGTACCCGGTGGCGATGCCCAGCGGGGTCAAGACCACCCGGGTGCTCCTGTTCGTGCTCGCCGGTGTCAACCTCATCGGCCTGATCATCGCCGTGATGGGGCTGGGCGGCGTCAGCAAGGCCTCGCACCATGTCTCGCCGTACTCCGCCGCGGACGAGGTTTCGGCGATCAACCTCGGCAAGGGCCTGCTGATCGCGGTGATCGTGCTCATCGTGGTGTTCACCGTGCTCGCGATCACGCTGGCCCTGCAGTTCGCCAACGGGGGCAACGGGGTCCGGGTCGGCAGCATCGTCTTCGGTGTCGGCACCCTCATCCTGAGCCTGTGCACCTTCCCGCTCGGCCTGGTCCACACCATCCTGGGCATCATGGTGATCGCTTTCATATCCAAGGACGAGAGCAAGTACTGGTTCAACAGGCCGCGTTACTGAGTTACTGACGTCGTCGGTTACCGCTCTACCGCTTCGGTGACCGCACGGATCCAGCGCGAAGGGCCGCACCCCGGCTGGGGTGCGGCCCTTCGCGCTGGATCCGGCGGCTCGGCCTCGGACTCAGGCTCAGCCTCAGTCTCAGTGGAAGAAGTGCCGGGTCCCGGTGAAGTACATCGTCACGCCGGCCTTCGCGGCGGCCTCGACGACGAGTTCATCGCGGACCGAACCGCCCGGCTGGACCACGGCCTTGACGCCGGCCTCGGCCAGCACCTCGAAGCCGTCGGGGAACGGGAAGAAGGCGTCGGAGGCGGCGTAGGAGCCGCGCGCCCGCTCCTCACCCGCACGCTGCACCGCGAGCTTCGCGGAGTCCACGCGGTTGACCTGGCCCATGCCGACACCGACCGTGGCGCTGTCCTTGGCGAGCAGGATGGCGTTGGACTTCACGGCACGGCAGGCCCGCCAGGCGAAGGCCAGCTCGGCCAGCTCCTCGGCGGACAGTGCGGCCCCACTGGCCAGCGTCCAGCGGGCCGGGTCGTCACCCTCGGCCTGCAGCCGGTCGGTCTCCTGGAGCAGGGCGCCGCCGTCAACGGGCTTGACCTCGACGGGATTTGACGGCGCGTCAGGGCAGCGCAGCACCCGGATGTTCTTCTTGCGGGCCAGGATCTCGACCGCGCCGTCCTCGTAGCCGGGGGCCACGATGACCTCGGTGAAGATCTCGGCGACCTGCTCGGCCATCGCCACGGAGACCGGGCGGTTGACGGCGATGACGCCGCCGAAGGCGGAGAGCGGGTCACAGGCGTGCGCGTTGCGGTGCGCCTCGGCGACGTCCGTGGCGACCGCGATACCGCACGGGTTGGCGTGCTTGATGATCGCCACACAGGGCTCGGCGTGGTCGTACGCGGCCCGGCGCGCGGCGTCGGTGTCCGTGTAGTTGTTGTACGACATCTCCTTGCCGTGCAGCTGCTCGGCCTCCGCGAGACCGCCGCTGCCGTCCACGTACAGCGCGGCGCCCTGGTGCGGGTTCTCGCCGTAGCGCAGGACGTTCTTGCGGGCGTAGGTGGCGCCCAGGAACTCGGGGAAGGCGGAGTCGTCCGCGGCCGCACTGGATTCATCTGCGGCTCCGCCGCGGGCGTCCGCGAACCAGGAGGCGACGGCCACGTCGTAGGCCGCGGTGTGCTGGAAGGCCTCGGCCGCCAGCCGCTTGCGCGCGTCCAGCGCGAAGCCGCCGCCGGCGACGGCCTCCAGGACGGCGCCGTAGCGGGCGGGGTTGACGACCACGGCCACCGACGGGTGGTTCTTGGCGGCGGCGCGGACCATCGAGGGGCCGCCGATGTCGATCTGCTCCACGCACTCGTCGGGGGTGGCGCCGGAGGCGACGGTCTCCCGGAACGGGTAGAGGTTCACGATCACCAGGTCGAACGGCTCGACGCCGAGATCGGCCAGCTGGCGGCGGTGGTCCTCCAGGCGGAGGTCGGCCAGGATGCCGGCGTGCACCTTGGGGTGCAGGGTCTTGACCCGGCCGTCCAGGCACTCGGGGAAGCCCGTCAGCTCCTCGACCTTGGTGACCGGCACCCCGGCCGCGGCGATCTTCGCGGCCGTCGACCCGGTCGAGACGAGCTGGACGCCCGCCGCGTGCAGCCCCTGGGCCAGCTCCTCCAGCCCGGACTTGTCATAGACGCTGACCAGCGCGCGGCGGATGGGCCGCTGCGTACCTTCGGTGGCGGTCACGAGATACGTACCTTTCGTCCCTCAATGCGGTAGCCGTGCCGGGCCAGACGCCCCACGACCTCGACGAGCAGCGATCGCTCGACTTCCTTGATGCGCTCATGCAGCGCGGATTCGTCGTCCTCGTCCCGGACCTCGACCACGCCCTGGGCAATGATCGGGCCGGTGTCGACACCGTCGTCGACGAAGTGGACGGTGCATCCGGTGACCTTCGCGCCGTACGCGAGCGCATCGCGCACGCCATGGGCACCGGGAAAGCTCGGCAGCAGCGCCGGGTGGGTATTGACGGTGCGGCCGCCGAAGCGGGCGAGGAACTCCTTGCCCAGGATCTTCATGAAACCGGCCGAGACCACCAGGTCGGGCTCGTACGCGGCGGTCGCCTCGGTGAGCGCGGCGTCCCAGTCCTGGCGGCTGCCGTAGTCCTTGACCCGGCAGACGAAGGTGGGGAGCCCGGCGGCCGCGGCGCGCTCCAGGCCCGCGATGGCGCCCCGGTCGGCGCCGACGGCCACGATCTCGGCACCGTACTCCGCCGGACCCAGGTCGGCGATGCCGTCCAGCAGCGCCTGCAGGTTCGTTCCGGAACCGGAGACGAGGACGACGATGCGGGCCGGGCGGCCGGGCTCGGCGGACGGGGCGGGGGGTGGGGAGGAAGCCACGGCGGGGCTCTTTTCCGATCTCGCGTGCTTTGTGTGGTCGTACAAGACTGCGGGTACCGCAGATCCGGGGAACCCTACGAAGGCGCCGACCGTCAGCAACGATACCGGCACACCGCGCGGCCCCCACGGGACGGGGGCGGGCACGGGAGGTAGCGTCAGGCCTAAGACTGCATGCAGTTCGTGGTAACCGGGGCGCCCGTCGTGACGGCCCGCGTACGGACGAGGCAAGACGAGACAAGGGGAAGACGCACTCCAGATGACGGACCGACGCCGCCGCGCGGCCCTCCTGCTCCCTCCCCCGGCTACCGCTGGGTGGTTCCCCCAGCCCACCACGGCCCCCGGGGTGGTGCTGCTGCCGCGTGAGGGCAAGCCGTCGTCCTCGTCCCCGGAGCCCGCCGCCCCGCATTCCCCGGACTCCGACCAGGACAACAACCCCTTCGCCCCGCCGCCGGCCGACGCACCCGACCAGGAGTGGCGTCCGCGCCACCCCGGCCCGCACGGCCCGAACGGCGCGGACGGCAACGGCAACGGCAACGGCGATGAGGACCGGCCGTCGCAGGACGAGTCGGCGCCGGGCTGGGGCAGCCAGTGGAGCCCCCGGCAGCCGGGCCGGCAGAGCGGCGGCTTCGGCACCCGGCCGGGCAGCCGCAACGGCCAGCAGGGCAACGGCCCCGGTGGCCCCGGCAACCCCGGCGGGCTGCGCTGGGACCCCACCGACCCGGCCCAGCGCCGGGCGCGCTTCGCCCTGCTCGGCGGGCTGTGGTCGTTCTTCTGCGTGCTGTTCGGCCTGCCGGAGGTGGCCCTCCTGCTGGGCGCGCTGGCGCTGTACTGGGGCGTCAGCTCGCTGCGCGCCAAGCCGAACCCGGCGAAGGCCGACGCCGCGGCCACCACCGCCGCCATGGAGGGCCGCCCCGCCCCCGCCGCCCAGCCCGCCCCGGGCGCACAGCCCGGTGCCCCGTCCTCGCCGGGCAGCACCCGGCCGCAGGTCACCGCGGCGGTCTCGGGCCTGGTGATCGCCTCGCTGGCGCTGGTGATGGTGGCCGCGACCTTCACCGTGCAGATCGTCTACCGCGACTACTTCACCTGCGTGAACGACGCCTTGACCCAGTCGGCGGGCAAGTCCTGCCAGAAGCTGCTGCCGCCGGAGCTGCGGCCGCTGCTGAGCGCGCAGCAGTAGGCGGGGGCGGCGTCGGGGGGCGGCCGGTCAGCCGTTCGGGATGACGGGGGCGGCGGCCGGCTTCGTGGCAGCCTGTGCCGCGGCCGCCACCTCCATGGCAGTCGGTTCCGGTTCCCTGACGGCAGTCGGTTCCACGGCGGTCAGTTCCGCGGTCGCCGTCGGCTCCGTGGGAGGCGCCGGAGCCGTGGGAGGCGCCGGATCCGTGGAAGTCGCCGGGGTGGAAGTCGCCGGATCCGTGGCCGTGCGGTCATCGGGGACGGGATCAGCGACACCGGAGCCGGGGCCGGGGACGGTGTGCTTGCCGTCGGCCGCGGCGGGGCCGGTACCCGCCACCTCGGCGCCGGGGCAGGTCTCCTCGTCCTGACCCCGCCGGCCCGCCCGCAGCCACCAGGCCCGTAGCGCGATCGCGCCCGGGACGCCGGTCAGGGCGGTCCAGCCCGCTGCCGCGAGGCCCGTACGCCACCAGCTCGGGCCGAATGCGGCGAGCGCTCCGGTGCCCAGCGCGCCACCGGAAAGGCCCGCGAGCACAGCCGCGACGGCGCCGCAGAGACCGGCCCCCAGGGCTGCCGCACCTGCCGTCGTCCACCACGACCAGAGGTGTCCGGGAGCGCCGGGCGCCGGCGCGGGGCGGGTCACCGAGCGGGCGACCGAGCGGGCCAGCAGCACCCCCGCGACCAGGGGCACCACGACCACCGCCCAGGTCAGCGGGGTTCCCGGGCCGGCCTCCGGCAGCCCGCCGAGCAGCGGCAGCCGGGGCAGCGCCGAAGGCGGCGAGGCGCCCAGCGGACCGACCGTACTGCCCGCGCCGACCGTGAAGCCCGGCCCCAGGGCGTATGCGGCCCCCCAGACGGCCGCGTTCGGGAGCAGGACGAGGCACAGCAGCAGCACCGTGGCGTGGCTCGCCCAGTCGGGCGCCAGATGGAGCAGGTCGTCGCGCACCCGGCCCGCGTGCAGGCCGAGGGAGAGCAGGGTGAGCAGGGCGCCGGACACCAGCAGGGCGCCGAGGGCGGCACCTGCGGCGCGCGCCGCGACGGCGAACCGGGGGCCGCCGAGCAGGCTTCGCAGACCGCCCGGCACCGCGGCCCCGGCCCGCAGCGCCCAGGCGGGCAGCAGGTCGGCGCCGGGATGCCGGAGCAGGAACCAGCCCGTTCCGGCGAGCGTGGCGAGCGCGGTGGCCGGTACGGACGCCAGCACGCTCAGCGGCTCGGCGCTCAGCTGCCCGGCGGAGGCGTAGACCAGCACCCCGGCCGCGATCAGCAGATAGCCGGTGAGCAGCGCGCCGAGCAGGGTGCGCGGCACCACCGCCAGGGTGGCGTCCGCAGCGTTGCCGGGGCCCGTGCCGGGGACCACGCCGGGGCCGGTACGCGCGTCGGACGCGGTCGCCAGGGTGTGGCGGGCGGCGCGGTGGAGCAGCCAGACCGGGAGGACGGCGAGCAGCAGCGGGGTCACGGCGACCGGGGTGACGGCGTGGCCCGTGGTGCGCACGAGGGCGCCGCCGTGCGCCATCAGCCACAGGTCGGCGGCGAGGTGCAGGGCCCGGGACGGGCCGCTGTCGGGCTCGGGGGAGGCGACCCAGAGCAGCAGTACGGCGACCGCCAGCGCGCCGAGGCCGAGGCCGGCGGCCGTCACGCCGCCGAGGAACGCCGCGCCGATCGCGGACGAGCGCTGCGCGGCGGCTCGGCCGTGCGAGGACAAGGTGGGGCCACGCTCGGTCAACTGGCTCACGCGGCCATGCTGCCAACAAGAGGCGTTTCCTCCCCGCACTGGCGAAATGCCCGACGTGTCGCGCTGCATCCGGTAATGCCGGTTTTCCACACTGCTCTGTATGACCCAGCGCGAGACGACCCGATGACCGAGCGCGAGATGCCCACGGACGGGCTGCCCCGGGGCGGGCTGCCCCGGCCCGAGACGAACCGGCCCGAGACGAACCAGCCCGAGACGAACCAGCGCCGGGTGATCCGGCGCCCGCTGCCCCGGCCCGAGCAGGCCGCCGCCGCCTTCGACGACCTCCACACCCGGCACGCGGCAGCGCTGATGCGGCAGACCTATCTCCTCACCGGGCGGCCGTGGCTGGCGCGGCGGGCCGTGCAGCAGGGGTTCCGGCGCGCCTGGCAGCACTGGCCGCAGGTCGCGGTGGACCCGGATCCGGCGGGGTGGGTGCGGGCGGCCGCGTACGAGTACGCGCTGACGCCGTGGCACCGGCTGTGTCCCGGACTGCGGACCGCCCGGAAACCGAGGCAGTTCCACGAGACCGGCGAGCCCGCGGACCGTGCGCTGCTGACGGCAGTACTGCGGCTGCCCGCCCCCTACCGGCGGGCGCTGCTGCTGCACGACGGGCTCGGGCTGGGGCTCTACGACATGGCGGCAGAGCTCGAAGCGAGTACCCCGGCCGCGGCCGGGCGGCTGACACATGCGCGGGAACGGGTCGCCGAGCGGCTGCCGGAGCTGGGGCTCGACGGCCACCCGCCGGTGCGGCAGGGCGAGATCCTGCGGGCCCGGCTCACCGCGCTGACGGCCGCGCAGCAGGTCACGCCAACGGCCGCGGAGCACGTACGGAGCGACGCCGAGCGCAGCGATCTGCGGACCACGCGGGCGGCGTTCGGGCTGGCCGGAGGGTTCGCGCTGGCGGCGGTGGTGATGATGCTCGTGACGCCGGACCACTACACGCCGCCGCCGGACAAGCCCCTGGCGACCGCGCCACACGCCGTCGTCTCACCCGCGGGGCACCGCGGCTCGTCACCCACCGGGCACCATGGCTCGTCACCCACCGGGCACCATGACGCCTCGCCCACCGGGCACCGTGGCGCGGACGTGAGGAAGCAGGGCAATGCCGCGGTACGGAAGCGGCTCCGCGAGGCTCGCTTGGCGCCGGAGGTCCGCTAGGGCGGGGTTTCCGCCAGAGGGATGTCCGCAAGGGGGATGTCCGCAAGGGGGATGTCCGCAAGGGGGGTGGGGTGAGGGGCCGGCCAAGGGTCCGCTGAGGGCCGGGCCACGCTCCGGTTCGCACCTGCCCCGCCCCGCTCCGTCCCGCCCCGCCCCGAACGCACACCGCCGGACCCTGCCCCGGTCGCCGAGCGCCCCCGCGGCGGAAGATTCTTCCACCGCGGGAGCGGGGCGCCACGAGGGCGAGGGTCCGGCGGTATCGATGGCGGCCGTCAAGGACGACGTACGTCCCTTCCGGCAACGACGCCGGGAGGCGGTCAGCCGCCGAGGATCTCGCGGGCCAGCCGCGCGGTCTCCGACGGGGTCTTGCCGACCTTGACGCCGGCGGCCTCCAGGGCCTCCTTCTTCGCCTGGGCGGTGCCGGAGGAGCCGGAGACGATGGCGCCGGCGTGGCCCATGGTCTTGCCCTCGGGCGCGGTGAAGCCCGCGACGTAGCCGACGACCGGCTTGGAGACGTTGGCCTTGATGAAGTCGGCCGCACGCTCCTCGGCGTCGCCGCCGATCTCACCGATCATCACGATCAGGTCGGTGTCGGGGTCCGCCTCGAACGCCTGGAGGGCGTCGATGTGCGTGGTGCCGATGACCGGGTCGCCACCGATGCCGACGGCCGAGGAGAAGCCGATGTCACGGAGCTCGTACATCATCTGGTAGGTCAGCGTGCCGGACTTCGACACCAGACCGATGCGGCCGGGCTTGGTGATGTCGCCCGGGATGATGCCGGCGTTGGACTGGCCGGGGGTGATCAGGCCGGGGCAGTTCGGGCCGATGATCCGGGTCTTGTTGCCCTTGGCCTTCGCGTACGCCCAGAAGGCGGCGGAGTCGTGCACCGCGATGCCCTCGGTGATCACGACGGCCAGCGGGATCTCGGCGTCGATCGCCTCGACGACGGCGGCCTTGGCGAAGGCCGGCGGCACGAAGAGCACGGACACGTCGGCGCCGGTCTTCTCCATCGCCTCGGCGACCGAGCCGAAGACGGGCACGTCGGTGCCGTCGAAGTCGACGCTGGTGCCGGCCTTGCGCGGGTTCACACCGCCGACGATGTTGGTGCCGTCACCGAGCATCAGCTTGGTGTGCTTCATGCCAGTGGCACCGGTCATGCCCTGGACGATGACCTTGCTTTCCTTGGTCAGGAAGATAGCCATGGTTGTTGTGTCCTCGTCCTTTACTTAGCAGCCAGCTCGGCGGCCTTGTCGGCCGCGCCGTCCATGGTGTCCACGCGCTGCACCAGCGGGTGGTTGGCCTTCGACAGGATCTCGCGACCGAGCTCCGCGTTGTTGCCGTCGAGGCGCACGACCAGGGGCTTGTTGACGTCCTCGCCCTTGGACTTGAGCAGCTCCAGGGCCTGGACGATGCCGTTGGCGACCTCGTCACAGGCGGTGATGCCACCGAAGACGTTGACGAAGACGGACTTGACGTCCGGGTCGCCGAGGATGATCTCCAGGCCGTTCGCCATGACCTCGGCGGAGGCGCCGCCACCGATGTCGAGGAAGTTGGCGGGCTTGACGTTGCTGTGCTTCTCGCCGGCGTAGGCGACGACGTCCAGGGTGCTCATGACGAGACCCGCGCCGTTGCCGATGATGCCGACCTGGCCGTCGAGCTTGACGTAGTTCAGACCCTTGGCCTTGGCCGCGGCCTCGAGCGGGTTGGCCGCGTCCTTGTCCTCCAGGGCCTCGTGCTCCGGCTGGCGGAACTCGGCGTTCTCGTCCAGGGACACCTTGCCGTCGAGGGCGATGACGTCGCCGCTCGCGACCTTGGCCAGCGGGTTGACCTCGACGAGGAGCGCGTCCTCGGCGACGAAGGTCTTCCACAGGGTCACCATGACGTCGGCGACCTTCTCGGCAACCTCGGCCGGGAACTTCGCCTGGGCGACGATCTCGCGGGCCTTCTCGATCGTGACGCCCTCGTTGGCGTCGACCGGGACCTTCGCGAGCTCGTCGGGCCGGGTCGCCGCGACCTCCTCGATGTCCATGCCGCCGGCGACGGAGGCCATGGCCAGGAAGGTGCGGTTGGTGCGGTCGAGGAGGTACGAGACGTAGTACTCCTCGGCGATCTCCGGAGCGGTCTCGGCGATCATCACCTTGTGGACCGTGTGGCCCTTGATGTCCATGCCCAGGATCTGACCGGCCTTCTCGACCGCGTCGTCCTCACTGGTGGCCAGCTTCACGCCGCCGGCCTTGCCGCGGCCACCGACCTTCACCTGCGCCTTGACGACCGACTTGCCGCCCAGCCGCTGGGTCGCCTCGCGCGCCGCCTCAGGCGTGTCGATGACTTCACCGGCCAGCACCGGTACACCGTGCTTGGCGAAGAGGTCCCTCGCCTGGTACTCGAACAGGTCCACGCGCGTCCGTCCCTTGTCTTCTCAGAATCGCCGTAGTGATCGCGGTTCGTTCGTCTGCGATGGGCGTGCCGCGAAGGGCAACGTGACGGCGCTGTCACTGAGGGAGGCGTACACGGTGACCGGATACGCGGCATGTCCGTCCCGCAGGTTATCGCCGGAGGACGTGCGGCCCTAAATCGCAGATCACACTCCAGCGGTGATTACCATCACAGATCTTTTGGCCAAGTTACGCCTTCTCGGGATTTCTGCATGTCGTCGGCCGGTTTGTCGTGAGCTGGATTGCGGTGGGGTGGTTTGCCGTGGGCCTTTTCCGACCGCCCAGACGATCTTGATCCGCGGGGCGGTCGGCCCCGCCGGACGCCGGGCCCGTTGTCACTCGGCGTGCGCGCTCACGTCGCGCATCGCCCGCGGCCTCCTCCCGGTACGCCTCCATGCGCCCCGCCTCCGGCGATTCCGGTTTTGCTGACACGGGAATCTGTGGGAGAAGGAGCCGTCACTCGCGCTCATCAGACCTCCAGGCCTTGAGACCTCAAGACTTCCCGGTCGCCAGGTGGCCAGGTGGCCAGGTCACCGCAGGTCGCCGCAGGCGGGTCCGGAAAGGCCTCTTGACCCTTCAACTTCCCAGTGCAGACACTGCTTTGAAGCACTTACGGATACAACGGATACCTACGAATCAGGAGTCACACACTTCAGGCTTGGCCCCGCTCCCTCTTTCTCGATTTCCCGGCGCCCCGCGCACCCGGCACCGGAAGCGACGTACGGCGCGGCGGGTCCGGTGCCGAGCAGGGCACAGACCACCGCGGCGGCCGAAGCCGCGGTCGACGTAGGAGGTACGGGCCGATGGCCACTCCCCTGACCGCGAGCAAGCTGATCGCGGCGCTGCGCGACGAGGGCCTGGTGGTCCACGAGGTCCGCGACTGGCGCGAGCACAACCGGAACTCCAAGGGTCCATGGGGCCCGATGCACGGCGTGATGATGCATCACACCGCCACCCAGGGCACCGACAGCTCGGTGGACCTGTGTTACGACGGGCGTTCCGACCTGCCGGGGCCGCTGTGCCACGGCGTGATCGACAAAGCGGGCGAGGTCCATCTCGTCGGCAACGGCCGCGCCAACCACGCCGGGCTCGGTGACGCCGACGTCCTGCGCGCGGTGATCAACGAGGATGCGCAACTGCCGCCGGACGACGCCGCGGACACCGACGGCAACCGTTACTTCTACGGCTTCGAGTGCATCAACCTCGGCGACGGCAAGGATCCTTGGCCCAAGGAGCAGCAGGTCGCCATGGAGAAAGCCGCCGCGGCGATCTGCCGGGCGCACGGCTGGAGCGAACGTTCGGTGATCGGGCACCTCGAATGGCAGCCGGGGAAGGTCGATCCGCGGGGCGCCGGCGTCGGGATGAACGACCTGCGGGGCCGGATCAAGAAGCGGCTGGCGAAGGCGGCGGAGGGCTCACCGGAGCCGCAGCAGCCGGCGTACGAGCCGTTCCCGGGCCACGACTTCTTCCGGTCCGGGACCCGCAGCCCGGTGATCACGGCAATGGGGGAACGACTGGTGGCCGAGGACTGCGGCCACTACGAAATCGGCCCCGGTCCGGAGTGGACCGAGGCGGACCGGAAGTCGTACGCGGCCTGGCAGCGCAAGCTCGGCTTCCACGGCAAGGACGCGGACGGGGCGCCTGGGAAGGTCAGCTGGGAACGGTTGCGGGTGCCCCGCGCGTAGCCCCGCACATCGCCTCGCACGTAGCCCCGCACACTGCCTCGCACGACGTAGCCCGTCGCGGAGCCCAACACCGGTCTCCTGCAGATCCGTTGGCGCGCGGCGGGCGAGAGCGGTGCGGCGATGCGGCGGAGGTCGTGGTGGCCGGCATCTCCTGCGATGCGGCGATGCGGCGATGCGGCGATGCGGCGATGCGGCGATGCGATGGTGCGGTGGTGCGGTGGTGCGGTGGTGCGGTGGTGCGGTGGTGCGGTGGTGCGGTGAAACACCAAGGCCGGGCGGCCCTCCCCCACAGAGGTCCGCCCGGCTGTTCATGGGTGTTCCGGCTTCGGCCGCCGCCGCGGCCGAGGTCCGGTGGTGTCGGCCTGAGGCCTCAGACCGCCTGGACCGGGAGGGCCGGGAGGGCCGGCAGCGCCGGGATGTTGGCGGCGTTGGTCAGGTCGGCCAGGTTGGCGGGCACGGCCGGGAGGGCCGGGGCGGCAACGGCGTCGGCCACGTTGGCGGGCACAGCCGGGACAGCCGGCACAGCAACGGCGTCGGCCACGTTGGCGGGCACAGCCGGGACAGCCGGCACGGCGGGCACAGCCGGAACGGCGGGCACCGACTTCACCGGGGTCAGGCCCCGCACACCGGAGACGGCCTGGCCGGCCGTGCCCTGCGCGTCGGTCGCGACAACGGCGGCCAGACCCTGGGCGAACGGGGTGGCGTCAGCGGCCGCGCCCCGGGCGAACGCCACGGTGTCGGTCGCCTTGCCCTGCACGAACGGCACGGCGTCAGCGGCCACACCCTGCGCGAACGGGACCGCGTTGCCGGCCACGCCCTGGGCGAAGGGCACCGCGTCGGCGGCAGCGCCCTGCGCGAACAGCCGCGCCTGGCCGCCGACCGTGATCACGAACGGGGTGGCCTGGCCGGCCGCGTCACCGGCGAGGTGACCGGCGCCGCCGACCGCGCCCTGCGCGACCGGGACGACCTTGACGACGACCCGGCGGGCGACGGGCGGCAGCACGTCGGAGGCCGCCTTGCCGACGACCGGACGGGCGGTGGCCAGACCGCCCTGGACCGGCTTCGTCAGCTGCTCGGGACGGACGCCCGCACCGGCGAGACCGGCCAGCAGGTTGTCGACCGAGCCCGGAGCCTTGGGCAGCGCGGGGGCCTTGGGCAGCGCCGGGGTGCCGGGCAGGCCCTGGGGCAGACCGCCGGGCAGGTGGGCGGACGGGACGCCCGGGGTGGCGGGCAGCGACGGAACGGAGGGCAGCATGCCCTTCGTCAGGCGGCCGGCCTTGCCCAGGTCGGCCGCCTTCGCGGCCTTCTTGACAGCCTTGGCGGCCTTCTTGGCCTTCTTCAGGTCGGCGGCCTTGCGCACCTCACCGGCCTTCGGCAGGCCGGCGCCGAGGGCCTGCTTCCGCACGCCGTCCACCGCACCGGTCAGGTCGCCGGCCTGCGGCAGCTTGCCGGTGGGCAGGTCCTGGGTGGTCACATCGCCGCCGAGGGCACCGGTGGCCTTGCCCGCCGTCTGCTGGGCGGTCGTGGTGGCGGTCTTGGCGGTCGTGGTGACGGTCTTGGCCGTCTTCGTCACGGGGCCGGACACGTCACCGGTGGGCAGCTGCTTCGCGGTGCCGGTCACCGTGCCGGCGGCCGGCAGGTCCGAGCCGACGGGCAGCTCGGCGGCGTTGGCGGCGACGGAGCCCAGGGCCCACAGACCGGTGGCGGCGGTGGCAACGACGATGGAACGGCGAATGTTCGAGCGCATGGAGGTGAAGTCCTTCGAATTCAGGAGGGGTGAAAGGGCAGACCTGTCCCGCCCCCGCGCGGCAGGTCAGTTACAGACGCGGAGCGGTCTGCCCTAGCCCGGGAATTCGAGGATTTCTTCGGCACGCCGACGCGTCGGAGCGCCATCGGCCGTGCGGACGCCACCGGGCAGGAGCCGGAAGCGCAGGGGGTCCGCCGGGGCGGCGGCGTGCTGGTCCCCGCCACGGGGGCCGTGGCCGTCACCGGCGGTGTGCGAGGCAGGCGCCACCGGAGCTTGCGGGCACTGTCCCGGAAGGCCGTTGCGGCCCGGGGCGTGCTGCTCGTGCGCGGCGGCCGAGGGGTGCTCGGCGGCCGGCTTGTGCAGGCAGTCGGCGACGTCCGACGACCGTGCGGCGGACGGGCCGGCAGCTCGGTCAGCGGTCCGCGGACCGGTCGGCTGAGCGTCGCCCGGCGTACGGCCGTGCTGATGTGCCGCGCCGTCTCCGGAGCCTCCGGTGTGCGCGCCGGAGGGGAGGTGCACGGGAAGCGCGGCGCCTGCCGAGTCCCCGACCTCCCGTACGACACGGTTCACCGGCTCGGTGATCCGGTCGGTGACCGGCGCGGCCTGCTCGGCGGCGGGGCGTACGGCCTCGGCCACCGCGCCGGACGCGGCGTGGGTGTGCTCGGCGAGCTTCGCGCCGGACGCCTTGCCCTGCCGCTGGAGCGCGGTCTTGGAGCCGGACAGCCCGTTCGCCGCCCCGTCCCGGGTGGCGGCCCGGTCCGGGGTGGACGCCTCGGCCGCGGCCCTGGCCGGGGTTGCCACCCCGGTCAGGTGCGCGCTACCCGTGCGGTCGTCGGCATGGGCGCCGGGACCGAAGGCGAAGCCGAGGGCGACGAAGCCCACCAGGAAGAGCCCGGCCAGCAGCGCACGCCGCGCGGCCACGGTGCGCGGAAGGCGCACGGCGGCAGGCAGGGCGAGCACAGCAGACAAGGAGGGACCTTCCCCTACGGACGGGGACAGCCGGGGCATGCGGCCTCGGCGTCACGCGCGTCGCGGGCGATCGAGCGATGGCCTGATCCTTGCACGAGGTGCCAGGTGCCACGCAAGTCCCCCCGGGGGTCCTGTCACCGTTGTTCCGCCATGTCCGGTATGGGCAGCGGCCGTTTCTCGATCGCGGCCGCCATCACCTCGGGAAACAGGTCCGGGGTGCAGGCGAACGCCGGTGCGCCCAGGGCCGCGAGGGCCGCCGCGTGGTCCCGGTCGTAGGCGGGCGCCCCCTCGTCGGAGAGCGCCAGCAAGGTCACGAACTGCACGCCGGACGCCTTCATCGCGGCGACCCGCTTCAGCATCTCGTCCCGGATGCCGCCCTCGTAGAGGTCGCTGATGAGGACGACTACGGTTTCGGTGGGGCGGGTGATGCGGGACTGGCAGTAGGCGAGTGCACGGTTGATGTCCGTGCCGCCGCCGAGCTGGGTGCCGAAGAGGACGTCCACCGGATCGTCCAGTTGGTCCGTCAGATCGACGACCGAGGTGTCGAAGACGACGAGCCGGGTGTCGAGGGCCCGCATGGAGGCGAGCACCGCGCCGAACACCGAGGCGTAGACGACCGAGGCGGCCATCGAACCGGACTGGTCGATGCAGAGCACCACGTCCTTCTTCACCGACTGCGCCGCGCGGCCGTAGCCGATCAGCCGCTCGGGGACGACCGTGCGGTACTCCGGGAGGTAGCTCTTGAGGTTCGCCCGGATCGTGCGGTCCCAGTCGATATCGCGATGACGCGGCCGGCTGATGCGGGCGGAGCGGTCCAGTGCGCCGGTGAGGGTCGCCCGGGTGCGCTGCGCCAGCTTCTTCTCCAACCGCTCGACGACCTTGCGGACGACGGCGCGGGCGGTCTCCTTGGTGGTCTCCGGCATGACCTTGTTGAGCGAGAGCAGCGTGCCCACCAGATGCACATCCGCCTCGACCGCCTCCAGCATCTCCGGCTCCAGCAGCAGCGCGGACAGCCCCAGCCGGTCGATGGCGTCCCGCTGCATCACCTGCACCACGGAGGACGGGAAGTACGTACGGATGTCGCCGAGCCAGCGCGCCACCCCGGGCGCCGAAGCCCCGAGCCCCGCCGAGCGCCTGCCGCCGGGCGCGGTGCCGCCACTGCCCTTTTCTCGGCCGTAGAGCGAGGCCAGCGCCCCGTCCATCGCCGCGTCCCGTCCCCGGAGTTCACACCCCGTACCGTCCGCACCGCCACCACCGAGCACCAGCCGCCAGCGGCGCAGCCGTTCGGCCTCGGGGGTGGCGGTAGGGGCGCCCGTGGGAGCGGGAGCAAGGCCGGCGGCGTGCGCGGGGTCCGGGGCTGCCGTGGGGGCGGCGGCCGTGCTCGTTGCGCTCGCCGGGGTCGCGGTCGTGCTCGTTGCGCTCGCCGGGGCGGCAGTCGTGTTCGTTGCGCTCGCCGGGGCCGCGGTCATGCTCGTTGCGCTCGCCGGGGCGGTGGTCGTATCCGTCGTCGTCGGGTCCGGTGTCGGGTGGGTCATGTCCGTGCCCCCGTGAGGTCGTCGGCCGGTCGGGTGGTGTCCGGTGGATCGTCGGCCGGCCGCTCGCCGGGCTCGTCGCCGAAGCCGGGCGCTGCGATCCCCAGCAGCAGGCGCAGGGTGGGGAGGACGGCCGCGGCGCGGTCGCGGTCCAGGCCGGGGCCGAAGCCGGGCGCCGCGGCGTCCGGCGTCCCGCCTGCCGGGTGCCGGGACGGGGCGGTGGGGCCGCGGCGGACGAGTTCGCCGAGGGTGCGCCGCACACCGGCCTCGTACTCGGCGAAGGTCCGGCGCAGCAGTGGCAGGACGTCCGTGAACGCGGCGTCCGGCACACCGGTCAGCCAGCCGTCGACCAGCGCGAGCAGCCGTTCGTCATGGACCAGCAGCATGCCGCCGTCCCCGCCGCCGACGAATCCCTCGATCCAGCCGGCCGCGTCGGTGGGCGGGGTGCCCGGCGAGAGGGCGAGCCCCATCAGCCGTTCCGCTCCCCTGTCGCCCAACTCCCCCTCATCGAGCAGCAGTCTGGCCGCCCGCCCGCGGATCAGGCCCGGTACCGCGTCCCGTTCACTCATCGCCCGCAGCACCCCGGCCCACCGCTTCCGCAGATGCTGCGGTTCGGACTGCGGTCGGGACTGTGGGCCGGGCTGTGGGCCGGTCTCCGGTCCGCTCTCCGATCCGGTCTCCGATCCGGTCTCCGGCCCGCTCTCCGGTCCGGTCTGCTGCCCGACCTGCTGCCCGACCTGCTGCCCGGTCTGTGGCTGGCCGAGGAGGCCGACGGCCTGGTGGGTGGCGTCGAGATGGCGGCGCAGGTCGGCGGCGCCGTCGGCATCCAGGCCCAGGCAGGCGGGTGGCAGGCCGACGAAGACCCGCTCGGCCAGGCCCGTCGCCACCTCGCGCAACGCCGCGGCGTCCGTGCCGCGCACATCGCCGTAGCGCACGGACCGTACGAGGGCGGGCAGTGCCTGGGCGAGATGGCCCACGTCCGCGTCGAGCGCCGCACGGTCCGACAGCGCCCGCATCACCACCGGGAGGGCGTCGGGGAGTCCGGCCAGCAGGCAGCGCTCGGCGAGCGCCGTGACCTCGGCGAGCGTGGCCGCCCCGGCCGCCTCGGCCGCGGCCTTGGCCGTGGCGGCCGAGAGCACGGTCGTGCCCCAGATGCCGGCCTCCGCGACCCGCACCGACAGTTCGGGCTCCCAGCGCAACCGCCAGGTCTCCCGGAACGTGCCGGTGCTGCCGCGGGAGCGCTCGGGCTCGCCCCACGGGATGCCGAGCAGCCGGAGCCGGTGCAGCAGGCGGCTGCGGCCGGCGTCGGTCTCCTTGCGCAGGTCCAGCGCCAGTTCCCGTTCCGAGGCCTCCGGTTTGAGCCGCAGCGTCCGCTGGCTGCGGGTGAGGTCCCGTTGCAGCGGCACCGCGGGGGCGTCCTGGGGAACCTCGCCCAGCACCTCCCCCACCACCAGCCGGTCGTGGATCAGCGAGGACGGCGCGTCGGAGCCCTCCCCCATCACGGCCCGGACCGCGTCGTTCAGTTCCGTCAGCCCGGCCAGCGGGCGGCCGCGTACCGTGGCCAGCCCCTCGGCGAGCCGCACCGCTTCGATGACATGGGCCGACGAGACCGCGTAGTCCTCTTCGCGGAGCAGCCCGGCGACCTTGGTCAGCCAGCGTTCCACGGGGCGGTCGGGGGCGCCGAAGAGGTGGCCGTACCAGCCCGGTGAGGCGATACCGGCGCCGTAGCCGCTGTGGCGGGAGAGGCGTTGGTGCGTCCAGGGCACCCAGGTCACCGCCGCCTTCACCTTCGGCAGGCCCTTGAGCACCTGCCGGTCGGCGGCCATGGTGGTGCGCCGCGCCAGCGCCGGTACGTGCCAGGCACCGCACACCACGGCGATACCGTCCCCGAACTCCTTTCGGGCGGCGCGCAGTCGTAGCCGCATATGGGCCTCGCGCACCGGATCACGGTCATGGCCGCCGTCCCCGTACGCCTCGCGCAGCGCCCCCATCGCCTCGGCCAGCGCCGCGAACGGAGCCAGCGCATCCGCACCGGCGCCCCCTCCGGCCCCCGCTCCTTCCGCGCCCCCGCGGTGTTCGACCACGTCCTCCCACCAGCGCTCGGGATCGTCGTACCCGGCCGTCTCTGCCAGCACCCGGATCGGATCGACCCGCACCTCTGCTGCCTCGGCGGGTACCTCCTCCTGCTCCTGTCCGGCGACGGGAGACCCGTCGGCCGGAGACCCGTCGGCCGAAAGCCTGCCGGCCGGAGGCGCACCGGTCGTAAGCCCGTCGTCCGGCCTCTCACCGGCCACCGGCTCCTCACCGGACACCGGCCCCTCGCCGTCCCCCATCGCCAGGGAGTGCGCCGCGGGCAGGTCGATGAAGCGGACGGGGATGCCGCGCTCCAGTGCCCAGCGCATCGCCACCCACTCCGGGGAGAACTCGGCCAGCGGCCAGAACGCCGCGCGGCCGGGATCGTCCGTTGCATGGGCGAGCAGCGCGACGGGCGGACGCATCCCCTCCTGGGCGGCCAGCGGCACCAGTGCGTCCGCCTCCGGTGGCCCCTCGATCAGGACCGCGTCCGGCATGCACTGGTCGAGGGCGGCACGCACCGCCCGCGCCGAGCCGGGGCCGTGATGCCGCACCCCGAGCAGCACCGGCCCGGTCATGCGCTCACCTCACGGCAGGCGCGGTAGAAGTCCTTCCAGCCGTCGCGCTCGCGCACCACGGTCTCCAGGTACTCCTGCCATACGACCCGGTCCGCCGCCGGATCGCGGACCACGGCCCCCAGGATGCCCGCGGCCACGTCCCCTGCGCGCAGCACACCGTCCCCGAAGTGGGTGGCCAGCGCCAGCCCGTTCGTCACCACCGAGATGGCCTCGGCCGTGGAGAGGGTGCCGGACGGCGACTTGAGCTTCGTGCGGCCGTCGGAGGTGAGGCCGGCCCGCAGCTCGCGGAAGACCGTGACGACCCGGCGGATCTCGTCCAGCCCCTCAGGACCGGCCGGGAGGTCCAGCGAGCGCCCGATCTGCTCGACGCGGCGCGAGACGATGTCCACCTCTTCGCCGGGGGTCGCGGGCAGCGGCAGTACGACGGTGTTGAAGCGGCGGCGC
The DNA here is from genome assembly GCF_043199875.1 of Streptomyces sp. NPDC048516. Classification (NCBI taxonomy): domain Bacteria; kingdom Bacillati; phylum Actinomycetota; class Actinomycetes; order Kitasatosporales; family Streptomycetaceae; genus Streptomyces; species Streptomyces sp. NPDC048516. The sequence goes on along the minus strand of NZ_JBICWS010000002.1, from coordinate 95,219 downwards.
AGTGCGCTGGAGAGTTCATTGACGCCGCGGTCGCGGTCGTTGGCGGTGGCGATCAGGTTGAAGCCGCGGACCGCCTGCACCTCCTGCCCCAGCTCCGGGATGGGCAGGGTCTTTTCCGACAGGACCGTGATGAGCGTGTCCTGGACGTCGGCGGGGATACGGGTCAGTTCCTCGACCCGTGCGGTCATGCCCTGTGCCATCGCGCGCATCACCGGGCTGGGCACCAGCGCCTCGCGGCTGGGGCCATCGGCGAGCAGCCGGGCGTAGTTCCAGCCGTAGCGGATCGCCTCTTCGGGGGTGCCGGCCGTGCCCTGGACCAGCAGGGTGGAGTCGCCGCTGACGGCCGCCGCCAGATGCTCGGACACCCAGGTCTTCGCGGTGCCGGGCACGCCCAGCAGGAGCAGTGCGCGATCCGTCGCCAGGGTCGTCACGGCGACCTCGACGATCCGGCGCGGGCCGACGTACTTGGGGGTGATGACCGTGCCGTCCGCGAGGGTGCCGCCGAGGAGATAGGTCGCGACCGCCCACGGCGAGAGCCGCCAGCGCTCCGGGCGCGGCCGGTCGTCGGCCGCCGCGAGGGCCTTCAGCTCCGCCGCGAAACTTTCCTCGGCGTGCGGTCGCAGCGCTTCGCCGCCCGCGCCCTGTGGCGCCGTCCCACCGTTCGCATCGGTCTCGTCGTCCGTCGTCTTGAAGCTGTTCTCGGACATGGTCCCCCCTCGTCGCGACGTCTGCGGCCGGGACGGCGAAATCCCTGCGGCCGCTTGCGGAATCAAGCCTGCACCACGCCACTGACAATCCCCCGAAAACCCGCCCTGGCCTGCGAGTTCATCGTGATCTACGGCGATTGTCAGTGGGGCGTCGTAGCGTCGAAGACATGAATCCGCAGGGGGAACGCTGGACGACGGATCAGGTGCTCGCGCTGGCGCCTGACGAGGCCTCACGCAGGGCGGGCGGCAGGCTCGCGGCGCCGGGGCCGTGGTCGGAAACGGGCGCGGACGCGAGCGCGGTGTGGGGCCAGTGCAAGGGCAGCGGCAAGAAGCCGTATCAAACGGTCGTGGATCTCAACGGCCCCGCCTTCAAGTGCAGTTGCCCGAGCCGCAAATTTCCGTGCAAGCACGCGCTGGGGCTGCTGCTGCTCTGGGCGGGCGGCGGCCGGGAGGTGGCGGCGGGGGAACCGGCACCGTGGGCGGGCGAGTGGCTGGCCGGACGCCGGGAGCGCGCCGAGCGGTCCGCGGGCCCGGCCCCGGGCGGCGGCGCTCCCTCGCGGGCGCCTGCCGACCCGGAGGCCGCCAAGCGGCGGGCGGAGCGCCGGATGCAGCGGATCGGTGCCGGTGCGACGGAGCTGGAGCAGCGCCTGGAGGATCTGCTGCAGTCCGGACTGGCCTCGGCCGGCCGCGCCGACGGGGAGACCTCCCGGCCGGGCGGTGGCGGAGGGGGCTCCTGGGGCGGGACGGCCGCCCGCATGGTCGACGCCCAGGCGCCCGGACTCGCCTCGCGGGTGCGCGAGCTGAGTGCGGCCGTGGCGTCCGGCCCCAACTGGCCGGCCCGGCTGCTGGAGGAGTGCGCCCTGCTGCACCTCCTCGACCAGGGGTTCCTCGGTATCGAGCGGCTGCCGGCCCCGCTCGCGGCGACGGTCCGCTCCCGCGTGGGGCTGACCACGGAAGCGGCGGACCTGCTGAGCGGCCCCGAGGCGGCGACGGTCCGGGACCGCTGGCTGGTGCTCGCCCAACAGGACACCGATGACGGCACGTTGATCACCCGCAGAATCTTCCTCCGGGGCGAGCGGACCGGCCGGATGGCGCTGCATCTCTCCTTCGGCGGCGGTGCCCACCGCCCGCTGGATCTGGCCCTGCCCCCCGGTCTGGTGCTCGATGCGGACCTCGCCTACTACCCCGGCGCCCGCCCGCTGCGCGCCGCCCTGGGCGAGCGGCACGCCCCCGCGGTCCCGGGTCCCGTGCCCTCCGGCTGCGGTATCGACGCCGCCCTGGCCGCGTACGGCGACGCTCTGCGCGACGACCCGTGGCTGGATTCCTGGCCGGTGGTGCTCGCCGAGGTCACACCGATCCCCGGCCGCGACGGGACCAGCTGGCAACTGGCCGACGCGGACGGGGAGTCGGCGCTGCCGCTGGACCCGCACGGTCCGGGACAGACGGGCCTGTGGCAGCTGGCCGCCATATCGGGCGGCGCGCCGATCACGGTCTTCGGCGAATGCGGCCACCGCGGCTTCCTGCCGCTGACCGCCTGGGACCCGGCCCCGGTGTCCCTGTGACCCGGGCCCCCGCCGCACCGCCGACCAGCCCCCTCACCCCCGCCACCCGCCGGCCGCACCCACCGTCCACCACCGACCCCGGAGGAAGGGCATGACGACCACCACCAGTCCCACTTCACCTGCTTCACTTGCTTCACCCACCTCACCCGCTTCACCCACTCCCGCACCCGCACCCGCGCCCACATCCGCCACTCCTCCTCCCCCCGCCCCCACCCCGACCGCCCCAGCCCCGTGGGCCGATCTCGTGAGCGCCGCGCTCCTCGGGACCGAGCGGCGGACGCCGCCGGTGGCGGTGCGGTCCGGGCAGGGCGCCGCGGCCGCACTGCTGGACGCGGCCGCGGTGAGCACGGTGCGCCGCCGCGCCGCGCTGCGCCCCGCCCCGGCCGGCGAACGCCCCGCCCCGGCCCCGGCCGACCCACGGCCCCCGCTGCCGCCCGCCGCGCGCCGCCGACTGGCCCTGCTGCTCGCCGACCGCGGTGGCAGCGGCGGCAGCCGCCGCGGCACGGCCCCCGACCTCACCGAACTGCTCCCCCAGTGGCTGGCCGCCGCGGGTGAGTACGGCTACCGGGCCCCGGAGGCGCTGCTGCCCGCACTGCTCGACGCGGCCCGCGCCCGTACGGACCTGCGGCCCGCCGCGCTGGCGCTGGCGGGGCCGCGCGCCCTGTGGCTGGCGGGACTCAACGCGGAGTGGAAGTTCGCGCTCCGGGGGATCGGCGGCCCGGCCGAGCTCTCCGGCGACGACGGCCCCGGCGGTTCCGACGGCCCCGACGCCCCCGACGGCGTACGACGCCGGTGGGAGGAGGGCCTGTTCGCGGAGCGGGTCGCGCTGCTGACCGCGCTGCGCCGTCAGGACCCGGGGGCCGGCCTGGCACTGCTGTCCACGACCTGGCCCACGGAGCGGGCCGAGGATCGTCTGATGTTCCTCGACTCGCTGCGTGACGGGCTCTCGACGGCTGATGAGCCCTTCCTGGAACAGGCGCTGTCCGACCGCAGCCGGAACGTCCGCGCCACGGCCGCCGAACTGCTTTCCACACTGCCCGGATCCGCCCTCGCGGCCCGGATGGCGCAGCGCGCGCACACCTGTGTCGGCCTGGACCGTACGGCCGGTGCACCGGCGATCGCCGTGGAGGCGCCGCACGAGTGCGATGCGGGGATGCAGCGGGACGGCGTGGCACCCAAGCCGCCCTCCGGGCGGGGTGAACGGTCCTGGTGGCTGGTCCAGTTGGTGGAGGCAGCCCCGCTGGGTGGATGGCACGCCCGTTTCGGGGGCCGCGACGCGGCGGCGATCGTCGCGCTGCCGGTGGGCGACGACTGGCGGACGGAGCTGCACGACGCCTGGTGCCGCGCCGCGGTGCGCCAGCGGAACACCGACTGGGCGCGGGCGCTGCTGGGTGCGCCGGGCGCTCCGTCCCAGGCGGCCGAGGTCGCGCCGGCCGGCTCGTCGCGTGACCTGACCAAGCTGCTGACCGTACTGCCCGATGCCGAACGCGCCCGGTGGGTCGCGGAGTTCATCGCGGCCCACGGACTGTCGGAGTCCTTCCGGATGCTCGGCGTGTGCGCGGTCCCCTGGGCCGAACCGCTCGGCGGGGCCGTCGTGGATGCCCTGGACATCGCCCGGGACGCGGGCAGCTACCCGTGGAGCTTCAGCGGGGTGATGGGCCTGGCCGAGCGCTGCCTGGACCCGGCGGCGGCAGACCGCCTCGCCATGCTCACCGCCGTCACGGACGAGCCGGAGGGTGCCTCACCGGGCTCCGGCGGCTACTGGTCCGAGGCCTTCCAGCGCCTGGTCGGCACCCTGCGCCTGCGCGCCACCATGCAGGCCGAACTCGCCCCGGCACCAACCGGCCACGAGGGCACGGGCGACAGCGGCACAGGCACCGACATCGACCCCGACACCCGCCCCTCTACCGCCACCCCCGCCCACGGCCCGGTCCGGACCACGAGACAGCCCCTCGCCCCATGACCCTCCGCTTGCCCCTCCGCGCCGGAACCGCCCGCGCCCCGGCCGGCCGGGCCGACCCGGCCACCCGCGCCGCCCGGCTGTCCCGTGGCGCAGACCTGCCCTATGGCTCAGCCCTGCCCTATGGCTCAGACCGCCAGCGAGCGCACATTCGCGTTGACCCACTCCACGATCGAAGCGGTCGTCGCGCCCGGCGTGAAGATCTCCGCGACGCCCTGCGCCTTGAGCGGGGCGATGTCGTCCTCGGGGATGATGCCGCCGCCAAAGACCTTGATGTCCGCCGCGTCGCGCTCCTCCAGGAGGGCGATGACCTTCGCGAAGAGGGTGTTGTGCGCGCCGGAGAGGATGGACAGTCCGATTGCGTCGGCGTCCTCCTGGATCGCGGTGTCGACGATCTGCTCCGGGGTCTGGTGCAGCCCGGTGTAGATCACCTCCATACCGGCGTCGCGCAGCGCCCGCGCGATGACCTTGGCGCCCCGGTCGTGCCCGTCCAGGCCCGGCTTGGCCACGACCACACGGATCGGACCCGACCTGCCCGCCGTGCCCTGGCTCCCCGCTTGCGCTCCGTCATGCCGAGCCACACTCATCACTGCCTCCAAGCCATGCACGGCACTGTGGTGCCGCCGAGCCGACAATCGATCGCGCGACCGCGATCCGGCGGCCACGAGCGTGAACGAACGTTATCGCCAGCATCCCGTACCCAGCCGTTTCGTGACATCCGGGGAGGGGGAAATCACACCTGGGACACGTTCGCTACGCGCCGTGTTCCGCGTGTCGTACCGCCCCGGCCGGGCGGATCCGTACGCGCGGGACGGGCGCTCGGGGAGTCGCAGCCGGGCCACCGCGCCGCCGGGCGCGCATCAGGGCGGGTACGCCGCATGCCCGCCGTCGCTGCTCATGGCTTCCCACGAGGGCATACGGGGGTCGAAGCCGCCTCCCGCGTGCCGTTCGGGAGGTCGGCCATGCAGGCCCTGCCCTTTCTCTCCGCACCCCTTCTGTCCGCACCCTTTCGCTCCGCACCCCTTCTCTCCGCTCCCTTTCTCTGCGCACCCCTTCTCTCCGCACCCTTTCTCTGCGCACCCCTTCTCTCCGCACCCCTGGCCTCTGCACCCCTGCTCTTCGCGCGCCTTTTCGCCGCACCCTTCCGGCGCGCACGCCGGCTCCCCACCCCCGCCTCTCCCCTGCTCCTGCGCAGCACGGCCGTGGAGCTGGCGGTCCTCGCAGGCCACCTCCTCCTCTATCCGACCGGCATTTCCCGGGAACGCCCCGTGCCACCACCCGCACCGCACTCCGCCGCGGGGGCCCCGGAGGAACACCCGGCACCGGAGACCGTGCAGCCCGCCCCCGGCGCGCCGTCGATGCTGCCGACCGAGGGCCGGGCCCATCCGCCGGTGCTCCTGCTCCACGGCTTCATCGACAACCGCTCCGTCTTCCTGCTGCTGCGCCGCTCGCTGCACCGGCACGGCTGGCGTCATGTCGAAGCGCTCAACTACTCGCCGCTGACCTGTGATCTCCGCAAGGCGGCCGAGCTGCTGAGCCGCCATGTGGAGGAGGTGTGCGCGCGGACCGGGCATCGCCGGGTGGACCTCGTGGGCCACAGCCTGGGCGGGCTCATCGCCCGCTATTACGTGCAGCGGCTCGGCGGCGACACCCGCGTCCGTACGCTGATCACGCTCGGCACCCCGCACTCCGGGACCGTCATCGCCCCCCTGATGTCGGCGCACCCGATCGTCCGCCAAATGCGCCCCGATTCCGAGGTGATTACGGAGTTGTCGCTTCCGGCGCCGCATTGCCGGACGCACTTTGTCGCTTTCTGGAGCGAGGAAGACCGGGTGATGGTCCCCGCCACGACGGCCAGAATCAATCATCCGGATTTGCATGCGGACAACGTGCATGTCGCCGGTGTCGGACATCTCGCGCTACCGGTCAGCGGCACCGTCGCCGCCGGCATACGCGAGGCGCTGACCTCGGCACAGACCGCGGAAGGAGCCGCGGACGTCATTTCGGTGGCCTGACCCCGGCGGGTGAGGACGGCTCGGCTCCCGTCCCGCGCGACGCCGAAACGGCGCCACAACGCCTACCTGATCTTGACGTGTTGTCGAACAAGAGTCGAACGGGGCGCCAAGAGCTCGCATGGGGACTGCCGAAAGGCGGCCAAATGCCCGGTCTCGCCGAGCCCAAAACCTGTTGAAGATTGTCGCCGCCGCGTACCGCCGGGTACAGTCGCCGCTAATTCTCCTGCTGCCGAGGCGAAAGAGAAGTTGGTGAACGACCGTCACCCATCGGGGGCTCAGCTCCCGACCGGATCCGCTTCCGACGCCTCGTATGCGCACTATCCCGCTTACGACTCCTACGGGCAGCAGCTCCCCCCGTCGGGCAACGCCGAATACGGCGACGGCGACCCGCTCTTCGGCTCGCTTCCCGGTTCGTACGAGACCGGTATGTACGACACCGGCACTTACGACACCGCCGACTACGGCACCGGGACGTACGACACCGGTACCCACAGCGCGGGCGCCTATGGCATGAGTGCCTACGGCACGGGCACCTTCCACACCGGTGCGTACGACACGGGTGCATACGACACAGGTGCGTACGCGGCGGGCGACGGCTACGCCACCGGCGCCTATGACACCGGCAGCTACGACACCGGCAGCTACGCCTCGCCGCAGTGGGACACCGGTTCCTACGAGACCGGTTCCTACGAGACCGGCGTCTACGAGACCGGTTCCTACGCCGTCACCGACCCGCACTCGGCCGCCGCGGGCTACGACCCTTACGCACACACCTCGTACGAGTCCCCGGCGCAGGACCCGGCCGCGTACGCGTCTCCCGCCTACGACACGTCGGCCACCGCGTACGGGCACGCCGCATACGAAGCCACCGCCTACGGGCACGGCGGGTACGACACCGGGAGCTTCCCCACCGGCACGTATGACACCGGGAGTTACGCCACCGGCGCATACGAGACACCTGGCGACTTCGAGTCCACCGGCGGCTTCGAGGCCGTCGGCCGGCAGGCCACCGCCCTCCGGGAGACCGCCCTCCGGGAGACCGCCCTCCAGGAGACCGCCCTCCAGGAGACCGCGAGCTACGAGGCCACGGCGGTCTGGCCCACCACGGACCGGAACCTGATCGCCGGCATCCCGGCCCAGGCCGGCCCGCCCCCGAACGACACCGTCCAATGGGACACCACCGCGTGGGGCGAAACCCCGCACTTCGACACCGGTCGGCCCGCCACCGGTCAGGGCGATGCCGGCCAGGGCGACACCGGTCAGCTCGACTTCACCCAGCTCGACGTCGGTCAGCTCGACGTGAGCCGGCTCGATACCCAGCAGTTCAACGCCGACGGCTTCGAGACCGACGTTTTCGAGGCCGGCCGGCCCGGGGCCGACGGCGGCTCCCCCGGCGGGGACCCTCGCTCCGACGGCGCCACCGACACCGGCAATGCCGCTTCCGTGGCGGAGGCCATGACGCAGGCCATGCCGGTCACCGCTGCGCCCCCTACCGCACGGCGGGTCCCCGGACCGGGCACCGGGAAGGCCGTCCGTGGCCGCGGCCGGAAGCGCCCGGTGAAGCGGTCGGCACTGCTGACCGTCGCCGTCCCCTCGGTCGCCGCCATGGGCGTGTGCGCCGTGGCCGCCGCGTCCGTCACCGGATTCACCGGGGACGACAAGAGCGAGGCGACCGCTCAGGCCGCGCCTGACGCGGGCGCCGTCAAACCGTCCGCGGCCAACAACAAGCTCGACACCCAGCTCGCCGGACTCAGCGCCAGCGCCGACGACTTCCGCGACCGGGCGAGCCGCACCCAGGAGCGGATCGACCTCAAGGAGCGCCAGAAGCTGGAGCGCAAGCGCAAGGCGGAGGAGGCGGCCCGCAAGGAGGCCGCCCGCCCCAAGTTCGTCCTGCCGGTCACCCAGCACGGGCTGAGCGCCACCTTCGGCCAGGCCGGGGTGAACTGGATGTCCGTGCACACCGGCATCGACTTCCCGGTCAGCTACGGCACGCCCGTCATGTCCGCCACCGACGGCACCATCCGCACCCAGTGGAACTCCGCCTACGGGAACATGGCGATCGTGACCGCGCCCGACGGCACCGAGACGTGGTACTGCCATCTGAGCAGCACCAAGATCCGGTCCGGGTCGGTCAAGGCCGGTGACCAGATTGCCTATTCGGGTAACTCCGGCAACTCCACGGGACCGCATCTGCACTTCGAGGTGCGCCCCGGCGGCGGCGGAGCGGTCGACCCGCAGCCGTGGCTGCGCGATCACGGCCTCAACCCGAACTGAAGCACGGCCTCCACCCGCACCGACCGGCGTTCCACCGTGTCCAGCCGTGCCGCCGGGTCGAGCCGTGCCGCCGGGTCGAGCCGTTCCACCGGGTGACGATTCCCGTCACCCGGCGTCACCCGGCCCGCGCGGTCCCCGCTACAGCTTCTCCACCGGCGCGTACCGCAGCAGCAGCCGCTTCGGCTTCTCGCCGCCGAAGTCGATCGTCGCCTCGGCGTTGTCGCCGCTGCCCTTGACGCCGACGACCGTGCCGAGCCCGAAGCTGTCGTGGGTGACCCGGTCGCCGATGGTCAGGGAGACCACCGGACGGTCGCCGGCGCGGCGGGTCGCGAAGCCGCTGGGGCCCTTGGCGCGCGCCGACGAGAGCGTGGAGCCGAAGCCTCCGCCGCCCGCCGACATGCCGCCCATGGACGCGGACGGCGTCGCCGGGCCCGTGCGCTTCCACTCCACGTGGTCGGCCGGGATCTCCTCCAGGAACCGGGAGGGCGGGTTGTACGAGGGCTGGCCCCAGGCGCTGCGCATCGTCGAGCGGGTGACGTAGAGCCGCTGGCGGGCGCGGGTGATGCCGACATAGGCCAGCCGGCGTTCCTCCTCCAGCTCCTTGGTCTGGCCCAGCGAGCGCATGTGCGGGAAGACGCCGTCCTCCAGGCCGGTCAGGAAGACGGTCGGGAACTCCAGGCCCTTGGCGGTGTGCAGCGTCATGAGGGTGATCACGCCGCTGCCCTCCTCGTCCTCGTCCGGGATCTGGTCGGAGTCGGCGACCAGCGCGACCTGCTCCAGGAAGTCGGAGAGCGTGCCCGGATTGTCCTCGCCACGGTCCTGCTCGAACTCCAGGGCCACGGCGGCGAGTTCCTGGAGGTTTTCGATCCGGGTCTCGTCCTGGGGGTCGGTGGAGGCCTGGAGTTCGGCGAGGTAGCCCGTGCGCTCCAGGACGGCCTCCAGGATGGTGGCGGGACCGGCACCGGACTCGACGATGGTGCGCAGCTCCTCCATGAGGACGTTGAAGCGCTTGACGGCGTTGGCGGAGCGGGCCGCCATGCCGTACGCCTCGTCGACCCGGCGCAGCGCCTGCGGGAAGGTGATCTTCTCGCGCGTCGACAGGGCGTCGATCATCGCCTCGGCGCGATCGCCGATGCCGCGCTTGGGGACGTTCAGGATGCGGCGGAGCGGGACGGTGTCCTCGGGGTTGCTGAGCACTCGCAGATAGGCGAGGACATCGCGGACCTCCTTGCGCTCGTAGAAGCGCACCCCGCCGACGACCTTGTAGGGCAGCCCGACCCGGATGAAGATCTCTTCGAAGACCCGGGACTGGGCGTTGGTGCGGTAGAAGACCGCGACGTCGCCGGCCTTGGCGTCACCGGCGTCGGTCAGCCGGTCGATCTCGTCGGCGACGAACTGCGCCTCGTCGTGCTCGGTGTCGGCGACATAGCCGGTGATCTTGGGACCGGCCCCGGCGTCCGTCCAGAGGTTCTTGGGGCGGCGGTTCTCGTTGCGCTCGATGACGGCGTTGGCGGCGGACAGGATCGTCTGCGAGGAGCGGTAGTTCTGCTCCAGCAGGATCGTGGTCGCGTCCGGGTAGTCCTCCTCGAACTGGAGGATGTTGCGGATCGTGGCACCGCGGAAGGCGTAGATCGACTGGTCGGCGTCACCGACGACGCACAGCTCGGCGGCGGTCTCGGCGGGGCCGACCAGCTCACGGACGAGGGTGTACTGGGCGTGGTTGGTGTCCTGGTACTCGTCGACGAGGACGTGGCGGAAGCGGCGGCGGTAGTGCTCGGAGACGTCCGGGAAGGCCTGGAGCAGATTGACCGTCGTCATGATGATGTCGTCGAAGTCCAGGGCGTTGGCCTCGCGCAGCCGGGCCTGGTACATCGCGTACGCCTCGGCGAGAGTCTTCTCAAAGCCGTCGGCGGCGGTCCCGGCGAAGGTCTCCTCGTCGATGAGCTCGTTCTTGAGGTTGGAGATCTTCGCGCTGAAGGACTTGGGCGGGTAGCGCTTGGGGTCCAGGTCCAGATCGCGGCAGACCAGGGCCATCAGGCGCTTGGAGTCGGCGGCGTCGTAGATGGAGAAGGAGGAGGTGAAGCCCAGCTTCTTGGACTCGCGGCGCAGGATGCGCACGCAGGCGCTGTGGAAGGTGGAGACCCACATGGCGTTGGCGCGCGGGCCGACCAGCTCCTCGACGCGCTCCTTCATCTCGCCGGCGGCCTTGTTCGTGAACGTGATCGCGAGGATCTGGCCGGGGTGGACATGGCGCTCGGCGAGCAGATGAGCGATGCGGTGGGTGAGCACCCGGGTCTTGCCGGAGCCGGCACCGGCGACGATCAGCAGCGGGCCGCCCGTGTGCACCACGGCGGCCTTCTGCTCGTCGTTGAGCCCTTCCAGCAGCGTCGCCGGGTCGAGGACGGGACGGGCCGCACCGTCGCGGTAGTACGCCTCTCTGGGCGGGGGCGCGTCGAACCTCCCGCCGAAGAGGTCGGCAGGGATCTCCTCCGGGGCCGGGCCGTGCTCGTCCTCGGGGGGCGGAGGGTGCTCCTCCTCGCCCTTGTGGCCGAGGTCCGCCAGGAAGCTGTCGTCAAAGAGGCTGCTCATCGCCCACCGAGTCTAGGCCGCCGCACTGACAGCCCGCGGCCCAGTAGCCGATTGCGGCCCGCTTTCACCGCGGGCCGTGGCACCGCGGCAGGTCAGGGCGTCCGGGGCCGGCGCAAACCGGTCGGCGGCTCCTCTACCCGAATCCGACATCTGCCATGACAACCCTCGCATCGCGTTCAGGTCACAAAAAGGTTTCGGGCATATCGAACATCAGCCTTCACAGGAGCCACACGAGTTGGCTAACGTCCTCGCTCAGGCAGCCCGCCTCCCCGTGGACGACAGCGTCCGCACGGGCCGCCCACGCCGAGTCCGGCCCTGCCTTCGGGCAACCGGAGCCGGGGACCCACCAGCACCACCGGGGTGAATCGATCCGGACAGCCGTCGCCAGCGGGCATCCGGACCGTAGGGCAAGCCTTCCGTCAGCGACACCGCCCGAACCCGACAGCTAACCCGGTAGGCGGTCCACGGAAGGAGTCGCCGGCCTTGGCGTCGCATCGCAAGCCGCGCACCAGCATTCTCACCTCGCCCGGAGGAAGGCGTACGGCGGTCGGGCTCACCACCGCCGCCCTCGCCTCGGCCACGCTGCTCTCGCAGTCCGCCGACGCGGCCCCCCGGGCGCCCAAGCCCAGCATCGAAGAGGTCAAGCAGAAGGTCGACGGGCTCTATCACCAGGCCGAGGTGGCCACCCAGAAGTACAACGCCGTCAAGGAGCACGCCGACGACCAGCGGGACCGCGTCGACGGCCTGCTCGACGCCGCCGCCGAGCGGGCCGAGAAGATGAACGACGCCCGGCGCCGGCTGGGCGCCTTCGCCGCGGCGCAGTACCGCAGCGGCGGCATGAACCCGACGGCGCAGCTGATGCTCGCCAAGGACCCGCAGCAGTTCTTCGACCGCAGCCACCTCATGGAGCGCCTGACCGGGCGGCAGAAGGAGGCCGTCTCCGACTACCAGGAGCAGCAGGCCGCGGCCGCCCGGCAGCGGGCGGCGGCGACCCGCGACCTGGAACGGCTGCAGACGTCGCAGGCCTCGCTCAAGGAGTCCAAGCAGTCCGTCCAGCAGAAGCTGACCGAGGCCCGGCAGCTGCTGTCCAAGCTGACCGCCCAGGAGAAGGCGCGGCTGGCGGAGCTGGAGCGCCAGAAGGAGGCGGCGGCCAAGCGCAAGGCCGAGGAGGAGGCCCGCAAGCAGCAGGAGCGCGAGCGCCGGCAGCAGCACGACGGGGGCGGCCCGTCCGGCGGTCAGACCGGTGGCGGCTCCGACAACGGTGGCTCGACCGGGGGTTCGTCCTCCGTCCAGGCCGAGAAGGCGCTCGCCTTCGCCCGCTCCCAGATGGGCAAGCCGTATGTGTGGGGCGCGACCGGACCCAGCTCGTACGACTGCTCGGGACTGACCCAGGCGGCGTGGAAGGCGGCCGGCGTCAGCCTGCCGCGGACCACCTGGGACCAGGTCAAGGCCGGCCAGCGGGTCGCCACCAAGGACCTCAAGCCCGGTGACCTGGTCTTCTTCTATGACGACATCAGCCATGTCGGCATGTACATAGGCGGCGGCAAGATGATCCACGCCCCGCACCCGGGCGCCAACGTCCGGGAGGAGTCGATCTACTACATGCCGATCTACGGGAGCGTCCGCCCGGGCTGAGGCCCGGCCCCCGCTCCCCCGTCAGACCACCCCCCACGGCCACCCCCCACGGCCACCCCCCACACGCCACCGCGCGGCCGTCGCCTCCGGATGAGGAGTGCGACGACCGCGCGGTGTGCCGTTGAGGAGCCCGTGCGTCGGCGCCCGGAGCCCTGCCGGCGGGGCGTACGCCGCCCCGGCCTGCGCCCCGCGCCCGGCTCGCGGGGCGTCCGCCGTTCCGCTCAGGTCCAGAGCACGGCGATGAAGATGTTGGCCACCGTCAGCGCACCGACCGCGCCGAAGAGCGGCGGGGCGATCTTCTCGTCGTCCCGCTTGACGTAGACCAGCGCCAGGATGACCACCAGAACGGCCATCTTGATGCCGAGCTTGATGGTGTTGAGGCTGTGATCCTCGGCCTGGTTGAGGCCGACCAGCACGATGCCGGTGACCAGCATCGTCAGCGCGCCGTGCAGCATCGCCGGCACGAAGCGGGCGGTGCCCGCGCCCATCGCCTTCATCTGGGTCAGAAAGCCGCCCAGCAGGGAGGCGATGCCGATGATGTGCAGGCCGACGAAGAGATTGATTACTACGTCCATAGTGCTGGATCGTAGCCGCCGCATAGCACGGCCCTTCAGGCAGGGCGCCCACAATCGCCGCTTCGGTCAGGCCGGGCCCGGTCCCGGCCGAGTGGCCGTGGCGCCATGGTCACCCGCGCACCGACCCCGGTCGAAAGCGAGCAATCCCGGGCAAGCGGACTCATCACCGCAACACCCAGGCTTAGCGTCCTCCTCCAGGCGGTCGACTCCCCGCCCTCGCCGGCCTCCCACCGGCGTCCTGTCGGCCGCCCCGCCGTGAGGTGCGGCGGCGGTCCGTTCCCTCGTGACGGACCGCCGCCGGGCCCACGGGCACCAAGGGAAGGAAGTGACGGCCACCGTGGCCTCGCACCGCAAGCCGCGGCAGCATCCGCTCGCCGCGCTCACCGGCGGCGCACGCAGCGCACGCACCGCCCGCACGGCCGCCACCCTGGCCCTGGCCGGCGCCGCCACCGCCACGGGTTTCGCTCCGGCGGCGGAGGGTGCCCCCGTCGCCGCCGTTGCCGACGGCGCCGGCCAGGCCGCCCACCGGCTCACCCCCGACCGGGTCAAGGACCGGGTCAACGCGCTGTACCAGGAGGCAGAGGTGGCCACGCAGAGCTACAACGGCGCGAAGGAAGCCGCCGGCACCGCCCGCGAGGAGCTGAGCAGGCTGCAGGACGAGGCCGCCCGCCGAACCGCGGAACTGAACGACGCCCGCAGCGAGCTGGGCGCCGTGGCCGCGAGCCAGTACCGCTCCGGCGGCGTCGACCCGACCGTACGGCTGCTGCTGTCCGCGGACCCGCAGCGCTATCTGGACGGCGCCGCGGTCCTGGAGCGGACGGGCAGCCACCAGGCGACCGCGGTGGCCGGTTACGCGCGCCGGCTCGGCAGCGTACGGCAGATCCAGCGGCGGGCCGAGGACACCGCGGAGCGGCTGGCGGACACCGAGGCGGCGCTGAAGAAGCACCGGGTCACGGTCGTCCACAAGCTGGGCGCCGCCGAGCAGTTGCTCAGCCGGCTCACCGCGGAGCAACGGCAGCGGATGGCGGGCCGCGGCGCCGCGCACGGGGGCGCCGGCCAGGGCCGCGCCGACCGCGGGACGGGGCACGGGGACGGTCTCCCCGGCAAGGTCCCGGCCGGCCCGGGAGCCGCCGCGGCCGCGGCGCAGGCCGCGGCGCAGGCCCCCGACCCCCGGGCCGCGCGGGCCGTCGCCTTCGCCTACGCCGCCCTCGGCAAGCCGTACATCTGGGGTGCGACGGGCCCGTCCGGCTTCGACTGCTCGGGGCTGACCCAGGCCGCCTGGAAGTCGGGCGGGGTGTCGCTGCCCCGTACGACCTACACCCAGATCAGCTCCGGACCGCGTATCGACAGGTCCCGACTCGCCCCCGGTGACCTGGTGTTCTTCTACTCCGGCATCAGCCATGTGGGGCTCTACATCGGGGACGGGAAGATGATCCATGCGCCGCACCCCGGGGCGCCGGTGCGGATCGCGCCGATCGACCAGATGCCGTTCGCGGCGGCGACCCGGCCGGCGTAGGGCCGTTCGTGGCCGGGCGCGCCGCGCTCACGCCCTGAGCTGGGTCCCCAGCCAGCGGAAGACCTGCGGCACCTGGCGCTCCCATACCTTCATGGTGTGGCCGCCGGCACCCGACGAGATCTGGTGGACGTTCACCGTCGTCGGGAACCTCGCGAACTGCCGCAGACCGAGACCGGCTTGGTAACCGTCGCCTGCCGCGCCCGACACATACAGGGCCGTACGCGGCGGCTTCCCCGCCGCGTTGGCGGACTTCAGGATGTGCATCGGGTTGGACTCGATGCGCAGCTTGGGGTCCTTGCCGGCCAGCGAATCGCGTTCGAGCGCCGGGTCGTTGTAGCCGGACATGGCGACCGCGGCGCGGTAGCGGTCCGGGTGGGACAGGGCGAGCTTGGCGGCGCAGTGCGCGCCCGCCGAGTAGCCGGCCAGGGCCCAGGAGTCCGCCGTACTGCCGGCCCGGAAGTTGTCCACGATCATCTTGCGGACATCGACGGTCAGCCAGCTGTCGGCGTTGACCTTCCCGGGGATGTTGACGCAGCCGGTGTCGGCGCCGGGGAAGACGTCGGTCCGCGGTGACACCAGGATGACCGGCTTGACCTGGCCGTTCTGCATCATCGGCCGGAGCTGATCGGCCACCCGCAGGGAGCCCAGCCAGGTCTTCGCCGAGCCCGGGTAGCCGGGCAGCAGCTCGACCACGGGGAACTTCTTGTTCCGGTAGGCCGGGTCGTTGTACTGCGGCGGCAGCCATACGTACACCTCGCCCTGCACGCCCGAGATCCGGCCCTTGAGGTCGGTCATCTGCACGCCCGGGCCCACCTTGGGGTCGTCGGCGGGGCGGAACTGCTGGAGCTGCTTGGGCTCGTTCTTGATCTGCCGGCCGCCCATGCCGTCGGGGCCGAGGTTCCGGGCCTCCTGGATATGGCTGCCGGTGCCGAGCAGATCGCCCCAGGTGTCGTAGAGATTGTTGGCGTTGTTGACCATGACGAAGACCACGGTGATGGCCGTGATCTGGGCGAACAGCAGCATCAGCAGCCGGCCGAGGCTGCGCAGCAGGGGCGGCCCGGCTATTCGGCCCCACAGGGCGAACGGCAGCACGAAGGCGACGATCAACAGCAGGATCGAGGTGAGGAAGAAGGGCGTGCCCGTCAGGCTCATCGGGATCTCGTTTCCAGGACAACTACGCGAAGGACGTGGGGACGGTTCCGGCCCCGCCTTCGGCAGTGAGCCTCTCCGCGCCGTTAGATGGTGATCCGCGTGGTCCTGGTTGCCCTTCTTTGGCCGTTCTTTACGACCCCGCCCGCCGGCGGCCCGTTACCGGGCGCGCGGCGGTGGTGCAGGTCAGACCAGCCGCCGGGCCGCCGCCCAGCGGGTCAGCTCATGGCGGTTGGAGAGCTGGAGCTTGCGCAGCACCGCGGAGACATGGGATTCCACGGTCTTCACGGAGATGAAGAGCTGCTTGGCGATCTCCTTGTACGCATAGCCGCGGGCGATCAGCCGCAGGACCTCGCGCTCGCGCTGGGTGAGACGGTCCAGGTCCTCGTCGACCGGCGGGGCATCCGTGGAGGCGAAGGCGTCCAGGACGAAGCCGGCCAGCCGCGGGGAGAACACCGCGTCGCCGTCGGAGACCCGGAAGACCGCGTTGACCAGGTCCGTGCCGGTGATGGTCTTGGTGACATAGCCGCGGGCGCCGCCGCGGATGACGCCGATGACGTCCTCGGCCGCATCGGAGACGGAGAGCGCGAGGAAGCGGACCGGGCGCTCCGCGTCGGCCATCATCGCGGCGCTGCGGCGCAGCACTTCGACACCGCCGCCCCCGGGGAGATGGACGTCCAGGAGGACGACCTCGGGGCGGGTGGCCGTGATGACCGTGACCGCCTGGTCGACGTCGGCCGCCTCGCCGACCACCTCGACGCCGGTGCGCCCGGTTTCGCCGATCTCGGCCTGGACGCCCGTACGGAACATCCGGTGGTCGTCGACCAGCACCACCCGTACGGTCCGGCCCTCGGCCGCCCCGCCGCCGGTCTCGCCCTGCTGTGCGCCCTCGCTGCTCATCTCTTCCGCCCGTCCCTCGATGTCTGCCCGGCCATCATCCCGTGCTCCGTCCCCTGCTCCGTCCCGCGCTGCCGCCACCGGCCGCCGTTCGCCCGGCCGGTCAGGTGCCGCCACCGGCTGCCGCCCGCCCGGCCGGTCAGGTGCCGCCACCGGCTGCCGCCCGCCCGGCCGGTCAGGTGCCGCCCTCCGTCGCCGGGCGCTCCATCTCCAGCTCGACGACCGTGCCGCCCTCGGGGGCGGAACGCAGCCGGGCCGTGCCGCCGTTGCGCTCCATACGGCCGATGATGGACTCGCGTACGCCCATCCGGTCCTCGGGGACCGCGTCCAGGTCGAATCCGGGGCCGCGGTCGCGCACCGAGACGAAGACCGTACGGCCCTCGACCTCGGCGAACACCTGCACCGCACCGCCCTCGCCACCGTACTTGGCGGCGTTGACCATCGCCTCGCGTGCGGCCTGTATCTGGGCGCCGAGCGTGTCGTCCAGCGGGCAGTCGCCAACGATCACGACTTCGATGGGGACACCGTGATCGTCCTCCACCTCGGCGGCGGACGCGCGCACCGCCTCCGCCAGGGTGGCCGGCTCCTCGTCCTCCTCCTTGCCGCGGCCCTCGGGCTTGTAGAGCCAGGCGCGCAGCTCCCGCTCCTGGGCGCGGGCCAGCCGCGCCACCTCCCGGGGCTCCTCGGCGTTGCGCTGGATCAGGGTGAGGGTGTGCAGGACGGAGTCATGGACGTGGGCGGCCACTTCGGCGCGCTCCTGGGCGCGGATGCGCATCAGCCGCTCCTCGGAGAGGTCCTGGGTGATCCGCACGAGGTAGGGGCCCGCCAGCAGCGCGATGCCGACGACGACGGCGAGCGAAGCCTGCAGCACCGAGCCGAGATGGCGCACCGAACCCTGCAACACGACGATGCCGGTCACCCCGACGCCGACCAGCAGCACGCCCGCCGCGCCGCGCAGCACCGGCAGCACGCCCTTGCGGCGGCCGAGCTCAAGCCACTGCGCCCGGCGGGAGTTGTCCGCCTGCCGCCACACCAGGGCGACACCGGCGCCGATCAGCAGCACCGGCCAGACATAGCCCTTGGCCTGGCCCAGCTGGAATCTGGAGGCGACGATCGCGCTGCCGATGAGCAGCGCGATCAGCGCGAAGACCTGGCCCTTGTCGGGCTTGTGCCGCCGCAGCGCCCGCTTCCCGCCGACCGCCGCGGCGGGGTGCCGGTGGTCCACACCACCGACGCCCAGCGGGACGAAGAACCAGAACGCGGCGTACAGCACGGCGCCCATGCCGTCGGCCAGGAACAGGGCCACGAACACGATCCGCACCCAGGAGACCGGGAGTCCGAGATGCCCCGCCAGACCGCGCGCGACACCACCGAGCAACCGGCCGTCGGCGCTGCGGTACAGCTTGCGCACGGGCGGTTCATCGGGGTCCGGTGCCGGGGCGTAGCCCGATTCGGCGCGGGGCGGAGCGGTGGTCATGCCCCCGATCGTCACACGGCGCCGGGGCGCGGGGCATCAGGGACGACCCTGAACCCGTCCCTGAGGTTCCGCGCCCTCACCGCTCCGCCGCCGCTCCCGCCCGCCGCTGCTGCGGCGCCGCCCCGCCTGCTGCCTCAGCTCTTGACGTCGGTCCTGCGAAAGCCGTCCTTCACCACCGAGAAGACCTTCTCGTACGTGGTCCAGTCGGCCTCCGGCGCGGAGACATAGATCGCGTACTCCTTGCCGCCCTCGCGGCCGAACCCGAGGTCGGCCGCCCGGAAGGTGCGGGCCCGGCCTCCGAAGGTGCACTCCCAGATCGCGGCGGGATCGCCCTGGAAGGTGGTGGGCTGCATCCGCAGCTGCTTGTAGATGCTGTACTTCTTCTTGAAGAAGACCTCGACGTCCTTGAAGTGCTGCACCTGATCGGGCGAGGAGAAGTCCAGAACGCTCACGGTCAGCTGGGCGCGCTCGGCGTCCGAGGAGTAAATGATCTGCCGGCCGCCGTCAATGGTCTGGCGCTTCCACCCCCTGGGCACCGGGAAGGTCACGCCGAGCGCGGGCTCCTTCCCCTGCTGGTAGCCGTCGGGGAGGGGCGGAGGCGGTCCGATGCTGGGCTCCGGGTCCTTGGGAAGAGCCGGTGCGCCCTTGTCAGAGGCGCTTTGGGCCGTACCGGAGTCGTCCTGGTGCATCAGGTACCAGGCCGCGCCCGCACTGCCTCCGGCGAACAGCACCCCGACGACGCTCCAGACCACGGCCCGGGCGGCACGCCGCTTACGGGGAGCCTTGCCGCCGGACAGCGCTTCCGTACGGTCCCCGTCGGCCCGCCCGCCGCCGGCCCCGTCCTGGAGAGCCATGGGGCCGGTGACGGCGCTGCCGCCGAGGTCCGTACCCGACGTGCCGGTGCCGGTACCCGAGCCCGTGTCCGAGCGCATGCCCATGGCCGTGCCCGCGCGCGTCCCGGTGCCGGTTCCGGTGCCCGTCCCGGTGCCGCCCGAGGTGTCTCCCGTTGTGCCCGTGTGCGGCACCAGACGCGTCGGTGCCTCCGACTGCCCGCCCGGCGCGGCCGGTTCCGCCGCATCGCGTCCGACCGTGCCCAGTGCCAGCGTCGGCCAGCCGTGCAGCGCCGTCTCCGCCTCGGCCTCGACGGCCCGCAGTGCCTGCTCGACGACCTCGGCCGTCGGGCGGTCGGCCGGCTCCTTGGCGAGCAGCGCCTCGATCAGCGGACTCAGCGACCCTGCGCTGCGCGGCGCCTCGAGCGGATCCATGGCGATGGCGTACGCCGTCTCGACCGCGGTGTCCTTCCGGAACGGCGGTCTCCCCTCAACCGCTTGATAGAGCGTCGCGCCCAGCGCCCAGAGGTCGGAGGCGGGCCCGGGGCGGCCGCTTCTGACCCGCTCGGGCGCCAAGTAGTCGATGGAGCCCACCAGCTCACCCGTCTTGGTGAGCGTGGACGTACCACTGGCGACCGCGATGCCGAAGTCGGTGAGCACGACCCGGCCGTCCTCACCGAGCAGCACGTTGCCCGGCTTGACGTCACGGTGCAGCACACCGGCGGAGTGTGCGGCGCGCAGCGCCGCCACCATGCCGCGTCCGATACGGGCGGCCTCGCGCGGGGTGACCGAACTCTCCTGCCGGGCGGCTTCCTTGATGACATCGCCGAGCGTCAACGAGGGGACGTACTCCATGACGATGCACGGCATCCCGGCGTCGTCCACGACGTCGTGCACCCCCACCACATTGGGGTGGTTGATGCGGGCAGCCGCCTGCGCCTCGCGAGTGGTGCGCTCATAGCGCCTCGCCAGTTCGTCCGCTTCCAGATGCGGCGCCACATGCAGACGCTTGACCGCGACCTGACGCCCAAGGACCTCGTCGCGGGCCCGCCAGACGGTGCCCATACCGCCCTGGCCTATCCGCTCAACCAGGCGATATCGCCCGGCGACCAGTCGCCCCTCGTCCACCGACGCCGCCTCCGTCACCGCACGCCCCTCCGGAAACCCGTACGTATTCAAGGGGCAACGATAGTCGCCCACGCGGGTGGAAGGCCCTCGCCCCACCGCCCGTCCGTACGCGTGTTCCGGTCCGGTACCGAGACGGCGGGGCATATGCGAACCCACGAGGGGTTTCGGGACCCCCCGGGGGCATATCGGGGTCCCGTCGGGGAATCTCAGGGACCTGCCAGGGTTTCCACTGATGCCCGGAGCGCGCCGCGCTTGTCACCATGGGTCCATGAACGATGCAGCCCCCGTCGACGAGTCGGCGCCCTCCGACCCCGTCGGCCCCACCCCGCCGCAGGCCCCGCTGCGCCGCAGCCGCCGGCACAAGGTGATCGGCGGGGTGTGCGGCGGGCTCGGCCGGCAGTGGGACCTCGACCCGGTGATCTTCCGGATCGTGCTCGCCGTGCTCTCGGTCGGCGGGCTCGGCCTCATCGTCTACGGCTTCGCCTGGCTGCTCATCCCCCTCGACGGGCAGGACGAGAACGAGGGCCGCAAGCTGCTCTCCGGCCGGGTCGAGGGCTCCGCGCTGACGGCCCTGCTCTTCGCGCTGGTGGGCTGCGGACTGTTCCTGACGACCCTCGCCAAGGGCAGCATGATGTCATTCGCCATCATGCTGACGCTGGCGGCGGCAGGTTCCGCCTATTGGTCCCGGCGGCGCCGGGAAGTGGAGGCCAAGGGCCCGGAGTCGGTGGACGCCGCCACCGCCCAGGCCGTCGCCGACGCCCCGCCCGAGACCATGGCCCCCCCGGTGCCGACCAGTCCGTCCTGGTGGCGCAACCAGCGCTCCAAGGAGGCGGGCGGCCCGGGCTATCTGTGGGGGCCGGAGAACACCCCGCTCCCGCTGGACATCACCTACCGCCCCGAGCACCGCGCGGGCGCGACGGCTGCTGACCGGCCCCGCCCCTGGCCCGACGCCGGCAGCCCGCCCGGCCCGCCACCGTACGGGGCACCGCCCGCCCCCGTGCTGCGCCGAACCCGCCCCAGCGGCCGCCCGGTCGGCGGCTGGACGTTCCTGCTCGCGCTGCTCGCCGGAGGCGCCACGGCCCTCGCCGTCTCCCACCGGAGCGGCTTCGCGCCCGCCCTCCAGGCAGGGCTGGCAGGTGCGTTGGTCGTCTTCGGCCTGGGACTCGTCCTCAGCGCCTGGTGCGGGCGGACGGGCGGCGGCACGGTCTTCATGGTGGTGTGCACGGCCGTGCTGCTGACGGCCGCGACGGCGCTGCCCGACAATTTCACCACCGACTGGCAGGAGCGCACCTGGACCCCCGCCACGCTCGGCTCTGTCCGGCCGCACTACGAGGTCGGTTCGGGGGATGGGAGGCTGGACCTCGGCGCCCTGCCCCTCAAGGACGGCCGTACGCTCCACACCAGCGCGCGGGTGGGCTTCGGCCGCCTCCAGGTGACACTGCCGCAAGGCGTCACCACCCGCCTCCATATCTCCCTCGGTTTCGGCGACATCCAGTTGCCCGGTGAATCGCCGCACGACGTGGACTTCTCGGCGCGAGTCGACCGGCGGACCATCACGCTGCCCGCCGACGGCCTCAAGAAGGGTGAGAAGCCGCGCGGCTCGCTGGATCTCGACCTCGAACTCGGCGCGGGCCAGGTCGCCATCGAGCGCGCGACACCGGCCTCTCCTCCTTCGGCCGCCACCCCGTCGGCACCCGCACCGTGGGCACCCCCGCCGTCCAGGCCCACCCTCTCGGCAGCGTCGGCGCGCACCCCGTCGGCCTCCGCGCCATCGGTCCCCGCACCTTTGACCGCCCCCACCCCCGAGGGAGCCCCCGAGTGAAACGCCATCGCTTCGAACCGGCTCGGCTGATCGCGGGCCTCACCGCCCTCGCCATCGGCGTGGGCTACGGTCTCGACGCCCTCGGCCTCTGGCGGGCCCCCGGCCTCTGGCTCTTCCTCGCCCTGCCCGCCGGCCTGGTCCTCTCCGGCATCACCGCCGCCGTCCGGGCCACGACCCGCCGCGACGCCCCGCACACCGACCCGCCACCCCTGCCGCACACCTGACCCCCGTGACGCCGCCCCCGCCCGCCCCGCGCCGCCATGGAACGACCGCCCGCCCGGCGGCGCCCTACCAGGTCGCGTCAACTCTCCGACCGCACAACGGCGTCCCGGCCGCACAACGGCGTCCCGGCCGCACAACGGTGTCCCGGCCGGACGACGGTGTCCCGGCCGGACGACGGCGTCTCAGCCGGACAGCCTCGTCCCGACCCCGACAGCTTCGTCCCGACCGGACAGCTTCCTCTCGTCAGCCGGACAATCGCGTTTCGCTAGCCGAACAACTGCGTCCCATGCCGCTTGCGGCGGTGGGTCCAGGCCGCGTCCAGGGAGAACCGCGGGGTGCCGGCCAGTACGAGCGGGACCCAGGCCATCAGGTAGGCGAGGTCGTTGCCGTAGTAGTACGGAGTGGTCGCCCAGCTCACGGTGAGCCACAGGGACAGCGAGATCAGCGCACCACCCAGCGCCGCCAGCCGCCCCAGCAGGCCCACGAGGGTCCCGAGGCCCACCGCGAGTTCGCCCGCCGCGATGGCGTAGCCGAAGCCGACCGGGCTCTGCTGCGCAAGGTCCACGAGCTGCGGCAGCGCCGCCGCGTCATGGACCTGGCGCAGCGTCTCACCGATCGACCCCGCGCCGCCGGCCGCCAGGAACGACCGGTCCAGCAGCTTGTCGATGCCCGCATAGAGGAAGGTCGCGCCCAGAAACAGCCGCAACGGCAGCAGCGCATGGCGCGCCAGCCGCCCCCGCAGCCCGGCGACGCCGGAGCCCTCAACGGCCACTCCCCCCAATTCGGCACCGATCGTGCGATTCGCGTGAACCATGACGTCCGCCTCTCCGTTGCCTCCGGGCGCAGACGATTGTGCCCCCGCCCACGCCTCCTGGGGAGATACGTACGCACGTACGCGAGAGGTTCAACGGACCGATGCACTTCGCGCGGTCGCGGCACACAAAACCATCACGCAACGGCGGCCGGGCGGTGCCGCACCGCCCCAGCCACCCTCGGGGGCCGTTTCGCGCTCCCCCGGCCCGCCGCATTCCCCGACCCCGCCACGCCCCGGCCCCGCCACGCCCCCACGACGCCCCGGCCGCGCCTCCCGTGGGCCTCAGTCCAGCACGTCGACCGGGTAACCATTCGACTCCACACCCGCCGCCGTGATCACCCGGACCGTCACCCGGCCCGGCTCGACGTCGACCGGTACCGGCACGGTCAGCACCCCGTCCGTCGGATTGGCGAAGCCGCCGGCCACCGGAACCAGGGGAACGGGGACGTGGACATCGCCGATCCGTACGACGGTCCGGGCGAGCCGGTCGGGTGTCCCGGCGCCCGGCGGGACGAAGCCGGCGCCGCGGATCTCGATGTCGTCGCCGGTACGGACCGGTGCGGCAAGATCACCCAGCTCACGGGAGCGGACGACGGAGAGGATCACCGGACGCCCGCCCGCCACCGCCTTCCCCCACA
The DNA here is from genome assembly GCF_043199875.1 of Streptomyces sp. NPDC048516. Lineage (NCBI taxonomy): Bacteria > Bacillati > Actinomycetota > Actinomycetes > Kitasatosporales > Streptomycetaceae > Streptomyces > Streptomyces sp. NPDC048516. Next base: position 71,409 of record NZ_JBICWS010000002.1, on the reverse strand, counting down.
GATAGGTCGCCCCGGAGAGGGCGAGGAGCACCACCAGCCCCCAGGGGAGCTGCGGCAGGTGCCCCGGCTCCCCGGCCAGCCGCACCAGGGCGAACGCCAGCACGGCCACATTCACCAGGACGTACTGCACATCCAGGAGGCTGCCCCGGCCCGCGTCGTCCGCCAGCAGGTCGGCGGCCCGCGGCCGCTGGGCGGGGACCTTCTGCAGCCGCCCCGACCGCACCCGCGCGGCCACCAGCCCGTACGCCACCACGGCCACCCCGCACCCGACGGCGAGCGTCGTCAGCAGGGCACCCGACCGGACGAGTTCCAGGCCCTGGAGCAGTGCGCGCCGCTCCCCCGGCCCGGCGGCCGCCGCCAGCCGCACGGCCGCCGTCAGCACGGCGAACAGCACCGCGGCCGCCCAGCCCGCCGCCACCGTCCGGGAGGTGGACAGCCGCCCGTCCTCGCCGATCAGCGGCGCCAGCGCCCCGCCGTGCGCGCGGTGCCACCAGGCCGCCGCCGTCAGCCCCAGCGCGAGGACGACGGCCGCGAGCAGTCCCGCCGTACGGGACGCCGTCCAGCCGCCGCCGATGGCGGTCAGCGCCTGCCCGAGCAGCAGTGCGATCACCGCGCCCCAGACGACGAGCAGGGTGCGCCACCGTACGGACGCCAGCCAGGCGGCCCCTTCGGCGGCGCCCCGCTTGGCCACCTCCCGTGCGGACAGCGTCAGTTCATCGGAGACCCACTGGCGGGCGGCGCCGGCGGAGCGGGTGAGCCCGGCCGGCACCCCGTGCCCGGCGGCGAAGTCCTCGCGCAGCGCGATGAACGCGGCAACCGCCTGCCGGTGCCCCGTACGGGCGCCGTGCGGGCACCGCCCGCACTGGCACTCGCCACCGGTGGCACGCTCCGCGCCGTCCCCCGGCTCGCCCGTTCCGGCCATCCTGCCCGCCGCCTCAACCGACACGTCCGTTACCGCCCGCCGCCGCTCGCCGCCAACTTGTTGTCTGCAAAGGCGAATTGTGCCCCAGGTGGCCGGGGTGGATATCAAACGTCCAGTTGGTGACGGGTGGCGGGCGCATCGGCGCGTTGACGTACGCGGAGTGGGTCCCCGTGCCGTCGCGCGCCCGGTAGATCCGTACCGGAGTCCGCGGACTTGGCCCCCCTTACGCACACCTGACCGGCGGCCGACCGCGAAAGCCCGGCGCGTCCCCTATTCGGGCGAACCGGGGCACGGCGATGGCTGAGCGGTCCACGCGCTGCGCAAGCTCTCGCCGTGTGCCAAATACACGGACCTCATGGATCGCACCGCCGCATTGACCTGGACAGAGACAGACCACGCCCCCGGGACAGCCCGACGGAACCGAACGGACCCCACGCACCCCACGCACCCCACAGGCTCAGCAGACCCCACGTACCCGACAGACGCGGCGCACTCGGCAGACGCGGCGCGCTCCGCGGCATCCGGCGCCTGGGAGCCGTACTCCTGGCCGCCGCCGCTCTCCTGCTCCTGACCGGTGCCGCCGCGTTGCTCGCCGGCGCGCCGACGGCAACCGCCCATGACCGCTACCACCGGCCACCGGCCGGCGACAACTGCGCCTATGCCGGTACCGCGCCCCCCGTGGACGTACCGACCGGCTTCCCCATGCCCCGCCACTGGCACTTCCCCTGCACCGAAACCAAACCCCCGCCCCCGGCCTCCCACAAGCCGGCGCCCCGTCCACCGGGCCCGAAACCCGCGCCCCCACGGCCGCCCGCGCCCAGACCCCGGCCGACACCACCACCCCCGCCGCCTCCGCCACCCCCACCCCGCGCCCGCCCCGCGGCCCCGCCGCCCGAACCGGAACCCAAGCCCAAGCCCAAGCCCAAGCCCAAGCCGGTCGTCAGCCGCCCGGCGTCACCTCCGCCCGCCCTGCCCCGCAGTTATGCGCCGGTGTCCCACAAGCCGCGCGCCGGGCGCTCCATTGTCACCACGACCCTGTTGATCACCGCCCCGGCCGTACTGGCCGGAGCCGCCCTCCGTCCCCGTTCGAGCTCCTCGTCCGGTTCCGCCGGGCGCCGTTCCTCGTAGGAGGTCTCCATGTCGCAATGGCTGGTGCTGACCCTCGCCATGGTCGCCGCCTGTGGCGTCGTCCTGACCATCACCGTCCTCAAGGAACGCCGGATCAGCGAGGACGACGACCCGACCGAAACACCCGATGTGATCGAGTATCTGACGATGATGGTGGGGGTGGTGTACGCGATCGTGCTGGGCCTGGCCATCGCCGGGGTCTGGGAGGCCAGGAGCGCGGCCGAGGACACCGTACGGACCGAGGCACAGGCGCTGCACGAGGTCAGCGCGCGGGCCCGGGCCTACCCCGCGCCGGTCCGGGACCGCATCCGCTCGGACGTCGGCACCTATGTGTCCTACGTCGTGCACAAGGAATGGCCGGCCATGGCCGAGCGGGGGGAACTGACCGGGCGCGGCACCGACCTGCTGACGAAGGTCCGGGCCGATGTCACCGACTACCACCCGCGCAACGACTTCGAAGGGCAGTCCTACCAGCCCCTCGTCGACCAGGTCGCGGTGGCCGACGGCGCCCGCTCCGCCCGTGCGGACGCGGCCGGTTCCACGCTGCCGGGCGTGGTGTGGTTCGGGCTGATCATCGGCGGCGCCATTTCGATCGGCGTCATGTTCACCCTGCAGATCCGGCGCTCGGGGCGGGAGTTGCTGATGGCCGGGCTCTTCAGCGCGTTGATCGCCTTCCTGCTGTTCCTCGTCTGGGACTTCGACGCGCCCTTCAGCAGGGGCCTCGCCGCTGCCGCACCGTTCTTCGATCTGTTCCCGCATCCGTGAGACGGCCCCGGGCCCTGCGGGACGGGCGGCCCGTCCCGCAGGGCCCGGCCGGGCGGCGATCCGGAAGAGCCTGCCACCGGGCCCGGCCCCGTCACCGTCACCGAACCCGCCACCAGGCAAGCCACCGGAACCACCACCGAACCCACCACCAGGCCGGCCACCAGACCCACCACCGGACCTGCCGCCGGACCTGCCGCCGGACCCGCCCTACCCGAAGAGATCCGGCTCGCTGCGCACGATCTGCTGATACAGCGGCTGGTAGTTGATCCAGGCCACCAGGTCGTTCCCCAGCTGTTCACGGGTGCGGACGGCATTGTGGTGGTCGATCAGGACCGGTTTGCCGGCGGCCTTCGCGGTCAGCTGGACCTGGCAGGAGCGTTCCATCGTGACGAACCACCACGCCGCCGCGTCCACCGAGTCGCCGACCGTCAACAGACCGTGGTTACGCAGGATCACCGCCTTGTGCGGCCCGAGGGCAGCCGCGATCCGCCGGCCTTCCGCCTCGTCCACCACCACGCCCGTGTAGTCGTCGAAGAGCGCATGGTCCTCGTAGAACGCACAGACGTCCTGGGTGATCGGGTCCAGCAGCTCCCCCAGCGCGGACAGCGCCCGGCCGTACGTGGAGTGGCTGTGGGCGGCCGCGACGACGTCGGGCCGGGCCCGGTGGACCTGGGCGTGGATGGCGAACGCCGCCTGGTTGACGTGGTGGCGGCCCTGGACGACCTTCCCCTCCGCGTTCACCAGCAGCAGATCACTGACCGTGAGGTGCCGGAAGGACATGCCGAAGGGATTGACCCAGAAGCAGTGGGGGAACTCCGGGTCGCGCACGGTGATATGGCCCGCGACACCCTCCTCGAAGCCGTAGTGCCCGAACAGGCGCAGCGCCACGACCAGGCGCTCTTTGCGGTGGCGCCGTTCGTCCTCGACGGTCTGGTGCGTCGGCGGCATCGCGAACTGCAGCTGGTCGGTGGGTATCGGGGTCGGCTCGGGCATCGCGGCTCTCCTCCTGGCACGTACGGCGCTTGATGCTCGATGCGGAAGCTACCTTCCACTACCGCAGGTAACCAGGGCCGGGGCCGGTGGGAATGGCCCGGCCCGCAGAATTCTGCGGGCTGCCGACACGACGATGCCGCCGCTCGGTCGGTCCGAGCGGCGGCATCATCAGGCGGTCGGCGGAACCCCTGCCCACGACGGGCGGGATCACCCGACGGGCGGGATCACTCCCACTCGATGGTGCCCGGGGGCTTGCTGGTGACATCGAGGACGACGCGGTTGACCTCGGCGACCTCGTTGGTGATGCGGGTCGAGATCCGCGCCAGCACGTCGTACGGCATCCGCGTCCAGTCCGCGGTCATCGCGTCCTCGGAGGACACCGGGCGCAGCACGATCGGGTGGCCGTACGTCCGGCCGTCGCCCTGGACGCCGACCGAGCGGACGTCGGCGAGCAGGACCACCGGGCACTGCCAGATCTCGCGGTCCAGACCGGCCGCGGTCAGCTCCTCGCGGGCGATGGCGTCGGCCTCGCGCAGCAGGTCCAGGCGCTCCTTGGTGACCTCGCCGACGATGCGGATGCCCAGGCCGGGGCCGGGGAACGGCTGGCGGTGGACGATCTCGTCCGGCAGGCCGAGCTCCGAGCCGACCATCCGGACCTCGTCCTTGAACAGCTGGCGCAGCGGCTCGACGAGCTGGAACTCGATGTCGTCGGGGAGCCCGCCCACGTTGTGGTGGGACTTGATGTTGGCGGTCCCCGTGCCGCCGCCGGACTCGACGATGTCCGGGTAGAGCGTGCCCTGGACCAGGAAGGCGACTTCCTCGCCCTCGGCGCCGGCCTCGGCGACCAGCTCGGCCTGGGCCTGCTCGAAGACGCGGATGAACTCGCGCCCGATGATCTTCCGCTTCTGCTCGGGGTCGCTGACCCCGGCCAGCGCGGTCAGGAAGCGCTCCTCGGCGTCGACGACCTTCAGCTGGACGCCGGTGGCGGCCACGAAGTCCTTCTCGACCTGCTCGGACTCGCCCTTGCGCTGGAGGCCGTGGTCGACGTAGACGCAGGTCAGCTGGTCGCCGATGGCCTTCTGCACGATGGCCGCGGCCACCGAGGAGTCCACGCCGCCGGACAGCGCGCAGATGGCGCGCTTGGTGCCGACCTGGGCGCGGATCGCGGCGACCTGCTCCTCGACCACGCTGGTGGTGGTCCAGCTCGGCTCGATGCCCGCACCGCGGTAGAGGAAGTGCTCCAGGACCTGCTGGCCGTGCGTGGAGTGCATGACCTCGGGGTGGTACTGGACGCCGTAGAGCTTCTTCTCGTCGTTCTCGAAGGCGGCGACCGGCACCACGTCCGTGGACGCGGTGACCGTGAAGCCCTCGGGCGCGGCCGAGCAGGCGTCGCCGTGGGACATCCACACCGACTGCTCGGTGGGGGTGCCCTCGAAGAGGGTGGATCCGGGGCGGGCGACGGACAGCGGGGTACGGCCGTACTCCCGGGCGCCGGTGTTGTCGACGGTGCCGCCGAGGGCGATCGCCATGAGCTGGAATCCGTAGCACATGCCGAAGACCGGGACACCGGCCTCGAACAGCGAGCGGTCCAGGCTGGGGGCGTCTTCGGCGTAGACCGACGAGGGACCGCCGGAGAGGATGATCGCCTTCGGGTTCTTCGCGAGCATCTCCGCCACCGGCATGGTGGACGGCACGATCTCGCTGTAGACCCGGGCCTCACGGACCCGTCGGGCGATGAGCTGGGCGTACTGTGCGCCGAAGTCGACTACGAGGACGACGTCCGGGGCAGCGGCAGGGGGCGCTGATGGCACTTCGGCGGCCTTCCGGCGGTGTGGAGCAGGGGTTGGACTTTCGATTCTAACGGGCTCATACTTGGCTCCATGTCCAAGCAGCTGACCTTCGTCTTTACCTATGGCACCGGCCCGTCCGGCTGCCATGGTCGTGCTGCTTGATCCACTGACAAGCAACTTCCCAGGCGCCCCGGGCCGAAATGGTCCGGGGCGTCTGCGTCTGTCAGGACCGATCATCGGCTCCGGGGCCACTCACCCCAGGAGATACGGACATGAGCCCTCGGACCACCACCGCCCCCTCTCCCGCCCCCGGCACCGACACCGGCACCGGCACCGGCGCCCACACGCCGGAGGCGGCCGGGATCATCCATGACGCACGGCAGCGGATCGATGATCTCGACGGCCGGATCATCGGCCTCGTCCAGGAACGGATGGCCGTCTCGGCCGTCATCCAGCGCGAACGCCTCTCCTCCGGCGGACGGCGGGTGAACCTCTCCCGCGAGATGGAGATCCTTGCCCACTACCGCGACCAGCTCGGCAGGCCGGGCACCGCACTGGCGATGACCCTGCTGGAGCTGTCCCGGGGGCAGATCTGAGGGGGACGGAAGGCGGGGCCGGGAGACGGGGCCCGGGAGGCTGGGGCCGGGAGGCGGGGCCCGGCCTGCTGCCGGGGGGTGGCCGGCTCGGCTCCGGGCCGGTATTCCGGCGGTCCGGCATCGGGGCTCAGTGGGGGTCGTGGCTGGTTCTGGACGCTATGTGGTCGGTTTCGGGGCCGGCCGGGGCGCGTGACGAAGCACACGCGCGCCCCGGCGCAGCTGCCGGATCTGCGTTCGGTTGCCGACTCACCCGTACGGCGCGTGACCGGCCGCCGCGAGGCTTCGTTGTTCCCGGTGCCACGCCAGCCAGGCGCGGCCTGCAGGACTACGCGTAGACGCCGCCTCACGGGCGGAAACCCGGAGCGATGAGACGCCGGCCGCCAGCCGCGGCCCGCGTCGTGGGACCTCGCTCCGGAGCCGTGACCGGTCAGCAGGGGACAGCAGCCCGGTCACATCCGATGGGGTGGTCGGTCCTGGGGACGCCCGGGACCGACCGCATCCGGTCGAAAAGGTTGCGCCAGGTGAGGCGCATCCAGGACGATGCTTGACGAACGACCTGCCGTATCCGGTATGGACTTTTGCACTGCCATTGGTCCGACCACCGCGGCATTCGCACCATCGCGCACCACCCATAAGCCAGCGGCGCTACCCCCCCCCCAGCGCCGCCCGTCGGTGCCGGCGCTGCCCTGACGCCGGCACCGAAAGCAAAGGGCCCCGTGGCCGTCCGCACCCCCCCTCGCGGACGGTATCCGGGGCCCTTCGCTGTGGGGGGAGTGCGCCCGGCGCACGGCCGTCGCCGGGCCGGCCCTGTGCCCTGCCTTCGTGACGCCCAGGAGACGGCCGTGAGGCTGTGGTGAGTCTCCTGTGAGACTGCCGTGACGGAAGTGATCGGCATCACGGCAGCCTTCTTGGCGAGAGGACACCCTTTTTCGGCCATGGCCGTATGCCTTCTGTACGCCCTCCGGATGCCTTCCGCCGGGGCCCCTACGTCAGGGACTTCTTCGGCGGCACCGGCGGGACGGCCAGGAACGGCAGGTTCAGCGCGCCGAAGGCCTGGGGAGGGACCGCGGGGCGGGCCGGTTCGACGGGCGCCAGCCGCCGGTAGGCCCGGCCCGGGGCGGGGCGCGGGTCCGGCTCGCCCTTGTTGGGCCACAGCGACATCGCGCGCTCGGCCTGTGCGGTGATGGTCAGGGACGGGTTGACGCCGAGGTTGGCGGAGACCGCGGAGCCGTCGACGACGGAGATCCCCGGGTGGCCGTAGAGGCGGTGGTACGGGTCGATGACGCCGTGGTCCGCGTCCTCGCCGATCGGGCAGCCGCCCAGGAAGTGCGCGGTCAGCGGTGTGCCCATCAGCTCGCCGACATTGCTGCCGGCGAAACCGTTGATCTCCTGTGCCAGCAGGGTGGCGGCCTCGGTCGCCTCGGGGATCTGCTGGGGGTTCGGTGCGCCATGGCCCTGGCGGGCGGTGAGCAGGCCCTTTCCGAGGCCGTTCGGTTTGCGGTAGGTGGTCAGGGAGTTGTCCAGGGACTGCATCACCAGGCCGATGATGGTGCGCTCGGACCAGCGACGGTTGGAGAGCGACCGCAGCAGCAGCATCGGGTGCCGGGCGCAGTTCGCGGCCCACCGGGCGGCGCGCGAGCCGCGGCCGGCGAGGGGCACCTGGAGGATGGACATGGCGCCCATCGCATTGGAGCCCTTGCCGTAACGGACCGGCTCGATGTGGGTGTGGGCGTCGGGGTGGATCGACGAGGTGATCGCGACACCGCGGGTGAAGTCGGCCTTGGTGCCGTGCCGTTTGCGGTAGCGGCGGTCGTCGGTCTGCGCGCCCACCAGCGCCTCGGAGTTCGTCCGCGTCAGCTCGCCGAGCCGGCCGGAGAGGCCGGGGAGCAGTCCGCTGTCCTTCATCTTGTGCAGCAGGGTCTGGGTGCCGTACGTACCGGCCGCGAGGACGACCCGGCGGGCGGTGAAGGTGCGGCCCCGGCCGGTGCGCTTGTTGTCGGTGGGCAGGGTGGCGACGGCATAGCCGCCACGGGAGTCCTCGGTGACGGTGACGACCGAGGTCATGGGGTGGATGACGGCGCCCGCCTGCTCGGCGAGGTGGAGGTAGTTCTCGTTGAGGGTGTTCTTGGCGCCGTGCCGGCACCCGGTCATGCACTCCCCGCACTCCGTGCACGCCTTGCGGGAGGGGCCCTTGCCGCCGAAGTACGGGTCGGGGACCTCCGTGCCCGGCGTGGTCTTCGACGTCCCGTCCGTCTCCTCCCCGCTGACGGCGTCCCGCCCGTCCCCGAAGAAGACACCCACCGGCGCGAGGTGGAAGGAGTCGCCGACGCCCATCTTCTCGGCGGTCTCCTTGAGGTGGACGTCGGAGGGCGTCATCGTCGGGTTGAGACGTACCCCGAGCATGCGTTTGGCCTGGTCGTAGTACGGCGCCAACTCCGCGTGCCAGTCGGTGATATGGCCCCACTGCTGGTCCTCGAAGAACTGCTCGGGCGGGACGTAGAGGGTGTTGGCGTAGTTCAGCGAGCCGCCGCCGACCCCGGCGCCGGCGAGCACCATGACGTTGCCGAGCAGATGCACCCGCTGGATGCCATAGCAGCCGAGCGCCGGGGCCCACAGGTAGTTGCGGATGTCCCAGGAGTTCTTCGGCAGGGTCTGCCGGGTGAAGCGGCGGCCGGCCTCCAGAACGCCGACGCGGTAGCCCTTCTCGGTCAGCCGGAGTGCGGAGACCGAGCCGCCGAAGCCCGAACCGACGACGAGCACGTCGTAGTCATAGCCGTGGTCGTCGTCAGGGCCGTGACCGTCGGAGCCGCCGGAGCCGTCGGCACGGGTGTCCGGGGCGTCGGTACGGGTTCCGGTGGCGTCATGGGTCTCAGGGCTGTCCTGGGTTTCAGGGCTGTCCTGGGCGTCCCGGCCGCCGTTCGCGTTCTGATTTCGGGCAGAGTTCTCCTGGGGCACTGGCTGGTTCTCCCTGCTGAGGGGGTGTTAGCGGAGTCGGAACGCCTTCATCGCCCGCAGGCTGCGGGTCATGAACTGTGCGTACTTCTCGTCGGTCATGCCGAAGGACGGCGCCAGCGGCATCAGGCGCTGATGGGCAACGGTCTGCGCCTCGGTGTACTTGAGGATGCCCTCGGAGCCGTGCCTGCGGCCCAGGCCCGAGTCCCCCATGCCGCCCATCGGCGCCTGCACGCTGGCGTACCCGGCGGCGTAGGACTCATTGACGTTGACCGTGCCCGTGCGCAGCCGGGCGCCGACCGCGCGCCCACGGCGGCCGTCCTTGGTCCAGACGCTGGAATTCAGGCCGTACGGGGTGGCGTTGGCGAGCGCCACCGCCTCGTCCTCGTCGCTGAAGCGGTAGATGGAGACGACCGGGCCGAAGGTCTCCTCGTCGCAGACCGCCATCGGGGCCTGAACGCCGTCGAGGATGGTCGGCTCATAGAACAGCGGGCCGATATCGGGGCGGGGGCGGCCGCCGGCGACCAGCCGGGCGCCCTTGGCGACGGCTTCCTCGACATGGCGGGTGACGGTCTCCAGCTGGCGCTCGCCGACCAGGGAGCCCATGTCGGCGCCGTAGGCGAGGGAGTTGCCCAGCCGCATCGCCTTCGTACGGGCGGCGAACCGCTGGAGGAAGTCATCGGCGATGGACTCGTGGACGTACAGCCGCTCGATGGAGATGCACAGCTGGCCGGCGGAGGCGAAGCAGCCGCGGACGGCACCGGCAGCGGCCTTCTCCACGTCGGCGTCCCGCAGCACCAGCATGGCGTTCTTGCCGCCGAGTTCGAGCGAGACGCCGACCAGCCGGGCGGCGGCGCCCTGGGCGACCTCGCGGCCCGTACGGGTCGAGCCGGTGAAGGAGACGTAGTCGGCGTGCTCGACGACGGCGGGGCCGACGACCGGTCCCTCGCCGAGTACGACCTGCCAGACGTCCTCCGGCAGCCCGGCCTCGATGAGCTGTTCCCGGGCCCACAGCGCGGTGAGCGCGGTCTCCGTGTCGGGCTTCATGACGACGGCGTTGCCCGCGACGAAGGCCGGCAGGGCGTCGCCCACGGACAGTTCGAAGGGGTAGTTCCAGGGGGCTATCTGCCCCACGACGCCCCGGGGCTGGCGGAGTTCGGTGACCTTGGTGAGGGTCGGTACGACGCCGGTGCGGGCCTTGGGCTTGAGGTAGGCGTGGGCCTTGCGGCCGTAGTGGCGGGCGGTGACGGTGACCGCCTGCACCTCCTCATGGGCGTGCAGCCGCGCCTTGCCGGTCTCCAGCTGGATCAGGTCGAGCACTTCGGCCTGGCGGCGCAGCACCAGATCGTGGAAGCGGAGCAGGACCGCGGCGCGCTGCTTGACCGGGACCTTGGCCCAGCGTTCCTGGGCGGCGCGGGCCCGCTCGAAGGCGGTGGCGACGTCCTCGGGGGTGGACTCGGGCAGGTCGGCCAGCTTCTCGCCGGTGAACGGGGTGTGGTTGGCGGTGCGGCCCGCGCCGACGACGCCACGGGTGAGCCGGGCGGCGAGTTCAGGGGTGACCACATCCGCCGCGGTACGGGCACCCGCCGGGGTGGCGGCGACCGGGTTGCCGTCGGCGGGGGCGGCAGGGGCCTCGTCGGGCGCGGGAGTCTCGTCGACCGCGGGAGTCTTGGCGACCGCGGGAGTCTTGGCGGGCGCCTCGGGGGCGGTGGCCTCCGGGGCCGCGGCGGGGGCCTCGGGGGAGGCTGTTCCGGTGTCCTGCGAGTCCGTCATGTCGGCGAGCGTATTCCTCCCCGGACGCTTTGTGTACCCGGGAGTAATGAGTTTTCACGCCGTACGCACCATCACGCCAGTGCCCGCTGGCCGTAAGGGGGCTGGTCTGGGACGACCGGGGCCCCGGGTCACACGATCACGGCCCCGGTCACGCCCCGGTCACGCCCCGTTCGGCCGGAACGCGTCGAGCGCGGTGTCGAAGTGCCGCGCGGCCTCGGTGCGCGCGCCGACCGGGAAGGAGATCCACACGTCGATCATCCGGCCGCCCTCGTCCCAGCTGAGGTCGTAGGTGCAGCGGGGGCCGCCGTCCTGCGCACCGCCGTCCCGGACGAACTCCCAGCGCCCGGCCCTGAACCCGTGGTGGGTGGTCTCGGTGACCCGCCCCTGACGGTAGCCGCGGTAGTGCGCGGGACCCTCCGCGTCGGCCGTCCGCATCGCCCCCAGCGGCCCTTCCGGCACCCGCTTCCGCAGCTGGATGCCGATCCGCAACCGTCTCCCCTGCGAGGAGTAGTAGACGCGGCCCGTCTCGTACGAGCGGGTGAAGCCGGCCGGTACGGCGAGCACAAAGCCGGCCGGGTCGTGGACGAGCCGGTAGCCGGCGGGGATCGTGCCGGTGGCCCCCGGGGCGGGCGACGAGGTGACCGTGACGGTGGGCTGTGCGCCGCCTGGGCCGGGACCGAGGCCGGGAGTCCGCGCGGGCCCCGGTCCCGGCCTCGCGTCCGAGGCCTGCGGGGACCGGCCGCCGGTTGCGCCGCCGGTTGCGCCGCCGGTTGCGCCGTCGCTCCCGTCCGGGTGCATCAGCAGGACGGCGAGGCCCGCACCCGCGCCGCCGATCACCACCACCGCGAGCGCCACCAGCAGGACGGTGCGGAGCCGGCCGGTGTGCGGCCGGGCGGCCGCCGCCAGCGCCCGGTCGTCGAGCGCGGCACGGATCGGCGCACCCGGGGCCCGGCCGCCCCCGCGCCCGCCCGGGCACCCGCCCGGCTGCCCGGCGCCTCCGCGGCCGTCTTCACCACCGGCTTCATCGCCGCCTCCGCCTTCTTCACCACCGCCTCCGCCGCCGTCGCCGCCTCCGCTCCCGCTTTCGTCTCCGGTGGGCGCACGGCCGGGGCCGGACGGGGCAGCGGACGGCGTACCCGCGGCCAACGGAGCCTCGCTGGGCGGGTGTTCACTCGGCAGGCCGTCGCCGGGTCCGTCGTACGGGGAGGCGTGGGCGTCGGGCCCGGGGTGATGCGGGGCGCGAGGCCCTCCGGAGCAGGGCCCGGCCGGCCCCGGCGGCCCGCTCGCGCCCGCCACGGCCTCGGCGGCGCGGCCCACGGCCCCGCCACCCCCCTCACCCGCGCCGCCATGACCGTAGTCGCGGCCGTGACCGTGGCCGTGGCCGTGGCCGCGATCATGACCACCTCCGTGACCACTCCCGCGGCCATGACCGTGAGCACGACCGGCCCCCTGGTCGCCCGCCCCGCGCTCCGGAGAGCGGCCCGACCGCAGATAGCCCCGTAACAGCCGCTCCGTCTCGGCGACCCCCAGCCGGCGCTCCGGATCGCGCTCCAGCAGCCCCTCGACGACGGCGCGCAACGCCCGTGCGGCCTCCGGGAATTCGATGTCCTCGTACACCACGGCATGCAGCACACCGCCCAACGAGTCGCGGTGGAACGGCGAGGCACCGCTGAGCGCGGCGCACAGCAGCACCCCGAGCGACCAGAGATCGGCCTCGGGCCCCGTGCCGCTGCCTGACATCCGTTCCGGCGCGGTGTATTCGGGTGAACCGACGAAGCCGCCGGTGTCGGTCAGCGTGGTGACACCGGGGACCTGGGCGATGCCGAAGTCCGTGAGCACGACCCGGCCGGTGCCCGACTCCATCAGGACGTTGGCGGGCTTGATGTCGCGGTGCAGCACCCCGCGGGTGTGCGCGGCCCGCAGCGCGCCCAGCAGCGCGACACCGATCCGGGCCGCCTCACGCGGCGCGACCGGCCCGCCGCTCTGCAGCCGGTCGGCCAGCGACAAGCCCTCCACCAGCTCCATCACGATCCACGGCCGGCCGTCCTGCTCGACGACGTCATGCACGACGATCACATTCGGGTGCTTGATCCCGGCGACCGTCCGCGCCTCCCGCATCGCCCGCTCGCGCTGCACCCGCGGCTCCGGCCCGCTCGCGCCCTGGCCCGCGCCCTCCTCCACGCCCTCGTCCAAGTGCAGTTCCTTCACCGCGACTTGGCGGGCCAGCAGCTCGTCGGTGGCGCGCCAGACCGTCCCCATACCGCCGCGGCCCAGCCGTACTGCCAGGCGGTACCGGCCACCGATCAGCCGGCCCTCGCCCCCGAAGATCCCCATGAGCCCATCTTCCCGCACCGGCCCCCCACGGGAAGGGCGTCACCTCGGGGACCGGCCAAGGTCGCCCGGGACCCGACGCCGCCCCGGCCCGCCCTGATCCCCGTCCCCACGGAGGCAGTTGCCGCCCTGCCCCGTGGAGGCAGTTGCCGGCCTGCCCCCGTGGAGGCAGTTGTCCGGCGGACCCCCGGGAACCCCGGTCCGCACGACACACGGGGTGGAACCTCCACCTGCTCTTCCACCGTCCTTGACACAGTGAGGCTGTCGTACGGGAACAACCGGTGCGGTGGCCACGAGAAGCGGATCGGGGGTCGGTCATGGTGATGCAGGACGGTGGAACGGTGGATGTCCGTCCGGGCCCCGATCCGGGCCGGGCCGCCCCGGAGCACGGCGGCGCCTACCGTACGACCGCCCTGTTCCTCGCCCTCTACTCCGGTGTGCTGCTCGCCTGGACGGCCTACGGCATCGCCCAAGGGGACGGCAACGTCTGGGACTTCCTGGAGGGCCTGTTCGACCCGGGCGCCTCCCCCACGACCCAGATCCTCGGCCCGTACGAATGGGCCTTCACCGTCGGGTTCCTGGTGATCGCCGGGCTGGCACTGGCCCGGCGACGGGTGGCGCGCTCCGCGGCGCTGCTGTCCGGCTGGGTGCTGCTCGCCGTCTCCCTGCGGGAGGGCGTGGGCCTCTTCGACGCCGCCTACCGCGACCTGTACGGCAACGACCCGCTGGGCGGCTGGGTACTCGCCACCCGGGGGCTGGGGCTGGTGGTGGCACTGGTCGTGCTGTGCACGATGCTCCCGGCCACCGAGCGCCGCCGCGGCGGGCACCCGTCGACCCCGGCGGCGGACGGCCCGGAAACCTGGCGCCGCCGCCCGTCCCGGATCTGCGGGGTGCTGTTCCTGCTGATGTGCCTGGCACGCCTCGGCTGGCTCGTCGGCGATCTGGCGACCCCCGAGGGGGACATGGGCCACTACCTGCATGACGCGGTCGACGGCTCGGTGCTCGGCACCCTCGATCTGGCGGCGCCCATCCCGTTCACCACCGTCGGATCGGTACTCGCCCTCCTCGTCCTCGGGGTGCTGGCCTTACGAGGACGACGGGAAGTGCGCGGCGCGCTCCTGGTGTTCGCCGCGCTGGAGCTGTACATCACCGTGCGGACGGTCGTCCTGCTGACCGTGACGGACTTCTTCAACCGCTCCTTCGAAACCCCCCAGGGCGCCCTGTCGCTCGCCACGACCGCCTACGCCCTGGCTGCCATGACCTCGGTGGTCGTCCTGGCCACCGGCCGCGGCTTCGGCCCGTACGGCGGCATGCGGACGGAGGGGTTGCGGGCGGCGGCGGTGGGACGGGGCGGGGGCCTGTAGGGGGCGGGGGCGGGGCGCCGTGCGCGGTCCGCGGGGGCTGAGCGGGCGCGCCGTGCAGGGGTGTTGTGCGCGCCATGCAGGGGACCGCAGGGCTCGTGCGCGCCATGCAGGGGCCCGCAGGGGTGTCGTGCGCGAGCTCGAAGAGGACGGGTCAGCCGGCCGGCGGTGTCACGCCCCGGCTTCCTGACCCAGCCCCCTGGCCCAGTCCCGCAATGCGGGGTCGGCCAGGCTGTCACCCAGCCAGTCGTGGTCGAGGCCGGCCCCCGGAAGGGACGGTACGACCGCGACGTAGAGCCCGGCAGCGCGCGCCGAGGCGATGCCGGTGGCCGAGTCCTCGAAGGCGACGGAACGCTCCGGGGCCGCACCGAGTGCCGCGCATGCCGTGAGGTAGAGCTCCGGTGCGGGCTTGGGGGAACGCACCTCGTCGGCGGCGAACGAGTGGGTGAAGCAGTCGGCGAGGCCGGCCGACCGCAGCGCGGCGTCCAGCAGTTCCCGGGGGCTGTTGCTGGCCACGGCGACGGGGACGGCCGCCCGGCAGGCACGAACCAGGTCTCTCGCCCCGGGCAGGGCCGCGGCGCCTCGGGAAAGCTCCTTGCGGACCCTTTGGAGGAGTTCGGCGGCGAGTTCGGCACCGGCGTCAGGGCGCCCGAAGTACTGCGCCATGGCCTCTCCGGCGGCCTCCACGGTGCGGCCGATGACCAGGGCTTTCTGTTCCGGCCCGAAGGGGTGGCCGTGCGCCGCGAAGATGGCCGTTTCCGCCACGGTCGCGCAGGCCTCGGTGTCGACCAGCAAGCCGTCGCAGTCGAAGACCACGGCCTCGGCGCCGGTGGGGAGCGGACGCATACGGATGTCCTTGATCATGAGCGATCACACTAGAGCGAACCCGCCGGAACGTCCAGATATTCTGCCCGGAATCGGGCAGAAATGACCGTGTTCGCCGCCGGGCTTGCGCCTCTTCGGTCGGCTCGGGGCCGACGCGGTGAGCGTCAGTCGTGCTCCCTGAGTGCATCCGCGAGCCGTCGCCCCTCCGGGGCTCGTCGGCGCAGCAGTACGGACGCCGTGGTGTGCAGCTCGTTCCACGCGTGGGGGCGTCCGATGTCGGCCGCGTCGGGGACGGTCAGCAGGGCCGCGGTCAGGGCCTGTTCGGCCTCGTCCGCTGCCGCATGGGCATGGGCCAGGCAGGACAGGTACCAGGACCGGTCGCGGCGGTAACCGGTCGGCAGGGCATCGAGGCCCGCGGTGATGTGACGCGTGGCTCCCGGCCAGTCGCCGAGGTGCATCGCGGCCATGCCGCGCTGGAGGGTGAACCAGGTCTCGTCGTAGAAGTACATCCACGGCGGCTCGTCCTCAGGGCGCTGGGCGGCGCGGCTGATCAGGCCCTGGGCGTCGTCCGGCAGACGGTGGGCGTCGTCCGGAGCATGGCTGAGCGCATGCCCCCGGGCCTCCATCTGGGCGGCCATACCCTGCACACCCAGTGACGTATGCGGTGCCGACCAGCGGGCGGCCTCGGCGAGCCGTACGCACCGACTCCCCCGGCCTCCGGACCAGGCCATATGCGCCTTCATGCTGAGCGTGGTGGCGGCCATGTCGCAGTCCCCTGCCTCCAGGGCCCACTCGTGGGAGCGGTCGTACCACGCCAGTGCGGCGGCCGACTGCCCCTGATCCTGGGCCATCCATGCGAGGAACTGGGCGTGCTCGGCGGCGAGTCGGACCACCCGCTCCGCCAACGGTCCCCGCGCACCCCCATAGAGGTCCACCACGGTGCGGAGCTGCTGGCTCATCACCGCGACCAGCGGACGGGAGCCGATGAAGTCCTCGGCCCTTCGGTGTTCGGCCAGGAGACGGTCGAGCCAGTCCAGGGTCGCGGTGTCGACACGGTGGGAGCCGTCCACGGCATTGGTGACGCGTGAGAGCAAGTCCTCGTCAGGGGCGGTTCCGGAGAACGTAAGCCCTGGTACCGGCAGCGCCTCCAGGCCCGGCGCCGCGACCGAAAGCCGCTCCCGGGGGATGCCGAGCCCCGCAACGATGCGCTGCCGCACCTCCGCGGAGGTGACCCGGCGACGGCCGCGCTCAATCTCCGAGACATCCGGCTGGACCAGCCCGACCAGCTCGCCGAGTCTCATCTGACTGATACCGGCAAGCCGCCGGTACGTACGGAAGACGGCGCCCCAGTCTTCGTCGAAGAGGGCCGTCGCGAGCCGAGGGTGCGACCACAGGCCGGCATCAAAGTCACCCATGTTTCCAATGTAGGGCGGTCCTATAGGGAGTTGGGATGGGCGAGAACGACGGTCGGCGCGAGAGTCGAGCACGACGGGCCCCGCCGCCCCTGGCGGCCGGGGCCATGCCACCCCACGAAAGGCAGGTCGACGTGACCCACGCTCCCCCGTCCGCACCCCCCTCCGCACCGCCCCCCGGCTGCTCCCCTGGACCGGTCAGGACGGCAAACCCTGCTATCTCCTCACGGACCGGGATGACAGCCCGCTCTCCCGGCGCGCCGATCAGCTCGAGGCGCTGCAACTCAGGATGGGGGCGGGGCTGCTGGACCACGCGCGGACGCTGATCGATGACCCGGCGGTGGATGCGCGGCAGTTGCGGTTTTTGTCGGCTCAGCTCACTGCCGCGCTACGGGACGCCTTGCGGGTCACGCAGAGCCGCGGTGCGCGGTCAGCCGATGACGATAGCCCGTCTGACCTGGGGTTTTGAGGAGGCGCCAGGCCGCTTGCCGGGCGTGCGGGGGAGATCCCCCTCCGGAACGCCCCCGCACGCGCGAAGCGGCCGCCGCGTGTGGGGGTCGCGACGGCCGCCGATGTGAACTGCAACGCGTCCTGGGCCTGTGGCCTCTTCAGTGGTGCAGCATGTGAACAACTCTGCCCGCGGGGTCCTCCCCGCGGCATCCTCCAGAGGTCGCGGGCTCACCCCCGCCGCTCGGCGGGGGTGCGGGGCCGCCACAGGGCGGTCCCGGAGGGCGGGGAAGCGGAATCGCGCGACGACGGGCGGTTCGCGAGCTCGCATGGGCGCGAAGGAGAAAGGGGCGGCCGGTGATCCGTGTCGCTGTGGTGGACGACGAGCGGCTGGTCAGATCCGGACTGCGGATGATCCTGGGGACCGCCCCGGACATCGAGATGGTCGCGGACTGCGGCGGCGCCGAGGCCGTGGAGACCGTGCTGCGGTGCGCAGCCGATGTCGTGTTGCTGGACATCCGGATGCCGGACGTGGACGGGCTGACCGTCCTGCGCCGGCTGCGCGCCGCTCCGAAGCCGCCCGTGGTGGCGATGCTGACCACCTTCGACGCCCAGGAGTATCTGACGGCGGCGCTGCGTGCAGGCGCGGCCGGGTTTCTGCTCAAGGACTCCGATCCGGAACAACTCGTACGGGCAGTGCGGACGCTGGCGGCGGGCGGCAGTGTGCTCGATCCCGGGGTCACCCGTGCGGTGATCGGGGGCTATCTGACCGCCGAGGACCAGGTCGCCGCGAACCGGGCGGTGAGCGGGCTGACCCCGCGGGAGTCCGAGGTGCTGGCCCTGCTCGGCGAGGGCCTGGCCAACGCCCAGATAGCCGACCGGATGGGGCTCGCCCCCAGTACGGTCAAGGACCATGTGCGCGCCCTGCTCGGGAAATTGGGCGGGATCAACCGCATCCAGGCTGCCATCGTCGCCGACCGGGCCGGTCTGGTGACGGGCGCCCCTCGGGGGGCGTGGTGAGAAGCGGGGGCGGGAGCGGCAGAGGGACCGGCAGAGGGACCGGTAGGAGTAGCGGTTCGGTGGCGTCCGGCCCGCGGGCGCCCGGCAGCCGTGGGACGTCCGGCCGGGGCGCCCCGGCGCCTGGCACCGGCATGGGGCGGGCACTGACCCGCGGACCGGTGGGGCGACGGCTGCGCAAGGCCGCTCCGCCGGCGGTCCCCGTTCTGCTGGCGATCGCCGACGCGATGCTGGTCAACGGGATCGGACTCGACCTGGAAGTGGGCGTCTCGATGGCGGCGGCGGCCGCCCTGCTGATGCGCCGTCGCTTCCCGCTGCTGGTCTTCCTCTTCACCCTTCCCGGGCTCTACATCGGCTACATCTGGTTCGCGCCGATGATCGCGCTCTACACCCTGGCCGCCCGCCGCCCCGGCCGGGCGCTGCTCGGCGGCTGTGCGCTGCTGCTGATCGCCGCGCACTTCTTCCCGTATCCGATCTCCGACTTCGAACTCACCGCGTACCGGGAGAACACCCTGGTGCTGATCGACGCCAGCGTCACCTCGGCCGCGCCCATCGCCCTGGGGCTGCTGGTGCGCACCCGCCAGGAGCTGGCCTCCCGCGTCGAGGATCTGACCCGCAGCCTGCGCCGTGAGGACCGGCTGCTCGCCGACCGGGTCAAGACCACCGAACGTGCCCGGCTCGCCCGTGAGATGCATGACGTGGTGGCCCATCAGGTCAGCCTGATCAGCCTGCAGGCGGGGGCGGTGCAGGTGAGCACCGAGGACGCGGAGGCGCGCGCGGGTGCCAGGACGATCCGGGAGCTGTCCGTACGGACGCTGGAGGAGCTGCGGCACATGGTGGGCGTGCTGCGGGCGGACGGCGGTGAGGCGGCGGAGGCGCGGGACCTGGCTCCCCAGCCGGACCTGGAGGAACTGCCGCGGCTGATCGAGATGAGCGCGCTGGATGTGACGTACGAGCGGGGGGTGGTGTCCGGTGCCGGCGGGGCGAGCGGCGCGAAGACGGTGGAGCGCGCGGCCTTCCGCACGGTCCAGGAGGCGCTGACCAACATCCGCAAGCATGCTCCGGGGGCGCGGGTGCGGGTGCGGGTGGATCCGGTGGACACGGTCCGGGGCCCGGCGACGGACGGAGCAGAGGTGGCGTACGGGATGGAGGGGGCCGAGGCGGCGTACGGGACGGACGCGGCCGACGGGGCAGGGACGGCGTACGGGACGGAGACGGCCGACGGGGGCCGTACGGCGCGCGGGCTGCGGGTGGAGATACGCAACGGGCCGCCGGACGCGACGGCGACGGTCCCCGCGCTTCCCGGAGGCGGACACGGCCTGGTGGGGCTGCGCGAGCGCGCGCAGAGCCTCGGCGGAACGCTGGAGGCGCGGCGCACCTCCGACGGCGGCTTCGTCGTACGGGCGGAATTCCCGTACGGAGCAGGGTGAAGCGGGGTGAGGTGGGGCGAGCCACGGGGCTGGAGCAGCGGCCGGGTAGCGGGCCGGTTCCGGTGCCGAAGGCGTCAGCCCAGGACCTCAGCCCGGGGCGCGTCAGGCGGAGACGTCAGGCGGAGACGTCAGGCGGAGACGTCAGGCGGAGACGTCAGGCGGAGAGCGGTGCGGCGGCTTCGTCGACGGCGGTGCGCAGGTCCGGGTAGACCTCGAAGAGCCGGCGCACGCCCAGTGCGGCCAGCACCCGGTTGACGTGCGAGCCGTCCACCGCGCCCTGGGCGGGGAGGATCAGCCGCAGCCGCCCCTGGCAGGAGCGCATCAGCCGGCGGGCGGCGATCAGTACGCCGACACCACTGGAATCGCAGAACCGCACCTCGGAGAGATCGAGCACCACAGATCTCCGCCCGTCCGCCACCGCGTCGTGCACATGCTGGCGCACCGCCGGTGAGGTGACCAGGTCCATCTCACCGGACACCTGGAGTACGGCCCAAGGGCCCTTTTCGTCCTCTGCCACCTTCAACGACACGCGCTCGAAGCCTTTCGCTCGCTTTCGTACCGGATGAATACGGACCGCATCCGGAACTCATCCTTCCCCGCTCGACTGCCCGGCCCCTCTCCCCTGAAACTCTTCCGAATCCTTGGCGCAACAGGCAGTACGCCTAAGGCTATGCCCCGAAGGGTGCAGCTCTTCGCCGAGATCCGGTCACACACGGATAACGCATGGCCCCATACGGGCACGAACGATCCGCATCGATCCACTGCGATCGGGCATTATCGCCACAAAGCGAGGGCACCGGTCCGTCAGGGCTTTACCATCCCCGTACCCCTCAGGGCTCGGTTTGCCGCAAAGGAGCGTGCGTTGTCAGACCCGCGCATTACATTCGAGGGCACGGCGGGCCCTGTGACGGTGCACACAGGTCCGGGCATGCGGGTGCAGGAGTGACGGCTGAGGTGTGAGCCCGGAGGCGCCGGGCAGGGATGGGGATCCGATGGGACACGACGCCCCACCGCGGTGGGACAGGCGGATGCAGCAGCGGCTCGCCCACGGCGAGGCGGCCGCGCTGGGTGAGCTCTACGACCGCTTCGCCTCTCTGGTGCACAGCCTCGCCTACCGCGTCCTGGACGACGAGGACGCCGCCGACCGCGTGACCCGCGAAGTGTTCGGCTACGTCTGGGAGCACCCGGATTCCTATGACCCCAAGCAGGGCCCGCTGCGCTCCTGGGTCGCCGGCGTCACCCGCCATCAGGCCGTCCAGCGGCTGCGCCAGGCCGAGGCGGCCTCGGCGCGCGACTGCGGACCCGACGCCCCCGCGCCCGCCGAAATAGAGCAGAAGATCCGCGAGGCCTCCACCGCGGCCCGCGCCGACTTCATCGTCACGTCCATGCCCGCGCCGCTGCGGGCCGCCCTGGAGCTGGCGTACTTCCAGCGCCGCGACTACCGCCAGACCGCCGCCGACCTCGGCGTCACCGAGGACGAGGCCCGGCGCCGGCTCCGCCTGGGCCTGCAACTGCTGTCCACCGCCCACAACCACCAGGCCCTGCCACCCGCCCAGCGCTCCGCACCCGCCTCATCCCATGGGCCGCAGGCGCCGCGCACTCCCCGCGGAGCGCGCCCGCCGCACTCCCAGCACACCGGCCCGGGGACCTCCGCACCGCCCGGCGGCCCGGGAAACGGACGGTCGCGGTGAACGGCCCGGACGAATGGGACGGCCGCGAGCTGCCCGGCAGCCCCGGCGAACGGCCGCGGATACCCGCACCGCGCACCGCGGCCGAGGACCACGGCCCGCTCCCGGCCGACCCGCCGGTACCCGTCCGCGACCCGGCGTCGGACACCGGCGGCGGCCCCCGCGAACCGGAAGCCGAGCCCGTGACCGAGCTGCCCGCTGCCGTCCCCCTCCCCACGCCGGCGGCCGGCCCGCCGCACCGGATCCTCAAGTCGCTGCTCGGCGCCTGGGCGCTGTCGGCCTGCTCCGCAGACGAGACGGCCGCGGTCGAGGCGCATCTGACCAACTGCGCCTCCTGTGCGGACGAAGCGCTGCGGCTGCGCGATGCCGTCGGGCTGCTGCATCCCGCCGACAGCCTCGACCTCGATCCGCTGCTGCGCTCCCGTGTGCTGGAGGGCTGCCTGGGCCGCCGCCCGGCCCGTATCCCGGTGCCCGAGTGGGCGTCGCCGTACGACGCGGAGACCGCCAAACTGGACGCGCTGCTGCGCGACATGGGCGAGGCGGAGTGGCGCACTCCGGTGCGGCTGCGCTGGTTCGAGGGGGAGCGCCCGGTCAAACGGGAGTCCACCGTCGCCGGCGTCATGGGGCATCTGATGGCGGTCGACGGCCTGGTCGCGACGGCTCTCGGACTGCCCGACCCGCTCGGCACGACCGCCCCGCCGGGCGCCCCGAACCCTCTTATCCGTACGGAAACGTTCTGGCGGACGCCGGCCGAGGAGCACAGCCCGCTCGCCCTGCGCGCACCGTGGCGTGACCAGAGCTATGCGCTGATACGGCAGGTGTCGTTCGCCGGCGACAAGGTGGCCGAGCTCGCCGTGCCGTACGGGGATTTCCGGCTCGCGCTGCGCGACGCGTTCCTGGACCGCGCCTTCGAGTGCTGGGTGCATGCCGGGGACATCGCGGAGGCGGTGGACTATCCGTACGAGCCCCCGGCGTCGGCACACCTCCACCTGATGGTCGACCTCGCCGCCCGGCTGCTGCCCGGCGCGCTGGCCGACCGCCGTCGGGCCGGGCTGGCCGCGCCGCCGCAGCGGCTGGTCGAGGCGGGCGCCCCGGGCCGCACGCTCCATCTGGAGGTCGAGGGCAACGGCGGCGGGCACTGGTACATAGCGCTGGACTCACCGGCCGCGCTCGGCACCCCGGACCGCACCGTCGCCCATATCGCCCTGGACAGTGCCGAGTTCTGCCAGCTGGCCGCGGGCCATATCTCTCCCGAGGAGGCCGCGGCCGGACAGAACGGCGAGCGGGACGCGATCCGCGATGTGCTCTTCGCGACCGCGTCGCTGTCCCGCCTCTAGGGGCGGGCCCTGCCAGTAGGGGGGCGTCGAACGTGTCCCGTAGGGGGTCCGAGTGCCCCCTCGGGGCCACAACGTGAGAGGTGCGGAGGGTATTCCGCGGCGGAGGCATTCCGCGGCGGAGTGCCTTCCGCGTCGGAGGCATTCCGCGATGGAGCGCCCTCCGCGTCGGAGGTGTTCCGCGGCAGAAGGTGTTCCGCGGCGGAAGGTATTCCGACGCGGAAAGCACTCCGCGGCGGCGGGACGGCGCGCCTACGCGAAGACGACCGTCCGGCTGCCGTTGAGCAGGACCCGGCGCTCGCTGTGCCACTTCACGGCCCGCGCCAGCGCCTGGCACTCCACGTCCCGGCCGATCGCCACGAGCTGGTCCGGCGTGACGTCATGGCCGACGCGCTCGACCTCCTGCTCGATGATCGGGCCCTCGTCGAGGTCGGCGGTGACGTAGTGCGCGGTGGCACCGATGAGCTTCACCCCGCGGGCGTGCGCCTGGTGGTACGGCTTGGCGCCCTTGAAGCTCGGGAGGAAGGAGTGGTGGATGTTGATGATCCGGCCGGACAGCGCCTTGCACAGGTCGTCGGAGAGCACCTGCATATAGCGGGCGAGCACCACCAGCTCGACGTTCTCGGCCTCCACCAGCTCCAGCAGCTGCGCCTCGGCCTGGGCCTTGGTGTCGCGGGTGACCGGGATGTGATGGAAGGGGATGTCGTACGAGCCGACCAGCTCGGCGAAGTCCGTGTGGTTGGAGACCACGGCCGCGATCTCGACCGGCAGTGCGCCGATCCGGGAGCGGAAGAGCAGGTCGTTGAGGCAGTGCCCGAACTTGGACACCATCAGGACGATCCGCATCTTCTCGTCGGCCCGGTGGATCTGCCAGTCCATGCCGAACGAGTCGCCCACCGCCGCGAAGCTGGCCCGCAGCTTGTCGACGCTCACCGAGGAGTCCGCGCTGAAGTGGACCCGCATGAAGAACAGCCCGGTGTCGTGGTCGCCGAACTGCTGGCTGTCCTCGATGTTGCAGCCGGTGATGAAGAGGTAGCTGGACACGGCGTGCACGATCCCCTGCTTGTCCGGGCAGGACAGGGTGAGGACGTACTGATCGTTCCGATCGTGCTGACCGGGCTGGGTGGGCTGCGACTCGCTCATGACCTCATAGGGTCGCACACCTGCCGGGCAGGTCAGGCCGGGGCGTCGGCCTGACCGGTCATGATGGCCAGCACCTCCAGCGAGCGCGGAGCGGCGTCGGGGTCCTCGCCGTCCGCCGTCGCCAGCTGCACATGGGCCTCCCGGGCCGCGTGCACGGCCTCCGGCCAGCCCTGGTGCTCCAGGTACGCGGTCACCGGAGCGTCCGCGCCGACCTGGTGCATGATCCGCAGCACCCGGAGCACGGCGGCATCGACGAGCTGCGCCTCCCGGGAGTCCCGGAAGATCGTGCCGACGTACTTCTCGGCGGACCAGTTGTCCAGCCAGGTGTCCTCGACGAGGCGGTAGACGGCGTCGGTGACATCTCCGTACCCGGGCACGCCGGCCAGCCAGGCCTCCTGCTGGAAGGCGGGGTCGGAGAGCATGTGCAGCGCGGAACGCACATTGCTGCGCCAGCGCCACCACGGCATGTCGTTGAGTGGCATACCGCCCATGGTGGTCGAGCGGCGGCCGCGACGGGAAGACTTCTCCGAACCTTGCACAGCAATCGATCGTACGTTCTTCACCAACGATCTCAAGCGGCCCCCCGGAGTTCACCTCTACGTCACCGACCATTGCCTCGTCGTCACCAGCCCGTTCCGGGCAAGACGGAAGGCTGCTGTGCCATGACCGGACGGCGACGCCCCTTCCCCCGCCCCTTCTCCTCGGTTCCCGCGGCCGCCACCGCTTCGGCGGCGGCGTGTACGGCGGTCCTCGCGTCACTGCTCTCGGGCTGCGGCTCGCCCGCCGGGGCGGCGGGGGATTCCGGGGACAAGGCGCCGATCACGGTGATGACCTGGGCTCCCGAGGGCACCAAGGCGACCAATATGCCGGGTATGCCGGCCATGGCCCAGGCCTACGCCCGCTGGGTCAACTCCCACGGCGGTATCCGGGGCCACCACCTGAAGGTGCTGACCTGCAACGAGCAGAACGACTCGGTGACCGCGGCGCATTGTGCCCAGCGCGCGGTGAGCGAGGGCGCGGTCGCCGTCGTCGGCTCGTACAGCCAGTTCGGCCGGTCGTTCATGTCGCCGCTGGAGGTCAAGGGGATCCCCTTCATCGGCGGCTACGGGGCCTCGGACGAGGAGTTCGAGAGCCCGCTGTCGTACCCGATCAACGGCGGCCAGGCCTCCCTGCTCGCCGGCAACGGCCGCCAGCTGGCCCACGACTGCTCGCGCGTCGCGCTGGTCCGGCCTGACACCATCCAGGGCGACCAGATGCCGTCCCTGCTCAACTCCGGCCTGCAGAGCGGCCACCGGCACCCGGCCAAGGACATCAAGGCGCCCGAGGACGGTACCGACTACTCGTCCGAGGTGAACCGCGCACTGGACGGCGTGGGTGCCGACCCGGCCGTCCACGGCACCTCGGCGGCCGGCGGCAAGGTGCCGGGATCCTGTGTGGCCGCCTCGCTCGGCGACCACACGGACGCGTTCTTCGACTCGTTCCGGCGGCTGCAGGAGGGCCGTCCCCAGGTGCGGGTCGCCTCCGTCCTGGGCAGCGTCGGCCAGTCGCTGCTGAACCGTACGGGCGGCAGCGCCGGGCCGCTGGAGGACGCGGACATCACCGGCTGGTACCCGGTCGCGCACGATCCGCGCTGGCAGCCGATGCGCAAGGTCATCAACGACTTCGCCTTCGACGACAACCGCATCGACCCCGCCGACCAGGGCGTCCAGACGACCTGGATCGCCTACACCGTCCTGCGCGCCCTGATCGGGCAGCTCGACGACGCGGGCGTGGACGACATCACCCCGCACGCCCTGCAGACGACGCTGGACCGCGGTGACCACGCCATCGACACCGGCGGACTCACCCCGAAGCTGCGCTGGCGGGACGACGACATGCTCGCCGTCCAGGACTTCCCGCGCATCGTGAACGGGATGGTGACCTACCAGGTCGTCAGGGACGGCGAGTTGATCGCCGCCCAGGACGGCTTCGTGAATGTCACCAAGACCCTGGAGCGGCGTCGCACGGACAGCTGATACCGCCGCCGCCGGCCCTGCCGCTGCCCCTCCCGCCGCTCAGAGCTGTTCGGGGCGGCGCTCCGTCAGGCCGTACTTCTTGGCGAGCGGGTTCCAGATCTGTGCCGCCTGCTTCTTGGCCGTGGTCGCCTGGCCGCTGGCCACATTGCCCTGGGCGGTCTGCCCGCTGAGCCGGGCCTTGCCCTTGTGGCAGCCCTTCTTGCTGCCGACCTGGCCGGCCCAGGCCGCGTAATGGTTGTCCGCGGCCGCCGAGGACTGCCAGGCCTTGGTCAGCATGGCGGTCAGCTGGGCGTGGTGGGGGATCTTGTCGACGGGCAGCTGCTGCAGCCGCTTCACCAGGTCGTTGCGCTGGCCGGCCGCGGCGCGCAGGTCCTTGGCCGCGCCGCCGAGGTTGCTGCAGGACTTGATGCTGTTGACGGCGCCGATCACCGAGGAACGGCTGTTGTTGCTGTCGCCCAGCAGCGCGTCCAGGCCCTTGGCCTGCGCCTCGGCCGGATCGGCGGACGGCTTCGGCTGCTCCGAGTCCTTGGCCGCCTTCGTCGTACCGGCTCCGGCGTCCTGCTTCTTCGCGGCGGGCTCGTCGCTTCCCCCGCTCAGCGCCCAGCCGAGGCCGAGGCCGGCCCCCGCGAGCGCCACGATGACGATGCCGACGATCACGGCAGGGGCGAGCTTGCGGCGGCCGCCGCCGTCTCCGTCCTGCGAGGCCTGCTGGTCGTAGCCGCCACCGGGCGGGAACTGCTGGCCCGGGTACCCCTGGCCCGGCTGTCCCTGGCCCTGGCCTTGGTGCCCCTGGCCCTGCCGGCCGTACGGCGGCCGGCCCGGGTCCTCGAAGCGCGGCAGCTGCGCGGTGGAGTCCGGGGCACCGGTCTGGCCGGGTGTGCCAGGACCGTCGCGGAACAGGCCGTCGAACTCGGCGGGGGTGGCACGGTCGCCGGGCGCACCGGGGCGGACGCCGTACGGCGCGCCGGGCGGCGGGGGCGGTGCGGCGGCGCCGACCGGCGGGGGCGGTGCGGCGGCGCCGACCGGCGGGATGAGCTGGGTGGCCTCGGCGTCGCCCGCGGCCTGGGCACCGGGCATCGGCTGCGGCATCGGCTGGGCCTGGGGCCTGACCCCGTTCGGCTTGATGGCGCGCAGCATCGTGGTGGATTCGTCGGGCGTCTCGGGCCGTGCGCCCGCCTCGGGCGGCAGCGGCGCGGCACCCGGGCCGCCGGACTGCCCGTCGAATCCGGACTGCTTGCCGAAGGGCGGGATGAGCGCGGTGGCCTCCGCGTCGTTCGCGGCGGGCGGCAACGGCGCACCGGTCTGCGGGGTCGCCCGCA
This sequence comes from Streptomyces sp. NPDC048516, assembly GCF_043199875.1. Classification (NCBI taxonomy): domain Bacteria; kingdom Bacillati; phylum Actinomycetota; class Actinomycetes; order Kitasatosporales; family Streptomycetaceae; genus Streptomyces; species Streptomyces sp. NPDC048516. The sequence continues at coordinate 44,168 of NZ_JBICWS010000002.1, read as the reverse complement.
CCAGCTCTCCGGACGGGCCCTGCGGCGGCTGCCCGTACTGCTGCTGAGGCTGCTGCTGGGTCTGCTGAGGCTGTTGGGCCTGCTGAGGCTGTTGGGCCTGCTGAGGCGGCTGGGGCGCCTGCTGTGGCATCGAGGGCGGGAGCGGCGGTACCGGAGGCCGGCCCTGGGACGCCGCCGGGAAGCCCTGGCCCCCCTGCGACGGCTGCGGCTGCTGCGGCTGCTGCGGGGCGGGCGCCTGGGAGGCCTGGGGGTGCTGCCCCTGCTCCGGGGCGTATCCCTGCGGACCCTGGCCGTATCCCTGCTGCCCCTGGCCCTGGGCATGCGCCTGCGGCTGAGGCTGCTGGTACCCCTGGCCGTACGTCTGCGCCTGCTGCGGGGCGGACACCTCGCCGTACTGGGCGGACGCCTCGCCGTACTGGGCGGACGCCTCGCCGTACCGGCCGGGCGCCTCGCCGTACCCCTGCTGCGGGGCGGTCGCGGTCTGCGGGCCGGGTCCCCAGGGCTGGCCCCACGGCTGCCCGGCCGGCGGTGCGGCCTGCTGGTCGGGCACCCACGGCTCACCGTTGGCGGGCAGCACAATGCCCTCTCGCGCGGGACCGGCCGCAGAATTCTGCGGGTCGTGACCCTGTCCGCTCTGCGTCACCGTGACTCCTACCAACGTGCAGACCTACGGAATCGTCGGCTGCACGCTACCGGGTCGCAGCAACGTTCGACCACGTCGCCTGGTCACCACCCCGATCCGCCCCCGATCCGCCCCCGGAACGCACCGGGCGGGCCCGGTGCGCGGCCCGCCCGACGGCATACGACATACCCGACGCCGCACAACAAAGCCGCACAACGACGGGGCAAAGCCGTACAACGACGCCGCACAACGACAGGCACGGCGACGCCTTACGACGAAGCGGCCGCCCCATCGCCGTGCCGCAGCCGCTCCCGCGGTGAGGCGTGGCGCACGCTTCCCGCGGCGCCGCTCACGCCGCCGTGGCCCGCAGCTCCAGCCGGCCGCTGAACTCCCGCACCACCGGTTCGTCCCGGAAGGGCTCCAAACGCAGCTGGAAGTCCTCCAGATACTCCGCGCCGCGGTCCGAACGCAGCCCGCTCAGCAACTCCAGCGCCTGGGTGCCCGTATGGCAGGCCTGCTCCACCTCCCGCTGCTGCGCCTGGGCACCGGCCAGCAGCAGCAGACCGATGGCCCGCCGCCGCGCCCGGCCTTCCGGGTGCCCGTCCAGCGCCTCCTGCGCCCGCTGCCCGGCGGGCCCCGGCTGCCCCAAGTCACGGTGGCAGTGGGCGAGTTCATCGGCCAGATACGCCTGGTCGAAGTGCGAGATCCAGACCGGGTCGTCGCCTGCCTCGGCCGACGCGTCGGCACGCTCCATCGCGGCGACCGCCCGTCCGGCCACCACCTGGAAGGCCCGTCCGTCGCCCATCAGGGCATGTCCGCGCGCCTCCGCCGCGCAGAACATCGCCTCAGCCCGCGGGGTGACATGGCCCCTGGCACCCTCCTGGGCGGCGCGTGCGAGCTGGGCGATCTCCCGGGGATTGCCCAGCGAGGCGGCGAGATGGCTCATGCTCGCGGCCAGGACGTAGCCGCCGTAGCCGCGGTCGCCGGCCGCCTGGGCCAGCCGCAGCGCCTGGATGTAGTAGCGCTGGGCGAGGCCGGGCTGGCCGGTGTCGACGGCCATATAGCCGCCGAGTTCGGTCAGCCGCGCGACGGCGGCGAAGAGTTCCCGCCCGACGGACTCGCGGTACGAACCGGCCAGCAGCCCCGAGACCACGCTGTTGAGGTAGTGCACGACGACCGGCCTGACATGCCCGGCGCCGAAGCGGTGGTCGAGTTCGCTGAGCGCCGTGGTCATGGCGCGTACCGCCTCGACGTCCGAGATCCCGACCCGGGCACCGGCGTTCCGGGCGACCTGGCTGTCCGCCCCGGTGATCAGCCAGTCGCGGCTGGGCTCGACCAGGGCGGAGGCCGCGACCGTGGAACCGCTGAGGAAGTCGCGCCGCCCGACGTCACTGCGCCACAGCTCGCAGACCTGCTCGATGGCCCCGAGGACGGTCGGCGAGAACTGCAGCCCCACTCCGGAGGCGAGGTTCTTGCCGTCGGCCATCCCGATCTCGTCGATGGTGACCGTGCGCCCCAGTTTGCGCCCCAGCGCCTCCGCGATGACGGCCGGAGCGCGGCCCCGCGGCTGCTGCCCGCGCAGCCATCTGGCCACGGAGGTCTTGTCGTAGCGGAGGTCGAGACCGTGCTCCGCACCGCACATGTTGACGCGGCGGGCGAGCCCCGCGTTGGAACAGGCGGCTTCCTGGATCAGCGTCTGCAGCCGTTCGTTGGGCTGTCGTGCGACGAGTGGCCTGGCGGCCATGCATGTACCCCCTGTGTACCGCTGTGCGTTCACCGGCGAACGCCGTTCCTCGTGATCGATTCCCCGGGAATATGCCGGATATCCGAGAGATCCGGGATATGCCCGATAGGAGAGATCGGAGTGATACGCACTTTGCAGCGGATGCTCAGTTGTGAGCGTTTCAGGCCCTGTCCGGAGCATCCCCGGTGCGCAGCGCTCGTTCACGAGTAGGGAGGGTGCGCGGTGCCGTGCACAGATCGCGGCGCCGCCGAGCCGGGCTCCCCCGGGTGCACTTCGGCCTGCCGCCGGGCGGCCTCTCCGCCCGTCAGGCAGGTGGCTACCCGCTCCCCGGACCCCGCCCGCATATGCGCCCCCACCGGTGCACCCATGCGCCCCAGGTGCGAGAACGATGCGCCGGGGGGTCCACCGTCCGGCCGTAACCCTTGGTGACACCGGAAGTTGTCCTCAGCGTGGAAGAGACCATAGGAGTCACAGGTACCTCGCAGATCCCCGGGCAGCGCGGCAGGCAGCGCGGCGAGGAGCTGCTCGAAACTGCGGTGCGTTACGCCGAGGAACGGCATTGGGACGTGTTCCCCGGCGCATGGCTGGAACACGACGGCGACACACTGCGCTGCTCGTGCGACGCCGGTGACTGCGCGGCGCCCGGCGCGCACCCGACCGCCCCCGGCTGGGCCGGACAGGCCACCGGCAGCGCCACCGCCGTCCGCCGGATGTGGAGCAAGCAGCCACGGGCGTCGATCCTGTTGCCGACGGGCCGGGCGTTCGAGGCGCTGGACGTCCCCGAGACCGCGGGCTGTCTGGCGCTGGCCCGGATGGAACGGATGGCGCTGCCGCTGGGACCGGTGACCCGCACCCCCGGCCGGCGGATGCTCTTCCTCGTCCTTCCCGGCGCCTCGGTGAAGGTCCCGGCGCTGGTACGGAGCCTGGGCTGGGCGCCGGCCGCGCTCGACCTGATCTGCCGCGGCGAGGGCGAGTACATCGCCGCGCCGCCGACCCGGGTGGGCGCGCACGGCTCGGTGCAGTGGGCGCGCCGCCCCACCGCCACCAACCGCTGGCTGCCGGATGCCGAGGAGCTGATCAGCCCGCTCGCGTACGCCTGCGCACGGGAGGCGGTCGCGGCCCGGGGGCGCTGATCCGGACCGGACGGGTCCGCTGATCCGGACCGGCCGCGTCCACTGACCCCGGGACGCCCATCGCCCGGCGGCCTCCCGTACCCGGTCGTATCGTGGGGTCCCTGACGGGGGCCAGGACGGCCTCTGCGGGGACGTCGAAGGGCAGGGCCGGTGGCGAACGAGCCGGAAGACATCGAGCAGCATCTCGATCAGCACCTTGATCCGCACGTCGATCGGCGCGTCGATCCGCACCTCGATCGGCAGGCCGGGTCGGCACCGCCGGAGCACCCCTCGGCCGCTTCTGAGGGCGGGGCGGCCGGGGCCCCGGGGGGCGCCGTGGCCGGCCCGCCCGCCGTGCGCATCCAGGGACTGTGGAAGAAGTTCGGCGAGCAGATCGCCGTCAACGGCATCGATCTGACGCTGCCGGCCGGGCGCTTCATCGGTCTTGTCGGCCCCAACGGCGCGGGCAAGACCACCACGCTCTCCATGGTGACGGGCCTGCTGCGACCGGACGCCGGGCTGGTCGAGATCGGCGGGCACGACGTCTGGCAGGACCCGGTGTCCGTCAAGTCCCGGATCGGGGTGCTGCCCGAGGGTCTGCGGCTCTTCGAACGGCTCTCGGGGCGTGAACTCCTCGGCTATATAGGCCGGTTGCGTGGTCTGCCGGGCGACGAGGTCGACAAGCGGGCCGGGCAGCTGCTGGATGTGCTCGATCTGGCGGGCGCCCAGCGCAAGCTGGTGGTGGACTACTCCACCGGTATGCGCAAGAAGATCGGGCTGGCGGCGGCGCTGCTGCACAACCCCGAAATCCTCTTCCTCGACGAGCCCTTCGAGGGCGTCGACCCGGTGTCGGCGCAGACCATCCGCGGTGTGCTGGAGCGCTATACCGCCTCCGGGGCGACCGTGATCTTCTCCAGCCATGTGATGGAGCTGGTCGAGTCGCTGTGCGACTGGGTCGCGGTGATCGCCGCAGGGCGGATCCGTGCGGACGGTCCGCTCGCGGAGGTCCGGGGCGCGGCGCCCTCGCTGCAGGACGCGTTCCTCGAACTCGTCGGCGCACGGGATCGCGGTCCGGGCGCCGACCTCGACTGGCTGGGCGGTGGCGGCGCCCGATGAGCACCGAATCCGCCGTGGCGACCGCGGGACAGGGCGCCGCCCCCTCCCCCTCCCTGACCGGCGTCTTCGTCCGGCTGAAGCTGTCGCTGCTGCGCAACGGGCTGCGGCAGTCCACCGGGCGCGCGCTGGCGTATATCGCGTCGGTCATCGTCGGTCTGCTGTTCACCGCCGGCGTCGTGCTGGGGCTGATCGCGCTGCGCGGCACCGCGCATGTCGGCGCGCTGGTCGTTCTGCTCACCGGAATCCTCACCCTGGGCTGGGCGGTGATGCCGCTGTTCTTCCCCACGGGCGACGAGACGCTGGATCCGACCCGGCTGGTGATGCTGCCGCTGCGGCCGCGGCCCCTGATCGTGTCGCTGCTGGTGGCCTCGCTCGTCGGCATCGGCCCGGTCGTCACCCTCGCGCTGGCGACCGGCTCGGTGATCGCGGTCGCCGACGGCCCGGCCGCCGCGGCCGTGGGCGTGGTGGCCGTCGTCCTGGTGGTGCTGGTGTGCGTGTCGCTGGCACGGGCGGTCGCCACCGCGTCGGTGCGGCTGCTGACCAGCCGCCGTGGCCGTGATCTCGCCGTACTGGGCGGCCTGTTCATCGCCCTCGGCGCCCAGGCCATCAACATCGCCGCCCAGAAGCTGGGCCGGCCGGACGGCCTGTCCGTCTTGGAGCCGGTGGGCGAGGTGCTGCGCTGGGTGCCGCCGTCCTCGGCGGTCAGCGCCGTCGAGGACGCCGGAGACGGGGCGTACGGGCGGGCGCTGGCCGGCCTGGCGCTGGCGGCACTGGCCCTGGTCCTGCTGCTGTGGTGGTGGCAGCGCACCCTGACCACCCTGATGACGGCCCCGGACTCCTCGACCCTCCAGGCAGTGGAGAAGGACAGCGCACGCCGGGCCGGCACGAGGGAGCGAGGGCTCGGGCGGCTGCTGCCGGACGGGCGGACCGGCGCGGTCATGCTCCGTACGCTGCGCTACGCCTGGCGCGACCCCAAGTCGAAGATGGCGTGGGCGACCGCGCTCGGCGTCGGCCTGCTGTTGCCGGCCGTCTCGGCCGCGCAGGGCAACGGCAGCATCTATACGTCGTTCTCGGCGTCGGCGCTGCTCGGGTCGCAGATGTACAACCAGTTCGGGCAGGACACCTCGGCGTTCTGGATGGTCGCCTCGACGATCGCCACCCCGCGGGACGCCTACCGGGAACTGCGGGCGCGTGCCTGCGCGCTGGCGCTGGTCGCCGTCCCGTACGTCACGCTGGTCGTCGCCGGCACCGCCGCCGTCATCGGGCCGTGGTCGGACTTCGTGGAGGTGTACGGGCTCTCGCTGGCCGTGCTGGGCGCGCTCATGGCGACCGGGGCGCTGTCGTCGGCGGTCTTCCCGTACTCGATCCCCTCGGAGGGCAACAAGAACGTCGCGCCGGGACAGGGCGCGATCGCCTGGTTCAGCCTCTTCGGCGGGGTGCTGGTGGGTGCCGTGCTGTGCGCGCCGCTGCTGGGCCTGACCATCTGGCTGCACGTCGCCGGTCTGCACACGCTGCTGTGGGTGCTGCTGCCGGTCGGCGCGGTCTACGGCGTGGGCATCGCGGAGCTGGGACTCCGGGTGGCGGCGCCCCGGGTGGCGCGGCGGCTGCCGGAGATTCTGGTGGCGGTCAGCAAGGCCTGAGAACACGCGCCGGACGGGGGCGCGCCGGACGGGGGCGGCCCGGTCCGGCGCGCCCCCACCTCCACGCCCCCACGCCGAGCGCATGGCCCGCGCCGAGCGCATGGCCCGCGCCGCGATGCTGCAGTGCCTTGCCGCGCGGGCCGTCTGCCTTCTCAGCCGGGCATCGTGGCCGTACGGAGAAAGGGCTCGATGGCGGCGCACCAGGCGTCGGGTTGTTCCCAGGGGAGCAGATGGCCGGCGTCGGGGATTTCGGCGTAGGCGCCGCGCGGCAGCACCCGGACCATCTCCATGGCCTCGGCACGGCCCAGTTCGGCATCGAGGCCGCGGACGACGAGGGTCGGGCACGGGACCTGGGCGAGCTCTTCCCAATGAGCGTCATGCACCCAGGTCTCACGGGCGGTGAGCATCTGGCGGCGGGAGAAGACCGGGCGCCAGCCGTCGGCGCGCTCGGCCATCACCTCGGCGAAGAACTCGCCGCGGGCAGGTCTGGGCCGCTCCAGGGTCGGGTCGTCCTCGCCGAACCACCTGCGGACATCCGCGAGGGTGGCGAACGGCAACGGCCAGGACCGGAACCATTCGGTCCACTCGTGCTGCGAGGCCGCCCCGAGCGCCGAGGCCCGCATATCGCAGATGACCAGCGCACTGACCAGATCCGGTCTTCGGGCCGCTAACTGCCACGCCGTCAGGGCCCCCATGGCGTGTCCGACAAGGGCGACCGGGGCGAGGCCGAGCTGTTCGATGGCCGCGAGGGCGTCATCGACGTACGCCTCGCGGTCGTACGGCCCCTCGGCGGGCTTCTCGCTGCGGCCGTGACCCCGCTGATCCAGCGCAACGGGACGGTGGCGCGCGCTCAGACGCCGCGCGGTGGCCGCCCAGTGCGAGGCGCGGCCCATCAGGCCATGGAGCAGGAGTACGGCAGGCCGTTGCTCGCTCTCCTCCAGCCCGCCGCCGATCTTGGGCGGGTCGGTGAATTCCCAGGCGGCGAGGCCTACACCGCCGGCCCCTGTGACATCGATGCGCTGCACCATGTGCCTTGGCACCCCCAATCGTCCCTTGAGCAGCTCCACACTATCGAACCCCTATTCGAACGCGCCGTTTCGGCGCGCAATACCCCTCGTTCGAGTGACCTCACTCAAGGATTGGCCGCGCCCGCCACGGGGAGACATCTGCCGGGAGGCGGGCCCTACCGGGAAGGGGGCCCGTGGGGGAAGACCCTGGGAGCTCGGGGCTCCGGGTCTTGGGTGGGGGACATGGGGAGGCAGGGCCCCGGCTGCTCGCAGCGCCGGGGCCCTGACTGTCTCCGTCATACGTGGATGCATCCGAGCCCCCTCCCCGGCCAGGACAGGCCGATGCATGGCCATGCGTCAGCGTGACACGAGACCGGCCGTATCGCACGGATTCGCACAAGTCCGTTCAACCGGAAAGAACTTGCCGAGCCCGCTGAGCGGCGCATCGGCGCAGTTCAGCGGGCTCGCGGGAAGGCTTCGGCCGCAGGCGCCGAAAAGAAAGAGGCTGAAACTGCTTTCAGCGCTTGGCGACAAACACATGGGCGGCGATCTCGGAGTCCAGCTCGGCGGCCTCGCCGCTGCTCCCGACCAGCACCCCGCCCGACGACTCCGTCACGCTCACCACCGCGCCCGGCTGCACACCGGCCCGCCGGAGGGTGTACATCAGCTGGGCGTCGGCCTGGATCGGCTCGCCGATCCGGCGCACCACGGCCGTCTTGCCGTCGGCCCCGGCGTCCAGATCCATCAGGCTCACCATCCCGGCGTCCAGGAACGGGTCGCCCCCGGCCTTCTCGCCGAGCTCTTCCAGCCCCGGGATGGGGTTGCCGTACGGCGACTCCGTCGGATGCCGCAGCAACTCCACGACGCGGCGCTCGACCGCCTCGCTCATCACGTGCTCCCAGCGGCACGCCTCGGCGTGCACCTGCTCCCATTCGAGCCCGATGACGTCGACGAGCAGGCACTCGGCGAGGCGGTGCTTGCGCATCACCCGCGTCGCCAGCCTGCGGCCCTCCTCCGTCAGCTCCAGATGCCGGTCGCCCGCGACCGTCAGCAGCCCGTCCCGCTCCATGCGCGCGACCGTCTGGCTCACCGTCGGGCCGCTCTGCTCAAGCCGCTCCGCGATGCGGGCGCGCATGGGGACCACACCCTCCTCTTCGAGTTCGAGGATGGTGCGGAGATACATCTCCGTGGTGTCGATCAGTCCGGACATGCGTGCCCCTCGATGTGTGGTGCGGTGGCCCTGAACTCAATTCTGACGCATCCCGCCGACAACGGTGCCTCCTCGTCTCCGGACCGGCCCCCCACGGCCGTATTGACAGGGCACCGGTCCGGACCGCAACGTGATCCGCGCCACTGATCAGATACGACGAGATGCGCCGTGCGCCGCGCCATACGGCGCGGCCCGACGAGAGGGGCCCGCGTCCATGGCTGAGAGCGACCGGAGCGACCGGCTGGCCGGAAAGTACTTCGACGCCGCGATCGACCTGCTGCGGCAGGTCCGCGACGGCGAGGGCGACCGGATCACCGCGGCCGGGCAGCTGATCGCGGACGCCGTCGCGGCGGGCGGCCGGGTCTTCTCCTTCGGCGCCGGGCACTCCTCGCTCCCCGCGCAGGACACGGTCTACCGCGCGGGCGGCCTGGCGATCATGAATCTGCTGTCCGTTCCGGGTGTCGTCGGCGTGGACGTACGGCCCGCGACGCTCGGCAGCGCCCTGGAGCGGGTCGACGGGCTGGCCGGGGCCGTCCTGGACACCAGTCCGCTGGAGGCGGGCGACGTGCTGGTGATCATCTCGCTCTCCGGCCGCAACGCGCTGCCCGTCGAGATGGCGAGGAACGCCCGCGCTCTCGGCATCAAGGTCATCGGCGTGACGTCGGTGGCGTACGCGGAGACGACCACGTCCCGGCACGCCTCCGGCAGCTTCCTCAAGGACCACTGCGACCTGGTACTGGACAGCCGGATCCCGGTCGGCGACGCGGAGTTGGCACTGCCGGGCATCGACGCGCCGTTCGCCCCCGCCTCCACCGTCGTCACCAGCGCGATCATGCAGGCCATGGTGGCGACGGCCGCGGGCACCCTCGCCGAGCGCGGCATCGACCCTCCGCTGCTGCGCTCGGGGAACGTCGACGGCGGGCACGACTGGAACGCCCGGGTGATGAGCGAGTACGCGGACCGGATCTTCTACCGGCAGTAGGGGGCCGGCCCTTCTACCGGCAGTAGCGGCAGCCCGCCCCGGAACAACCGCGGGGCCCGGAGCGAATGCCGAGCCCGGAGCAACCACTGGCCGGTCCGACCCGCCCGGCCCGGCCCGGAACAGTGGCCCGCCTCAGAGCGAGGCCGCGCCCGCGAGGTCGAGGGCCGCGGCGATCCGGGCCGCGACCTCCTCCGCGTAGTCCGCGTCCGCCCGGTCGAAGGGGCGGCGCGCGGGTGCCCGCAGAAAGGTCGCGACACCGAGCGTGCGGCCCCGGCTGCGCAGCACCACACACAGCCCGTGCACGGTGCCGTCCGGCCAGTTGCGGGCGGCCGCCCAGCCCTCGGCCGAGGCGGGACCGGCGCTGGTACGCACCGAGCCGCCCCGCTCGTACGCCTGGAGCGCCGGATGCCCCGGCACGTACGGCGTGGGGATCCCGGTCGCCGGCAGCCGCTCCGAGGGACCGGGCGAGCCCGCCGGGGAAGCCAGCGTCCGCACCAGCCGGGGCGCGGACCACCGCGGACGCCGGCCGGCGTCCGCGCGGGCGGCCACGGCACTGCCGACCACCGCACGGCCGGCTACCGGACTGCCGGTGTTCGGACTGCCGGTGGCCGCCAGGGAATCTGCCGTCAGCCCGGCGCCGTCCGCACCGGACGCCTCTGCCTCCGCTGCGGACGCGGCTGCGGACTCCTCGTCGGACTCCTCCTCGGGCGCGGCATCGGGCGCGGAGGCGGAGGCGTCCTCGTACGGGGAGGGGTCCTCGTATGGGGAGGCGTCCTCGTACGGACCGCCTTCGGTGACCGCCCCGTACGGCTGGGGCGCGGGCGTCGCGGCGAGGTCGACCAGGCCGTGGTCGGCGAAGCCCGCCAGGGCGAAGTCGAGGTGGACCGCGGCGGCCTCGGCCGGGTCTGGGCACTCCGCTGCCGCCCGGCCGGCCCGGTGGAGCTGATGGGCGCGGAAGCGCAGCAGGGAACTGTCCTGCTCGGCGCGCTTGGCGGCCGTGACGTCCTGGAAGAGCCAGGCCACCCCCAGCGGCACCGGCTCCTCCGCCAGCGGGGAGGCCAGCCGGACGAAGCCGCTGCGCCAGCACCGGCGCGGCAGCTCGGCCTCCTCGGAGCGCAGCGTCACCCACTGCTCGGCGACGGCCGGCGGCGCGCCCTCGGCGAGGACGTGCTGCAGGGCGCACTCCAGCTCCTCGACGCCCTGTGCCAGCAGCTCGCCCAGGGGGCGCCCCAGCAGGGCGGTGCGCCCCACCCCCAGGGCACGGGCGGCGTGTGCGTTGACGACGGCGGGCCGCAGATCGGCGTCGATCAGCACCACGCCCCATGACGCGTCCTCGAACAGCGCCTCGCTGAGCGCGATGGACCGCTCCAGGTCCATCTGGGTGTGCACCTCGCTGAAGGCGCAGTACACCCCCGCGACCCGGCCGTCGGGCCCGCGGACCGCGGAGGCCTGGGTACGGACGAGCACGCGGTGGCCGTCCTTGGTCAGCAGGGCGAATTCCTGCACCTGGCGGCCCGGGGAGCGCATGGCGGCCGTGAGTGCGGCGTCGATCCCGTCGGCGTCCTCCTTGCGGACCGCCCAGCCGGCCAGCCCGTTACGCCCGACGGCTTCGGTGGTGGTCCACCCCAGGATGCGTTCGGCTTCGTGGTTCCAGTGGGTGACCGTGCCGTCCGCGGCGAAGGCGACCAGGGCGGCGTCCATCCCGTCCAGCAGCGCGGCGAGCAGACCCGAGTCATCGGCCTCGTCGGCGGACCAGCGCGCCGCCGACGACGCAGAAGAAGCTGACGAAGCAGTCACTGGCACCCCTCACGAAACCCGGCCGCACGTGCTCCACCTGGGAACATTCAACTGGAACGTGACACACCCCACAGCCGGTTTGCGGAAATCGTTGCTAACGGGAAATTCCCTTGTGTGCGGCCGGCCGGCTTCCTAATGTGTGGAGCACACGAGAAGGGAGGTGGTTCGGCAGATGATTTCGCACCGGACGCGTGAGGTGGCTGCGGGCTAGCGGCCCGTCGCTTCACCCGAAGTGCAGCGCCGGACCAGCGCATACTGCAGATGCGCAGCCGGCCAATCCCAAGCAGTCACCCGACCCGCGGGCTGCCGGTTCGTCCGACCGGCCCTCTGCGCCACCGAGCGCGGAGGAAACAGCCCGCGGGTCGTCTGCGTTCCCACGCTCTCCGCGCTCTGTCCCCCGGACCCCGCCGTCAGGGGGCCAGGCGCTCCACCCGCCAGGACTCGTGCTCGCGCACGTACCGCAGCCGGTCGTGCAGCCGGTTGAGCCGGCCCTGCCAGAATTCGACCGTCTCTGCGGCGATCCGGTAGCCGCCCCAGTGCGGGGGCGCCGGCACCTGCTCGCCCTCCGGGTAGCGGGCCGCCAATTCCTCGTAGGCCTGCTCCAGTTCCGCGCGCGAGGCGACGGGCGCGGACTGGTCGCTGGCCCAGGCGCCGAGCTGGGAGCCGTGCGGGCGGGTGCGGAAGTAGGCGGCGGTCTCGTCCCGGCCGATGCGTTCCGCGGTGCCGGTCACCACGACCTGGCGGGCGAGCGGGTGCCACGGGAACAGCAGCGAAATGGCTGGATTTCCGGCCAGTTCGCGCCCCTTCCGGCTGTTGTAGTTCGTGAAGAACACAAAGCCGCGGTCGTCGAATGCCTTGAGGAGCACGGTCCGCGAACTCGGCCGGCCGCCGGCGTCCGCCGTGGAGACGACCATCGCGTTCGGCTCGTGCAGACCGGCCACCGTCGCGTCCTTGAACCAGCGTGCGAACTGGTTGTAGGGGCTGGCGGCGAGGTCGGACTCGACGAGTCCCTCGGCGCGGTAGTGCGCACGCATGGAGGAGGGATCGGGGGTCTCGGCATGAGGCGCTTCGGCTGGGTGCACGGCCTCATCTTGCAACATCGGATCCGGCGCGGTCAGCCGGAAGGGGCGGAAGTCTGCCCCTCGTCGACCTGGCGTAACCCTCCCGTCGGCGGATCGACCGTTGTGCCGAGTCTCACCCCTCCCGGCAGCTGAGAGACCCCCAGAATGAGGGGGCGCCCCACTGTGGCCGCCGGACGGGGAGAGCTATCGTGTCCGTCCGGCCTGAAGGGACGCACCACACCGCACCTGCCCGCCCGCGGTCCGACCCACCGCGGGCAAGACCGCCGCGTGACCGACGCCCTGGCGGGGCATCACCTGCGTGACCGGTACGGACCGCGAGCTGCCCGGCGCAGCCGCGTAACCGCACCGGTCGCGCACCGCACACCGAGGACTCGACCGCACGGCAGCCGGTCACGGACCGCTTGCCGTCCCCATTTTGAGGAGCTGCCTGATGTCCGACTTCGTACCCGGACTCGAGGGAATCATCGCGTTCGAGACGGAGATCGCCGAACCGGATAAGGAAGGCGGCTCGCTCCGCTATCGCGGGGTCGACATCGAAGATCTCGTCGGGAAGGTGTCCTTCGGAAACGTCTGGGGGCTGCTGGTCGACGGGGCCTTCAACCCGGGGCTGCCGCCCGCCGAGCCGTTTCCGATCCCCGTGCACTCCGGTGACATCCGGGTCGATGTGCAGTCGGCGCTCACCATGCTCGCGCCCGTGTGGGGCCTGAAGCCGCTGCTGGACATCGACGAGGCGACGGCCCGTGACAACCTTGCCCGCGCCGCGGTGATGGCCCTGTCGTACGTGGCCCAGTCGGCGCGCGGGGCCGGCCTGCCGATGGTGCCGCAGAAGGAGATCGACACGGCGGAGACCATCGTGGAGCGCTTCATGAAGCGCTGGCGCGGGGAGCCCGACCCCCAGCACGTCAAGGCCGTCGACGCCTACTGGACCTCGGCCGCCGAGCACGGCATGAACTCCTCCACCTTCACCGCCCGGTCCATCGCCTCCACGGGCGCGGATGTGGCGGCCGCGCTGTCCGGCGCGGTCGGCGCGATGTCCGGCCCGCTGCACGGCGGCGCGCCGTCCCGCGTCCTCGGCATGATCGAGGAGATCGAGCGGTCCGGCGACGCCTCCGCCTACGTCCGGCGGGCGCTGGACGCGGGCGAGCGGCTGATGGGCTTCGGCCACCGCGTCTACCGTGCCGAGGACCCGCGGGCGCGGGTGCTGCGGCGGACCGCCCGGGACCTGAACGCCCCGCGCTTCGAGGTCGCCGAGGCGCTGGAGAAGGCCGCGCTGGAAGAGCTGCGCAACCGCCGTCCCGACCGGGTGCTGGCCACCAACGTCGAGTTCTGGGCGGCCATCGTCCTGGACTTCGCCGAGGTCCCGGCGCACATGTTCACCTCGATGTTCACCTGTGCCCGTACGGCCGGCTGGAGCGCGCACATCCTGGAGCAGAAGCGCACGGGCCGACTGGTCCGGCCGTCGGCCCGGTATGTGGGCCCGCCGGCGCGGGGGCCGCAGGAGATCGCGGGGTTTGGGGACATCGCCCCTCGGTGACGCGTTTCGCTGCGCTTTGCCCCGGCACGTTTTCGGCTCTCCCGCCGTGAGGTTTCTCTTGGTTGCGGCGGGCGGGGCCGCTGAGCTCAGCGGCCCCGTTCGCCGCCGGGGGTACCTCCCACGCCCTTCAGGCAGTGGGGGCGCAACGGTGGGCGCACCGCACAGCGGGCGACTCACGGCGGGCAACCGCCACGGCGGGCCGGCCGAAGACGTGGGAAGCCGTCTACCCGGCCAAGAGGCCATCGATGATCTTGGCCCATTGCTCGACCACCCGGTCCCGGCGAACCGTGTCATCCGTCAGGAGATTCGCGAGTCCCAGGCCGCGGGCCATGTCGAGCAGGCCCTGGACGGTTTCCCGTACGCCGGGCACGGCCTCGTCGGCGTCCAGCAGGGCCACGGCCGTGCGGTGCGCCTCCCGGCCGACCTTGGCCTCCAGGGCGGTGACCCGGTCACGGAGCGGCTCCTCGTCGGAGGCGGCCACCCACAGGTGCAGCGCGGCGCGGAACAGCGGGCCCGTGTAGAGGCCGACCAGCTCCTCGACGATGATCCAGGTGCGGGCCACGGAGCCGGCCGGCGGCAGATTGCGGGCGACGGCCTTGACCGCGCCCTGCCGCTTCTCGGCGACGTGTTCCACAGCCGCCGTGAACAGGTCTTCGCGAGTGCGGAAGTGGTGCTGGGCGGCGCCCCGTGAGACGCCTGCGCGCTCGGCGACCACGGAGACCGTGCTGCCGCTCCAGCCACGCTCGGCCAGGCAGGAGACGGCGGCCTCCAGCAGTTTGAGGCGGGTGGCGCGGCTGCGTTCCTGCTGGGGCTGTTTGGGGCCGCGGGCGGGGGTCACCGCGCCCATGCGGGGGCCCGTCGTTCCAGGAAGGCGGTCATGCCCTCGCGGGCCTCGGCGGAGCCGAAGAGCCGCGCGGACTGTTCGGCGAGCGCTTCGGTGTCGCGGTCGAAGGCGGCCAGCACCTCCGCGGTGACCAGCTTCTTCGACTCGGCCAGGCCCTGTGGTGAGCCCTTGCGCAGCCCGTCCAGAACGGGGGCGAGGCCGGTGTCGGCATCGTCGGCCGCGAGGGTGACCAGGCCGATCCTGGCCGCCTCCGCCGCGCCGAACTTCTCGCCGGTCAGGTAGTAGCGGGCCGCGGCGCGCGGGTCCAGCCGCGGCAGCAGCGGCAGGGAGATGACGGCGGGGGCGAGGCCGAGGCGGGCCTCGGTGAACGCGAAGGTGGTGTCCGGTCCTGCCACGGAGATGTCGCAGGCACCGAGCAGGCCGAGGCCGCCGGCCCGGACGTGTCCGGTGACCCGGGCGACGACCGGCTTGGGCAGCGCCACGATGCTGCGCAGCAGCCGGGCCAGGCCGAGCGGCCCGTCCTTCGCCGAGCCCGCGGTGGCCTCGGAGAGGTCCGCACCGGCGCAGAAGGTGCCGCCGGTGTGCGTGAGCACGACGGCGCGGGTGGCGTCGTCGGCGGCGGCGTCGGCGAGGGCCTGGCCGAGTTCGGCGACCAGGCGGGTGGAGAGGGCGTTGCGGTTGTGCGGTGAGTCCAGGGTGAGAGTGGTGATGCCGTGCTCGTGGGAGCGCGGGACCAGGGTCGTGGCGGGTGCGTCGGTCATCGGGGGGTCGAGCTCCTTTCCCTGGCGCGCAGTTCGCGCCGCAGGATCTTTCCGGTGGTGGCGCGCGGCACGCTCTCCAGGAATTCCACGCGGCGCACTTTCTTGTACGGGGCGACCTGGTCGGCAACGTACGCGATGACCTCGTCCTCGCTCAGGCTGGCCCCCCGCTGCCGGACCACGAACGCCTTGGGCACCTCGTTGCCGTTCGCGTCCACGACACCGATGACCGCCGCGTCGGCGATGGCGTCATGCCCGAGCAGGAGCGCTTCGAGATCGGCGGGGGCGACCTGGTAGCCCTTGTATTTGATCAACTCCTTGACGCGGTCGACGACATACAGCCAGCCGTCGTCGTCCGTCCGCCCGACGTCGCCGGTGTGCAGCCAGCCGTCGGGGTCGATCATCGCGTCGGTCTCGGCGGGCCGGCCCAGATAGCCCTTCATGACCTGCGGGCCGCGGATCAGGATCTCGCCGCTCTCCCCCGGCGGCACGTCCTCGCCGGTCGCCAGGGACACCAGGCGCATCTCGGTGTTGGGGATCAGCTTGCCGACGGCGCCGGGCGGCGGGTCCGTCGCGTCGAGGGGGACGCAGTGCGTGCCCGGGGACAACTCGGTCATGCCGTACGCCTGCAGGACCGGCGGCAGGCCGAGCCGCCGGGAGCAGGCCGCCGCCAGCTCGGCGTCCAGGGGCGCGGCGGCGGAGACGAGGTAGCGCAGGGAGGAGAGGTCGTAGTCGGCGACCAGCGGGTGTTTGGCGAGGGCGAGGACGATCGGGGGCGCGACATAGACGGCGGTGATGCGGTGCTTCTCGATCGCGGAGAGGAACTGCCGCAGGTCGAAGCGGGGCAGCACCACGACGGTGGCGCCGTTGCGCAGGGGTGCGTTCATCAGGGCGGTCAACCCGTAAATATGGAAGAAGGGCAGCACCGCCAGCACCCGGTCGTCCGGGCCGCTGGAGACCAGCGGGGTGAGCTGGGCGAGGTTGGTGGCGATGCTGCGGTGGGTGAGCATCACGCCCTTGGGGGTGCCGGTGGTGCCGGAGGAGTAGGGCAGGACGGCCAGGTCGTCGGCCGGGTCGAGGGCGACGGACGGTTCCGGGTCGGTACCGGCGACGAGGTCCTGTACGGAGCGGTGGCCCTCGGCCCGGTCGCAGACGAGGATCTCGGCGATGCCGCCGGCCTGCTGCGCCGCGGCGCGGGCGGTGTCCAGCAGCGCCGCTACGGTCACGATCCAGCGGGCCCCGGAGTCGCCGAGCTGCTTGGCGAACTCGCCCTCGGTGGCGAGTGGATGGACGGTGGTGACCGCCGCCCCGCAGCGCGAGGCGGCGTAGAAGACGACGGGGAAGAGCACGCTGTTCGGGCTGTGCAGGGCCAGCACCTCGCCCTTGCGGACCCCGGCCGCGGCGAGGGCGGCCGCGAGCCGGCGGGTGAGGTGGTCCAGCCGGTCATAGCCGAGGGTGGTGCCGTCGAGGCCGTCGATCAGGGCGGGCCGGTCGCCGTACTCCGCCACCCGCCCGAGGACCGCCTCGTGGATCGGCAGTTCTACGGGGGCGACGTCGGCGTACTCACTGCGGAACACATGGGCTGCGTGGAACGCGCGGGATGCGTGGGACACCATGCCGGGGCCTTTCCCTTCGAGGTGGGTACGGCGGGGCGGTGCGGGCGTGGCGGGGCGGTGCGGGGCGGCACCGGCGGTACGGGTACCGGTCGCCGGTCAGTCGGTCTGCGAGTGCCGCACGGGCACGGACAGCAGCATGGCGCGCTCAGTACAACTTGGGCAGTCCCAGTGACTGGTGCGAGACGAAGTTGAAGGTCATCTCGCGGCTGACGGGGGCGCTCCGCGCTACCCGGGCGGGATTCACCAGGACGGCCACCCCGTAATGGTGGGTGAGTCTCGCCAAAGGGACTGCTATGACCATGAGTTCTGCCCCTCGCAACGCTGGACTAGCGGCCTTCAGAGAGTGACAGCGACACCAAGAACAATCAAGCGTGCTTGCATAATTCGCGGCGTGCACCAAGCGCCCGCCCAGTCACGTTCCCGACGGCCACGCCTTCCCCCGTAGGCTCAACGGCACCAGTACGGCGAACGGCCCACCCCGAATGCCCCGGGGCGGGCCGTTCCCTCACTGCTGTTCGGCTACTGGTCGAACCGGCCCTCACTGACCGCCTCGACAAAGCCGGCCACCTGAGCGCGGCTCAGCAGCAGCGCCGGCCCGTTCGGGATCTTGCTGTCCCGCACCGCGACCGACTCACCGTCGATGATGCCGAACTCGACGCACTGTGCACCGGTGTCGGACCGCGACGACTTCCACCAGTCGCCAGCAAGCGTCGAGGCGTCGTCAATGTGGCTCATACTTGATCCCTTATCTCTGCGATGCGATCGACGGACGCCTCGACCGGCAACGCTGCTGCGCGCAGTCGCTCGACCGCGTCCTGATAGGCGCCCACCTGTTCCCGTTGCTCCACGTAGAGGGCAGAGGTCAGACTTTCCGTGTGGACGACATCGAGGTCTGGATGTCCCTCGAACCCGAGAACCGTGAACGACCCCAATTGCCCAACGTGGAGTGGGGCGTCCGTCGGCAGAATCTGGATGTTGATGTTGGGTCGCCTGCTCAGGGCGCACAGCCGGGATAGCTGATCACGCATCACGCCCTCGCCGACGCACCGCGTACGTAGTGCGCCCTCAGCGATGATTGCCCACAGGTCAAGCGGCTGTTCACGAGTCAGCACACTTTGACGTGCGAGACGCACCTCGACCAGAGCATCGATTCTGCTCTCGACAGCAGCCGACATCGCCGTTGCCGTAATGATCTCCCGAGCGTATTCGCCCGTCTGCAACAGCCCCGGAATGGCGCCCATCTGCCATGTATGGATGTTCGTCGCCTCAGCCTCAAGGCTGATCAAGTCCTCATAGACCGGCGACAGTACGCCGCGATAGCTGTGCCACCACCCGCGCCGCGCGCCCTCGCGCGTGAGGGCGAGCAGAGCGGCACGCAACTCCTCATCGTCCGCGCCGTACAGATTGAGCAGCATCTCAACGTCGGCCGGCTTGGCCGCACTCCGGGCAGTCTCGATACGAGACAGCTTGGGAACGTTGATGCGGCCGGCTGACTTCTCCGCCACCTCTTCGAGCTTGAGGTCGAGGGCATCCCGCAACGCGCGCAGCTTGGTGCCGAGCCTGCGCCGGCGGACCGTTGGTGCGCTCACGTACCCCTCCGTTCCTGAGTCACGGCCGACAGTCTGCCGCCTGGGCTCCAACCATGTCACCTGGCAAACCCCCTGCATGAAGGGCTATCTCACGGCGATGTGCAAATTCTCATTTCACTCTTGAGAGGGTTGCAAATCCAATGCAAGAGAGAGCACGCTGGTGCAACGAAAAGTGACCGTGCCAACCGCTGGCGTCACGAAACGCTGCGCTGCTTGGCACTGCCTGTAGGGAGTTTGCATGGCGACCATGCGGCCTTATGCATTACAGGAAGCGTGCTGTCACCCGCCGTCCGGGGTGCCGCGACAGGCGATGATCCCCAGTAGCCCCGAAGCACCCGCGGCGGCCCGCCGCTTTGTCTCCGAGGCCCTGGCGCAATACGCCCCGACCATCGCTGAGTCGACAGTCGAGGACGTGCGGCTCGTCACCTCCGAGATGGTGACAAACGCATACCGCTACGGGACCGAACCGGGCGACTCCGTACTCGTCGTCATCGTGCCCGCGGCCGATCTGGTGCGGATCGAGGTGCACGACCCGCGTCGCAAGCGCCCGCAGTACAAGCCCGAGTCCGCCATTCGGGCCCGCGGCCGTGGCCTGTTCATCCTGGACGCCCTTGCAAAGCGGTGGGATGTCGACGACCGGCCCTTCGGCAAAATCGTGTGGGCGGGGCGGAGGTGGCAAGTTGACCACCGCCCCGCGCCCCCTTCGTGCCATACCGGGGCCTGGGTTCATCACCCGCGTTGTCGTGTCGACGTGGATCGAGCGCGTGCGAAAAGTCGAGGACGCCATTCCGTGGCTGCTGATTGGCCACCCGCCCCCGCGGCCTCTGTTGGAGACGCGCGAGACCATTGAGGACAGCCTCTTGGGCATGGCCGATGCGATGGAGCTGTCACCCCTGACCGAACTCGTACCGGACATCGGTGATCGCCTGCTGATCGGCGGACGCATCACGGCCCTTGATTACGGCCACCCGATGTTCGTACTCGCAGTGCCCAAGCCATCGGCACGGTGGCGCGAGCTGGTCGCCCGCGGCGGGCACGCGTGCGTGACACTCTGCCTCGACCCGATCCCACCTGGCGCCAGCCGGGATGCCGTCGAGGTGTTCCTCTCGCGTTCGATCGCTAATGGGCGGGCCCTCGTGGGTGCCGCATCCGCGCGCCGGTAGACGACCCTAGACCGACCCCGGTCGCCCCACCCTCGGGCCGGCCGGGGCCTTCCCGTGCTCGAAACGGAGACGGCCCCCGTGCCCGATTCCCCGTATACGGTCGGCAGGGACACCCCCGGACCGCTCCGCGAGGCCCGGGACCTCATCCGCGGGCTGCTGGCAACGTAGGGAGACACGGAGAGAATGACCACCATCGCCGTTACCGGCCACATGGACCTTACGGAGAGCACCGTGCCGCTGGTGCAGGAGGCACTGCGGAACCTGCTGCGCGAGCACCGGGCGGGCGCGTTGACGGGGGTCACCTGCCTGGCACGGGGCTCCGACACCCTGTTTGCCGAGGCGGTCGTCGAGGCCGGCGGGCGTCTGATCGTCGTCCTGCCGTCGCAGGACTACCGGCAGGCGAAGGTCAAGCCCGATCACGCCCCGGCCTTTGACCGGTTGGCCGCCGCTGCTGAGGTGGTGACCATGCCGTACGACGCGGCGAACCGGGAAGCGTACGAGGCGGCCAACGGCGAGCTGATCAAGCGGGCCGACCGGCTTGTGGCGGTGTGGGACGGCGTGCCCTCCACGGGGAAGGGCGGCACGGCCGACACCGTTGAGCAGGCTCGCGATGCCGGGC
This sequence comes from Streptomyces sp. NPDC048516, assembly GCF_043199875.1. Lineage (NCBI taxonomy): Bacteria > Bacillati > Actinomycetota > Actinomycetes > Kitasatosporales > Streptomycetaceae > Streptomyces > Streptomyces sp. NPDC048516. Next base: position 23,733 of record NZ_JBICWS010000002.1, on the reverse strand, counting down.
TGCCCGTCGATGTCGTATGGCCGGGCGGGGCCGAGCGCGGCGCCTGAGGACGCCGGCCCGGACGCACCGGCACGGGCACGGGCATGGCCCGTTCAGTACGACTTGGGCAGTCCCAGTGACTGGTGCGAGACGAAGTTGAGGATCATTTCGCGGCTGACCGGGGCGATCCGCGCCACGCGGGCGGCGGTGATCAGGGAGGCGAGGCCGTACTCCTGGGTGAGGCCGTTGCCGCCGAGGGTGTGGACGGCCTGGTCGACGGCGTGGACCGCGGCCTCGGCTGCCGCGTACTTGGCCATGTTGGCCGCCTCGCCCGCGCCCATGTCGTCGCCCGCGTCGTAGAGGTGCGCCGCCTTCTGCATCATCAACCGGGCGAGTTCCAGCTCGATATGGGCCTGGGCGAGGGGATGGGCCACGGCCTGGTGGGCGCCGATGGGCTCCTTCCACACCTGGCGGGTGCGGGCGTAATCGAGGGCCCGGCCGAGGGCGTAGCCGCCCATTCCCAGGGCGAACGCGGCGGTCATGATCCGCTCCGGGTTGAGCCCCGCGAAGAGCTGGAGGAGCCCGGCGTCCTCGTCGCCGACCAGTGCCTCGGCGGGCAGCCGGACCTCGTCCAGGGTCAGTTCGAACTGCTTCTCCGGGGCGGCGAGTTCCATGGCGATCGGGCTGCGGTCGAAGCCGGGGGTCTCGCGCGGGACGATGAACAGGCAGGGCTTGAGGCGGCCGGTGCGGGCGTCCTCGGTGCGGCCGACGATCAGGGTCGCATCGGCGATGTCGACGCCCGAGATGAAGACCTTGCGGCCGTTGAGGACCCAGTCGCTGCCGTCCTTGCGGGCGGTGGTCGTGATGCGGTGCGAGTTGGACCCGGCGTCCGGCTCGGTGATGCCGAAGGCCATCTTGCGGGAGCCGTCGGCGAGGCCCGGCAGCCAGGCCCGCTTCTGTTCATCGGTGCCGAACCGGGCGAGGACCGTGCCGCAGATGGCGGGCGAGACGACCATCATCAGGAGCGGGCAGCCGGCCGCGCCCAGTTCCTCCAGGACGAGGGAGAGTTCGACGATGCCGCCGCCTCCCCCGCCGTACTCCTCGGGGAGGTTGACGCCGAGGTAGCCCAGCTTGGCGGCCTCCGCCCACAGTTCGTCGGTGTGCGTGCCCTCGGCCACGACCCGGGTGACGTAGTCGCGGCCGTAGCGCTTGCCGAGCGCGGCGACGGCGTCGCGCAGGGCGCGGTGTTCCTCGGTCTCGATCACAGGGTTGCTCATGGCACTGCTCATGACGGCTCCTTGTGTGCGGTGGGTGAGATGAGGTGCGGTGGGTGAGTCTCGGCCGCCTCAGCCCCCTCCTTCGTCTCGGCCGTCTCGGCCACGACGGCCAGCAGTGCCCCCACCTCGACCTGTTGTCCGGTGCGGACGGGCAGGGCGGTGAGGGTGCCGGCGGCCGGGGCGGTGATCTTGTGTTCCATCTTCATCGCCTCCAGCCAGAGAAGGGGCCGGCCCGCCTCGACCCGGTCGCCCTCGGTGAGGCCTTCCGCGATCCGTACGACCGTGCCGGGCATCGGCGCCAGCAGCGAGCCGGGCTCCGTACGGGCCGTGGGGTCGGGGAAGCGGGGCAGCGCGGTGAAGGCGTAGGAGGCGGGCGCGGTGGCGCCCCCGCCGGGAGCGGGAGGCGCGTCGACGTGGACCCGGTCGCCGTAGCGGGCGACCGTGAACGGCCGTCGCAGACCGTCGACTTCGAGCACCACCTCGTCCGGCCCCAGGGCGAGCAGCCGGACGCCGGGGAAGTCCTCGGCCGACAGCCCGTTGCGGCCGAGCCGGTAGCGGATCTCGTACGCGGTGCCGGTGCCGGTGCCTGTGCGAGGGCCGGTGCCGGTGCCTGTGCCAGAGCCGCTGCCGCTGCCGCTGCCGCTGCCCGCGCAGGCGTAGGTCTTGGTCTGCGGTCCGGAGGGGACGTTGCGGAAGCCCCCGAAGCGGGAGCGGCCGTGGGCGTCGGCGAGGGCCGCGGCGAGCGCGAAGAGGCCCGCCCCGGCATCGGCGGCCTTGGTCAGCTCGGGCAGGTTGCGGTCGTAGAAGCCGGTGTCGAGCGCCGCGGGGTCGGTGAACTCCGGGTGGCGCAGGGAGCGTACGAGCAGGTCGCGGTTGGTGACCGGGCCGTGGATACGGGCCCGCTCCAGGGCGCCCGCGAGTTTCCGCACGGCCTCGTCCCGGCTGGGCGCCCAGGCGATGACCTTGGCGAGCATCGGGTCGTAGTGGACGCCGATGGTGTCGCCGCCGGTCACCCCGGAGTCCAGGCGGACGCCGTCGGGCAGCTCCAGGCGGTGCAGGGTGCCGGTCTGCGGCTGCCAGCCGGCCGCCGGGTCCTCCGCGTACAGCCGCGCCTCCACGGCGTGTCCGTGCGGGCGCGGCGGTGCGGCGTCCAGGGGGCGGCCCTCGGCGATGCGCAGCTGGAGGGCGACGAGGTCGAGGCCGTGGACCGCCTCGGTGACCGGGTGTTCGACCTGGAGGCGGGTGTTCATCTCCAGGAAGTACGCGCGTCCGTCCGCGGAGACCAGGAACTCCACGGTGCCCGCGCCCCGGTAGCCGATGGCGCGGGCGGCCTGTTCCGCCGCTTGATGGAGCGTGGTGCGCAGTTCGTCGGAGAGTGCGGGGGCCGGGGCCTCCTCGATGACCTTCTGGTGGCGGCGCTGGAGGGAGCAGTCGCGGGTGCCGAGCGTCCAGACCGTCCCGTGCGCGTCCGCGAGGATCTGCACCTCGACGTGGCGCCCGCCGACCACATACGGCTCGACGAACACCTCCCCGTCGCCGAACGCGGATGCCGCTTCGGCCGCGGCCGCCTCCAACTCACCTTCCAGGGCGGACAGTTCGGTGACCACGCGCATACCGCGGCCGCCGCCGCCCGCCGCCGCCTTCACCAGCAGCGGCAGATCGGCCGCGGTGGCCGCCGCGGGGTCGACGGGGGCGAGCAGGGGCACCCCGGCCCCGGCCATCAGCTCCTTGGCCCGCGTCTTGGACGCCATGGCCTCGATGGCGGCAGGTGGCGGCCCGATCCAGGCCAGGCCCGCATCGGCCACCGCGGCGGCGAAGGCGGGGTTCTCGGAGAGGAAGCCGTAGCCGGGGTGGACCGCGTCGGCGCCCGCGGACCGCGCGGCCCGCACGAGCAGATCGCCCCGCAGATAGGTGTCGGCCGGAGCGTCGCCCGGCAGCCGTACGGCGGTGTCCGCCTCGCGGACGTGCGGGGCGTCCGCATCCGCGTCCGAGTGCACGGCGACGGTGGAGACGCCCAGCTCACGGCAGGTGCGAAAGACCCGCCGGGCTATTTCGCCGCGGTTGGCGACAAGGAGGGAACGGATCACTTCTGCCTCACATCCGGAAGACGCCGAAGCCGCCCCGCGCGCCCTCGACCGGCGCGTTGTGGAGGGCGGACAGACACAGGCCGAGGACGGTCCGGGTGTCGCGCGGGTCGATGACACCGTCGTCGTAGAGCCGCCCCGACAGGAACATCGGCAGCGACTCCGACTCGATCTGCTGCTCGACCATGGCGCGCAGCCCGGCGTCCGCCTCGTCGTCGTAGGGCTGCCCCTTGGCCGCGGCCGAGGCGCGGGCGACGATCGAGAGCACCCCGGCCAGCTGCTGCGGCCCCATGACGGCGGACTTGGCGCTCGGCCAGGCGAACAGGAACCGGGGGTCGAAGGCGCGGCCGCACATGCCGTAGTGCCCGGCGCCGTACGAGGCACCCATGAGGACGGAGAGGTGCGGGACCTTGGAGTTCGACACCGCGTTGATCATCATCGCGCCGTGTTTGATGATGCCGCCCTGCTCGTACTCCTTGCCGACCATGTAGCCGGTGGTGTTGTGGAGGAAGAGGAGGGGGATGTCGCGCTGGTTGGCCAGTTGGATGAACTGGGCGGCCTTCTGGGACTCCGCGCTGAAGAGCACGCCCTGGGCGTTGGCGAGGATGCCGACCGGGTAGCCGTGCAGCTCGGCCCAGCCGGTCGCCAGGCTCGGCCCGTAGAGCGGTTTGAACTCGTCGAAGTCCGAGCCGTCCACGATCCGGGCGATGACCTCGCGGGGGTCGAAGGGCGCCTTCAGGTCGTCGGGGACGATGCCCAGCAGCTCTTCCTCGTCGTACGCGGGTGCCGCCACGGGTCCCGGATCGGGCTGCGGTTTGCGCCAGTTGAGGCGGGCAACCACCCGCCGGGCCTGGCGCAGCGCGTCCGGCTCGTCCACCGCGAAGTAGTCCGCGAGCCCGGAGGTGCGGGCGTGCATCTCGGCGCCGCCCAGCGACTCGTCGTCGCTCTCCTCGCCGGTCGCCATCTTCACCAGCGGCGGGCCGCCCAGGAACACCTTGGCGCGTTCCTTGACCATGATGACGTGGTCGGACATGCCGGGGACGTAGGCGCCGCCGGCGGTCGAGTTGCCGAAGACGACGGCGACGGTCGGGATGCCGGCCGCCGACAGCCGGGTGAGGTCACGGAACAGCGCCCCGCCCGGGATGAAGATCTCCTTCTGGCTGGGCAGGTCGGCGCCGCCGGATTCGACCAGCGAGATCACCGGCAGCCGGTTGGCGAAGGCGATCTCATTGGCCCGCAGCGCCTTCTTCAGCGACCAGGGGTTGCTGGCGCCGCCGCGCACCGTCGGGTCGTTGGCGGTGATCAGGCACTCCACGCCCTCGACGGTGCCGATGCCGGTGACCACCGAGGCACCGACGGGGTAGTCGCTGCCCCAGGCCGCGAGCGGCGACAGCTCCAGGAACGGCGTATCGGGGTCGAGCAGCAGCTCGATCCGCTCCCGGGCGAGCAGCTTGCCGCGCTTCCGGTGCCGGGCGACGTACTTCTCCCCGCCGCCCGCGGTCGCCCTGACGTGTTCGGCCTCGACTTCGGCGAGCTTCGCGAGCATCGCCTCCCGGCGCTCCGCGTACTCGGCACCCGCCGTGTCGAGCCCGGTTGCGAGCACGGTCACCACAACACCTCCGGTATGTCCATGTGCCGCGCGCGCAGCCACTCCCCCACGGCCTTGGCCTGCGGGTCGAACCGGGCCTGGGCCGCGACGCCCTCGCCGAGCAGCCCGTCGACGACGAAGTTGAGCGCGCGCAGATTCGGCAGTACGTGCCGGTCGACCGGCAGCTCGGCGGTCTCCGGCAGCAGGTGCCGGAACTGCTCGACGGTCAGCTCATGGGCCAGCCACCGCCAGGCCCGGTCGGTGCGGGCCCACACCCCGACGTTCGCCGAGCCGCCCTTGTCGCCGCTGCGGGCACCGGCGACCAGGCCGAGGGGCGCACGCCGGGTGGCCCCGGCGGGCAGCGGCTCGGGGAGCCGGGCGTCGGGCGGTCTCTCCACCTCCCGCGTTGCGGAGGCCGGTGGGATGTCGACCCGGGTGCCGTCCGCCAGTACGGCCACGTGCCCCACCCCGGCCGCGTCCACCGCCACCGCCTCGAAGACCCCGTACGGGGTGCCCTTACCGGGCGGCGCGGTGACGTGGAAGCCGGGGTAGCTGGCCAGCGCCAGCTCGACCGCGGCGCCGCTGACCACCCGTCCCACCGCGTCCTGGTCGGTGTCCCGCACCACCAGCCGCAGCAGTGCGCTCGCCTCCTCCTGGACCTCCGCGTCCTCGTGGTCGGTGCGGGCCAGCGTCCAGCGCACCTCGGCCGGCCGGTTGCCCGCCGCGTCGAAGGCCGCCTCCATCTGCCGGCGGACCAGCACGGCCTTGGCCGTGACGTCCAGCCCGGTCAGGACGAAGGTGACCTCGTTGCGCCAGCCGCCGAGGCGGGTCAGCCCGGTCTTGAGGGTCGGCGGCGGCGCCTCGCCGCGCACCCCGCTGATCCGGACCCGGTCCGGCCCCTCCTCCGCCAGCCGCACGGTGTCCAGCCGCGCCGTCACATCGGGCCCGGCATAGCGGGCACCGGCCGTCTCGTACAGCAGTTGGGCGGTGACCGTGCCGGTGGTGACCGCGCCGCCGGTCCCCGGGTGCTTGGTGATCACCGAGCTGCCGTCGGCGGCGATCTCGGCCAGCGGGAAGCCGGGGCGCAGCAGGTCATGGGCGCCGAAGAAGGAGTAGTTGCCGCCGGTGGCCTGGGCCCCGCATTCGAGGACGTGCCCGGCGACCACCGCCCCGGCCAGCTGGTCCAGATCCCCGGGCCGCCAGCCGAAGTGCGCCTGGGCCGCGCCGCTGACCAGCGCGGCATCGGTGACCCGCCCGGTCACCACCACATCCGCACCGGCCCGCAGGCACGCCGCGATCCCCCCGCCGCCCAGGTAGGCGTTGGCGGTCAGCACGCCTTCGCCCCACCCCCCGCGCGCCAGCAGATCATCGCCCTCCACATGCGCCACGCTGACGGACACCCCCACCTTGCCCGCCAACTCCCGTACGGCATCGGCGAGTCCGGCCGGATTCAGCCCGCCCGCGTTGGCGACGATCCGCACCCCGCGCTCGACGGCCAGCCCGAGCCCGTCCTCCAACTGCCGCAGGAAGGTCTTGGCGTAGCCGCGCGTGGGGTCCCTCAAGCGGTCCCGGCCGAGGATCAGCATGGTCAGCTCGGCGAGATAGTCGCCGGTCAGGACGTCCAGGGGGCCGCCGGTCAGCATCTCGCGCAGCGCATCGAAGCGGTCGCCGTAGAAACCGGAGGCGTTGCCGATGCGGAGGGTGGCGGGGTCGGCGCCGATCGGGCGTAGGGGCGCGGGGTGCTGCCCCGGATGCTGCCCCGGATGCTGCCCCGGGTGCTGCGACGCGTGCTGCGCGGGGTCCGCGTGGGGCACGGGACGGCCGTCGCTCATGCGGCGCCGCCCTTCCCGGACGGGTGTTGCTCGCCCTTCCCGGGCGGCTGTTGGCCGCCCTTTACGGACGGCTCCCGGCCCTTCCCCGGCGGTCCCGCGAAGGCCTGGGCGATCCCCAGCCATCGTTCCGCGTCCGCCCCTTCGGCCCGCAGGGACGGCAGGTCGGCACGGTGGGCCCGCTGGGTCACCAGCCGACAGAACTCCAGTGCGTCCCCGGTCACCCGCTGCCCGGCATCCGCAGGGCCGTACTCCCACACCGTGCCGTCCGGAGCCCGCAGCTCGACCCGGAACTCCTCTTCGGGCGGAGTGAGTTGATGTGTCGCATAGGCGAAGTTCCGGGTGCGCACCCCGATCCGGGCGATATGCCGCAGCCGGGCGGTGGGCCGGCGGGTGGCACCCAGCGCATCGGCCACGTCCTGACCGTGCGCCCAGGTCTCCATCAGCCGGGCGGTGGCCATCGAGGCGACGCTCATCGGCGGGCCGTACCAGGGCAGCTTCTCGCCCGTCGGGCGGGCGGCGAGCGCCCGCAGCAGCTCTTCGCGGCCGTCGCGCCAGCCGGCCAGCAACTCCGCGGGCGGCACCTTCGCCCCCGCCTCGGCAGCCTCGTCGACGAAGGTCAGCGGCGAGGCCAGCGCGTCCTGCGCGGCCCGTGCGAACCCCTCCGGGTCGGTGGCCGACAGCAGGGCCTGCCGGTCGGTCCAGGCGAGATGGGCGATCTGATGGGCGACGCTCCACCCCGCGGCGGGCGTCGGGGCCGCCCAGCGCTCCGCCGGCAGCCCGGCGACCAGCGCGTCCAACTCCTCGCTCTCCGCCCTGAGATCGGCCAGTACGGCGCCGGGATCGGACACGCGGCACTCCCCTCATCGACGCGACTGCCGTAACAGCAGGGCGTGTTGGCATGCGACGACGGCCGCGGCACAGGGCGACGGCCCGTCGGTGTGGTGCGGGTGCGGTGTGGTGCGGGTGCGGTGCGCTCCGAGCGTGGCAGCGCCGCCAGAAACAATCAAGCACGCCTGCATGATTTTCTCTTCCGCCGATGCCTTCGAGACATGACCGTCGATGCCTTCGAGACATGACCGCCGATGCTTCGGGCCATGGCCTGAGACACGTAGGGGGCGAGAAGCCGATTGCGCCGCCTCGGGGCAGCGTTCGCCGGGCGCTCGTGTGCAGGCGCCCCAGCCGTTCGCTGTCAGCCCGGGGTCAGCCGGGCTGACAGCGAACGGCGGACGTCCACGAGCCCGGTCACCCTCAGGCGGCGGGCATTCCAGTGGTCCGCCCTCCCACCGTCGGCGAGCGCCGACTACGGCTCAGGAGCGACGGTGGGCGAGGACACCGGGGTCGATGTCGATCGGGAAGGGACGTTCGACGGCGGTCCCCCCCGCGCCCAGTGCGGAACCGCCCCGCCCTCAGTGCGCACCCGCCCCCGCGCTCCGCACCGCCCCCACACTCGCGACCACGACCAGCCCGATCGCCAGCACCTCGGCCCAGCCCAGTGCCTGGTGCAGGACGAGGAACCCGGCGGTGGCCGCGGCGGCCGGCTCCAGGCTCATCATCACGGCGAACCCGGAGGCCGGGAGCTTGCGCAGGGCGAGCAGTTCAAGGGTGTAGGGCATGACGGAGGACATGAGGGCGACGGCGGCGCCCAGCCCCACCGTGACCGGATTGAGCAGGGCGGCGCCCGCGCTGACGATGCCGAACGGCAGGCTGAGCAGCGCCGCGACGGTCATCGCCAGCGCCAGCCCGTCCGCCTGCGGGAAGCGCTGTCCCGTATTGGCGGACAGCAGGATGTAGGCGGCCCACAGGCCACCGGCCGCGAGCGCGAACGCCGCGCCGGTGAGGTTGAGCCCGTCGAAACCCTCGCGCCCCAGCAGCACCACACCACCGAGAGCCAGCGCCGCCCACACCAGGCTGAGCAGCCTGCGCGAGGTCGCCACCGAAAGGATCAGCGGCCCCAGGAACTCCAGGGTGACCGCGGCCCCCAGCGGGATGCGGTCGATCGCCTGGTAGAAGAGCGAGTTCATACCGGCCAGTGCGACGCCGAAGGCGAGCACCGTGGCCCAGTCGCCCCGTGAGTGGCCGCGCACCTTGGGACGGCAGACGACCAGCAGCACCAGCGAGGCGACGACCAGCCGCAGGGTGACCACGCCCAGCGCACCGGCCCGCGGGAAGAGCAGCACCGCCACCGACGAGCCGAACTGCAGCGAGACGATCCCGCCCATGACCAGCGCCACCGACACGAGCCGCCCGCGCGCACCCGACGCCCCGGCGGCCCCGGCCTGGGCCTCCGCCGTCAGCACCTCGGGCGAGGGCGGCACGGGGTGCGGAATCCCCCCGTCGTCACCGGTGGAGACGGTGTGGACGGGAGCGGCGGGGATACGGCCATCGGGGCTCTCGGGCGATGCATTCACGCCACCACGCTACGGGGCCCTCTTCCGGTCCGTGAAATGCCGTTTCCCCTGTTGTTATGCTCCCCACGCATGAGCATCGAGCTGCGTCATTTCCGCTGCTTTCTCGCCATTGCCGACACCCTGAGCATCACCCGCGCCGCCGAGCGCCTGCACCTGACCCAGCCGGCCGTCTCCCGCACCCTGCGCCAGCTGGAGCAGGAGGTGGGCCTCCGCCTCGTCGACCGCACCACCCACCACCTCGCGCTCACCCCCGACGGCCTCTCCTTCCGCGACCAGGCCGCGATCGCGGTGACCGCCTTCGACCGGGCACTGGGCCACGCGCCCCACACCGCCTGGCCGCTGCGCCTGGGCCACGCCTGGTCGGCCGCCGGTACGGACACCACCGCACTGCTGCGCCGCTGGCACGAGGAACATCCGCAGACCCCGCTCGAACTCCTCCGGATCGACGACCGCACGGCCGGTCTCGCCCGCGGCGACGTGGACGCGGCCCTGCTGCGCGGCGAGGTCCGCGCCCCGGGCCTGATCACCGACCAGCTCACCACCGAGCCCAGGGTCGCCGGCCTCCCCGCAGACGACCCGCTGGCCCACCGCACCGCCCTCTCCCTCACCGAGCTGACGGACCGCACCATCGCCCTCAACACCGTCTCCGGCACCACCACCCTCGACCTGTGGCCCGCATCGGCCCGCCCCGCCTCCACGATCACCATCGGCAACACCGACGACTGGCTGGCCGCCATCACCGGCGGCCGCGCCGTGGGCGTCACCACCTCCGCCACCGCCGACATGCACCCCCACCCGTCCATGGCCTACGTCCCCCTGACCGACGCCCCGCCCGTCCCGGTGGTCATCGCCTGGCGCGACGGCCCCGGGCACCCGCGCATTCCCGACCTGGTCAGACTGGCCCACGAGGTCATCGGGAGGGCGGCGGACAAAGCCGCGCCGCGCACGGGCTGAGATGACACCTGGCCGCTGCGGCCCGCATCCCGGATCCTCGTGGGATGCAACCACCGCCTTCGCTCCATAAGCTCGTAGGAGCAGGAGGAACGCTCACCGGCGGGCGGAAGCCCCACCATGCTCCTGATGCCCTGACGTGGAGCCCTTCATGACCACACCGCGGGACCTGTTGTTCGTCACCATGGACGTGGAATCCAGTCGCACGGTGGAGCGCGGCAATCTGTCGCTCGCGCTCGCAGGCGCCGAGCTGATCGACCTCCTGGAGGCGCAGGCCGTCAGCCTGGACGGCGACCGCATCGTGCCGGGCTACCGGCCGGCCGTGGCCGACCGCCTCATGGACGAGGCCGCGTCGTCACTCGACCAACAACCGCCGTACGAGTCCGTCGACGACTGGCTGTGGCGCAGAGGCCGCGGTCTGTCCACGGCCTACCTGACCGCCTTCGAGACGGAAGGACAGCTCACCCGGCAGCCCCGCAACCGCTGGATCCCCTTCCGGTCCGGCGGCGAACTGACGCTGGCCGACTCGCCCGCTCGCCGCGCGGCGGCGGCCCGCTGGACCGCGGGCGAACCCGTCCTCGCGGCCCTTGCGACGGCCCTCAGGCTCCGCGACGAGCGGCCGGAAGAGCCTGCGGACGTGGCCGACGAAGCGGTGGAGACAGTCCTCGCCACCGTCGCCGACGCCGTGAACGAGCTGGAATTCGAGCGCCAACGACGAGCCATCGACGACGAGGCCTTCAGCAATATCTGGCGAGGCCCGGGCGGCTGACGCGGCCGACGGCGCCGCCCTCTGCCGTCTCCCGAACCAACCCCGACTCCCCACTCCCGTCGGCTACCGCCGACTACCGCCCCGACTACCGCCCCCGGCAGGCGTAATCCGCGCGCACCCGATGCGGACTGCACGCGATTCATCAAGCTCCCGCGGCACCGCCCGAAGCGCCGTCAGCACACGCCTCCGGCCGCACGTACTTCGGCGAGCGCTTGCCGTGCCAGCTGGCCGAAGTCCTCGCTGTTGCGGGTGTCGATCCACTGGTCGTAGGCGATCTCCCAGATGAGCGTGCCCAGTTCGGCGGCCACGCGCGCGGTCAGGCTCGGGACGCCGCGGCGGTTGAGGGCGTCGATCATCGAGGCGGTGAGGTCGATCCTCTTCAGGGCTTCGCGTTCACGCAGTTCCGTATGGGCCTTCAGCACGGCCTGGCGCCGGCTGCTGAACTCGCGGCGGTCGACGGTGAAGAACGTCCGGCCGAGCGCATCCAGGGCGTGCGCCACCGTGTCGAGCGGCCCGGCCGCCGGCGGTGCAGCGGCGATCCCTTCGACGAGCAGGCCGGCCACCGTGCCCCCGCCGAAGAGCACCTCGCGCTTGTCCGGGAAGTGCCGGAAGAACGTGCTCTTGGTGAGCCCCGCGCGCTCCGCGATGTCGATCACGGTCGTGTTCTCGTAGCCGCGCTCCTCGAAGAGGTCGAGGGCAGCGGTCGCGAGTCGTCCTGGTGCGTCGGGTTGCCAGCGAGCCATGGGAGCAGTCTACGGGACTTCGTCCCATCACTGGTGTACGGTCCATGAGACCAAGTCCCATCACTGGCCAGGAGAAACCACGATGAGCAGAGCCGTCCTTTACCGGCGATTCGGCGGTCCCGAAGTGCTCGAACTGCAGGAGATACCCGAGCCGCACGCCGCACCGGACGAGGTCCGCGTCCGGGTCACGGCCGCTGGACTGAATCCGATGGACTGGCAAATCACCACGAAGCCCGACATGGCGGCGCGGTTCGGCATCACGTTGCCGGCCGGGTTCGGCAGCGACTTCGCCGGAGTGGTGGACGAGGTGGGCGCCAACGCCACCGGATTCGCGGCCGGCGACCGGGTGTACGGGGCTGCGATCGGCCGGTCCGTCGCCGATTTCGTGCTGGTCAAGACACCCACGGCAGCGCTGTGGCACACACCTGAGGGCATCGCCGACGAGGTGGCGGGCACGCTTCCGGTGGCCGGCCTGACGGCCTCCGCCGCGCTCGCCGCGATCGGGCTCCACGCCGGGGACACCGTCCTGATCGGCGGGGCGGCGGGCGGCGTGGGCGTCTTCGCCACCCAACTGGCGAAGCTTGCGGGCGCCCGGGTGCTCGGCACCGCCTCCGAGGGCACCTTCGGATTCCTGCGCGGGCTCGGCGCCGAACCCGTGGCGTACGGCCCTGGCCTGGCCGACCGGGTGCGGGCCCTGGCGCCCGAGGGGATCACCGCCGCAACCGACCTGTTCGGAAGGGAGGCGGCCGAGACCGCACTCGAACTCGGCGTGGCACCCGAGCGGATCACCGTCGTCGCCGACGGCCCCGCCCCGCCGCCCGGCGTGCGCACGGCGGGCGCCCTCGATGCGACCCCGGGCGCCCTTCAACGGATCACCGACGCGATCCGATCCGGCGAGATCACGGTGCCGATCGCGGCGGCCTTCCCGGCCGAGCAGATCCGCGAAGCCGTGACGCTGCAGGCGGAGAGGCACGTACACGGCAAGATCGTGATCGCGCTGTGAACCGGCACAAGGCGGCTCGCTGCCGGAATCCCCGTCGTCGTCAGGGCGGTTGATGCGGAAGGGTGCTGCGCCTATGCACTGACGGCGCGTCCGGCCGCCCCGCCCCCGCTCGCATCGCGGCCCTCGGTCCGTCGCCCTCACGTTCGGGAGGCGGCATGACGCGCAAGGCCGGATCGGCCCTCCTCACGCCCGGCTTCTGGTGTGAGCGGTGGGTGTATCGCTCCGTGCAGGCGGATCGCCTGGAATCCTGGACGGCTCGCGTCGCGCACAGCCCCCTGAGCCCGGTCCGGATGATGGGCGGGGATGCCAGGAGCGTCGCTGCCGGCCTTCCCGAGGAGGAACGGCGGCGGGTGCTGGGAGAGTTGGGACGCCCGGGCAGGTGGGGGCCATGGCCGCACTCCAGCGGGGCGAGCCGTGCGGGCTTGCGCTCAACCGCGCCGGGGCGTGGGTGGAGTGGTCGGCCAGGCCGGTCCTCCTTCTGGCACTCGTTGACGGTGCTCCGGGGGCGCCCCGTGCACGCCGACCCGAAACAGCCGATGGGTTTCGGGGCAGCCTGACGCCGGGCGACGGCCTTCCGTAAGAGAAGCGGGACCGCCCCTCGGCTGCATCAGGGTGGCGCGTCGGGGCCGTTCGCGCGGACGGCGATCCCGTCGCGGAGGGCGTCCGCCGAGGCGCTCCTGCGCCGTTTCCCCGCAACGCCTTGCGCCCACCTACGTGGCGATGCGGGAGGTCGGCCGCGCGAAGAAGGCCATCTTCGTGGCCCGCTACCTGCGGCTGCGGGACCTCCAGCGGGAGATCGAGGACGGCCTGAACGTGTGGGAGTCCTCCGACGGCCACAGCTCCCGGCCCCGCGCCGCGGGCGGTGGAGAGGCGGCCGGGGAGCGTAGGGACGGGTGAGGTCAGATGCCGGGCCCCGCGACGTAGGTGAACGTTCCGGCGGGGGTGCCGCCGGGACCTGTGACGGTGACGTCGACGGTGCCCTCGGTGCCGCTGGGCGGGCTGGTGGCGGTCAGGGTGGTGTCGGAGATGACCGCGAAGGCGACCGGGGTTCCGTTGAAGGTGACCTGCTCGGTGCCGGCCAGGCCGGTGCCGGTGATGGTCACTTCGGTGCCACCTGTAGTGGGCCCGGTGTTGGGGCTGACGCTGGTGACGGTGGACGGGTCGAGGTAGGTGTAGGAAAGGCCGTCGGCGGTCCCGCCGGGGGTGATCACCGTGACGGCGACGCCGCCCGGCGCCGGAGCGGCGGTCGCCCTGACGGTGACCTGGGTGTCGGAGACGGACTGGATGACGGCTCGGGATGCGCCGAAGAACACGTCGATGGCTCCGGCGAGGTTGCGGCCGGTGATGACGATCTCCTGGTCGCTTCCTGCAACCGGGCCCGCGGCGGGGCTGATGCCGGTGAGGGTGGGGGGTGGCGTGTAGTAGAAGGTTCCCAGTGTTCCGGTGCCGCCGGCGGTGGTGACCGTCACGGGAACGGCGCCGGATCCGGCCGGGGCCGTGACAGTCATCGAGGTCGCGGTGTTGGCGGTGATGGCGGCCAGGGCGGTGCCGAAGTGCACGGCGGTGGCGTTGGCCAGGTTGTGGCCGGTGAGGGTCACGGAGGTCCCGCCGCCCGTGGATCCGTGGTCGGGAATCACGGTCGTTGCCAGAACCTCGACGGTTCCGGCGAGCGTGTTGGTCACGTACGCGTGCGTCCCGTCGGGAAAGAACGCGACGTCGGTGGGGCCGTCTCCCACGCCGATGTTCTCCACGACGGTGTTGGTGGCGGTGTCGATCACGCTCACCGTGTCCGGTTCGGAGTTCGCCACGTACACGTGGGAGCCGTCCGGGCTGACCGTCGGCACGCGCGGCTGGGCGCTGACACCGATCGTGGCCGTGACGGTATCGGTGGCGGTGTCGATCACGCTGAGAGTGGAGTTGCTGACGACCGTGACGTAGACCCGGGTTCCGTCCGGGGTGACGCCCAGCAGGATGGGGAAGCTGCCCACGCTGATGGTGTCGGTGACGGTGTTGGTGGCGGTGTCGATCACGCTGACGGTGCCCGGGATCTGGTTGGCCACGTAGGCGCGGGTTCCGTCCGGGGTGATGACCACGCCGGTTGGCGCGTCACCCACGGTGATGGTGTCGGTGACGGTGTTGGTGGCGGTGGCGATCACATTCACGGTGGAGGCGCCAACGGTCACATAGACGCGGGTGCCGTCGGGGGTGATCGCCGCGACAGTCGTGGGATCGCTTACCGCGATGTCTGTGGTGACGGAGTTGGTCGCGGTGTCGATGACGCTGACGAGAGCGGCACCGCCGAAGGTCACGTAAGCGCGCGTTCCGTCCGGAGTGATCGCCACGAACGTCGGCCCGGCGTTCGTGGGGATGGTGTCGGTGACGGTGTTGGTGACCGTGTCGATCACACTCACTGTGTTCGAGTCACGGTTGGCCACGTAGGCACGGGCACCGTCGGGCGTGAGGGCGATTCCCTGGGGCGTGTCGCCCACCGGAATGACGGCCCCTGGCACGAACGCTGCCATCAGCCCGGAGCCACCTGTCGGAACTGACATGGGCGAACGCGGTTCGAGGGTGAACATGACACTCCCTGAGGTAGGCGGGACGCTCTTGTCCCGCAGCGGAGGTGTCTGCTCCACCGCATGGGCCGGCAGCGGGCAGGCGGCCGGCCGAGACCGGACCGGCGATCTACACAGTGCGAAGTACCCTTCCCTCAAAGGCTTTTAACATTTGCGCCATATATCCGATTCTCCCATAATCGTTTCGCCGAGCGACGGTTCCCGCATTCACCCTCGGAGTTCGCTGCCGCGGGCAGCAACCGCCGCCTGCGCCGCACCGTGGGCTTGGTGAATCGACCGATGACCAGGGCCTCATCGAGATCGCGTCCGGACTGCGCAAGCGTCATCGGGGTTCACCTCGCCGTGCGACGCGCTTACTCCCCAGCCCCTCGTCGGGGATTGCCACTACGGGGCGGCCCCGGGAGACCCCTGACAACGGCCGGGGCCGCGTCTCGTCCGCGGGAACGAGGGAGCGGCGGCGGGCGGGGACCACCATGGAACCGGCCGTCCGCACGGCACGAGCGGCACCGCTCGGCATGGACCAGAAGGGTCAGAAAGGGATCAGCATGAATACCCCGAGCAACCCGCACGCCGTCGAACCGACCGGCACAGACGCGCGCCCTCCGCATCTCCGGCGGGCGTTGCGCGGCGCCAAGCTGCTCGTCGGCGGCTACGCCGTGCTCAGCGGACTCACACTGCTCACCGTCATCCTGTTGCGCCACCGCCCCGACCTGGTGACCGACGCCGTGTGGGTGCGCGTGTCCATCGTCGTCGCGACTTCCCTGCTCATGCTCTCGTTCGCGGTACGGACGAGCCGTGGCCACGGCCGGTCCTATCTACGGCTGCGGCTGGCGTCCGGCATCATGCTGGTGGCCATCGCGGTCATCGTCGCGCTGCCCGGCGCCTTCCCGGTGTGGCTGAAGGCCGAACAGAGCGTGTGCGGAGTGCTCTTGCTCGGTGTGGTCGTGATCGTGAACGGCCGGCGGATGCGGTCGGCGTTCGCTGCCCGGTAGCGCGGGCACCTGCCGCTCCCCGGTTCGGGGCTGGTCACCGGACCACCGGCGCGTGGGGCCGATCACCGGACCGCCGGCGCGTTCCGCAGTCCCGTGGCGGCGGCCCGGCGGATGGCGGCCACCGTGGGCAGGGTGCGGTTCCTTGCCGCCCAGGCCAGGGCCGCGGTGCCCGGGGGCAGGTCCGGCACCGCGACGTAACTGATGCCGGGCCGGGGGAAGAAGCGGCGGGCGGCGGCGGGGAGGAAGGCCATGGCCTGGCCCTGGGAGACGGCGAGCAGCAGCGCCTCCATATCGGGAACCACCGGCCCGTACCGCACCGGAGAGCCGTCCGGGCGTGGGTCGACCGCCCAGAACCGCCACCACACCCGCGGGCATTGGGGCGGAACGTCCACGACGGGACGCCCGGACAGTTCGGCCAGCGTCACCTCGTCCCGGCCGGCCAGGGGGTCGTCGGCCGGGAGGCACGCCACCCGGGGTTCGGTGGCCAGGAGCAGCGTCTCGATACCGGGCGGCACCGGCGGGCGCAGAAACAGCACATCGACCTCGCCGCGCTCCAGTGCGTCGAAGTGGGTCGCGAGATCGAGGCCGCGGACGCTGGTACGCAGCCGGGGATGACAGGTGTGCAGCTCGTCGAGGATGGCCCGGGTATAGGGCATCGCGGCCTCGGCGCCGATCGAACCGATCACCAGCCGGCCCTCGATCTGCCGGGCGTGGGAGCCGGCGGCCCGGCAGAGCCCGGCCATCGCCTCCACCACGGCGCGTGCCTTCGGCAGCAGTGCCTCTCCCGCCGGGGTGATCTCGACGCGGCGCCGGGATCGCTGCAGCAGGACGACGTCCAACCGCTCTTCGAGCGACCGAAGTTGGCGGCTCAGGGCGGGTTGCGTGACAAGCAGCCGGGCCGCTGCCCGGCCGAAGTGCAGCTCCTCCGCCAGGATCAGGAACGACTCCAGCTGCTGGACACTCGGGGCCTGCCGGGAGGCCGTCCACGGAGTGCCGGCGCGCCCGGGGGCCCCCGGGTCGTCCGCGCCCTGACCGTGCTCCGTCATGCAAGGACGTTATCAATCGGCCGTGAACCCTCATCAGGATCAGGGTTCCGCCGGACGGCCGTGGTGCCGCAGGATCGAGAAGTTGCGAATCGAGGGACCGGCGCTGAGCTGACGCGGCCGTCGGGGCACCGGGAACACCCGCCATCACGGCGCCGTTTGACGAAACCGGCCACCCGTTGCGGCGGACCGCCCGCCTCGCCGGGGGACGGAGCGGAACGGCTCAACAGGGGAGAACCGTTCCGCTCCGTGCCCCGCGCGACGTCGTCGAGCAGCCGCTCCGTGTCGTCCTCCGCGACGTCGTCGAGCGGCCGCTCCGTGTCGCCCCCCGCGGCGTCGCCGAGCAGCCGCTTCGTGTCGCCCCCCGGCGGCGTCGCCGAGCAGCCGCCCCGTGCCCCGGGCCGTCCGGCGGCCGGCCGCTCCGTTTCGCTGCTTGCCGGACGGCGCCCCCGGCCCCGTCATCTCACCGTCACCTCAGGTGCCCTCCTCCCCCAACGTCGCTTCCCCCGCCGTCGCCTCCTCCAAAGCCTCCGCCAGCACCTCCGCCAGATGCCGGCCCGGGCGGTCGCCCAGCTGGTCGAGCTGGGTGCGGCAGGAGAACCCGTCCGCAAGGACTTCCGTCCCTTCGGGGGCTTCCCTTACCGCGGGCAGGAGTTGGTCCTCGGCGCAGGCCACCGAGACGTCGTAATGGCCGCTCTCGAAACCGAAGTTGCCGGCCAGGCCGCAGCAGCCGCCGGTCAACTGGCCGGTGAGGCCCACGCGCTCCCGCAGGCGGCGGTCGGCGGCGTCGCCCAGGACGGCGTGCTGGTGGCAGTGGGTCTGGCCGGCTACGGGGCGGTCGATGCGCGGGGGCTGCCAGTCGGGGGCCAGCTCCTCCAGGGCCTGCGCGAAGGTCCGTACGGAGCGGGCCAGTCGGGCGGCCCGGGGGTCGTCGGGCAGCAGTTCCGGGAGGTCCGTGCGGAGGGCGGCGGCGCAGCTGGGTTCGAGGACGACCAGGGGGCGGCCGTCACGCAGGAGGGGGCTCAGGATCTCGACCGTGCGGCGCATCTCCGCACGGGCCTGGTCGAGCTGGCCGGTGGAGACGTAGGTCAGGCCGCAGCACAGGGGGCGGTGGCGGCGCGGCAGCGGAAGGGCTCCGGCCGGGCGCAGGGGCGCGGTCGGTGGCAGGAGGGGACGCAGTCCGGCGGCCTCCAGGACGCGTACGGCGGAGCGGCCGACCTCCGGGGAGAGGTGGTTGGTGAAGGTGTCGGGCCAGAGGATGACCGTACGGCCGGGAGGCGCCCCCGCCCCCGCCCCTGCCCCGTGGCCCGCCCCGGAAGGCGCCCCGCCACCTACCGTCCCGCGCCGGCGCCACCACCAGCGGGTGAAGGTCTCGGTGGCCAGTGGGGGGATCGGGCGCTCGGGGGCGATTCCGCCGAGGCGTTTGGCGACGGCGGCCAGCGGTGTACGGGCGAGAGCGTTGAGGGCGGGGGCGGCGGGGGCCGCGGCGCGCAGCCACCGGGGGAGGCGGCCCATGGAGTAGTGGGCGGCGGGGCGCAGCCGGCCCTCGTAGTGGTGGTGCAGGAACTCCGCCTTGTAGGTGGCCATGTCGACCCCTACGGGGCAGTCGCTGCGGCAGCCCTTGCAGGACAGGCACAGGTCGAGGGCGTCGCGTACCTCCGGCGACTGCCAGCCGTCCGTGATCACTTCGCCCGCCAGCATCTCGTGCAGCAGCCGGGCCCGGCCGCGGGTGGAGTGCTGCTCCTCCCCGGTGGCCCGGAAGGACGGGCACATCACGTCCGTCGAGCCGGGACCGGTGGCGGCGTTACGGCACTTGGCGACGCCGACGCAGCGCCGTACGGCCGCGGAGAAGTCCCCGTTGTCGTGCGGGTAGCCGAACTCGACCGGGACCGGGCGCTTGGGCAGCAGCTCGAAGCGAAGGTTCTCGTCGAGCCGGGCGGGGCGTACGAGCATGCCCGGGTTGAGTCCCGCGGCCGGGTCCCACAGCGACTTGAAGCGTTCGAAGAGGCCGACGAGTTCCGGGCCGTACATCTTCGGGAGCAGTTCGGCGCGGGCCTGGCCGTCGCCGTGTTCGCCGGAGAGCGAGCCGCCGTGCGCCACCACCAGTTCGCCCAGGTCGTAGGAGAACTCCCGGAAGCGACGGATGCCCGGGGCGGTCAGCAGGTCGAAGTCGATACGGATGTGGATGCAGCCGTCGCCGAAGTGGCCGTAGGGGGTGCCGCGCAGGCCGTGCTGGGCCAACAGGGCGCGGAAGTCGCGCAGATACGGGCCGAGCCGGGCGGGCGGGACGGCGCAGTCCTCCCAGCCGGGCCAGGCCTCACTGCCATCGGTGAGCCGGGTGGCGGTGCCGGAGGCGTCCTCGCGGATCCGCCACAGGGCACGCTGGCCGGCCGGGTCGGTGACGAGGGTGTGGTCGGTGACGCCGTCCGCGGCCGCCGCCCGGCACAGCGCCTCGGCCCGTGCCGCCGCCTCGCCGGGACTCGCGCCGCCCATCTCCACGAACAGCCAGGCGCCGCCCTTGGGCAGGCCGGCCGCGTTGCCCACGAGGTCGGCGGCCATCCCCTCGACGGTCATCGGCTTGTGCGGGAGCAGGGTGTGGGCGGCCTCGGCGGCGGCGCTCTCGTCGGGGTAGCCGAGGACGGCCAGGGCCCGCGCGGCCGGGGTCTCCACCAGCCGTACGGTCGCCTCGGTCAGCACGCCGAGGGTGCCCTCGCTGCCGGTGAGGGCGCGGGCGAGGTCGGTGCCCGCTTCCGGCAGCAGCGCGTCCAGGGCATAGCCGGAGATCCGGCGCGGGAGGTCGGGGTAGCCGGTGCGCAACAGCGCCAACTCCCGGTCGACCAGGGCCTTGACGCCGTCCCGCAGACGCGGCGGCAGTCCGGTCGGGGCGCCGGTGGGACCCGTGCCGCGGCCGGCCCGCACCTGCTCGCCGCCGTACGTCAGCAGCTCCAGTTCGCGGACGCTGTCGGCGGTGGTGCCCCAGGCCACCGAGTGCGAGCCGCAGGAGTTGTTGCCGATCATGCCGCCGAGGGTGCAGCGGCTGTGGGTGGAGGGGTCGGGGCCGAAGGTCAGTCCGTGCGCGCCGGCCGCCGCCCGCAGGTCGTCCAGGATGACGCCGGGCTGGACGACGGCGGTGCGGGCGGCGGGGTCGAGCGAGACGATGCGCCGCATGTGCCGGGTGAAGTCCAGCACCACCCCGACGCCGGTCGCCTGCCCGGCGATACTGGTCCCGCCGCCGCGCGGCACCACCGGCACCCCGTGCTCCCGGCAGACCCGCAGCGCCGCCGCGACATCCTCGGCGTCCCGGGGCGCGACCACCGCCCTGGGCACCCGCCGGTAATTGGACGCGTCCATCGTCATCAGCGCCCGGTCGGCCGCGGCGAACGAGACCTCCCCCCGCACCGCGGCCGCCAACTCCTTCTCCAGGTTCCGCTTCTCCGTCTCCGTACGATCAGCCATGTCTCCAGCCTGCCCACTGGGGCGGGTTCATGGGCGGTCGACGGGCCCGATCGTCGGGCGAGTCGCGCCCGGCAGGCGGGGAGGGGCCGTCAGGCGGAGAGGGGGCCGGCAGGCGGTCAGCCGGAGACGGGAGCGGCCTCGGGTGTCCGGCCGGGCGTAACGGCGTCGGCCGTGACGGCGTCGGCCGTGACGGCACCGCCCGGGTGGAAGCGGACCGCTCGGCGTCGTAGCCGTCGTAGCCGTCGTCGCCGGGGACGAGGACGGGGCCCCGGACCTGCGCCACGAGGGCGGCGAGGTCGAGGGCGGGGGCGGACGGTCGGGCGAGGTCGTTGATCTCCATGTCCGGCACTCTGCCGCCATAACTTGACACCTGGCGTCATATATAACTGCGGCCGTGAAGTCGTCCCGTCTGCTCTCGATCGTCCTGCTCCTCCAGACCCGTGGCCGGGTGGCGGCCGCTGAGCTCGCCGAGCGGCTGGAGGTCTCCACCCGGACCGTCTACCGCGATATCGAGTCGCTGTCGGCGGCCGGGGTGCCGGTGTATGCCGAACGCGGCCGGCACGGCGGGATCGCGCTGCTGCTCGGCTTCCGTACGGATGTCACGGGGATGACCACCGACGAGACGCGCGCCCTGTTCATCCTGGCCGCGCAGGGCGCGCACACGGCCCTCGGGCTGGACGAGGCGCTGGGCTCGGCGCTGCGCAAGGTGATGGCGGCGCTGCCCGCCCCGCACCGGCCGGCCGCGGAGCTGGCCGGCAGCCGCATCCTGGTCGACCCCGACAAGTGGATGAGCGGCCCGCGCCCCGCCGTCGACCTGGACGAACTCCACACCGCCGTCTTCACCGACCGACGACTGCGCATCCGCTACCGCCACAGTGGCCAGACCCGGCCGCGGACGTACACCGTCGACCCGTACGGGCTGGTCGCCAAGGCCGGCACCTGGTACCTCGTCGCGGACCGGCGCGGCCGGCCACAGCTCTTCCGCGCCGACCGGGTGGCCTCGGCGACCCTCACCGACGCCCCCGTACGGCGCCGCGCGGGGGTCGGCCTCGCCGGGGTCTGGCAACACCTGCGGCGCCAGGTCGAGGACCGGCCCGCGGACGTCAGGGTGACCGCCCGGATCCGCCGCGACCGCCTCGACCTGGCCGTACGGATCCTGGGCCCGGCGCTGACCGGACCACCCCGTACGGGTGATGGCGAGAACTCCAGGAGCGTCGAGAACTCCGGGACCGGCGAGAACTCCGGGAAGAGCAAGGAAAAGGAAACGGACGACACCGGGACCGGCTGGGCCGTCATCGAGCTGGCCTACCCCGTCCTCGGCGCCGTCCGTCAACTGCTCCAGTTCGGCGACTCCCTCGAAGTGCTCGGCCCGCCCGAGGCCCGCCGGGTGATGGCCGAGGCCGCTGCCGCCCTCACCGCCGTCTACGCGGCAGACGCCCCGTCCGTATAGCGCTCCGGAACCGTCCACCGTACGAGCACCGGGCATCTCATCCGCTGGACGTGCCGCCGAACCCCGCAGCACGACGGATTAGGCTTCCCCCGTGGCTGATATCCAGATCCCCGCTGACATCAAGCCCGCCGACGGACGCTTCGGCGCGGGCCCCTCCAAGGTGCGTACGGAGGCGCTCGGCGCCCTGGCCGCCACCGGTAGCTCCCTTCTCGGCACGTCCCACCGCCAGGCTCCGGTCAAGAACCTGGTCGGCAAGGTGCGCGACGGCGTACGCGACCTCTTCCAGCTCCCCGAGGGCTACGAGGTCGTGCTCGGCAACGGCGGCTCCACCGCGTTCTGGGACATCGCGACGCACGGCCTGATCGAGCGCAAGTCCCAGCACCTCAGCTTCGGCGAGTTCTCCTCGAAGTTCGCCAAGGCCGCCAAGCTGGCGCCGTGGCTGGACGAGCCCACCGTCCTCTCCGCCGACCCGGGCGACCACCCGGACCCGGCCGCGGAGGCGGGCGTGGACGTCTACGGCTTCACCCACAACGAGACCTCGACCGGTGTCGCCGCCCCCATCAAGCGGGTCGCGGGCGCCGACGAGGGCTCGCTGGTCCTGGTCGACGCCACCTCCGGCGCCGGCGGCCTGGCCGTGGACATCGCCGAGACCGACGTCTACTACTTCGCCCCGCAGAAGTCGTTCGCCTCCGACGGCGGCCTGTGGCTGGCGGCCTTCTCCCCCGCCGCCCTGGAGCGCGCCCGCGCCATCCACGCGTCCGGCCGCCACATCCCCGAGTTCTTCTCGCTGCCCACGGCGATCGACAACTCCCTCAAGAACCAGACGTACAACACCCCGGCGCTGTCCACCCTCTTCCTGCTCAACGAGCAGCTGGAGTGGATCAACGGCCAGGGCGGCCTGGACTGGGCGGTCCGCCGCACCGCCGCCTCCTCGAGCGCCCTCTACGGCTGGGCCGAGGACTCCAAGTACGCCACCCCGTTCGTCACCGACCCGGCCAAGCGCTCGCAGGTCATCGGCACCATCGACTTCGATGACGACATCGACGCCGCGGCCGTCGCCAAGGCCCTGCGCGCCAACGGCATCGTCGACACCGAGCCGTACCGCAAGCTCGGCCGCAACCAGCTGCGGATCGCGATGTTCCCGGCGATCGACCCCGCGGATGTCGAGGCCCTGACGACCTGCATCGACCACGTGATCGGCAAGCTGTAGTCACCTGGCGGCATCACGCACCACCACGGGCCCCGGCGGGCGACCGCCGGGGCCCGTGCGCTGCCGCCCCGACGATGGCCCGAAAGACCCCCCTGGTGGGGCCCTGATGCGCCCCTGATGGCCCCTAGATGAATGAGTCCGATGTTTGTGCTGGCCGCGACCATGGCGAAGGGCGCCCGTTGGCTCGTGTGTGACGACAAACCTGGACGCCCTTCTGGCGGCACTGTACGTGTTCATCGACGACCATGTGACCTCTCGTCGCCGGATCGGGCGGCCCCCGAAACTGACAGATGCCGAACTGCTGTGCCTGGCGGTCGCCCAAGTACTGCTGGGCTTCCCCTCGGCCAGGCACTGGCTCCGCTTCGCCCACGC